>NZ_JBVHWN010000018.1:80466-125172 GCF_055564335.1 Streptomyces sp. NPDC029139 | reverse complement strand
GCCCGGTTACATTCCGAACCCGGAAGCTAAGCCTTTCAGCGCCGATGGTACTGCAGGGGGGACCCTGTGGGAGAGTAGGACGCCGCCGAACAATCTTTCAGGACCCTTGGTCCCAGCGTTCATGCTGGGACCAAGGGTCCTTTTGTTTTCCTATGAACTTTTCGAAGCGCGTCGGAGTGCCGGCTGCGCGAGAATGACTGCAGTACCCGAAGACAGGAGTCACGTCGATGTCCACCAACTCTCCCGACGACCGTCCGGAGCGCGAGCCGCGTCGTAGGGACGGTGGCGACCAGGGCGGCTACCGGGGGCCCCGTCGTGACGACAACCGAGGCGGCGGCGACAACCGTGGCGGTGGTGGCGGCGGCTTCCGTCGTGACGACAACCGTGGCGGTGGCGGCTTCCGCCGCGACGACCGTGGTGGCGAGCGTCCTCCCTTCCGCCGTGATGACCGGCGCGACGACAATCGCGGCGGTGGTTTCCGTCGTGACGACAACCGTGGTGGGGATACCCGTGGTGGCGGCGGCTTCCGTCGCGATGACCGCGGTGGTGACAACCGTGGTGGTTTCCGCGGCGGTGACACGCGAGGTGGCGGTGGTTTCCGCCGTGACGACCGTGGGGGTGAGCGTCCCCCCTTCCGTCGCGACGACCGCCGTGACGACAATCGCGGCGGCGAGCGGCCGGCGTTCCGTCGGGATGACCGTCGTGACGACCGTGGGGGTGACAACCGTGGCGGTGGTGGCGGTTTCCGCCGCGACGACCGTGGTGGTGAGCGTCCCCCCTTCCGCCGCGATGACCGGCGTGACGACCGTGGGGGTGACAACCGTGGCGGTGGTGGCGGTTTCCGCCGCGACGACCGCGGTGGTGAGCGGCCTCCCTTCCGCCGCGATGACCGGCGTGATGACAACCGTGGCGGCGACAACCGCGGGGGCGGCGGCTTCCGTCGTGACGACCGGCGTGATGACAACCGTGGTGGCTTCCAGCGTGACGACCGTCCGTCGTTCCGTCGGGACGACCGTGGTGGCGAGCGGCCCCCCTTCCGTCGCGATGACCGGCGCGACGAGCGGCCCTCCTTCCGTCGGGACGACCGTCGTGACGACCGGGGTGGCGACAACCGTGGTGGCTTCCAGCGTGACGACCGTCCGTCGTTCCGTCGGGACGACCGTGGTGGCGAGCGGCCCCCCTTCCGTCGTGACGACCGGCGTGACGACAACCGCGGTGGCGAGCGTCCTCCCTTCCGTCGTGATGACAACCGTGGCGGCGACAGCCGTGGCGGTGGCGGCTTCCGCCGTGATGACCGTGGTGGCGAGCGGCCCCCCTTCCGTCGTGACGACCGGCGTGACGACAGCCGTGGTGGATACCGCGGTCGCGACGACCGGGGCGGTTACGGCCGTCGCGACGACCGCGACCGGGACCGTCCGGATCGCGCGCCCATCAAGCGGCTGCCGATCCCGGACGACGTCACGGGTGACGAGATCGACCAGGACGTGCGTCAGGAGCTCATGAGCCTGCCCAAGGGGCTCGCCGAGGATGTCGCGCGCAACCTGGTCATGGTCGCCAACCTGATCGACGAGGACCCCGAGCAGGCGTACGCGTACTCCCGTATCGCTCTGCGGCTCGCGTCCCGCGTCGCCGCCGTCCGCGAGGCGGCCGGATTCGCCGCTTACGCGACGCAGAAGTACTCCGAGGCGCTGGCCGAGTTCCGGGCCGCGCGGCGGATGACCGGTGGTGTCGAGCTGTGGCCCGTGATGGCGGACTGCGAGCGAGGCATGAGCCGCCCGGAGCGGGCGCTGGCGATGGCCGGTGAGCCCGAGGTGCAGAAGCTGGACAAGGCCGGGCAGGTCGAGATGCGTCTGGTCGCGGCCGGTGCCCGCCGGGACATGGGGCAGCTCGACGCCGCCATCGTGACCCTGCAGAGCCCCGAGCTGGCGTCCACCGCCGTACACCCGTGGACCGCGCGCCTGCGGTACGCCTACGCCGACGCGCTCCTCGCGGCCGGTCGTGAGGCCGAGGCCCGTGAGTGGTTCGCCAAGGCGCTCGAGTCGGACAAGGACGGCGCCACGGACGCCTCCGACCGGCTCGCGGAGCTCGACGGTGTCGAGTTCGTGGACGCGATCGACGACCTGGGCGACTCCGAGGACGTCGTCGGGACCGACGCCGTCGACGAGGCGGACGAGGATGACGACGCGGACGAGGACGGCGACGAGATCGAGGTCGTGGACCTCGGTGACGAGGACGACGACACGGACCTCAAGGACTGACGTCGTATGACGAAGGGCGGCACCCCTGGGGGTGCCGCCCTTTTTCGTGCGCTCAGTCCAGCGCGAGGCTCCGCAGGACCAGGCCCGTCGCCGGCTTCGGCCCGAAGGACGTCGACTTGCGCGGCATGGTGACGCCCTGGCGGGCCAGATCCCGTACGACGTCCTCCCGTACCGGATGCATGAGCACCGCCGTACCGCCCCGGCGTACGGCCTGCTCGACGGCGGCCTCCGTGTCGTGGATGTAGCTGATCTCCTCGGGGGTGTCCGGGACGTGCCAGACGTGGTCCAGGAGTGTGGAGTGCAGGACCGTCGCGTCCAGGGTGCGCCATGCCTCCGGGCGGTCCGTGCGGATCGTGCGCGCCAGCAGCACCGGGTCCGGCCGGTCGAGGAGATGGAAGGCACCGTCGCCGGCCAGGAGGAAGGCGTTGCCCGCGGTCGCGGCCGACTCCAGGGACTCCAGGGCCGTCGCCAGGGGGCCCTCCACCCGGCGGACGCGGAAGCCGTCGCCGAGGGCGGCGAGCGCGTCGGCGACGGGGAGGCGGTTCAGGAGCCGGTGGATGGCGCGGACCCGGAGCGGGTAGCGGGCTGTGTCGATGAGGAGGACGAGGCCGTAGTCCCACGGACTGGGTCGCGCGTGCTCCTCGCGCAGCCGCAGATACGTCGCCCAGCGGTGGTGGCCGTCGGCGATCAGCGCCTGGTGCTCCGCGAGGCCGGCGGAGACCGCCGCGAGTTCGGCGGGGTCGGTGATCGCCCACAGCCGGTGACGGAAGCCGTCCTCGGTGGTCGTGGCGAGCAGCGGCTCGGTCCGCGCGGTGCGCTCGATGACCTCGGCGGCTCCGTTCCCGTTGCCCCGGTACGTGAGGAGGAGCGGCTCCAGATTGGCGGCCGTGGTGCGCATCAGCGCGGCCCGGTCCTCGACCACATGCGGCATCACGTCCTCGTGGGGGAGCACGACGCCCTCGTCCGGGGCGGAGAGTTCCAGGGCGCCGATGACGCCGCGCTGCAGGATGCCGTCACCGCTCTGCTCGTACACGTACAGGGCGGGCTCGGGGTCAGGGGCGAGGACGCCGTCGGCGAGCCAGCGGTCGAGGGTGACGGCGGCCTTGCGATGACGGGTTCCGGCGGTGATCGCCTGCGGCAGGATCAGCCGGACGATGTTGTGGGGGTCGGCGGACTCGAGGTGGTGCAGTCCGTCGGGCCGTACGACCACGTCGTACGGGGGAGAGGTCACGGCGGCCAGGCTGCCGACCCGTTCGGGGACGTAGCGCAGTCCACGGAACGGGACCATGTGCAGACCGTCGGCGCGGACGTCGTCGGCCGCGGGACCTGAGGTGTTCATTACGCAATCGTAAGTGGGCGGTGGCAATGAGCGATGATCGGGGGAGACGGGGAATGGCGTGATCGTTTCGCGGCGATGGTTCGTTCGCGGCGATGGTTCGTTCGCGGTGACGGTTCGTTCGCGGTGATGTGAGGAGCACGAGGTCATGGGTGACGGCGGCCAGGGTCGGCAGGGCAGGCAGCGGCCGGGCGGGTGTGCGCGGGCGCTGAGCGAGGCGTACGACACGGCACTGCTCGATCTGGACGGGGTGGTGTACGCCGGCGGGGAGGCGATCCCCTACGCGGTCGAGGCGTTGGCGGCGGCGCGGGACGGAGGGATGCACCTCGCGTACGTCACCAACAACGCGCTGCGGACGCCGGACGCGGTGGCGGCGCACCTCACCGAGCTGGGGGTGCCGGCGGAGGCGGCTGACGTCATCACCTCGGCGCAGGCGGTGGCGCGGCTGATCGCCGACGAAGTGCCCGCCGGTTCACGGGTGTTGGTGATCGGCGGGGAAGGGCTGCGGGTGGCGCTGCGGGAGCGGGGCCTGGTGCCGGTGGAGTCGGCCGACGAGGACGGTCTGGCGGCGGTGGTGCAGGGGTACGGCGGGCCGGAGCTGCCATGGAGCCGGTTCGCCGAGGCGAGCTACGCCGTGGCGCGCGGGGTGCCGTGGTACGCCTCGAACACGGACCTGACGATTCCGGGGGCGCGGGGGATCGGGCCGGGGAACGGAGCGGCGGTCGAGGTCGTACGGATCGCCACGGGCGGAGTCGTGGAGCCGAAGGTGGCGGGCAAGCCGTTGCCGCCGATGCACCGGGAGACGGTGCTGCGCACGGGTGCGGAGCGGCCGTTGGTGGTGGGGGACCGGCTGGACACGGACATCGAGGGGGCGTTCAACGGGGGCGTGGACTCGCTGCTGGTGCTGACCGGTGTGACGGACGTGGCGCAGCTGCTGGCGGCGGTGCCGGAGCACCGGCCGACCTATGTGGACGCGGATCTGCGGGGGTTGCTGGTGGGGCAGCCCGAGGTGATCGAGTCCGCCGGGGGCTTCGTGTGCGGCGGATGGGCGGCGTCGGTGAGCGGGGGCGCGTTCCTCCTGGACGGCGAGGGGGCCGTGATGGACGCGGTACGGGCCCTGTGCGGGGCGGCCTGGTCGGAAGCCGGGGCGGGCGCGTGCGGGGCGGACGCGGGGAAGGCGCTGGAGCGGTTGGGGTGGTGAGGGGCCGTCGGGGTGGTGAGGGTACGGCTGGGTGACGAGGAGGCGGCGAGGACGCGCGAGGGGGCCCTTGGACGGGCTGGGCTGCTCAGAGGCGGTACGGAGATCTAACAGCCGTGGCAGGGTAGGCTAACCTAACCACGTGTTGGTCGAGAGTCCCTCCCGAGCGAGCGCGGAGCCGACCGCCTCTGCCCAGTCGCCGACGCGCCGGCATTCCGTGCGCGCCGTCGGCCTGGTGGCGGCCGTCGGAGTCCTGCTGCTGGTCTGTGTCCTGAGCATCATGATCGGCGCCAAACCGGTGCCGCTCGCCGATGTGTGGCACGGGCTGTTCCAGAACACCGGTGTCGGGAACGACGTCATCATCCATGACGTACGCGTCCCCCGTACCCTCCTCGGACTGCTCGTCGGCATGGCCCTCGGCCTCTCCGGGGCCGTGATGCAGGGCCTCACCCGCAACCCGCTCGCGGAGCCGGGCCTCCTCGGCGTCAACGCCGGGGCCGCCGCGGCGGTCGTCTCGGCGATCGCGTTCCTCGGGGTCACGGACGCCGGCGACTACGTGTGGTTCGCGTTCCTCGGCGCCGCCGTCGTCTCCGTCGTCGTGTACGTCCTCGGCGGCAGCCGCAGTTCGACCCCCGTGCGCCTCGCGCTCGCGGGAACGGCCGCCACCGTCGCGCTCTACGGCTACGTCAACGCCGTGCAGCTGCTCAACTCGGCCGCCCTGGACCGGCTCCGCTTCTGGACCGTCGGCTCGCTCGCCTCCGCCGACATGGAGACCGTGCGCCGGGTGGCGCCCTTCATCGTCATCGGCGTCGTGCTCGCCCTGCTCATCTCCCGGCCCCTCAACGCCATGGAGATGGGCGACGACACCGCCCGAGCCCTCGGCGCCCACCTCAACCGCACCCGCATCATGGCCATGGCGGCCGTCACGCTGATGTGCGGCGCCGCGACCGCCGCGTGCGGGCCGATCGTCTTCCTCGGGCTGATGGTCCCGTATCTCGTACGGGCCATCACGGGCCCGGACATGCGCTGGATCCTCCCGTACGCCGCCGTTCTCTCACCCGCCCTCCTCCTGGGCTCCGACGTGATCGGCCGGCTCGTCGCCCGCCCCGCGGAGCTCCAGGTCGGCATCGTCACGGCGCTGATCGGCGGGCCCGTCTTCATCCATCTCGTACGCCGCAAGAGGATGGCCCAGCTGTGACCTCCAAGGCTGTGACCTTCAAGGCTGTGACCACCGGAGCGCCGACCGCCAAGACCGGGACCACCAGGTCGATACGGACCGGTGGCGGACTCTCCGTACGGTACGAGCCCCGCGCCGCGCTCTCCGCGCTCGCGCTGCTCGTCCTCACCCTCGCCGGGGGCGTCGTCCTCATCGGCAGCGGTGACTTCCCCATCGCGCCCGGGGAGGTGCTCGCCACCCTGCTGGGCAACGGCACCGTCGCCCAGGAGTTCGTCGTCCAGGACCTGCGCCTGCCGCGCGTCCTCGTCGCCGTGTTCGTCGGGGCCGCGCTCGGCATCGGCGGAGCGGTCTTCCAGTCCATCTCCCGCAACCCGCTCGGCAGCCCCGACGTCATCGGCTTCGGGCAGGGCGCGACCGTCGGCGCGCTCACCGTCATCGTGCTCTTCCAGGGCAGCGCCACCGCCGCAGCGGGCGGAGCCGTCGTCGGCGCCCTGATCACCGGCGCCGCGATCTACCTGCTCGCCTGGAAGCGCGGAGTCCACGGCTACCGCCTCGTCCTCATCGGCATCGGCGCGGCCGCCATGCTCACCTCCGCCATCCACTACCTCATCACCAAGGCCAACCTCGTCGACGCGACACGCGCCACGGTGTGGATGACCGGCTCACTGGACGGGCGTGACTGGGAGCAGTTCTGGCCGCTGCTCGGCGTCTGCTGCGTACTGATCCCGCTCGTCCTCGGGCACGGACGGGCCCTGCGGATGCTGGAGATGGGCGACGACGCCGCGTACGCCCTCGGCGTGCGGGTCGAACGGACCCGTATCGTGCTGATGGGCTCCGCCGTGCTGCTCGTCGCCGTCGCCACCGCCGCCGCGGGACCCATCGTCTTCGTCTCGCTCAGCGCGCCCCAGCTGGCCCGCCGGCTGACCCGCTCACCCGGACCCAACCTCGCCACCTCCGCCCTCATGGGCTCCGCGCTGCTGCTCGTCGCGGACTGGACCGCGACCAACGCCTTCGGCGACCGGCAACTGCCCGTCGGTGTCATCACCGGCGTGCTGGGCGGCTGCTATCTGCTGTGGCTGCTCGTCTCGGAACGCAAGGCGGGACGGATATGAACGAGAAGAACCTCAGGAGCACCTCCATGGACGGTCAGACCCAGTCCCAGCCCCAGCCCCAGTCCCGGACGCAGCGGCTCAGGGCGGAGTCGGTCACCCTCGCCTACGACCAGCGGATCATCGCCCGCGACCTGTCCGTCGCGATCCCCGACAACTCCTTCACGGTCATCGTCGGACCCAACGCCTGCGGCAAGTCGACGCTCCTGCGCGCCCTGTCCCGGATGCTCAAGCCCTCCGAGGGCCGCGTGCTCCTCGACGGCCAGACCATCCACACCATGCCCGCGAAGAAGGTCGCCAAGACGCTCGGGCTGCTGCCCCAGTCCTCCATCGCCCCCGACGGCATCACGGTCGCCGACCTGGTGGCCCGCGGCCGCTACCCGCACCAGGGCCTGCTGCGCCAGTGGTCGCCGGAGGACGAGCGGATCGTGCAGGAGTCGATGGCCGCGACCGGCGTCGCCGAGCTGGCGGAGCGGTACGTCGACGAGTTGTCCGGCGGCCAGCGCCAGCGGGTGTGGATCGCGATGGCGCTCGCCCAGCAGACCCCGCTGCTGCTCCTCGACGAGCCCACGACCTTCCTCGACATCCAGCACCAGATCGACGTACTCGACCTGTGCGCGGAGCTGCACGAGACCCAGGGCAGGACCCTGGTCGCCGTCCTGCACGACCTCAACCACGCCGCCCGGTACGCCACCCACCTCATCGCCGTCCGCGGCGGAGAGGTGGTCGCGGAGGGCCCGCCGTCCGAGGTCGTGACGGCCGAGCTGGTGGAGCGGGTCTTCGGACTGCGCTGCCAGGTCATCGAGGACCCGGAGACCGGGACGCCGCTGGTCGTGCCCGCGGGGCGGAAGGCCCGGGCCACGCGGCAGGAGCCGGCGCGGAAGCAGGAGCCCGCGCTACAGAAGTGAGCGCAGCCGGAGCAGATCGCGGAAGCCGGCCTCCAGCCTGACCCGGCCGGAGGCCCACGCCTTCGCGAAGTTCAGCTGCCCGTCCACCATCGCCACCAGGTCGTCGCCGGTCATCGCCAGACGGATCTCCGCCTTGCCGGGCGGCGGTCCCGGCACCGTGTCCTGGACCTCGATCCGGCCGTCCGCGAGACGGCCGGTGAACGTCGTGTCCAGGTCCTTGATGTGGCAGCTCAGGGTGCGGTCGAGCGCGGCGGCGCCGCGCACGTCGCCGTCCGCGCGCAGAAGCGAGTCCGAAAGTCTGTCGAGTGCGCTGCGGCACTCCTCGATCGTGGCCATCGTGATCGACCGTACCCCAGGGCTTCGCGATAGCGTCGGGGGATGAGCGACGTGACGGATGTGACGCCGGACCCGGGCCCCGATCCGGGCCCCGACCCCGGCCCCGATCCGGGCCCTGACCTGGACCCGGACCTGGGCGCCGGCCAGGGCGCGGCGCCGGTCTCGGGCCCGGGCGGCGAGGACGGGACGGCCGAGAAGGGCGCGTACGAGCCCGTCGCGCCGACTCCCCTCGGCGTCGTGCGCACCCCCACCGGACGTCCCGCCGTGGACACCCTCCTGGAGCGGCTTTCGGACGCGGACCACCTTCCGGCCGACGGACACCTGGAGGTGTACGAGGATGTACACCGTGGGCTGCGGGACGAGCTGACCTCGCTCGACGCCGTCCGCCCCGGACCGACCCCCGGACCGGGACCGACACCGCCGACATCGTCGTACGACCACAGGAGCTGAACCCAAAGTGGCAGGAGTGGCACGCCGCCGTCTGGACGCCGAGCTGGTACGCCGCAAGCTCGCCCGCTCGCGCGAGCACGCCAGCCAGCTGATCGCGGCGGGGCGGGTGAGTGTCGGCAAGACCGTGGCGACCAAGCCCGCCACCCAGGTGGAGACCGCCGCGGCCATCGTCGTCGCCCAGGACGACGCCGACCCCGACTACGTCTCGCGCGGCGGCCACAAGCTCGCCGGGGCCTTCGCCGCCTTCGTACCGCAGGGACTGCGGGTCGAGGGGCGGCGGGCCCTCGACGCGGGCGCGTCGACCGGCGGCTTCACCGACGTCCTCCTGCGGTCCGGCGCCGCGCACGTCGTCGCCGTCGACGTCGGCTACGGACAGCTCGCCTGGTCGTTGCAGAGCGACGACCGGGTCACCGTGAAGGACCGTACGAACGTCCGCGAGCTGACCCTCGACGCGATCGACGGAACACCGGTCGACCTCGTCGTCGGCGACCTCTCCTTCATCCCGCTCGGCCTCGTCCTGCCCGCTCTGGTGCGCTGCACCGCCCCCGACGCGGACCTGGTGCTGATGGTCAAGCCGCAGTTCGAGGTGGGCAAGGAACGGCTCGGCACCGGCGGCGTCGTCCGCAGCACCGAGCTGCGGGCGGACGCCGTACGGAACGTGGCGCGCCAGGCCGGCGAGCTCGGGCTCGGGGTGCTGGGCGTCACCGCGAGCCCCCTGCCCGGGCCGTCCGGCAACGTCGAGTACTTTCTGTGGCTGCGGGCCGGGGCGCCCGCGCTCGATCCGGCGGAAGTCGACCGCGCCGTGGCGGAGGGACCTCGTTGAGCTCAACGACAGCAGCACAGCGCACCGTTTTCCTGCTCGCGCACACCGGCCGGCCGGCCGCCGTGCGCAGCGCCGAACTCGTCGTCCTCGGGCTGCTGCGCAGCGGGATCGGCGTCCGCGTCCTGGAGGCGGAGGCGGTGGACCTGCCGCTGCCGCCCTCCGTGGAGGTGGTGCCGGAGGCCTGCTCCGACGCCCTGGAGGGGTGTGAGCTGCTGGTGGTCCTCGGCGGCGACGGGACCCTCCTGCGCGGCTCCGAGTTCTCCCGGGCGTCCGGTGTGCCGATGCTCGGCGTCAACCTGGGACGTGTCGGCTTCCTCGCGGAGGCCGAGCGCGACGACCTCGACAAGGTCGTCGACCGCGTCGTCACGCGCGCGTACGAGGTCGAGGAGCGGATGACCCTCGACGTCGTCGTGTACGAGAACGGGGACGTCCTGCACCGCGACTGGGCCCTGAACGAGGCCGCCGTGCAGAAGGTCTCGCCCGAGCGGATGCTGGAGGTCGTGCTCGCCATCGACGGCCGGCCGGTCACAGGATTCGGCTGTGACGGAGTGATCTGCGCGACCCCGACGGGCTCGACCGCGTACGCCTTCTCGGCCGGCGGACCGGTGATCTGGCCGGAGGTCGAGGCCCTGCTGATGGTTCCGATCGGGGCGCACGCGCTGTTCGCCAAGCCGCTGGTGACCACCCCGGAATCGGTGCTGACCGTGGAGGTCGAGCCGCACACCCCGCACGGTGTGCTGTGGTGCGACGGACGGCGGACGGTGGAACTCCCGGCGGGCGCACGGGTGGAGGTGCGGCGCGGGGAGGTTCCCGTACGGCTGGCCCGACTGCACCACGCCTCGTTCACGGACCGCCTGGTGGCGAAGTTCGCCCTGCCGGTGTCGGGCTGGCGCGGCGCGCCGCACTAGGCGGCGGACCGGCTCGGCCGGCCGCCGCGCTCTCCCCACCCCCACGGGTGACAGCCGCCTTCCCGACCTGCGTGTTCGCACCGTTCCGGCAGGGGCCGTCGCACAGCCGGGCCTCGACCTCGTAAGGTCTTCCCCGTGCTGGAGGAGATGCGGATACGGTCGCTCGGGGTCATCGACGACGCTGTTGTCGAGCTGTCACCCGGTTTCACCGCGGTGACCGGTGAGACCGGTGCGGGCAAGACCATGGTGGTGACGAGCCTGGGGCTGCTGCTCGGCGGACGCGCCGACGCCGCCCTGGTGCGGATCGGCGCGGGCTCGGCCGTCGTCGAGGGGCGGATCACCCTGCCCGAGGGCGCGGCGGCCGCCGCGCGGGCGGAGGAGGCCGGAGCCGAGCTCGACGACGGCGCGCTGCTCATCAGCCGGACGATCTCGGCCGAGGGGCGCTCGCGCGCCCATCTCGGCGGGCGTTCCGTGCCCGTCGGCCTGCTCGCCGAGCTCGCCGACGAACTCGTCGCCGTGCACGGCCAGACCGACCAGCAGGGCCTGCTCAAGCCGGCCCGCCAGCGCGGGGCCCTCGACCGGTACGCGGGCGACGCCGTCGCCGTACCGCTGGCCGCCTACGGGGAGGCGTACCGGCGGCTGCGCGCCGTCGTGGCCGAGCTGGACGAGATCACCACGCGCGCGCGGGAA
Organism: Streptomyces sp. NPDC029139; assembly: GCF_055564335.1. NCBI lineage: Bacteria > Bacillati > Actinomycetota > Actinomycetes > Kitasatosporales > Streptomycetaceae > Streptomyces > Streptomyces sp. NPDC029139. The sequence continues at coordinate 113,979 of NZ_JBVHWN010000018.1, read as the reverse complement.
CGGGCCCAGGAGGCCGATCTGCTGCGCTTCGGCCTCGGTGAGATCGAGGCCGTCGAGCCGCGGGCCGGAGAGGACGTCGAGCTGGCCGCGGAGGCGGAGCGGCTCGGGCACGCCGAGGCCCTCGCCTCCGCCGCAGCCCTGGCGCACGCGGCGCTCGCCGGACAGCCCGAGGACCCGGAGGCCGTCGACGCGACGACCCTGGTCGCGGGCGCCGGGCGGGCCCTGGAAGCCGTACGGTCGCACGATCCGGCGCTGGCCGCGCTCGCGGACCGGATGGGCGAGATCTCCATCCTGCTCGCCGACGTGGCCGGGGAACTGGCCGGGTACGCCGACAACCTGGACGCCGACCCGCGCCGGCTCGCGGCCGTCGAGGAGCGGCGGGCGGCGCTGACCCAGCTCACCCGGAAGTACGGCGCGGACGTCTCCGCCGTCCTGGCGTGGGCCCAGGAGAGCGCGGCCCGGCTCACCGAGCTGGAGGGCGACGACGACCGGGTCGGGGAGCTGACGGCCGAGCGGGACGCGCTGCGGACCGAACTGTCGGTCCTCGCCCAGGCGCTCACCGACGCCCGTACGGAGGCGGCGGCACGGTTCGCCGACGCCGTCACCGCCGAACTGGCCTCGCTCGCCATGCCGCACGCGCGCGTGTCCTTCGACATCCGGCAGACCGAGGACCCCGAGGGCGTCGAGGTCGGCGGGCGGACCGTGGCCTACGGACCGTCCGGGGCCGACGAGGTGGAGCTGCTGCTCGCCCCGCACCCGGGCGCTCCGCCGCGGCCGATCGCGAAGGGCGCGTCCGGGGGTGAGCTGTCCCGGGTGATGCTGGCGGTCGAGGTCGTCTTCGCGGGTACGGACCCGGTGCCGACGTACCTCTTCGACGAGGTCGACGCGGGCGTCGGCGGCAAGGCGGCCGTGGAGATCGGCCGCCGCCTGGCCAAGCTCGCCAAGTCCGCGCAGGTCGTGGTCGTCACGCACCTGCCGCAGGTGGCGGCCTTCGCCGACCGGCAGCTGCTGGTGGAGAAGACGAACGACGGGTCCGTGACCCGCTCCGGGGTCACCGTCCTGGAGGGCGAGGACCGGGTGCGCGAGCTGTCGCGGATGCTGGCCGGCCAGGAGGACTCGGAGACGGCCAGGGCCCACGCGGAGGAGCTGCTGGCGACGGCGCGGGCGGACGCCTGACGCCCCTCGCCTGTCGCTCTCGTGGAGCGAGTCCGGCGCCCGACGGCGGCCGGTGGGGGGCGAGGGAGGGCTGGGAGTTCCGTCCCGCTTCCCTCGTGCCGAGCGCCGCGGCCTAGGCTGGGCTCCATGATCGGAAAGCTGGGCAGGCTCGGGACGCTCGCCGTGGCCGCGGGCGTGAGCCGGGCCGTGTACGCCGGGCTGCGGCGTCACGACGACGAGCGGTGGCGGCGGAAGAACTACGCCGGACGCGACGTCGACCTGTACGCCGGGCCCGCGACCGCCGTCGGGACCGCGCTGGCCGCGGCGAGCGCGGCGCGAAGGGGGTCCTGCCGGCCGGAGGCCGGGGGAGGGCCGGTCGCCTTCGCGGTGCTCGCCGCCGGCGCCTGTGGGGCCTACGACGACCTGCGGGGCGACCACCGGAGGGGCTTCCGGGCACACCTCGGCGCCCTGCGGCACGGCGAGGTCACCAGCGGCGCCGTGAAGCTGCTCGGGATCGGTGCGGCCGGGCTCGTGGCCGGGGCGCTGCTGAAGGAGCGTCCGGCGGACAAGGTCCTGGCCGGCGTGGTGATCGCGGGGACCGCACACCTCGTCAACCTCGTGGACGTGGCCCCCGGGCGCGCCGCGTTGACGGTATGGGGGCTCGGCGCCGCGGGACTGCTGCGCGGCCCGCTCGCCGCCGCGCCGATGGGCGCCGCGGCCGCGATCCTCGCCGACGACCTCGGCGAGCGCACCATGCTCGGGGACACGGGCGCGCACGCGCTCGGCGCGGCCCTCGGCGGCGCGATCGCCGCCGGCAACAGGCGGTTCGGACTCGCCGTCCACGCGGCGGGCCTCATCGCCGCGGCGGCGTACGCCGAGCGGCGTGAAGGCCCGTCAGTACCTTCGTACGCTCACCCATGTGAGTGATCCCGCCCGGCGAGTTGAGGGCTCGGACACGGGAACGACGCGGCTTCGGTGCCGGAACGTGCGTACGGGCTGGCATCCTTGGGCGCGTGACACAGCTCCGTACGGTCCAAGTGCTGGGCGGCGGCAGCGCGGGCAGCAGCGCTCACGTCAGATCACTTGCCTCGGGGCTGGTGGCGAGGGGCGTGCGGGTGACCGTGTGCGCCCCGGCCGAACTCGACCGCGCCTACGACTTCATCGGTGCCGGCGCGCACTTCGTTCCCGTCCCGCGCCGCAACGACCCCGCGACCGTCGCGGCGCTCCGTAACGCCTGCATCGGCGCGGACGTCGTGCACGCCCACGGACTGCACGCCTCGGTGCGGGCGATGCTCGCGCTGGCGGGCGGGGCGCGGACGCCGTCGCTCGTGACGACCTGGCACACCCGTCACCATGCGGAGGGCGCGCGGGGCGGGCTGGTGCGGCTGCTCGAACGAAGGACCGTGCGGGCGGCGGCGGTCGTCCTTGGTACGTCCTCCGAACTCGTCGACCGGGCGCGGCGGCGCGGGGCTCGGGACGCCCGGCTCGCTCCGGTGACGGTGCCGGCGTCGCGTGCACCGGTCTGCCTGCACGACGGGAAGGCACGGGCGGACCTCGGGGCGGTGGACCGGCCGCTGCTCATGGCCGTCGGCGCGCTGGTGCCCGAGCGGGGGTACGGGACCCTGCTGGACGCGGCGCGGTTGTGGCGTGACCTGGATCCGCAGCCGCTGCTGGTGATCGCGGGGGAGGGGCGTGAACGGGGGGCGCTCCAGCGGAGGATCGAGGACGAGGGCCTGGCGGTCCGGCTGATCGGCAGCCGGGACGACGTGGCGGAGCTGCTGGCGGCGGCGGACGTGGCGGTGCTGCCGTCGCGGTGGGAGGCCCGCTCGCCCCTGGCGCAGGAGGCCCTGCGGCTCGGTGTCCCGCTGGTCGCGACGGCGGTGGGCGGCGTGCCGGAACTGGTGGGGGACGCGGCGGAGTTGGTGCCGTGGGGCGACGCGGCGGCGCTGGCAACGGCCGTGCGGGGCCTGCTGACGGACGTGGACCGACGGATGGACCTGGCGGCTGCGGGGCGGGTGCAGGCGCGCACCTGGCCGACGGAGGACGAGACGATCGCGCACGTCCTGAGCGTGTACGACGAACTGTCGGACCGCCGCCGCTGAGCGCGGGGGCGGGCGGATGCCCCCGGGATGCCCCCGGAGACCCCCGCCCCTCCCGGACGGCGCCCTGCCGCCGCTTCCCGGAGCAGGTCGACCCAGGCAGGCCCGCTCCCCGGGTCCCGCTTCCCGTGCCCCCGCTCCCCGGTGCCCCCGCTCCCCGTGCCCCGCTACGCGGTGTGGCGTCTCGCCCGGAGCGCCAGGGACAGTGCCAGGACCGTCTGCGGGTCGTCCAGGTCCGTGCCGAGGAGTTCGGAGATGCGGGCCAGGCGGTTGTAGAGCGTCTGGCGGTTCAGGTGGAGTTCGCGGGCCGTCTCCGCCTTGCGGCCCGCATGGGCCAGGTACGTCTCCAGGGTCGGCAGCAGCGGCGGGCGCGAGGTGCGGTCGTGGTCCCGCAGGGGGCCGATCGCGCGGTCCACGAACGCCGCCAGGTCCGGGTGCTCCCGCAGGCGCCACAGCAGCAGGTCGATGTCCAGGCGCCGCGCGTCGTACCAGGGGCGGTCCGACAGCCCCTGCGCCGCCGTCGCCGTCTCGCCCGCGTGCCGCAGGGACGCCGACGCCGCCGCCCAGCCGCCCGCGACGCCCACCACGACCACCGGCTGGTGCGCGCCCGAACGGTCGCGGCCGGCCCGCTCCACGCCCGCGCGCAGCGCCGCCGCGACCCGGTCCGCCACCGCCGTACGCTCCGACTCCGACCGCAGGCCCAGCAGCAGCGGCACCCGTCCCTCCACCGGGCGGACGCCCAGCAGGACGGGGACGCCCACGGACGACAGCTCCTCCAGGACCGCCCGGGCGAGCAACGCCCAGTTACCCGAGGGGGAGAGCTCCGAGGCGAGCCGCATCACCACGGGGAGCAGCGGTCCGTCGCCCGGGCGGAAGCCCAGCACCCGCGCCTGCGCCGGCGCGTCCTCCGCCGTGATCCGCCCCTCCGCCAGGTCCGTCAGGAAGTCGCCCCGCCCGCGGGCCGCCAGCTCCTCCTCCTGCCGGGCCTGCATCAGGACGACCGCCAGGATCCCCGCCGCCCGCTCCGCCGCCATCCGGTGCACCAAGGAGAGGGGACCCGAGACGGACAGCAGCACCAGGCGGGCGCGGACCGAACCCGCCCCCGGACCCCCGCCCGGCACGTCCACCAGCACCGACCCCGTCGGCGGGCCCGACTCCCGTGCCGCCCGCTGACCCCGCAGCCCGTCCCACACCTGGAGCGGGTCCGCCGGGGCCGTCTCCGTGCCCGCGGCGTAGAGCAGCTGCCCGTCCGCGGTCTCCAGGAAGACCGGGTTCGCGGCGAAGTCGGCCAGGATCCGCAGGACCTGCGGCACCCCGCCCCCGCCGAGCAGCGCCTCCGTGCACTGCCGGTGCACCTCCTCCGCCTGCCGCAGGAGCGCGTAATGACCGTTGACGATCTCGGTGTGGATCTCCTCCGTCACCGCGACGAACGGGACCTCCCGATGAAGCTGCACCAGCGGCAGGCCGGCCGAACGCGCCGTCTCCACGATCGTCGCCGGCAGTCGCGAGAAGCGCGGGCCCAGCTCCACCACGAGCGCGGCGATGCCCCGCTCCGCGAGCCGCCGCACGAACGCCCGCTGTTCCGCCGGGCGGGTGCCGAGCCCCAGACCCGTGGTGAGCAGCAGCTCGCCGCCCTTGAGCAGGGACGCGATGTTCGGAACCTCGCCCGCGTGCACCCAGCGCACCGTCCGGTGCAGCCGGTCCGCCCCGGCGACGACCTCCGGGAGGCCGCTGCGGAGCCCGGGCAGTTCCAGCGCCCGCTGCACGGTGATCCCGCCCTGATTGTCCATGGAGCCGGACGCTACCCGGGGACATGTTGCGGGGACATCACCCGACGGTCACGGGACCCGACACATCGTCCGTACTGTCGACAACTCGTCGCCTCGACAGGCCAATTGTGCGACCGCATGTCGATTGTGGCGTACATCACCCCGGAGGATCCTTTCCGGCCATGGCACAGAACCCCACCCCAACCTCCACCCCCGCGGTGCACCGGCTCAAGGCCAACTCGGTCGGGCTCGTCGGCGTCGTCTTCATGGCCGTCGCCACCGCCGCCCCGATCACGGCGATGACCGGGAACCTTCCCATCGCCGTCGGCTTCGGCAACGGCACCGGCGCCCCCGCCGGCTATCTCTTCGCGACGCTCGTCCTGACCGTCTTCTCGGTCGGCTACGTCGCCATGGCCAAGCGGATCACCGCCGCCGGCGCCTTCTACGGCTACATCTCGCACGGCCTCGGCCGGATCGCCGGCATGGCCTCCGGCATGCTCGCCGTCCTCGCCTACATCGTCTTCGAGGCGTCGATCGTCGGCGTGTTCGCCTACTTCACCAAGACGACGGTCGCCGATCAGCTCGGTCTGGACCTGCCCTGGATCGTCTACGCGGCGGCCATGCTCGCCGTCACCGCCGTCCTCGCGTACTTCGACATCAACCTCACCGCCAAGGCCCTCGGCGTCATGCTGATCGCGGAGATCGCCGTCCTCTTCGCGGTCGCCACCGCCGTACTCATCGCCGGCGGCGGGCCCGACGGCATCCCCGTCGAGCCGATCAACCCCGCGAACGCCTTCACCGGCGCGTCCGCCGGCCTCGGCCTCTTCTTCGCCTTCTGGTCCTGGGTCGGCTTCGAGTCGACCGCGATGTACGGCGAGGAGTCCCGCGACCCCAAGCGCGTCATCCCCCGGGCGACCCTCATCTCCGTCGTCGGCGTCGGCCTCTTCTACATCTACGTCTCCTGGATGGCGATCGCGGGCAACGGGCTCGCGGGTTCGGTGACGCTGTCGTCCTCGGCGAACCCCCTGGACCTGTTCTTCGCGCCCACCCGAACCTTCATCGGCGCCTGGGCCGTCGACGCCTTCCAGTGGCTGCTGCTCACCGGCTCCTTCGCCTGCGGCATGGCCTTCCACCAGTGCGCCTCCCGCTATCTCTACGCCATCGGCCGCGAAGGCTTCCTCCACCCCGCGCTCGGCCGGACGCACGCCAAGCACGGCTCCCCGTACATCGCCTCCTACGTCCAGAGCGCCATCGCGGTGCTCCTCGTCGGCGCGTTCTGGCTCACCGGGCAGGACCCGTACATCCACCTCTACACCCTGCTCGCCATCCTCGGCACGATGGCGATCCTCATCGTCCAGACGCTCTGCTCCTTCGCCGTCATCGGGTACTTCCGCAAGAACCACCCCGAGGACCGGCACTGGTTCAAGACCCTCACCGCGCCCCTCCTCGGCGGCATCGGGATGACCGCCGTGGTCGTCCTGCTGATCGTCAACATGGAGACCGCCGCAGGGCTCGCCGCCGACTCGCTCTTCTTCGAGGCGATCCCCTGGATCGTCGGCGCCGTCTTCTTCGGCGGCCTCGGCCTCGGCCTCTACCTCAAGGCCAAGCGGCCCGAGCGCTACGAGATCATCGGCCGGATCGTCCTGGAGGACGCCACCGAGCGCGACGACGACGAGCAGCCCGCCCCCGCCCCCACCGCCGTCACCCAGAGCTGAACCCTCACCCCCTCCAGGAGCGCCCCATGGCACGCACCAACCCGATGCACCTCCTGAAGCACCTCGCCGCCGAGCACGCCGACGCCCGACGGCTCGGCGTTCCCGTCGACGAGCTGAGGGAGATGCGGTCCGACACCCTCGGCCGGCGATCCCTCCTGAAGTACGCCGCCGCCGCCGGCATCGCCGTCTCCGCGGGCGCGGCCGTCTCCCGGCCCGCGGTGGCCCGGGCCGTGACCCCCGCCCGCGTCGCGGTCGTCGGCGCCGGCATCTCCGGCCTCACCGCCGCCCTCACCCTCCAGGACGCGGGCGTCACACCGACGCTCTACGAGGCCAACCCCTCGCGCGTCGGCGGCCGCATGTGGACCCAACGGAGCCACTGGGCGTACGGGCAGACCTCCGAGATCGGCGGCGAGCTGATCGACACCAGCCACAAGAAGATCCTGGAGCTCTGTCGCCGCTTCGACCTCCCCGTCGAGGACTTCCTCGGCGGCGGCCCCACCGGGGCCGAGGAGGTCCTCTGGTTCAACGGCACGTACTACCCGCGCCACCAGGCCGACGAGGACTTCAAGGCCGTCTACCAGTCCCTGCACCGCGACCTGTCCGAGGCGGGCGAGGTGAAGTGGAACCAGACCACGCCCACCGGCACCGCACTCGACAACATGTCGATATACGAATGGATCGAGACCAGGGTCCCCGGCGGACACTCCTCGCCCCTGGGGAAGTTCATCGACGTCGCCTACAACGTCGAGTACGGCGCCGACACCACCGAGCAGTCCTCCCTCGCCCTCGTCCTGCTGATGGGCTATCAGACCAATCCGGGCCACTTCAACGTCTGGGGCCTGTCCAACGAGCGGTACCACATCACCGGCGGCAACGACCGGCTCCCGAACGCCATCGCGGGCGCCCTCGCCCCCGGCACACTGCGCCGGGGCTGGTCGCTCACCGCCGTACGGGCCAACGCCGACGGCACCCAGACCCTGACCTTCACCGAGGCCGGTACCGTCCGGACCGTCACCGCCGACCACACGATCCTCTGCCTCCCCCTGCCGATCCTGAAACAGCTCGACCTCGGCCGGGCCGGCTTCGACCCGCTCATGCAGAACCTGCTGCGGGACGCGCGGATGGGGCACTGCACCAAACTCAACATGCAGTTCGCCACCCGCCCCTGGCGCGGTACCGGCGCCTGGCCCGGTGTCTCGGCCGGCGACTGCTTCACCGACAGCGAGGTCCAGCAGACCTGGGACACCACCAAGATCCAGGGCGGCACGGGAGGCATCCTCATCCAGTACGGCGGCGGCAGCCTCGCCCAGGCCCTCACCCCGGCGGGGCCGTTCTCCACCGAGTCCGACCCGTACGTACGGGACCTGGTCGGCCGGTACCTGCGCGGTATCGACGCCTTCTTCCCCGGGACCTCGAAGGCGTACATGGGCCGCGCCCAGCTCTCCGCCTGGCACCGCAATCCGTACACCCTCGGCGCCTACTCCTGCTGGCCGGTCGGCTATCTGCACCGGTACGCGGGGTACGAGGGCACCGCCCAGGGCAACATCCACATCGGCGGCGAGCACTGCAGCTACGACTTCCAGGGATTCATGGAAGGCGGCGCCACCGAGGGCGAGCGGGCCGCCCGGGAGGTGATCGCCGCCCTGACGTGAGTCAGCCGGCCGGTGTGATGTTGTGGTTGAGACGGAAGACGTTGTCGGGGTCGTACGCGGCCTTGACGGCGGCGAGCCGGCGGTACTTCTCGGCGCCGAACCCCGAGACGACCCGCTCCTCGCCCTCGGCGCCGATGAAGTTGAGATACACGGCGCCGGTCGACCACGGCCTCACATCGGCCCGCACATCGCGCACCCACCGCTTCGCCGGCTCGTCGAGGGCCGGGTCCTCCCAGGTGGCGAAGGGGTGGACGGCCCAGGGCGCCGTCCGCCACGGCAGCGGGTGGTCGGCCGGTCCCGCCGCCACCGCCCCGCCCATCATGAACAGCACGTGCTGACAGGAGGTGGGCATCGGGATCTGCGCGCCGCGCGAACAGAAGACGTCCACGGCCGCGTCGGGACACTCGCTCAGATACTCCGCCGACCAGTAGTTCCGCAGCCCCGGCGGGTCGTCGATCATGCACTGGAGATCCGCGTACGCGATGTCCGTGACGACCTCGATCACCGGGCCCAGCGCGAACAGCGGCGCCGACAGCTCGCGGACCTCGGCGACCGGCCCGGCATGGGTGAAGATCGTGCCGCAGACCAGTCGGCCGACGAGATGCTCGGGGACGAAGGGCGCCGGCGGCGCGGGGAAGTAGATGACGCCGCCGCCCACCTCGTCCGGGGCGGACTCCCCCAGATCCCGGAAGGTCCGCACCACGTCAGGGGCCTTCTCGGGCAGGAAGAACAGCATCGCCACGCTCATCCGCGGCAGCCGGTGCACCCGCAGGGTGAGCGAGGTCGCCACGCCGAAGTTCCCGCCGCCGCCGTGCAGCGCCCAGAACAGCTCCGGGTTCTCCTCCGCGTCCGTGTGCACGTGCTTGCCCTCGGCGGTGATCAGCTCGGCGGCGAGGAGGTTGTCGCAGGCGAGCCCGAACTTCCGCTCCAGCCAGCCCGATCCACCGCCCAGCGTGAAGCCGCCGACACCGGTGGTGGACGCCCGCCCGCCCGTCGTCGCCACCCGGAACGGCTGGCAGGCGTGGTCCATGTGGCTCATGGTCGCGCCGCCCTCGACCCGTACGGTCATGTCCTCCGGATCGACGACGACCTTGTGCATCCGGCGCAGGTCGATGACGAGACCGTCGTCGACGACCGAGTTCCCGGCGACGCTGTGCCCGCCGCCGCGCACCGCGATCGGCAGCTCGGTCTCCCGGCCGAAGAGGACCGCGTTGGAGACGTCCTCCTGGGTCGCGCACTGCGCGACGACCGCCGGACGCCGGTCGATCATGCCGTTGTGGACCGTCCGCGCTTCGTCGTAGCCCGGATCGCCGGGCACGTACACCTCTCCCGCCAGATCCTCACGGAGTCCGGTCAGAGCGGTGGGCGGGACACTGCGGACGCTGTTCTGGGGAGCCACGGGAAGCCCCCCTTTCCGAGGGGGGACAGGACCCCTTCAGCGTATTGCGCCGAGCCGCCTCCCGCGCGTCCCGCCCGCCGTCAGCCGCCGTACGCCCCGCTCGCCGTGAGCCGCAGCGCCGTGTCGATCAGCGGGACGTGGCTGAACGCCTGCGGGAAGTTGCCCACCTGCCGCTGCAGCCGCGGGTCCCACTCCTCCGCGAGGAGCCCCAGGTCGTTGCGGAGCGCGAGCAGCCGCTCGAAGAGCTTGCGCGCCTCGTCCACCCGCCCGATCATCGCCAGGTCGTCGGCGAGCCAGAACGAGCAGGCGAGGAAGGCGCCCTCGTCGCCCTCCAGGCCGTCCACACCGGCCTCCTCGCCCGCGGTCGGGTAACGCAGCACGAAGCCGTCCTCGGTGGACAGCTCCCGCTGGATCGCCTCGATCGTGCCGATGACCCGCTTGTCGTCCGGCGGCAGGAAGCCCATCTGCGGAATCAGCAGCAGCGAGGCGTCCAGCTCCTTGGAGCCGTACGACTGCGTGAAGGTGTTCCGCTCCGGGTCGTAGCCCTTCTCGCAGACGTCCCGGTGGATCTCGTCGCGCAGATCGCGCCAGCGCTCCAGCGGGCCGTCGGCGTCCCCGGACTCGATGAGCTTGATCGTGCGGTCGACCGCCACCCAGGCCATGACCTTGGAGTGCACGAAGTGCCGGCGCGGGCCGCGCACCTCCCAGATGCCCTCGTCGGGCTGGTCCCAGTGCGTCTCCAGGTACCGGATGAGCTTCAGCTGGAGGAGGGCGGCGTAGTCGTTGCGGGACAGGCCGGTCATGTGCGCCAGGTGCAGCGCCTCGGTGACCTCGCCGTACACGTCCAGCTGGAGCTGGTTGGCCGCCCCGTTGCCCACTCGGACCGGCCCGGAGTTCTCGTATCCCGGCAGCCAGTCCAGCTCGGCCTCGCCGAGCTCACGCTCGCCGGCGATCCCGTACATGATCTGCAGGTTCTCCGGGTCGCCCGCGACCGCGCGGAGCAGCCAGTCCCGCCAGGCGCGGGCCTCCTCGCGGTAGCCGGTGCGCAGCATCGACGACAGGGTGATCGCGGCGTCGCGCAGCCAGGTGTAGCGGTAGTCCCAGTTCCGGACGCCACCGATCTCCTCCGGCAGGGAGGTGGTCGGCGCGGCGACGATGCCGCCCGTGGGGGCGTAGGTCAGCGCCTTCAGCGTGATCAGCGAGCGGACCACGGCCTCGCGGTACGGCCCGTGGTACGTGCAGTGCTCGACCCACTCGCGCCAGAAGTCGACGGTCGCCTCCAGCGAACCCTCCGGGTCCGGCAGCGGCGGCGGCTCCTTGTGCGAGGGCTGCCAGCTCAGCGTGAAGGTGATGCGGTCACCGGGGGTGACGGTGAACTCGGAGTACGTCGTGAGGTTCTTGCCGTGCGTCTCGACGGCCGTGTCCAGCCACACCGAGTCGGGGCCGGCGACGGCGACGGTACGGTCGCCGACCTTGTGGACCCAGGGCACCACACGGCCGTAGCTGAAGCGCATCCGCAGCGCGGAGCTCATCTGCACCCGGCCGGAGACGCCCTCCACGATCCGGATCAGCTGCGGGGCGCCGTCACGCGGCGGCATGAAGTCGGTCACCCGGACCGTGCCGCGCGGGGTGTCCCACTCGGATTCCAGGATGAGCGAGTCGCCGACGTAGCGGCGGCGATCGGCCGGGGCGGGGGCGGAGCCGTTGGGTCCCGAGGGACTCACCCGCCAGAATCCGTGTTCCTCCGTGCCGAGAAGTCCGGCGAAGACGGCGTGGGAATCGAAGCGGGGCAGGCACAGCCAGTCGACGCTGCCGTCCCGGCAGACCAGTGCGGCGGTCTGCATGTCTCCGATGAGTGCGTAATCCTCGATGCGCCCGGCCACGTGCTATCTCCAGTCGAACGGCCAACGTCCGCCCCGCGGGGCGCTTCCTACAGATGGTGCCAGCAGTCAAGGCATCGTTGACGAGCTCTTGCTTCCGGTTGACTGGCGGGGGTGGTGCCGATGGCCGGTCCGGCTCGGCTAGGGAGTGTCCGAGCAGGATACGACGCCCCCTGGGCACGGGCGGCAACGTACTTGTAACGGCGCTGCGCCGAACGGGTGAGGCTCGTGTGACCCGTCTCGTGACCTGGGACGTCGCGGTGCGTGTGCACCCGACTGCCCCGTGTGGCCGGAAGCGGTGTCCCGTTGTCGCTGATACCCTGGTACCCCGTGGACCGGTGGGAAACGGCGACAGCCGAGCCCCCGCAACCGCAGCGACGGCACCCCCCGATTCTTGCCGAGGGGCAGCCGGAACGCACCTCCAGAACGCGACCACGGGAGCCCCCTCTTGGCGATGCCGCCCAAAACCACGACGACCAAGCACATCTTCGTCACCGGGGGTGTCGCCTCCTCCCTCGGCAAGGGCCTGACCGCCTCCAGCCTGGGTGCGCTCCTCAAGGCGCGGGGCCTGCGGGTCACGATGCAGAAGCTCGACCCGTACCTGAACGTCGACCCCGGCACGATGAACCCGTTCCAGCACGGTGAGGTGTTCGTCACCAACGACGGCGCCGAGACCGACCTGGACATCGGCCACTACGAGCGCTTCCTCGACGTCGACCTCGACGGCTCGGCCAACGTCACCACCGGCCAGGTCTACTCGCAGGTCATCGCCAAGGAGCGGCGCGGCGAGTATCTCGGCGACACCGTCCAGGTCATCCCGCACATCACCAACGAGATCAAGTCCCGGATCCGCCGCATGGCGACCGACGACGTCGACGTGGTCATCACCGAGGTCGGCGGCACGGTCGGCGACATCGAGTCGCTGCCGTTCCTGGAGACCGTCCGCCAGGTCCGTCACGAGGTCGGCCGCGACAACGTCTTCGTCGTGCACATCTCGCTGCTGCCCTACATCGGCCCCTCCGGCGAGCTGAAGACCAAGCCGACCCAGCACTCCGTCGCCGCGCTGCGCAACATCGGCATCCAGCCGGACGCGATCGTCCTGCGCGCTGACCGTGACGTCCCCACCGCCATCAAGCGCAAGATCTCGCTGATGTGCGACGTGGACGAGGCCGCCGTCGTCGCCGCCATCGACGCCAAGTCGATCTACGACATCCCCAAGGTGCTGCACACCGAGGGCCTGGACGCCTACGTCGTGCGCAAGCTCGACCTGCCGTTCCGCGACGTGGACTGGTCCACCTGGGACGACCTGCTGGACCGCGTCCACAACCCGCTGCACGAGGTCACGGTCGCGCTCGTCGGCAAGTACATCGACCTGCCCGACGCGTACCTCTCGATCACCGAGGCCATGCGGGCCGGCGGCTTCGCCAACAAGGCGCGGGTCAAGGTCAAGTGGGTCACCTCCGACGACTGCAAGACGCAGGCCGGCGCCGAGAAGCAGCTCGGTGACGTCGACGCGATCCTGATCCCCGGCGGCTTCGGCGACCGCGGTGTCAACGGCAAGATCGGCGCGATCCAGTACGCCCGCGAGAACAAGGTCCCGCTGCTGGGCATCTGCCTGGGCCTGCAGTGCATCGTGATCGAGGCCGCGCGGAACCTGGCCGACATCCCGGAGGCGAACTCCACCGAGTTCGACGCGGCGACCGCGCACCCCGTCGTCTCGACGATGGAGGAGCAGCTCGCGTTCGTCGAGGGTGCCGGCGACCTGGGCGGAACGATGCGCCTGGGCCTGTACCCGGCGAAGCTCGCCGAGGGCTCGATCGTGCGCGAGGTCTACGACGACCAGCCGTACGTCGAGGAGCGCCACCGCCACCGCTACGAGGTGAACAACGCCTACCGCGGCGAGCTGGAGAAGAAGGCCGGTCTGGTCTTCTCGGGCACCTCGCCCGACAACAAGCTCGTGGAGTACGTCGAGTACCCGCGCGACGTGCACCCCTACCTGGTCGCCACGCAGGCCCACCCGGAGCTGCGCTCGCGTCCGACGCGTCCGCACCCGCTCTTCGCCGGCCTGGTCAAGGCGGCCGTCGAACGGCAGCAGGATGCGCTCAAGACGGGCAAGTAGGACGAGGCGTTAACGTTGCCGGGGTACGGGTCTTGATCGACCCGTACCCCGGCTTTCGTGTGTGGTTCGTGTGGGAGGACGCAGATGGAGTTGCAGGACACCCCGGAGGAGTGGCAGGTCGTCGCGACGACGACCCCCTTCCAGGGAGCGAAGACGAGTGTCCGTACGGACGACGTGGTCATGCCCGACGGCACGGTCGCGCGCCGCGACTACCAGGTCCACCCCGGCTCGGTGGCGGTCCTCGCCCTCGACGACCAGGACCAGGTGCTGCTGCTCAAGCAGTACCGGCACCCCGTGCGGCAGAAGCTGTGGGAGATCCCGGCGGGGCTCCTCGACGTGCCGGGGGAGAACCCGCTGCGCGCGGCGCAGCGCGAGCTGTACGAGGAGGCGCACGTCAAGGCCGAGGACTGGCGGGTCCTCGCCGACGTCTACACGACGCCCGGTGGCTGCGACGAGGCGGTCCGGATCTTCCTCGCGCGGAACCTCTCGGACATGGAGGGCGAGCGCTTCGAGGTCGCGGACGAGGAGGCCGACATGGAGCTGGCCCGCGTGCCGGTGGCGGACCTCCTGAAGGGTGTGCTGGCGGGTGAGCTGCACAACAACTGCCTGGTGGTGGGCGTGCTCTCGCTGACGGCGGCCCGCGCGGCCGAGGGCCTCGACGCCCTGCGCCCGGCGAACGCCCCGTGGCCGGCCCGCCCGTTCGAGGCATAGCCCCACCCCCGTGGCGGGCGTCCGCCCTGCCGGGTGGTGCCCGCCCCTTTCGTCACGGGACGGCGGGGTCCCCTGAAAAGCCCTCCGGTCTGAAGATCTGCTGATCCGATCGGGGGACCCCTCCGCCCTGCTCCGCCAGGTCCGGCACATGCCCTGAACTACGCTCGGGATCGCCCGTGCGGAGCCCCCCGCGGGATCGGCTCGTGCGCAGGTGGACGGGAGCGTGGCCCGTGACGGATCAGGCGGTGGCAGCGGGCGCAGTACGGAACTTCTTCGGCCGGCAGCGGGAGTTGAAAGCCCTGCGCGCCGACATCGAACGGACCGGACTCGACACCCTCGCCGGCCGCAAGGCCCCCCGCGCCCGTGTCCTGCTCGTCGCGGGCCGGCCCGGCTCGGGGCGGACGGCGCTCGCCGAAGAACTCGTCGCCGGCCTCGCCGACGCCTACCCCGACGGCGTCTTCCGCGCCCGGCTGACCGAACCGGGCGGCGACCCGGTCCCCACCGGCCGCGTCGCACAGGGTCTGCTCCAGGACCTGGGGGTCGCCGAACCCCCCGGCGCCGGTGAGGACGAGCTGACCGAGCTGGTCCGCGAGGCCCTCGCCGTACGCCGTACCGTCCTCGTGCTCGACGACGCCGTCGACGCCGAGCAGGTCGACCCGCTGATCCCCGACAACCCCGACGCCCTCGTCGTCGCCGTGGCCCGGGGCCCCCTGACCGGGATCCCCGACGTCCGCCCGTGCACCCTCGGCGGCCTCGACCCCAAGTCCTCGATCGAGCTGCTCACCACCTACACCGGTTCGGTCCGGGTGACGGTCGACCCGCAGGCCGCCGAGACCCTCGCCGAGGAGTGCGGCGGCCAGCCAGCCGCCCTCGTCCTCGCCGGCGGCTGGCTCGCCGCCCGTCCCAAGGCTTCCGTCGCCGACCTGGCCAAGCGGCTGCGCGCCCTCACCGGCGACCCGCTCTCCCGGGCGTTCCAGCTGGTCCACGAGTCGCTGGCCGCACCGGCCGCCCAGACCCTGCGATTCCTCTCCCTCGCCCCTCTCGGCCGAGCCGACGCGCACACGGCCTCCGCCCTGGCCGGCTGCTCCGTCTCGGCCGCCGCGAACACCCTGGCCGGTTTCGTGACGCTCGGTCTCGTCACGGACCGGGGGGACGGGCAGTACGAGGTTCCGGGCCACCTGGTCCCCCTCCTGCGCGCGCAGATGGAGGAGCTCGACCGGCCCGCCGAGGTGCAGCTCGCCCGGGCCCGGATGCTGGAGCGGACCGTACGGCTCCTCCAGTCCTGCCGGGCGGTCACCGAACCCGAGGGGTCCTCCGCCCGCAAGAAGCTCGCCGGGCTGCCCCGGGCCCTGCGCTTCACGAGCGTGCCCGCCGCCGCCGAGTGGCTGACCGGCCGCCGGCCGGTCCTGCTGGCCTCGGCACGGCTCGCCGTCGCCGACGGCGACCTCGACACCCTGGCCCGCCGGCTGGTCGCCGCCCTGGTCAGGGCCGAAACGGCGCACCGGGGCGCGGAGGCGGCGGCGCCGGATCTCTACGGCCTGCACCGGCTGGTCCTGGACGTGGCCGAGCGGCGCGGACTGCACCGCGAACGGGCCGCCGCCCTGCTGAACCTCGCCGATCTCGACGCCCGCACCGGCCGCACCCAGGACGCCCTGGCCCGTTACCGGACCGCGCTCGACGCCGGACGGGCCGCGAACGACCCGTACGCGATCGGCCGGGCGATGGAATCCGTAGGGGGTTCCTACCAGGAGCTGGGGGACTGGCAGCGGGCCGGCGACTGGTACGGCCGCGCGCTCGCCCAGCGGCTCGCGCGCGACGAGCGGGCCGACCAGGCCCGGCTGTACGCACGGCTCGGCGCGGTGCAGACCTACGCGGGCCGCTACGGCGAGGCCCTGCGGAACTGGCGCGCCGCCGCCGCGGGCTACCGCCGGCTCGGCGATCTGCCGGGCTACGCAAGGGCGTTGAGCGAGGCGGCCCGGGTCCAGGAGTACGCCGGCCGGCCCGAGGAATCCCTGCGGACCTGCGAGGAGGCGGTCGAGTGGGCCCGGCGGGCCCAGGACGTACGGCTCCAGGCCGCGCTCCAGCTCCGGCTTGCCGACACCCTCGACCGGCTCGGCGACCCCGCCGCGGCCCGTTTGCATCGGTCCGCGGCCGAAAGACTCCTGGGAACCGCCTCCTCCGCCTACGAAATCCGCAGTGCTTCCGACGAAGATTAATGCTTTGCAAGGCTAGACAGGGAGAACTCCTTCATTAGACTGGGTGCGCCGCGTTCGACCGCGGTCTGCCCCGGTGCGCCGTAGCGCATCCGGGTATGTATCGCATTGCCCCCAGATATCCCCCTGATTCAAGGACCGTGATCGACGATGAAGGTCGGCATCCCCCGCGAGGTCAAGAACAACGAGTTCCGCGTGGCCATCACCCCCGCCGGTGTCCACGAGCTCGTCCGCAACGGCCACCAGGTCTTCGTCGAGCAGAACGCCGGTGTCGGCTCCTCGATCACGGACGAGGAGTACGTCTCCGCCGGCGCCGAGATCCTGGCCACCGCCGACGAGGTCTGGGCCACCGCTGACCTCCTGCTGAAGGTCAAGGAGCCGATCGCGGAGGAGTACCACCGCCTCCGCAAGGACCAGACGCTCTTCACCTACCTGCACCTCGCCGCCTCCCGCGAGTGCACGGACGCCCTGCTGGAGTCCGGCACCACCGCCATCGCGTACGAGACCGTCGAGACCGCGAACCGCGCGCTGCCGCTGCTCGCCCCGATGTCCGAGGTCGCGGGCCGGCTGGCCCCGCAGGTCGGCGCCTACCACCTGATGCGCTCGGTCGGCGGCCGCGGCGTGCTCCCCGGCGGCGTCCCCGGCACCCACGCCGGCGAGTGCGTCGTGATCGGTGGCGGCGTCTCCGGCTGGAACGCCACCCAGATCGCCGTCGGCATGGGCTTCCACGTGACCCTGCTCGACCGTGACATCAACAAGCTCCGCGAGGCCGACAAGATCTTCGGCACCAAGGTGAAGACGATCGTCTCCAACGCCTTCGAGCTGGAGAAGGCCGTCATCGAGGCCGACCTCGTCATCGGCGCCGTCCTCATCCCGGGCGCCAAGGCCCCGAAGCTGGTCACCAACGAGCTCGTCGCCAAGATGAAGCCCGGAAGTGTCCTTGTCGACATTGCGATCGACCAGGGCGGCTGCTTCGAGGACTCCCACCCGACCACCCACGCCGAGCCGACCTTCCAGGTCCACAACTCGGTCTTCTACTGCGTCGCCAACATGCCGGGCGCGGTGCCGAACACCTCCACGTATGCCCTCACCAACGCCACGCTGCCCTACATCGTGTCGCTGGCGAACAACGGCTGGGTCGAGGCGCTGCGCCGCGACTCCGCGCTCGCCCTGGGCCTCAACACCCATGACGGCAAGGTCGTTTACAAGGAAGTCGCCGAGGCGCACGACCTCCCGCACGTCGAGCTGAGCAGCCTCCTGGGCTGACGCTCTTGGACGGCGCGTCAACGCGCGCCGTCAACCTCACACATCCGGCCGGACCTTGTGCACCAAGGTCCGGCCGGATGTGCTTCCGGCCACGTGACGGGCCATGTTCAACTCGCCTCGAACGTAACCCTTTAACCGTTTCGCACACCCCTGAAACGTGCGGATGCATGCCTGCGCACCCTTGACAGAGGGGTGTTCGGTTGCCGACACATCGGGCCGGGTCCGGCGGATTGTGTTGCTGCGGACCGGTGACACGCCATAGAGTCGCCAACCGTCGGCATGGTGCCACGCTGACCTATCGATAAATGTTCCTGGTCACAACCAAGGAGGTAAGACGACTTGTGAATGAGTCGACATTTACTCCCGGGGGCGGACAGCCAGGAATCCCTGTCGGCTCCGTCGCTGTCCGCACCTTCGCGACCCACGCGACGCCTCAGCCCATGACGACAGCCCACACGATGAAGATGATGGACGGCCTACACGTGAACGCCACGGCCGGCAACGAGAGTGGCCGAGAGTCCACCCACTTCGCCGCCTACGACGAGGTGCCCGAGGGGCACTTCTACGACCCCGACGCCGAGTACGAGCCCGACCCGGAGTACGCGGCCACCCTCGCACCCGACGCTGCCCGGCAGCGCCGCGAGCGGATCGGCCCCACCGGACGGCCCCTGCCGTACTTCCCGATCCCGGGCCCGCTGACCGATCACGGACCCGCGAAGATCATCGCGATGTGCAACCAGAAGGGCGGCGTCGGCAAGACCACGTCGACCATCAACCTGGGTGCCGCGCTCGCGGAGTACGGGCGGCGGGTGCTGCTCGTCGACTTCGACCCGCAGGGAGCCCTGTCGGTCGGTCTCGGTGTGAACCCGATGGAGCTCGACCTCACCGTCTACAACCTGCTCATGGAGCGGGGCATGTCGGCGGACGAGGTGCTGCTCAAGACCGCCGTGCCCAACATGGACCTGCTGCCCAGCAATATCGATTTGTCTGCGGCCGAGGTGCAGTTGGTCAGCGAGGTCGCGCGCGAGTCCACGCTCCAGCGCGCCCTGAAGCCGCTGATGAACGACTACGACTACATCGTGATCGACTGTCAGCCCTCGCTCGGCCTGCTGACCGTGAACGCCCTGACGGCGGCTCACAAGGTCATCGTGCCGCTGGAGTGCGAGTTCTTCGCGCTGCGCGGTGTGGCCCTGCTGACGGAGACGATCGAGAAGGTCCAGGAGCGGCTCAACCCCGAGCTGGAGCTCGACGGCATCCTCGCCACGATGTACGACTCCCGGACGGTGCACAGCCGCGAGGTGCTCGCGCGCGTCGTGGAGGCGTTCGACGACCACGTGTACCACACGGTGATCGGCCGGACCGTCCGCTTCCCAGAGACCACGGTCGCCGGTGAGCCGATCACCACGTACGCGTCGAACTCGGTGGGTGCCGCCGCCTATCGCCAGCTCGCCAGGGAGGTGCTCGCCCGGTGTCACGCCGAGTGAGTCTGCCCGGCGCCGACGAACTGTTCCGTACGACCGGGGGGATGGCGCTGCAGTCCTCCTCGCCCCGCAGGGGCGAGGCGGCCGCGGCCCGCGTCCCGGCTCCGGCGGGCGAGAGCGACACGGAGGCGGCGGAGGGATCCGGCGCGGCCTCCGCGGAGCACTCGGCGGCGGGGCCCGCGGAGCAGGGGGAGCCCAGGGCCCGCACGGCGGAGCCCGCGCCGCAGCGCCGCCGCGGCAGGTCCCCGAACCGGCGCCCGAGCGGACGCGAGCGGCACGACGAGAAGATCACGGTCTACGTCTCCGCCGAGGAGCT
Organism: Streptomyces sp. NPDC029139; assembly: GCF_055564335.1. NCBI lineage: Bacteria > Bacillati > Actinomycetota > Actinomycetes > Kitasatosporales > Streptomycetaceae > Streptomyces > Streptomyces sp. NPDC029139. The sequence goes on along the minus strand of NZ_JBVHWN010000018.1, from coordinate 94,204 downwards.
GATGGACCTGGAGCACGCGCGCCTCGTGCTCCGTGGCGAGCACGGGCTCGCCGTGGACCGCGGGCGGATCGTCCGCGAGGCGGTCGCGGTGGTTCTCGCGGACCTGGAGTCCCGCGGCGACGCGAGCATCCTCGTGCGCCGCCTGCGCGGCCGCTGACGATAGCCTGCGGGCTGCCGCGTCCCCGCTCTTCCCTGGACCCCGATGCCCCCGCCCCCCGACGAAACGTCCCGCCCAGCCCGCCGCCGCGCCCTGGGCCGCGGCCCGGGGGCGACGCCCGCGGGGGCCGCGCCGCCCGAGCCCCCGGCCGCCGCGCCCGGCCCGCCCCGGCCCGCCGACGCCCCTGCGGGCCCCGTCGGTCCACCCCATACCCCGGCGGACGGGACGCCGGGGGCGGCGGAGGAGGAAGCCTCCGCCCCGCGGGCCATAGCGGCCCCGGCGACCGAGGGCTCCGACAGCCCCGGTCCCGGTGTGCCGGAGAACGCCCCCGAGGGCTCGCCCGCCGCTGAGCCCGGCCCGGGCACGGACGACACGGCCCCGAGCGCCCTCACGGCCCCGAGCGGCCCCGCGGCCCCGAGCGGCCCCGCGGGCGGCGCACCCGCGGCTGCGGGCGGCGGACTCGCCTTCGACGACCCTGCCCCCGTGCCCGTACGCGCCGAAGGCACCCCCGTGCCCGACGACGGGCGGTTCACCGTGCGGCTCGCGAACTTCGAGGGGCCCTTCGACCTGCTGCTGCAGCTCATCTCGAAGCACAAGCTCGACGTCACCGAGGTCGCCCTCTCCAAGGTCACCGACGAGTTCATGGCGCACATCCGCGCCATGGGCCCCGACTGGGACCTCGACCAGACCACCGAGTTCCTCGTCGTCGCCGCCACGCTGCTCGACCTCAAGGCCGCCCGCCTGCTGCCCACCGCCGAGGTGGAGGACGAGGCCGATCTCGCGCTCCTGGAGGCCCGCGACCTGCTCTTCGCGCGGCTCCTGCAGTACCGCGCGTACAAGCAGATCGCCGAGATCCTCGCCGAGCGCTGGGACACCGAGGGGCGGCGGTACCCCCGGACCGTCGGCCTCGAGGCCCACCACGCCGAGCTGCTCCCCGAGGTCGTCATCAGCATCGGCGCCGAAGGCTTCGCCAAGCTCGCCGTCAAGGCCATGCAGCCCAAGGCCAAGCCGCAGGTGTACGTCGATCACATCCACGCCCCGCTCGTCAGCGTCCGGGAACAGGCCCTGGTCGTCGTGGCCCTGCTCAAGGAGCGCGGAGCGGTCAGCTTCCGTGAGCTCGCCGAGGGCGCCCCCGACACCCTCACCGTCGTGGCTCGCTTCCTCGCCCTCCTGGAGCTGTACCGCGAGAAGGCCGTCGCCCTCGACCAGGAGGACGCCCTCGGCGAGCTCACCGTCACCTGGTCCGGCGCCGGCGTCGGTGACGTCCACGTCACCGACGAGTTCGATCGAGAAAGGGAGGCCCCGGAGTGAACGACCTCAAGCCCGCCCTCGAAGCCGTCCTCATGGTCGTCGACGAGCCGGCCACCGAGGCCCATCTCGCCAAGGTCCTGGAGCGGACCCCGCGCGAGGTCGGCGACGCCCTGCGCGAGCTCGCCGACGAGTACACCGCCCAGGGCCGTGGTTTCGAGCTGCGCCTCGTCGCCGGTGGCTGGCGTTTCTACAGCCGCGCGGAGCACGCCCCGGCCGTCGAGGCGTTCGTCCTCGACGGGCAGCAGGCCCGCCTCACCCAGGCGGCCCTGGAGACCCTCGCCGTGGTCGCGTACCGCCAGCCGGTCAGCCGGTCCAGGGTCTCCGCGGTGCGCGGAGTGAACTGCGACGGGGTCATGCGCACCCTCCTCCAGCGCGGTCTGGTGGAGGAGGCGGGCGCGGAACCCGAAACAGGTGCGATCCTGTACAGGACGACGAACTACTTCCTGGAGCGAATGGGCCTGCGTGGCCTGGACGAGCTCCCGGAGCTCGCGCCCTTCCTCCCCGAGGCGGACGCGATCGAGGCGGAGACGCTGGAAGGGGTCCCGTCGTTCGACCCGGACGCACCAGATGCACCGGGTTTCGAGGACGCAGACGACAAGACGGAACTTTGATGCGAAGCAGCAGCGGCAGGAACAGCAGCGGAAACAACGGCGGGAGCCGTGGTGGCAACAGCGGCGGCCGCGGAAGCGGCAGCAGCAGCGGCGGCCGCGGCGGCAGCGCGGGCGGTGGCGGCTACCGGGGCGCCGGTGGCGCCGGTGGCGGCGGTGGCCGTGACGACAGGCAGGGTGGCGGCTACCGGGGCGCCGGTGGCGGCGGTGGTCGTGACGACAGGCAGGGCGGCGGCGGTCGGCCGCGCAACCCGCGTCCCGAGGAGCGCCGCTACGACGTCGGCGGCACGCCCGAGGCCCCGAAGAAGGGCCGCGGCGCCGCGGCCCGCGGTGGCGCCAAGGGCGGCCCCAAGACGCCCCAGGGCAACCCGCCCCGTCGTGGCCCGCACGGGCAGCGGCAGGCCCCGGCCCGGTCGCGCGAGCTCGACGCCAAGATCGAGCAGCGCAACCGCGACCGGTACGCGGACCGCCCGGAGATCAAGACCCCCAAGACCTTCCCCGGCGCGGAGCAGGAGGGTGAGCGGCTGCAGAAGGTGCTCGCCCGGGCCGGCATGGGCTCGCGCCGCGCGTGCGAAGAGCTGATCGAGCAGGCCCGTGTCGAGGTCAACGGCGAGATCGTCCTGGAGCAGGGCAAGCGCGTCGACCCGGAGAAGGACGAGATCAAGGTCGACGGCCTGACGGTCGCGACCCAGTCGTACCTCTTCTTCGCGCTGAACAAGCCGGCCGGCGTCGTCTCCACGATGGAGGACCCCGACGGCCGCCAGTGCCTGGGTGACTACGTCACCAACCGTGAGACCCGGCTCTTCCACGTCGGCCGGCTCGACACCGAGACCGAGGGCATCATCCTCCTCACCAACCACGGTGAGCTGGCCCACCGCCTCACGCACCCGAAGTACGGCGTGAAGAAGACCTACCTGGCCGCCATCACCGGCCCGCTGCCCCGCGAGGTCGGGAAGGTGCTCAAGGAGGGCATCCAGCTGGAGGACGGCTACGCCCGCGCCGACCACTTCCGGGTCGTCGAGCAGATCGGCAAGAACTACCTGGTCGAGGTCACGCTGCACGAGGGCCGCAAGCACATCGTGCGCCGGATGCTGGCCGAGGCGGGCTTCCCGGTCGAGAAGCTGGTCCGCACCGCCTTCGGCCCGATCGCGCTCGGTGACCAGAAGTCGGGCTGGCTGCGCCGGCTGACCAACACCGAGGTCGGCATGCTGATGAAGGAAGTCGGCATGTAGCCCCCTCGGGTCCGTACGACGAGGAAGCCCGTGACCGCCGCCCGGCGGTCACGGGCTTCCTCGCGTCCGCGTTCGCACTTGTGGCCGAAGCTCGCCGCGCTTTATAGTCATGATGACTCTTAAAGGAGGCGGGCGTGAGCCTCGCGCACATCATCGAACCCCTGCAGCAGCCGCTCTTCACCGTGCTGGACACCCCGGTCAGCTGGACCGAGGTGCTCGGCTTCGGGAGCGGCGCGCTCTGCGTCTGGCTCGTCGCCCGCCAGCACCTCGCCAACTGGCCGATCGGCATCGCGAACAACCTCTTCTTCATCCTGCTGTTCACGCAGGCGGGGCTGTACGCCGACGCCGGCCTCCAGATCGTCTTCATCACCCTCGCCGTGTACGGCTGGTGGACCTGGACCCACGGGGGTGGACCAGGCTCCGACACCCTCCCGGTGCGCCGCACCTCGCGCACCGAGTGGACGTGGCTGCTCACGGCGGGGGTGGTGGGGACCCTCGCGCTGACCCTGCTGCTCGACCGCGCCACCGACTCGACCGTCCCCTTCTGGGACGCCCTGACGACCGCCCTCTCTCTGATGGCGACCTACGGCCAGTGCCGGAAGCGGCTGGAGTCCTGGTGGCTCTGGATCGCCGCCGACGTCGTGTACGTGCCCCTGTACGCGTACAAGGAGCTGTACCTGACCTCCCTGCTGTACGTCGGCTTCATGACGCTCTGCGTCCTCGGCCTGCGCGGCTGGAGCCGTGGCCTCACCGCACGGCGCGTCCTCCCGGCGGAGGCGACGGCATGAAGCGCTACGGACACGGCCTGGTCCTCGGCAAGTTCTATCCGCCGCACGCCGGACACCACCACCTCGTCCGCACCGCGCGCGACCGCTGCGAGCGCCTCACCGTCCTCGTCTGCGCCTCCGCCGTGGAGTCGCTGTCCCTGGAGGACCGCGTCGACTGGATGCGCGAGATCCACCCCGACGTCCTGGTCGTCGGCGCCGTCGACGACATCCCCGTCGACCTCCAGGACCCCGACGTGTGGGCCGCCCACATGGCCGTCTTCCGGGCCGCGGTGCCCGAACAGGTCGACGCCGTCTTCACCTCGGAGCCGTACGGCGAGGAACTCGGCCGCCGCTTCGGGGCCGAATCCGTGTGCGTCGACCCCGGCCGCACGCTCTTCCCCGTCTCCGGCACCGCCGTCCGCAAGGACCCCGCCGGCTACTGGGACCATCTGGAACCGCCGGTCCGGGCCGCGCTCACCCGGCGGGTGGTCGTCCTCGGCGCCGAGTCGACCGGCACCACCACCATGGCCCGCGCCCTGGCCGACCACTACCGGAGCCGGGGCGGCGTCTGGGCCCGCACCCGCTGCGTACCGGAGTACGGCCGGGAGTTCAGCGAACTCAAGCTCGCCGAACTCCGCGCCGATCGCCCCGGTGCCACCTGGGAGGACGTCACCTTCCGCTCCGAGGACTTCCCGCTCATCGCCCTGCGCCAGGCCGAGCTGGAGGAGGAGGCCGCCCGCGCCGGCTCGCCCGTGCTCTTCTGCGACACCGACGCCTTCGCCACCACCATCTGGCACGAGCGGTACATGGGCACCACCAGCCCCGCCACCGGAGAGGTCGCCGCCCGCGGCCGGCAGCACCTCTGGCTGCTGACCGACCACCGGGGCGTCGACTTCGAGGACGACGGGCTGCGCGACGGGGAACACCTGCGGCCCTGGATGACCGCCCGCTTCCTCACCCAGCTCGCCCACACCGGCCGCCGGACCGCCGTCCTCAGCGGACCGCACGAGGAGCGGCTCGCGGCCGCCGTCGCCGCCGTGGACGCGCTGCTCGCCGAGGGCTGGGACCTCGCCGACCCCCTCCCGGAGCGCCGATGAACCGATCCCGTGCGCCCGAGGGCTACGACCCCTCCGCCTTCGAGCCGTTCGCCGTCACCGTCGACCTCGCCGTCTTCACCCTCCGCGCGGAGCGGCTGCACGTCCTCCTCGTCGAGCGCGGCCACGAGCCGTACGCGGGGGCCTGGGCGCTGCCCGGGGGCTTCGTACTGCCCCGGGAGTCCGCCGAGCGGGCCGCCCGCCGCGAACTGGCCGAGGAGACCGGCCTGTCCGAGGACACCGCTTCCGGACTCCACCTCGAACAGCTGCGGACATATAGCGAACCGGACCGCGACCCGAGGATGCGGGTCGTCTCGGTCGCGTACACCGCCCTCGTCCCGGACCCTCCCGAACCGCGCGTCGGCGGCGACGCGGCGCGGGCGCAGTGGATGCCGTACGGGACGCAGGGGACGTACGGGCCCCTCGCCTTCGACCACGACCGGATCCTCGCCGACGCGCACGAACGGGTCGGCGCCAAACTCGAGTACACCTGTCTCGCCACCGCCTTCTGCCCGCCCGAGTTCACGCTCGGCGAGCTGCGGCAGGTGTACGAGACCGTCTGGGGCGTCGAGCTCGACCGCCCCAACTTCAGGCGCAAGGTCCTCGCCACCCCCGGCTTCGTCCGGGCCGTGGAAGGACCACCGCGTCTCACCGGCGGACGGGGGAAACCGGCCGCTCTCTACCGGGCGGGGGAGGCCACGGCCCTCCACCCGCCGTTGCTGCGACCGGAAGGACGATCCACATGACGAAGCAGGCTGCCACGGGGGCGATGGTCGGGCTCGCGCTCGGAGACGCGCTGGGTTACCCGACGGAGTTCATCGACGTGCCGAAGATCCTGAGCTGGTACGGACCGTGGCGCGAGATGGGGCTGCCCGACCCGGCGAAGATCACCGACGACACGCAGATGACCCTCGCTGTGGCGCGGGCGCTCCGGGACTGCCAGGAGCGGGGTGTCACGGGTCCCGAACGGTTCGCCGCGGCGACCCGCGAGGAGTTCGTCGACTGGTACCGCTCCCCGGAGAACAACCGGGCGCCGGGGCGTACGTGCCTGATGGCGTGCGGACTCTTGATGACCGACCTGGCCTGGCAGGACGCCAGCCAGATCGGCTCCAAGGGCTGCGGCGCCAACATGCGCGTCGCGCCCCTCGGGCTCGTCCCGGGCCTGGGCGAGGACCAGCGGTCCGGCGCGGCGCAGCTGCAGTCGGCCCTCACCCACGGGCACCCGACGGCGCTGGCCGCCTCCGACCTGACGGCCCGCGCGGTGTACCTGCTGGCCCAGGGCGTCGACCCGACGGGGCTCGTCGGACACCTGCGCTCGTACGCCTACGAGAGCCGCTCCGTCTACCGCGACGCCTGGCTCGGAGACCTGTGGACCCGCTCCCAGGACCCCTCGGCCCGGCACTTCATCGAGCGCGGCTGGGACGAGTGCCTGGCGGTGCTCGAAAGGCTCGACGCCGTCCAGCGCACCGCCGACCCCGAGCTGGACCCCTGCACGTACACCGGCGACGGCTGGATCGCCGAAGAGGCCCTGGCCACCGGACTCCTCAGCTTCCTGCTCTTCCCCGAGGACCCGCTCACGGCCCTCCGCCGCGCCGCCTGCACCCGCGGCGACTCGGACTCGATCGCCTGCCTGGCGGGCGCTTTCGCGGGCGCCCACCTGGGCGCCGGCGCATGGCCGAAGGAATGGGTCGAGCGGATCGAGCACCGGGACGAGCTGTTGGCGCTCGGGGCGCTCTGGGACGCTTGATCCATGACCGTAGCTCTCGTACCCGAAGTCGACCTCTCCGCCGTGGTGGCGGAACAGCCCGACCCCCTGGTCTTCGCCACCGTCTCGGGGGCGCATCTGTACGGATTTCCGTCCCGTGACTCGGACGTGGACCTGCGCGGTGCGCACCTCCTGCCGGTGGAGGGGCTGATCGGGCTGCGTGAACCCGAGGAGACCCGGTCCCGGATGTGGGACCGGGACGGCGTGGAGATGGACCTCGTCACGCACGACCTGCGGAAGTTCGTCCGGCTGATGCTGCGCCGCAACGGTTACGTACTGGAGCAGCTGCTGTCCCCGTTGGTGGCGCACACCTCCGAGGCCCATGCCGAGCTGGTCGCCTTGGCGCCGCATGTGCTCACCAGCCACCACGCGTCTCACTACCGTGGGTTCGCCGCGACGCAGTGGCGGCTGTTCGAGAAGTCCCAGGAGCTGAAGCCGCTGCTCTACACCCTCCGCGCGCTGCTCACCGGGATCCACCTCATGCGGGCGGGCGAGGTCCAGGCACATCTGCCCACGCTGGTCGGGGAGGTGGCCGAGGCGCCCGCGTACGTCCCGGAGCTGATCGCCGCGAAGGCGGCGGCCGAGCACGGGCCCGCGGAGGTCGACCTTGTGCGCGTCCGCCGTGACGTGGAGGCGCTCCACGGCGTGCTGGACGCGGCGCAGGCCGCCTCGGCGCTCGGGGACGCCCCCAGGGCGCACGACGCCCTGCACGACTTCGTCGTGCGGACCCGCCTCGAGAGAACGTCCGAGGTGTTCTAGAGCGCGCTCAGGGCCGAGGCGCGGCGGGCGCGGACCAGGAAGTCCTGGACGCGGCCGTGGTCAGGGTCGGAGGGGAGGGGCGAGCCGCCGGCCGCCGCGTCCGCCTCCTCGGTGAGGCGGTCCATCCAGGACTCCACCTCGTGCCAGGCGACCTCGCCGCGCTTCACGGCGAGGAGGCGTTCCCGCTCGTCGCCGACGTGGATCGTCAGCTCGCCGGTCCGCAGCAGGTCGCGGCAGCTCATGAGCAGGCGCAGCAGGTGCATGGCGTGCTTCCAGCGCGGCTCCCCGTACTGGCGGACGTCCGCGTCGAGCTTCCTGCGCTGGCCGCCGGCGTACCGCACGAAGGTCTGGTGGGCCCGGCGGGAGAGGAACGCCTCGCGCAGCGCGACGAGTTCACGGCCGGTGTCGTCGATGTGCTCGACCACGGGGGAGTGCAGGCACTCCAGGACGTTGGGGTTGGCGCGCAGCGCCAGTTCGCAGAAGCGTTCCAGCTCCCAGCTGAACTGCTCCTCGCCCGGCCCCTCGACATGCGCCGGCGGCTTGTCGAAGTGCCAGAAGAGGGGGGTCGGGGCGAGGAAGACGCCCCGCCGGTCGGTGTCACTGCCCTCGGTGTCCAGACCGAAAGCGCGCGACCCCATGACGCAGGAGTAGATCGTGTGGTCGCGCACCAGGTCCGTCGAAGTCATGCGCGACAGATTACGCGAGGGTGATGGTGTCTCCCGATACGGTGATCTGCTCGGCCGGGAGCGGCCGCGTCGCCGGGCCCGCGGCGACCGAGCCGTCCGCGATACGGAACCTGGAGCCGTGACAGGGGCAGTCGATCGTGCCGTTCTCGACCTTGCCGACGGTGCAGCCCTGGTGGGTGCAGATCGCGGAGAACGCCTTGAACTCACCGGCCGTCGGCTGGGTGACGACGACCTTCTCCTCCTTGAAGACCGTGCCACCGCCGACCGGGATCCCCGTGGTCTTGGCGAGGGCCTTCCCGCCGGGCGCGGAGGAGGCCGGCCCGGACGTCGCCCCGGACGTCGGTTCCGTCGGTGACTCCGTCGTCGCATCGGCCGTCGGAGAGGCCGGCGGTGAGGTCGTCGGCGAGGTCGTGCCGCCGTCGTCGCCGTCCGACCCGCAGCCGGTGGCGAGTGCGGCGACGGAACCCGCACCGGCCAGCAGCACGGTACGGCGGGGCGAGGCTTGTGGTGTCATGCCGTACAGCTTGCTGGGGCGCTCCCCCCGCTGGGGCCGCAACACGCCCTAGCGGGGTGTTGCGGCCCCTAGACCCAGGGGGTCAGCTCCCTCGCACGGCCGTCCGCGTCCCTGCGTACCTCCAGGACGGCCGTGACGGCCGCCCGCTCGATCGGTCCGTACACATGCGGGAACAGCGCGTCCTCCGACCCCTCCCAGCGGACCTCGGCGCTCAGCCGGGTCTCGTCCAGGACGAGCACCAGGAGCGGGCCGTGGACGCCGCGGTAGTGCGCGTCGGCGACGGTCAGCGCCGCCGACTCGTCCGGCGAGCAGTGCACGAAGCCCTCGGAGGCCAGCGACGGCGGCGCGTAGGGCAGCTCGGGGCCGGCGGACCATTCGTCCAGCGGTACGACATGGAGAAGCATGCCGACAGTTGTACCGCGAGCCCTCCCGGGCCGGCCGCGCCACGGCAGGCCCGTCTCGGAGGGCGGTCGCCCGGGCGGAGCGCCCGAGCCCCTGACTAGGCTGGTCGGAGCACAGATCGGGTCAGGCAGGGAGCACCACGTGGCGGTACGAGCGGTCCGGAACGCCGTCCGGCCGGAAAGGGACGAGGTCGGACACATGCACCAGCAGGTCAAGGAGCCCGTCCGATGAGAACCGCGCTCGTCATCGGCACCGGCCTCATCGGCACCTCCGCGGCGCTCGCCCTCGCCGGACGGGGCGTCACCGTCCACCTCCGCGACCACGACCCCGCCCGCGCCCGTACGGCGGCGGCGCTCGGCGCCGGTACGGACGAGGCGCCCGAGGGGCCCGTCGACCTCGCGATCGTCGCCGTGCCCCCGGCCCACGTGGCGACCACCCTCGCCACGGCGATGCGCGACGGGCTCGCCCGCGGCTACCTCGACGTGGCGAGCGTCAAGGGCGGCCCGAAGCGCGAGCTGGAGGAGCTGGGCCTCGACCTCACCGCGTACATCGGCACGCACCCCATGTCGGGCAAGGAGCGCTCCGGCCCGCTGGCCGCGACCGCCGACCTCTTCGAGGGGCGGCCGTGGGTGCTCACGCCCGGCCGCGACACCGACACCGAGGTGCTGAACCTGGCCCTGGAGCTGGTCGCGCTCTGCCGCGCCGTCCCGGTCGTCATGGACGCGGACGCGCACGACCGCGCCGTCGCGCTCGTCTCGCACACCCCGCAGCTGGTCTCGTCCATGGTCGCCGCGCGCCTGGAGGAGGCGGACGAGACGGCCGTACGGCTGTGCGGACAGGGCATCCGCGACGTCACCCGCATCGCGGCCTCCGACCCCCGCATGTGGGTCGAGATCCTCACGGCGAACCCCGGGCCGGTCGCCGACGTCCTCGCCGGCGTCGCCGCCGACCTCGACGAGACCGTCCGGGCCCTGCGCTCCCTGCAGTCCACGGACGAGGAGAAGCGGCGGGAGGGCACCAGCGGCGTCGAGGACGTCCTGCGCCGCGGCAACGCCGGCCGCGCCCGGGTTCCGGGCAAGCACGGCGCGGCGCCGGCGCAGTACGAGACCGTCGCCGTCCTCATCAGCGACCAGCCCGGCGAGCTCGCCCGCATCTTCGCGGACGCGGGCCGGGCGGGCGTCAACATCGAGGACGTCCGCATCGAGCACGCGACGGGCCAGCAGGCCGGTCTCGTGCAGCTGATGGTGGAGCCCTCGGCCGCGCCGGTGCTCGGCGCCGCGCTCGAGGAACGGGGCTGGGCGCTCAGGGCGGGGTGAGCTGACGGCTCCGCCGAGCCGCCTGAACGGGCGGACGCGCGCCACGGTGGCGGTGCCCGTTCCGGGCGCGGGGAGCCCGCTCGGCCAGATGGGTGGCCGGGACTCGGTAACCTTGTGTAGGCCGCGCACGTCCGCGAGGCCGCACCGCTCACCCCAGGAAGGTGTTCCCCACCGTGGAAACCGTGATCGTCGCCATCGACGGGCCCTCCGGCACGGGCAAGTCGAGCACCTCGAAGGCGGTCGCCGCCAAGCTGGGGCTGAGCTACCTGGACACCGGCGCGCAGTACCGGGCGATCACCTGGTGGATGATCAGCAACGGCGTGGACGTCGACGACGCGGAGGCCGTCGCCAACGCGGCCGCCAAGCCCGTCATCGTCTCCGGCACCGACCCGGCCCGCCCGACGATCACCGTCGACGGGGCCGACGCCGCCGGGCCCATCCGTACCGAGGAGGTCACCTCCAAGGTCAGCGCCGTCAGCGCCGTCCCCGAGGTGCGGACCCTGATCACCGAGCTCCAGCGGACCATCGCCAAGAGCGCCGAGGGCGGCATCGTCGTCGAGGGGCGCGACATCGGCACCACGGTCCTGCCGGACGCCGACCTGAAGATCTTCCTCACCGCGTCCCCCGAGGCCCGCGCCGCCCGCCGCTCCGGCGAACTCAAGGGCGCCGACGTGGCCGCCACCCGGCAGGCCCTGATCAAGCGGGACGCGGCCGACTCCAGCCGTAAGACCTCCCCGCTCGCCAAGGCCGACGACGCCGTCGAGGTCGACACCACCGACCTCACCCTGGACCAGGTCATCGAGTGCGTCGTGACCCTGGTGGAGGAGAAGAGGGCGGCCACCCAGTGACCCAGCCCTCCCGGAAGGGCGCCGCCGTCGGGCGCGGCATCGGCGTCGGACTGATGTACGGCCTGTGGAAGCCGCGCGTCCTCGGCGCCTGGCGCGTGCCGTCCGCCGGCCCCGTCATCCTCGCCGTCAACCACGCGCACATCATCGACGGCCCCATGCTCATGGGCACCGCCCCCCGCCCCGTGCACTTCCTGATCAAGAAGGAAGCCTTCGTCGGGCCCCTCGGGCCCTTCCTGGAGGGCATCGGGCAGGTCAAGGTGGACCGCGAGAGCACGGACCGGAACGCCATCGGCAACGCCCTGGCGGTCCTGGAGCACGGCGGCGTCCTCGGGATCTTCCCGGAGGGCACCCGCGGCGAGGGCGACTTCGCCTCCCTGCGCGCCGGCCTCGCCTACTTCGCCGTCCGCAGCGGCGCGCCGATCGTGCCCGTCGCCGTCCTGGGGGGCTCCGACAGCCCCGGACGGCTGGTCAAGGCGCTGCCCCCGCTGCGCAGCCGCGTCGACGTCGTCTTCGGCGACGCCTTCGAGGCCGGCGACGGCAGCGGCCGCCGCACCCGCAAGGCGCTGGACGACGCCACCGTACGGATTCAGGAGCGGCTCACCGCCCACCTGAAAAACGCCAGGCGCCTCACCGGGCGCTGAGTGAGACTCTGAGTAGTGGGTTCGCACCCACCGACCACGAATGATCAAGGAACGGACTTCATGAACGACCAGCACGACCACGGGGCACTTGGCGACGCCGAGTACGCGGAGTTCATGGAGCTCGCCGCGGAAGAGGGCTTCGACGTCGAGGAGGTCGAGGGCGCGATCGAGGAGGCCGGGCACGGCCCGCTCCCCGTCCTCGCCGTCGTCGGCCGCCCGAACGTCGGCAAGTCGACCCTGGTGAACCGGATCATCGGCCGTCGCGAGGCCGTCGTCGAGGACAAGCCCGGCGTCACCCGCGACCGCGTCACGTACGAGGCCGAGTGGGCCGGCCGCCGCTTCAAGGTCGTCGACACCGGCGGCTGGGAGCAGGACGTCCTCGGCATCGACGCCTCCGTCGCCGCCCAGGCCGAGTACGCCATCGAGGCGGCCGACGCCTGTGTCTTCGTCGTGGACGCCACCGTCGGCGCCACCGACACCGACGAGGCCGTCGTCAAGCTGCTGCGCCGCGCCGGCAAGCCCGTCGTGCTCTGCGCCAACAAGGTGGACGGCCCCTCCGGCGAGGCCGACGCCACCGCCCTGTGGTCGCTGGGCCTGGGCGAGCCGTACCCCGTGTCCTCGCTGCACGGCCGTGGTACGGGCGACATGCTCGACGCCGTCCTGGAGGCCCTGCCGGAGGCCCCGGCACAGACCTTCGGCAACGCCATCGGCGGCCCCCGCCGCATCGCCCTCATCGGGCGTCCGAACGTCGGCAAGTCCTCGCTCCTGAACAAGGTCGCCAACGAGGACCGCGTGGTCGTCAACGAGATGGCCGGCACGACCCGCGACCCGGTCGACGAGCTGATCGAGCTCGGCGGCAAGACCTGGAAGTTCGTGGACACCGCCGGTATCCGCAAGAAGGTCCACCTCCAGGAGGGCGCCGACTACTACGCCTCCCTGCGCACCGCCGCCGCGGTCGAGAAGGCCGAGGTCGCCGTCGTCCTGATCGACACCACCGACAACATCTCGGTCCAGGACCAGCGCATCATCACCATGGCGGTCGAGTCGGGCCGTGCCCTCGTCATCGCGTACAACAAGTGGGACGAGCTCGACGAGGAGCGGCGCTACTACCTGGAGCGCGAGATCGAGACCGAGATGCAGCAGGTCGCCTGGGCGCCCCGCGTCAACGTCTCCGCCAAGACCGGCCGCCACATGGACAAGCTCGTCCCGGCCATCGAGACCGCGCTCGCCGGCTGGGAGACCCGCGTCCCCACCGGCCGGCTGAACGCCTTCCTCGGCGAGCTGGTCGCCGCCCACCCGCACCCGATCCGCGGCGGCAAGCAGCCCCGCATCCTCTTCGGTACGCAGGCGGGCACCAAGCCGCCGCGCTTCGTCCTCTTCGCCTCCGGCTTCCTGGAGGCCGGCTACCGCCGCTTCGTCGAGCGCCGGCTGCGCGAGGAGTTCGGCTTCGAGGGCACCCCGATCCACATCTCGGTCCGCGTCCGCGAGAAGCGCGGCCGCAAGAAGTAGTCGCGCGACGAGAACGGTCGTACGAGAACGGCGGAGGGGGGGGGGGGGGGGGCCCCCCCCCCCCCCCCCCACCCCCCCCCCCCCCCCCCCCCCCCCCCCCCCACCCCCCCCCCCCCCCCCCCCCCCTCC
>NZ_JBVHWN010000018.1:0-80459 GCF_055564335.1 Streptomyces sp. NPDC029139 | reverse complement strand
CGGGGGGGACATACGGCGAGGAAGGGGGGGGAGAGAGGGGGGGGGGAGGGGGGGGGGGGGGGGGGGAAAAGAGGGGGGGGGGCCCGCCCCCCCCCCCCCCCCCCCCTCCGCCGTACCGCCGCGCTGCCTACAGCCCCCTGCGGGGCCCCGGCGGCAGCGCCGCCTGGGTGTGGTGCTGCGCCGACCACGCAGCCGGATACGTCCCGTACCGGCTGCCCTGCCCGGCCCCCGTGCCGTAGAGCCCCGAGGCCACCGGCGTACCGAAGGACCGGAAGCCCAGATCGTCCTCGCCGCTGCGGTCGCCCGGCAGGGTCCGGAACGACCGTCGGAACTCCGAGTACAGGGCGTCGTAGATCGGCGTGGCCGACTGGCCGGCCGCGACGTCCTGAGCGGGGCGCATGGAAGGGATCTGGCTCGGATACTGCTGGCGGAGTGGGTCGTAAGTGTGCACGTATGTGCCAACGACCTCGTGGTCCGTCGGATGCGGGCGGCTCTCGGAAACCGGCGTCCCCCGGGGGCGGGGAACGGTCGGCACCCACGAACCGGCCCCCGATGGCCCTAAGCCGGTGTGTCCGTGCTCCCTCACGTGCCGGCCAGCGGCATCGCGGCGGCGACCAGCCTGCCGTTGGCCGCCGCCTTCTCCAGAGCGTCGCGCAGCAGGTCCTCGCGCGGCTGCTGACCGATCGAGCCCACCGGGGCGGCGAAGACCAGGACCGTGTGCGACTTGTTGGCCGCCGCACGCCAGCCCTCGGTGACCTGGAGCGGCTGGTGCGCCTGCCACCAGGCGACCTGGCCGAGACCGCCCGTACCGGGCTGGAGCACGGAGTGCAGCTGGCCCATGGCGACGAGCACGGACCAGCCGGGCAGGACGCCCGGCTTCTGGTTCACATCGGCGACGGGCTGGAAACCCTGCTCGACCAGGAGCGGCAGGAACTCGTCGCTCAGCCCGTCCGAGCCCGGCCGGGCGACCGGCGCCGTCGGTTCGACGACGAGGGCCGGGTGCAGCTCGCCCTCGATCAGCACGAGCCCGCTGGTCACCCCGAGAACGGCCTGCTCGGGGTGGGCGGCGCCGAGCGCGTCCGCCGCGTCCGTCGCGGCGATGGAACGGACGGCGCCCTGAAGCTGCTCCTCCGCGACCTGGACCACCTGGGACGGAATGCAGCTGGCGTGGGCGAACGCCAGGACGGCCGTCTCCTCGCCGACGAACAGAACGGTGCTCGTACGCTCCTGCTCGGAGTCGCCCGGCGTGCGGCAGGAGGTGCAGTCGTAGCTGCCCGGGGCGTTGTCGCCGGCGAGCAGCCGGTCCGCTTCTTCGTCGCCGATCTCGGCGCGTACGTCCTCGCTGACGTCGAGCATGCGCGGCACGGGGGGCTCCCTGGACTCGGTACGTGCGACGCCGGGCGGTTCCCGGCTCGTCTCATGACGAGTTCAACGGGGAAGGATCGGCCGGGGTCACGCGTACCGGTCCGGCAACTTGTGTGACTCCGACCGGGTGGGGATGCGGGCCGCCCCGCGCGGCACACCGCCGGCGCGCGGGTGGCGCGCCTAGCCTGCCGCGATGTCGAAGATCAGATTGTGGGCAGCCGGGGCGACCGCCGCCGCGCTGATGGCCCTCGTCCCCGCACCGGCCCAGGCACAGCCGACGGCGCGGGCGTCACACCCGTCCGCCGCCCCCGCCCACGCCTGCGCGAAGGACCAGTGGCCCTGGGGCTGCGTCGCCGAGTGCGAGAGCAGCGGCCGCTGGCACATCAACACCGGCAACGGCTTCTACGGCGGGCTCCAGTTCTGGCAGCCGACCTGGGAGGAGCACGGCGGCCTGCGCTACGCCCGGCGCGCCGACCTGGCGACCCGTCAGCAGCAGATCACCGTCGCGGAGGAGGTCCTGCGCACCCAGGGGTGGGCGGCCTGGCCGGCGTGCTCGAAGCGGTACGGGCTGAGCGGACGGGCCCACGTGGTGCAGCCGGGCGACTCGCTCAGCTCGGTCGCCCGGCGCTTCGGGATCGCCGGCGGCTGGCAGGCGCTGTACACGGCGAACCGCGGCCTCGTCGGGGCGGACCCGAACCGGCTCATGACGGGGACGATGCTGCGCATCTCGCCCCTCACCGTCCTGCGGTGAACTCGGCGGCCTCCCCGCTGAAGGCGAGGGAGCCGCGCCGGAGTTCGTGCAGCAGCGTGCCGGGCGGCAGCCCGGGCGGGGGCTGCTGCTCGGCCAGCACCACGGCGGCGCCGCCCGGCCGGGCGAGCGCGGCGAGCAGCCGGTACGTACGGGAGGAGACGCTGGGCGACATGCCCAGGGACGGCTCGTCGACCAGGAGCACCCGGGCGGGGGTCAGCAGGGCCCGGGAGAGGGCGAGCATCCGGCGCTCGCCGCCGGACAGGGTGCCCGCGGGACGGGTGAGGAGGGGCGCGAGCTCGGGGTAGGCCGCCAGGGCAGGGGCGGGGTCCCCGGGGCACAGGTCCAGGTTCTCGGCGACCGTGAGCGTCGCGTACACCGCGCGCAGATCGGGGACGAAGCACAGACCGCGCCGGGCCCGGTCGTGGGCGTGGAGACGGGTCACGTCCGCACCGCGCCAGAGGACCCTGCCGGAGGCCAGGGGAACGGTCCCGGCGAGCGCGCGCAGGGCCGTGGTGCGGCCGGAGCCGTTGCGGCCGACGAGGACGGTGACCGTGGCGGACGGGACGGGCAGGTCGACGCCGTGCAGGGCCTCCAGGGGGCCGTACCGCACGCGGGCGGCGCGCAGGGCGATCTCGACGCTCATGACACGATCCGGCCTCCCTCCATGGTGTGGACGGTGTGGGCCAGGCCGGCGACGAGGTCCGGGTCGTGCTCGACGACGAGGAGGGTGAGGCCGTCGGCGGCGAGGGCGGCCAGGACCCGGGCCAGGGCGGCGGTCTCCGCGGCGTCCAGACCGGCGGTGGGCTCGTCCAGGAGGAGGGTGTGCGGGCCCCCGGCGAGCGCCCGGGCCAGCTCGACCCGGCGCAGGGTCCCGGTGGGGAGGCCGGCGGCCGGGCGGTGGCGGACCGCACCGGACAGGCCGAGGAGGCGGAGCGCCTGTTCGGTGGTGGCGGGGGAGCGGTGGTGGCCCTGCTCGGCGCCGAGGCGGACGTTGTCCTCGACGGTGAGGGAGGGGAAGACGGCGAGCTGCTGGAAGGACCGGGCGACGCCCAGCCGCGTCCGGGCGTGGGCGGGGCGGGCCGTGATGTCGCCGCCGTCGAGGGTGACCCGCCCACGGGTGGGGCGCAGGGTGCCGGCGAGGCAGTCGAAGAGAGTGCTCTTACCGGCGCCGTTGGGGCCGACGAGGGCGGTGACGCGGCCGGGGACGAGGTCGAGGCTGACGTCGGTGAGGGCCGTGAGGCCGCCGGGATAGGTGAGCGTGAGGTGGCGGGCGCGGAGCCGTACGGGGGCGGGCGCGGGCTTGCGGGGGAGCCTCGCCGGGCCTCCGGCCGGGCCAGGCTTCCCACCCGGCCGGGCCGCGCGACGGGGAGGTGTGTCTCCGGGTCCGCCCCCCGAGTCCGGCCCCGTGGCGTCGGGGCCTGCCGCGCCCTGGTCCTCGGCCGGTGGGGCCGGGGGTGAAGCCCCGGCTGTCACCGCGCCCGGCGTGCCGGGCACATCGGTGGCCGGCCCCGTGCCGTCGGCGTCTGCCGCGTCGTGGTCGTCGGCCGGTGGGGCAAGGGGCGGCGCCCCGGCTGTCACAGGGCCCCGCGCATGGGGTGCGTCTGTGCGCGGCCCCGTGCCCGCGGCGGTGGGCAGGAGGCCCGAGGTCACCGGCTCCTCGCGCGGCCGGGCGGCGGCGCTCGTTCCCTTCGCGGTCGGCCGGCTCCATGAGGGCAGCCAGGAGGTCAGCGGGGGCACCCGGCCCACCAGCGCGGCCAGGACCCCCACCGCGGCCGCCGCCACGCCGCCCCGTGTGCCCGCGTCCAGGCCGACCAGGAGCGCCGCGGCGGCCAGCGGGGAGAGGAGGCTGTCGGCGCCCAGGACGATGATCGCGGCGAACCAGAGGAGCCCGCGGACCGGGTCGTACGCCTCCGGGTCGAAAGCCCGCAGGCCCATGCCCAGCAGACCGCCGCCGAGAGCGGCCAGGGCCGCTCCCAGGACGAAGGCCAGGAGCTTGAGGACGCTCACCCGGACCCCGGCCGCCTCCGCGCCCGCCTCGTGGTCGCGCAGCGCGGCGAGCGCCCTCCCCGTACGTCCCCGCCGCAGCGCCGCGACCAGCAGCAGGCAGCCGGCCAGGACCAGGAGCTCCAGGGCGTAGTAGCGGCGGTCGTCCGAGAAGCCCGCCGGGCGGCCGAGCTGCAGGCCGGCCGTCGCGTACGGCTGCGCGAAGACGAACCGGCTCACCGCCACCCCGACCGCCAGCGTCGCCAGCGCCAGCGCGAGCCCGTGGCGGCGGATCGCCGGCCACCCCGTGACCAGGCCCAGCGGAGCCACGAGCAGCACCGCGAGCCCCAGCGCCACGAGCTCCGGCAGGCCCCCCGCCGCCAGAAGCGCCGTGAACAGCGCGCCCAGACCCGCGTACGCCGCCTGCCCGAGCGCGATCTGCCCGCCCCGGCCCGTCACCACCACCAGCGACAGCAGCACGATCGCGAGCGCCGGCACCTGCACCGAGGTGTGCAGGTCCGTGCCCGCGAAGCCCAGGGGGAGCAGAAAGAGCACACCTGCCGTGAACCAGGCGCCGGCCGGGATCCGGGTCCGCCCCGACGGCGGCGGCAGGGCGTCCCGCCCGCGGCCGCCGACGCCCGGCAGCACGAGCGCCGCCACCAGCAGCGCCACCACGAACAGGTTCGCGCCGACCGCCTGCACCAAGGGCCCCGCGACCCCCTCCGGGTGGAAGCGGGTCAGCTGCGCCTGGGCCACGCCGATCACCAGCGCGGTCACGATCGCCACCGGCAGGCTCCGCATCCTCGCGACCACCGCGACCGCGATCACCTCGACGACGAGGAGCGGCATCCCGTACGGATCGAGGCGCACATGAGGCGCGAGCAGCACCCCCGTCAGCCCCGCGGTGAACGCGCCGAACGCCCAGCCCGCCGCCGACACCCGGTCCGCGTCGATCCCGCCCAGCATCGCCAGCGGCCGGTTGTCGACCACGGCCCGCAGCTCCCGCCCGAACCGGGTCCACCGCGTCACGGCCCCCACCGCCACCGCCAGCAGCACGACCACCGCGAGCTGGACCCACGGATCGTCGCCGAGCAGCACCGGCGCGTCCGCCCGCGCCCCGCCGCCCCACACCAGCGCCGCCCCGCCCACGAGCAGCACGAAGACCCCGATGGAGGCCACCAGGGTCTGCGCCGGGCCGGAGCCGAGGAGCGCGAGCGGCCGGAACACGGCCCGGTCGAGGACCAGACCGATCCCGGGAGCGACCACCAGCAGGGTCAGGAGCGCGCCCAGCGGCAGCGGCCAGCCCCACTCCACGACCATCTGCCGCAGGACGTACGCGCAGACCATGGCGATCGCGCCGTGCGCCAGATTGAGCACGCCGGTCGCGCGGTACGTGACGATCAGCCCGATGCCGGTGAGCGCGGCCGCGCTGCCGACCGCGAGACCGGCGAGCGTGAGGTCGTACGTCAGCGAGGCCACGGCTCACACACCGGGCAGGGGGCGAGTTCCGCGTCCCCCGCCGGTCCGGTGTCCGCCCGGCCCGCCACCAGCGGGCAGTCCGGCCGGTGCGCGAGCGTCCCGCCCGGCACCCGCACGGGAGGCTCGTCCGAGGAGGGCGGCGCCGAGTCCTCCGGGCCCTCGTCGGGAGGCGCGGGCCCGCGCACCGGGATCCGGCCCGCCGCTCCGGCCAGGACCGCCCCGGCCACGATCAGCGCGGCCCCCGGCACCGTGCACGAGGCGAGATAGGGCAACTGGCGCTCCGCGAAGCGTTCGCCGGAGATGCCGTACCACCCGAGGACGCAGAGCACGGCGCCCCCGGCGGCCGTCGCGAGGCCGCTCCACAGCAGTGCCCGGGACGTCGGCACGGGACCTCCCTCGGATCTGCCCCCCGATGCCCTCTTCCTTGCACTATGCCCGGAACCGGCACACCCTGGAATCATCAGGCCGCCCGGCCTCGACGGACACCCGGTGGTGAGCCAGATGGTTCTCGAGAGACACGGTGGACGCCCTCGCTCCCGCTCACGTCTCGCGGCCCTGGCGGCCGCGTCCGTGCTGGTGCTCGGGCCCGTTCTCGCGGGCTGCGGGGACGACGGCAACGGCACCCCGGCGGACGAGACGACCCCCGTCGTCCCGCCCGCGCCGACGGAGACGACACCGACCGAGCCGGCGGGTGACCAGCCGTCCGACCCGGCCGCCGCGAAGGCGGAGATCACCAAGAACTGGACGGCGTTCTTCGACCCGAAGACGCCCGTGGACGAGAAGGTCGGGCTGCTCGAGAACGGCGAGGAGATGCGACCCGTCCTCAGCGCCTTCGCGGGCGACAAGAACGCGGCGATGTCCTCCGCCAAGGTCAAGGGCATCGTGTTCACCTCGCCGAACGACGCGGACGTGACCTGGGACCTGCTGGTCGGCGGTTCGCCCGCCCTGCCCGACTCCAAGGGCACGGCCGTCCACCAGGACGACACCTGGAAGGTGTCCGAGAAGACCCTCTGCGGCCTGGTGCAGCTCAGCGGTGCGAACGTTCCGGGCTGCTGAGGCCGCCACGGCGCTGCTCCTCGCCGCACTGCTCGCCCTCGCCACCGCCTGCGGCAGCCGGCTCCCGGAGCGCGCGTTCGAGACGCGGCCCACCGTCACCTTCCCCTCCGGCGGTGAGCCGCTCCGGGTCGGCGTCATCACCAGCGCCACGAGCCCCGTCGGCGGCGACACCTTCACCGGCCCCCGCGACGGCGCCCGCGCCTGGTTCGACGCGCTCAACGCCCGCGGCGGCCTCGACGGACGCCGCGTCGAGGTCGTCACCTGCGACGACGGCGGCAGCGGTGTCGGCAACAACGCGTGCGTGCACCGGCTCCTCGACGAACAGAAGGTGTTCGCCCTGGTCGCCACCACCGCCCTCGACTACGCCGGAGCCCCGCTCGTCGCGAAGGCCGGCGTCCCCGACATCGGCGGCCAGCCGCTCACACCCGCGTACGACACCTATCCGCATCTGTACGGGATCTACGGCAGCTCGGCCCCGCGCACCGGCAAGGCGCCCGGCTGGGACGGGGTGCTGTACGGCGGGACCGAGGTCTACCGCTGGTTCAAGCGCGAGCACGGCGCCCGTACCGCCGCGGTCGTCGCCTACAACCAGGCCGCCTCCACCGCCTACGCCCGGCTGATCTCCGAGGGGCTGCGGGCCGAGGGCTACCGGGTCGTCGGCGAACAGGTGGACTTCGCCCTGCCCAACTTCCGCGCCGTCGCGGCGGATCTGCGGGCGCAGGGCGCCGACCTCGTCTTCGACGCCCTGGACACGCACGGCAACGCCCGGCTCTGCGAGGCGATGGACGCGCTCGGCGTCCGGGTCACCGCCAAGGTGACGAACGTCCAGAACTGGTCCTCCACCGTCTCCCGCGACTACGCCGCCTCCCCTGCCTGCCGCGAGGCGCTGTTCGTGACCGGATCCAGCCGCAACCACGAGGACACCGGGCATCCGGCGGTACGGGAGTTCCGGACGGCGATGGGGGACCGGCCGCTCTCCCAGTGGCAACTGGAGGGCTGGGCCGCCGCCATGTGGTTCACGGACGCGGCACGGTCCTGCGGGGACCGGCTCACGCGGGCCTGCGTCGAGGAGTTCCTCAACCGGCCGGAGCCGTACACCGCCCGCGGTCTGCTGCTCCCCGTCCGCTTCGAGAAGCTCGCCGAGCCGCCGAAGACCCGTCAGACCTGCCTGTCCGTGGCCCGTTGGCAGGACGGACGGGGCTGGGTCACGCAGGGGGACATGTCCACGAACTGCGCCACCGTCCCCCAGCTCGGCTACCGGCCGTGAAGCGGGTGCCGGGGCGGACGACGCCGGGCGGGCAGTACAGTCGCCCACGACCGACCACTTGACCAGGGGGAACCGGCAGCCCGATGCGCATCTCCTTTCTGCTCCACAACGCCTACCACATCGGCGGAACCATCCGGACGACGTTCACCCTCGCCCAGGTCCTGGCGGAGCGCCACGAGGTGGAGATCGTCTCCGTCTTCCGGCACCGCGACGAGCCGATCCTCGGCCTGCCCCCCGGGGTGACCCTGCGTCACCTCGTCGATCTGCGGAAGAACAGCCCCGGATACGACGGCGAACACCCCGACTTCGCCCGGCCCGCCACGGTCTTCCCGCGCGGCGACGGCCGGTGGAAGCAGTACAGCGCGCTCACCGACGCCCGCATCGGCGCGCACCTGGCGGACGTCGAGGCCGACGTGCTCGTCGCCACCCGCCCCGGACTCAACGTCCACCTCGCCAAGCAGGCCCGCCGCGGCCCTGTCCTCGTCGGCCAGGAGCACCTGGTCCTGGCCGGCCACACCTTCCGGCTCCGCCGCGAAATCCGCCACCAGTACGCGCTTCTGGACGCCGTCACGACGGTCACCGAGGCCGACGCCCGGTCCTACCGCTCCCGGCTGAAGCTGCCGGGCGTACGGATCGACGCGGTGCCCAACAGCGTGCCCGCGCCGAGCGTGCCGCCCGCCGATCCCGCCGCGCGGATCGTCGTCGCGGCGGGCCGGCTGACCCGGGTGAAGCGGTACGACGTGCTGATCGACGCGTTCGCCGAGGTGGCCGCGGCCCGCCCGGACTGGAAGCTGCGCATCTACGGCACCGGGGATGCGGTCGACGACATGAAGGGCGCGCTCGCGAGGCGCATCAAGGACCAGGGTCTCGAGGAGAACGTCTTCCTCATGGGCTGGGCCAACCCGATGGAACCGGAGTGGGCGAAGGGCTCGATCGCCGCCGTCACCTCGCTGCGCGAGTCCTTCGGCATGACCATCGTCGAGGCGATGCGATGTGGCCTCCCGGTCGTCTCCACCGACTGCCACGGGCCCCGCGAGATCATCGAGGACGGGGTCGACGGCCGCCTGGTGCCGGTCGACGACGTGGCCGCCATCGCCCGGGCCCTGCTCGAACTCATCGAGGACGACGAACTGCGCGCCAAGACGGCCCGCGCCGCGCTGATGGCGTCCGAACGCTTCGACCCGGTGCGCATCGCGGCCCGCCACGAGGAGATCTGGACGGAGCTGGTCGCGCGGGGCGCGAGCCGTCGCACACACGGCGGTGTCTCGGACGGCGCCCACCGGGCCGTCGGCGGTGCGATCGACGCCGTGTACGAGCTGAAGCGCCGGGTCGGGGTCCTGGTCCGCCGGTTCCGCTGAGCGGCCGCCGGCTTCCGGCCCCGGTACATCGAGGACCGTAGCTGTCCGCGACCCCTGGCAGACTCGGCCCCATGTTGGAGACCTCCGCACGACTCCTGCGCCTGCTCTCCCTGCTGCAGGCCCACCGCGAGTGGTCCGGTGCCGATCTCGCCGAGCGGCTCGGGGTCACCCCGCGGACCGTGCGGCGGGACGTGGACCGGCTGCGTGAGCTCGGCTATCCGGTCAACGCCAGCCCCGGGACCGGGGGTGGCTACCAGCTGGGGGCCGGCGCCGAGCTGCCGCCGCTGCTGCTCGACGACGAGGAGGCCGTCGCCGTCGCGGTCGGCCTGCGCACGGCCGCGGGCCAGGGCATCGAGGGTATCGGCGAGACCTCCGTACGTGCCCTGGCCAAGCTGGAGCAGGTGCTGCCGAGCCGGCTGCGGCGCCGGGTCGGCGCGCTCAACGCCTTCACCGTACCGATGCTCCGTGCCCCGGGGGAGCAGGTCGACCCCGCCGTCCTGACCGAACTCGCCCACGCCTGCCGGGACAGCGAGCGGCTGCGCTTCGACTACCGCGACCACGGCGGCGCGGCCACCCGCCGCTCGGTCGAGCCGCACCGCCTGGTCTGCACCGAGCGCCGCTGGTACCTGGTCGCCTGGGATCTCGATCGTGCCGGCTGGCGTACGTTCCGGGCCGACCGGATCGAGCCGAGGCCGCCGCACGGCCCGCGCTTCCCGCCCCGAGAGCCGCCCGCGCGGGACCTGGCCGCCTACGTCTCGAAGGGCGTCTCGACGGCGGCCTACGCGGCCGAGGCGACCGTCCGGCTCCATGTGCCGCTCGCCGAGGCCGCCCGGGTGATCGGGCCCATGGACGGCGTCCTGGAGGCGGACGGGGACCACACCTGCCTGCTGCGCACGGGCGCGGGGAGCCTGGAGTACCTCGTCATCCACGTGATGACCCTGGGCCTGGAGTTCGAGGTCGTCGAACCCCACGCGCTGGACGACTGGATCCGTATGGTCAGGGACCGGCTTTCCCGGGCCCTGGAGCGCTCGGCTCGGCGGGCTCCCTGAGGTGCTGCTCCTCGACGGCCGCGAACTCCGGGTGGTGCAGGTCGAAGGCCGGGGACTCGGAGCGGATCTTCGGGACGGCGTCGAAGTTGTGGCGGGGCGGCGGGCAGGACGTCGCCCACTCCAGTGAGCGGCTGAACCCCCACGGGTCGTCCACGTCGACCTTCTTGCCGTACCGGGCGGTCAGCCACACGTTGTACAGGAACGGCAGCGTGGAGATGCCGAGCAGGAACGCGCCGATCGAGGAGACGGTGTTCAGCGCGGTGAAGCCGTCGGCGTCCAGATAGTCGGAGTACCGCCGCGGCATCCCCTCCGCGCCGAGCCAGTGCTGCACCAGGAACGTGAGGTGGAAGCCCACGAAGAGGGTCCAGAAGTGGACCTTGCCCAGCCGCTCGTCGAGCATTTTGCCGGTGAACTTTGGCCACCAGAAGGAGAAGCCGGCGAACATGGCGAAGACCACCGTGCCGAAGACGGTGTAGTGGAAGTGGCCCACCACGAAGTACGTGTCGGTGACGTGGAAGTCCATCGGCGGCGAAGCCAGGATGATGCCCGTCAGCCCGCCGAAGAGGAACGACACCAGGAAGCCCACCGACCACAGCATTGGGGTCTCGAAGGACAGCGAGCCCTTGAGCATCGTGCCCGTCCAGTTGAAGAACTTCACGCCGGTCGGCACGGCGATGAGGAACGACAGCATGGAGAAGAAGGGCAGCAGCACCGCACCGGTGACGAACATGTGGTGCGCCCACACCACCACCGAGAGCCCGGTGATCGACATCGTCGCGGCGATCAGGGTCGTGTAGCCGAAGATCGGCTTGCGGGCGAAGACGGGGATGATCTCGCTGATGATGCCGAAGAACGGCAGGGCGATGATGTAGACCTCGGGGTGGCCGAAGAACCAGAAGAGGTGCTGCCACAGCAGCGTCCCGCCGCTCTCGGGCTGGAAGACCACCGAGCCGAACCGCCGGTCCGCCTCCAGGACGAGCAGGGCGGCGGCGAGCACCGGGAAGGCCATCAGCACCAGGACCGCCGTGAAGAGGATGTTCCAGGTGAAGATCGGCATCCGGAACATGGTCATGCCCGGCGCGCGCATCCCGATGATCGTCGTCAGGAAGTTCACCGAGGTGAGGATCGTGCCGAAGCCGGAGAGCGCGAGCCCGATGATCCACAGGTCGGCGCCGATGCCCGGCATCCGCTCCAGACTGTTGAGCGGGGCGTAGGCGGTCCAGCCGAAGGCGGGCGGCCCGCTGGGCACGGCGAGGGAGGCGACCACGATCAGGCCGCCGAAGAGGAACAGCCAGTACGAGAACATGTTCAGCCGCGGGAAGGCGACGTCGGGGGCGCCGATCTGCAGCGGTACCAGCTCGTTGGCGAAGCCGGCGAAGGTCGGTGTCGCGAAGAGCAGCAGCATGATCGTGCCGTGCAGGGTGAACGCCTGGTTGAACTGCTGGTTGTCGATGAGCTGCAGTCCGGGACGCGCCAGCTCGGCCCGCATCAGCATCGCCATGACCCCGGCGACCAGGAAGAAGAGGAACGAGGTGCCCAGGTAGAGGTGCCCGATCTTCTTGTGGTCCGTGGTGGTGAGCCAGTCGATCAGGACCCGTCCATGCCGTTTCGGCGCTGACTCGACAGCCGCGTGCGCGGTCTCGGTGCCCATCGCTGCCTTCCGGTGGTCCGATCGTCCGGACATGATGCGCGCGTCCGGCGCGGGAGCGCGGGAGGCGGCCGGAGGTGCTGCTCCGGTCGGCGGAACGTGTGTGCGTCGTGCGGGGAAACCGTGAATGCCCGGCGCCCGTGGCGCACCCCTTCAATTACCTTGCGGAACGGGCGGAGTGGAATTCGGGAAGCGCTTGCGGGAAGGGCCGGAGACCGCCCTCAATTGCCGGGGATTCGGCCGGAAACTGCCCTCGCGGGTGATGCCGCACGTGTCAAACATATGTCGAGAAGCTGTGACACAAGCGTGACCGGTAAGGGACTAACGTGAGTTGCATGACATCGAAGCAGAGCTCTCCCGTACCGCCGGAAGACTATGTCGGGCTCGCCCAGGAGCAGGCCGAACGGCTCGCCAGGGACCACGGCTGGAGCGTGGTGCGGTCCCTGCCACCCGGCTCGATCATCACCATGGAGTACCTGGAGGGGCGCATCAACTTCGAGGTGACCGAGGGCAGCGTCAGCCGCTGCTGGGTCGGTTAGCGCGATTCCCGCGGGGCGTACGAGGAAGGGCCCCGGCCGTGAAGGCCGGGGCCCTTCCCCGTACGGTCGTGACGGGGGCTCAGCCGCCGGTGAGCGGTCGCGAGTGCCCCGGGCGGCGGCTGCCGGCGGGGGACACCGGGGTCCGCTCCGAGCGCACGGCGTGGGCCGCGTGCGCGGTGTGCGCGCGGGACGCGGTGAGCGGCGGGGCCAGCCGGCCCTCGCCCCGCGCGGCGGACCGCCCACTTCTGGCGCCGACGGTCTCCCGAACCGGCTCCTCGGCCCCCGCCGGGTGCGGCGGGAACATCGCGGGGCGCGGTCCGCCCGTCGCGACGGGCAGCGAGGGCACCAGCCGACGGCGGGCCCGCAGCTGCTCGCGCAGCCGGTCGCGCAGGCTGAGGATCAGCGCCTCCGCCCGGGCGATCGGCGGCTCGCACCACGGCAGGGCCAGCAGGATCAGCAGCCCCGCGGCCCAGCCGAGCAGGACATCGCTCAGCCAGTGCGTACCGATGTAGACGGTGGTGAGGCCCACGCCGAGCGCCACCACGGCCGAGAGGGCCGACAGATAGCGCCGGGCCCGCGGGGTGGTCGCCAGATAGGCCAGGATGCCCCAGGTCACGACCGCGTTGGCGGTGTGTCCGGACGGAAATATATCGCCGCCCGCGAAGAGCTCGGCGGAGCCGATCTGCGTCGCGTAGTGGGGGCCGAGCCGGCCGAGGCCGAGCTTGACCGCGCCGACCGTCACGTTGAGCAGGAGCAGCGCGGCACCGAGCGTCAGGAGGGGGCGCAGGGTGTGCTGGCGCCAGGAGCGCCAGCCCAGCCAGGCCGCCACCATCACGGCGGTCGGACCGCGCTGGCCGAGGACGACGTAGTAGTCGAGGAAGGCGTGCAGGTCCGGCCACTGCTGGTAGGGCCGGAAGAGCATGATCTTCCAGTCGAGGGTCACCAGCCAGGACGACAGGAGCACGGCCACGACGATGGCGAGATAGAACGCCAGCGTCCCGCCGAAGAGGGCGAGACGCGTGCGGGTCATCCGCGGGACCTCTATCTTCGGCGGTTCCGGCTCCCGGTCCAGCCGGGCAAAGATGTCGGTTCGCACCCAATGGACGTTACAGGGAGTGAGTAGCGACCTTGGTCGTTCCGGTCTCTTCGTGATGACGATGTGATGTGGAGTAGGTCTCAGCGGGGTGCTTATTCCTGGCGTACGTCTGAGAATCCGATGACCTTCCGCCCTATTGCGGCCGGGTGACTTTCCGGAAGTCTGTTTGTACGCCCCGGAAATGCTTCAAACGCTTGTGCGCGTGGAATTCCACGCGAAGCGCGGCGGGGACGGAGTGGCGTACGCCACACCCGGTGGCCCGCCACGGTGAGAGGTGCACCACGCGCTCGGGCGGTGAACTCGCGTACGCTGACGGCTCACTCGCCCGTCGATGCCGGGCCGCCCCGAGGCCCACGCCCCGGTCGGCGCCCACCGAGCGCGAGGGATCCATTGGGAGGTACGTACATGCAGCGGACGGTCACGGCCGGAGCACGGCTCCGCGCCGCCGGCGGCGGAGCCAACCGCTGGGTCGTCCTCGTCGTCCTCTGCGTCAGCCTGTTGCTGGTCGCGCTGGACGCGACCGTGCTCCATGTCGCCGTCCCCTCCCTCACCGAGGACCTGCGCCCCAGTTCCACGGCACTGCTGTGGATCGTCGACGCCTACCCGTTGATCTGTGCCTCGCTGCTGATCCTCTTCGGCACGCTCGGCGACCGGGTCGGCCGGCGGCGGGTGCTGCTCCTCGGTTACGCACTGTTCGGACTCGCCTCCGCGGTCGCCGCCCTCGCCACCGTCCCCGAGGTCCTGATCGCGGCCCGCGCCCTGCTCGGGGTCGGCGGCGCGATGATCATGCCGGCCACCCTCTCGATCCTCCGGGCGGTCTTCCCCGACCGGCGCGAGCGGGCCACCGCCATCGGCATCTGGACCGCGGTCGCCGCCGTCGGCGCCGCCACCGGGCCCGTGCTCGGCGGCTTCCTGGTCGAGCACTACTGGTGGGGCTCGGTCTTCCTGATCAACATCCCGCTGATGGCACTGATCCTGCCCCTCGGCCGCCGGCTGCTCCCCGAGTCCAAGGGGCGGGCCGACGGGCCCTGGGACGTACTCGGCGCGCTGATGGCCGCGGCCGGTGTGCTCGGCATGGTCCTCGGGGTGAAGCGGATCGGCGCCGGCGAGGACCTCTTCTCGTACCCGACCGCCGGACCTCTGCTCATCGGGGCCGCGCTGCTGATCTTCTTCGTGCGGAGGCAGAAGCGCCGGGCCCACCCGCTGATCGACATGCGGCTCTTCTCCCGGGCCGCGTTCACCACCTCGGTCGGCTGCATCGTGCTCGCGATGCTGGCCCTGGTCGGCCTGGAGCTGATCGCCGTCCAGTACCTGCAGCTGGTCCTCGGGCTCAGCCCGCTGGAGACCGGGCTGCGGTTGCTGCCGCTCACCTTCGCCGCCATGGCGGCCGGCGCCACCGGCTCGTACACGCTGCGCCGGATCGGGCCGCGCCGGATGGTCGGCTGGGGCTTCGTGCTCACGGCCGCCGCCGTACTGCTCCTGGTCCTCATGGGCCAGCACGACCGGCCGCTCCTGCTGACCTGCGGCTTCGTCCTGCTCGGCTTCGGCCTCCAGACGACGCTCTTCTCCGCCTACGAATCGATGCTCAGCGAGGCCCCGCCGGAGAGCGCCGGCGGCGCCGCGGCCATCGGCGAGACCTCGTACCAGCTCGGCGCGGGCATGGGCATCGCGCTGCTCGGCAGCGTGATGAACGCGGCGTACGCCCCCGGGCTCTCGGCCGTTCCCGGTGTCCCGGACGCCGCGAGCCGCGCGGCGGCGAACTCGCTGGGGGAGGCGTACCAGGTGGCCGACCAGCTCGGCGGCGCGACCGGCCGGGCGCTGCACCACGCGGCCCGGCACGCCTTCGTGGACGGACTGCATGTGACGCTGTTCGTCAGCGCGGGTCTGTTGCTCCTCGGCGCGCTGATGGCACTGCGGCTGCCGCGGGTGATGGAGTGCCCCGTGGATCCGGAGGACCTGGTGGAGCCGACGGGCCAGGGGAACGAGCGGGACCTGTCGGACCGGGTGGAGGCCGTGGGTCCGGTGCGGTCGGAGAGCGCGGTGACCGCGGCTTCCGGGAAGGTGCGGGTTCCCGCCACCCGTGAGCCGATCGAGCCGGCCGGTTCCGGACGCTCGGCGCACTGATCCGCCGCACCGACGCCCGATCCCCGAGCGGCCGACGAGCGTTCCGGAGCGCGGACGCCGCCAGGCGCTCCCGCTCGGCACCGGGGTGCCGCTCCGGGGGTCAGCTCTGGTTGAAGAAACCGTCCTGCGCGCGGCCCGCGGAGTCTCCGCTGATGATCTCGGTGTCGGCCGGGGTCAGCAGGAAGACCCGCGTCGCCACGCGCTCGATCGAGCCACGCAGCCCGAAGGCGAGACCGGCGGCGAAGTCCACCACGCGCTTGGCGTCGGAGGGCTCCATGGCGGTGAGGTTCACGATGACTGGGACGCCGTCCCGGAAGAGCTCGCCGATGCCCCGGGCGTCGCGGAACCCGTCCGGGGAGACGGTCGCGATCCGGCGGCCCTGCTCCTGCGCCGAGTCGGACGCGACCCGGACGCGGGGGTCCGTCACCCAGGCGTCGCCGGTCTCGGCACCCTCGGCGTACTCGTCGTCGTAGTAACGCTCGTCGCTGTCCTCGACGAGTCCCAGCCAGGCACTGGCCTTGCGCACCGATCCCATGGACGCCTCCTTTCAACGCGGTCACTTGTGGTTCCGCATATCCCTATCGTCGTCCATGATGCGGATCGCGCGCCAAGTGGATAGTCGGCGCGCGCGGGTTTCGTGACGGTACTGGTGCAGAACGTGAGGCCGGTTTCCTGGCGATTCGTCAGGAAACTTGCGGTATACGGGGCCTGACGGAGGTTCCGTAGGGGGTGTGCAACTTAAAATATGAAAGTCGGGCCAGAAGGGTGACGGTCGGAGCGTCCGGGTGAACGGGTGGCTCGATACGATGCCCGTCACAGCGCCGCCGCCCATGCGCGCGACTCACGGGGGAGTCTCTTGTTCGGAATCGTCAGGCCCTGCACGCACCGGCTCACGGACGGCCTCAAGACCGAGTGGATGGCCCATCTCTGTGGCCTCTGCCTGGCACTTCGGGCCGATCACGGGCAGTTCGCCAGAGTGGTCACCAACTACGACGGCCTGATCGTCTCCGTCCTGACGGAGGCTCAGACGGGCACGGTGTCCGGCGGGCGGCGTACCGCCGGCCCCTGCCCGCTGCGCCAGATGAAGAGCGCGCCGGTCGCTCAGGGCGAGGGTGCCCGCCTCGCGGCCACCGTCTCCCTGGTCCTCGCCTCGGCGAAGGTGCGCGACCACGTGGCCGACGGGGACGGGCTGTTGGCCCGCAGGCCGGTCGCCGCGGCGGCCCGCCGGGTCGCCAGGTCCTGGGACCGGGCGGGCGCGCGGACCGGGCGTGAGCTCGGCTTCGACACCGCGGTCCTGGTGGACGCCGTCGACCGCCAGACCGGGATCGAGGCGCTCGCGGGGCCCGGAACGCCGCTCCTGGTCGTGACCGAGCCGACCGAGACGGCGACGGCGGCGGCCTTCGCCCACACCGCCGTCCTGGCGGGCCGGCCCCGGAACGCGGCGCCGCTGGCCGAGGCGGGCCGGCTCTTCGGGCGGCTCGCGCACCTGCTGGACGCCGTGGAGGACCGGGAGGCCGATGCCGCGTCGGGCGCGTGGAACCCGCTCACCGCGACGGGCACCTCCCTGGCGGAGGCGCGCCGGCTCGCGGACGACGCGCTGCACGGGATCCGGCTGGCGCTGCGGGACGCGGAGTTCGTGAACGGGAAGCTGGCGCACGTGCTGCTCGCGCACGAGTTGCGCAGCTCGGTCGACCGGGCGTTCGGCACGACGACGTGCGCGCACGGGTCGGCCGGGGCCGGGCAGGGCGACCCGTACGGGGGCGGAGCCCCCGGACCGTACGGGTCCCAGAACCCCTACGGGTCCCCGAACCCCTACGGGGGCGGCAACCCGTACGGGGGCGCCCCCGGCAACCCGTACGGCGGCGGGGCCGGCGGCCCCTACGGCGGTGGGCCGGTCGGTCCGGGCGGGCCGGGCGGGCCTGGTGGCCCGGGCGGGCTGCCCCCGCAGTTCGGTGGCGGCGGCCCCCAGCAGCCCAAGCCGCGCGGCTTCCTGGCCGGATGCGCCGCCTTCACCTGGCTGTTCTGCACGTGCCAGATCTGCTGCGCCAAGGAGTACGAGGGCCCCTGGTCCCGGAAGAAGCGCGAGGGCTGCTGCCGGGACTGCGACGGCTGCGGCTGCAACAACTGTGACTGCTGCTGCCCCTGCGACGGCTGCTGACGGCCCGTCGGACCGCGTCGCCCCGCTCCCCCGAGGAGCGGGGCGTCTTCCGTGGGGAGACTCCGGCGCGATGTGGCGGTCGCACCCCCGGGCTTCGGGGCCCGTGTGGAAGGGTGCGGGACCATGAGCACGGAACCTCAGCGGGACCCGTCCCGGGACGCGCCCGAGAGCGCGCGGCAGGACTGGCAGCACTGGCACGAGCAGCGCACGGCGGCGGTCTCCTCGTCGTACGGCCCGCTCTCCCTCACCGGCACGTACTGGCTCTCCGACCACCCGGAGGGTCGAATCCCGGCCGTTCCCGGGCAGTGGCGCGAAGACGGCGGCGAGGTGGTCCTGACGGCGGGCGCCGAGGACGCGATCACCGTCGACGGCAAGCCCCTGATGGGCAGCGTCCGGCTCTCGGCGGATCACGCGCCGATCCACGAGTCCCGGGTCGAGTCCGCCGGGCGGCGGCTCGTCCTCATGCGCCGCGAGGGACTGTGGGCGGTGCGGGACTTCGACCCGGAGTCGCCGGCGCGCCGCGCCTTCCGGGGCATCGTGGCGACGCCGTACGACGAGCGATGGGTGGTGCCCGGCGTCTTCCGGGCGTACGAGACGTCCCGCAGCGTCCGGGTGGAGAACGCGGACGGGAAGGAGCGCGGGCTCGGTCTCGCCGGTGAGCTCTCCTTCGCGCTGCACGGCGTCGAACACACCCTCCAGGTCGCGGTGGAGGACGACGGCACGCTGTGGGCGGTCTTCGCGGACGCCACCGGTGGCCGGGACAGCTACCGGTTCCGCTTCCTGCGGCCCGCCGCTCCCGCGGCGGACGGCTCGGTGACGGTCGACTTCAACCGCGCGCTGCTGCCGCCGTGCGCCTTCGCGGACCACTTCATCTGCCCCTTCCCGCCGCCGGGAAACACCCTCGACACCGCGGTGCCGGCCGGCGAGCGACGGCTGGTCGAGGGCTGACCTGGGGATTCTTCCGGCAGGGCGCCGACGGTCAGGGAGCCGTACGGCGCCCGTTCGGTGTGCGGTCTTGTGCGTCCGGCATCCGGGGTCCACTATCACAGGCGGTGCATGTCAGGGACACATCACCTGACGGCGCCTCACGGGCCCGTCATCCACGGGCCCCTCCGCTTTCCCATGAGGAGACACGTGAGACACGTGAGGATCAAGCGCACCCGACTGCTCGCCGTCGCGGCCGGCCTGGCGGCCGCCACCGCTCTCGCCCTGCCCGGCGCCCACGCGGCCCCCGTGCCCGGACCCGCCGGAGCGGCCCAGCTCGCCCGCGCCGACGCCGCCGTGCTCAAGGCCGACGTCGGAGGCACGGCCTGGTACGTCGACCGGGCCGCCGGCCGGGTCGTCGTCACCGCCGACGCCACCGTCTCCGACGCCGAGATCGCCACGATCCGCAGGACCGCGGGCGCCGACGCCGGAGCCCTCACCGTCGAGCGCACCCCCGGCGTCTTCAAGCCCCTCCTGGGGCCGGGCGACGCCATCTACGGCAGCGGCTACCGCTGTTCCCTCGGCTTCAACGTGCGCAGCGGCAGCACGTACTACTTCCTCACCGCCGGCCACTGCGGCAACGTGGTCAAGACCTGGTACGCCAACTCCGCCCAGTCCACGCTGATCGGCGCCACCACCGGGTCCAGCTTCCCCGGCAACGACTACGCGCTCGTCCGCTACGACAACACCTCGCTCGCCCACCCCGGCGGCTTCACCGCCGCCGACGCCTACGTCGGCGAGTCCGTCAAGCGCTCCGGTTCCACCACCGGCACCCGCAGCGGCACCGTCACCGGCCTGAACGCCACGGTGCACTACTCCGGCGGCGGCACCGTGCGCGGCATGATCCAGACGAACGTCTGCGCCGAGCCCGGCGATTCCGGCGGCGCGCTCTACGACGGCACCAAGGCCCTCGGCCTCACCTCCGGCGGCAGCGGCAACTGCTCCACCGGGGGCACGACCTTCTACCAGCCGGTCCCCGAGGCCCTCGCCAAGTACCGGGTCAGCCTCTACTGAGCCGGAGCAACCCCCTCGGAGCGGCCGGTAGTTGAGCGTCGTACGGCCGAAAGGCGCCCTTGCGGCGCCGCCCCGGGCGGGCCGAGACTCCCCCACAGCGCCGGCCTCGGGCCGCGCCTCACACGTCCGGCACCCCACTGCGGACCCCCGATTCCCCTCTGGAGGAACGAAAAGTGAGGATCAAGCGCACCACCCCCACGAGAACCGTCCGTCTGCTCGCCGTCGCCACCGGCCTCGCGGCCGCGGCGGCGGTCGCGGTCCCCGCCGCGAGCGCCGACACGGCGCAGACCTTCAGCGCGTCGCAGCTCTCCGCCGCGGGCGACGCCGTGCTGGCCGCCGATGTGGCCGGTACCGCCTGGCACGTCGACCAGGCGACCAACACCCTGGTCGTGACCGCCGACTCCACCGTCTCGCAGGCCGAGATCGCCAAGATCAAGCGCCAGGCCGGCGCCAACGCCGGCGCGATACGCGTCGAGCGCACCCCCGGGAAGTTCAACAAGCTGATCTCCGGCGGTGACGCGATCTACGCCACCAGCTGGCGCTGCTCCCTCGGCTTCAACGTCCGTGACAGCGCGGGCAACTACTACTTCCTGACCGCCGGTCACTGCACCGACGGCGCGGGCACCTGGTACTCCAACTCGGGCCGGACCACCGTGCTGGGCTCCACCTCGGGATCCAGCTTCCCGAACAACGACTACGGCATCGTCCGGTACACCAACAGCTCCGTCACCAAGTCCGGCACCGTCGGCAGCGTCGACATCACCAGCGCCGCCAACGCCACCGTCGGCATGTCCGTGACCCGCCGCGGCTCCACGACCGGCACCCACAGCGGCTCGGTCACCGGCCTGAACGCCACGGTCAACTACGGCGGCGGCGACATCGTGTACGGCATGATCCGCACCAATGTGTGCGCCGAGCCCGGCGACTCCGGCGGCCCGCTCTACTCGGGCAGCCGCGCCATCGGTCTCACCTCCGGCGGCAGCGGCAACTGCTCCTCGGGCGGTACGACCTTCTTCCAGCCGGTCACCGAGGCGCTGAACGCGTACAGGGTCAGCGTGTACTAGCCGGAGGCCGTATCTCCGTAGCACCATGACACCCAGCAGTGGATCAGGTCCCCCGGCCGCAGGACGGCCGGGGGACCGACGCGTGAGGGGGAGAGCACGTGACCGTACGGCCCGGGGGACCGATACCGCGGTCCGACGCGCAACGACGGGTGCGGCGCAGCCCCTTGCTCTACACGGTGCCGATCGTCCTGCTCGCCGTGCTCACCGGCATCCTCGGCTGGGAGATCGTCCGCGCCAACATGACGGAGGCCGCCAGGGCGGACTGGCCCTGGCGGCTGCAGCTCCTGGACATGGAGCCGCTGGGCAGCCTGCTGGCGGTCGCCGCCGCCGCGGTCCTGGCGCGGGCGCAGTACGCCCGTACCGTACGGCCCTACCTGGGCTGGCGGAGCGACTGGACGACCGGGCACCTGCGGGGGAACGCCGTCGAGTGGCAGGTCGGTCTCTTCAACGGCGGCCAGCACACCGCCGTCGTGCAGAGCTACGAGTCCCGGGTCGTGCTGAAGGGCGAGCCCGATCCCGCCGCCACCCCGTGGACGGGCACGGAGGGCGCAGTGGCCGTCCTGACCGCCGCCGGTCTGACCGTCGGGGAGGACTTCCAGCTCCGGACCATGGGCAACACCCCGCTGGTGGGCACCGGGACCTACGAGACCGTGATGGTCGGGGCGTTCTCGCGGCGCTTCGTCGAGGAGGTCGACGCCCTCTACCTCCGGGTGCGGGTGATCGACACCGTGGGCGACAGCCACGAGCGGATCATGGACTGTCTCAAGGGGGCGCGGTCGAGCGGCTACGTGCCGCCGTCCCCCTGAGCCCGCCCCGGTCCCGTGGCGCGTGCCTACTCCGCCCGCACGTCTCCGAGCGGGCGGGCGAACTCCAGCCGGTCGGCGATGTTCACGTACCCGGCCCGCTCGAAGGCCCTGGCCATCGCCACGTTGGCCGCGTCGCAGTCGCCGCGGATCTCCGTGGCGCCCGCGGCGGCCAGGACGCGGGTGCCCCGGATCACGACCGAGGTGGCGTAGCCCTTGCCACGGTGCGCCGGCGCGACACCGACGAAACCGATCACCGGGACGCTGGGGTTCTCGGCGGGCAGGCTGATCACGGCGACGGTGCCGTCCGCGTCGTGGCCGAGCTCCCACCACTCCGGCCGGTGCTTCAGCTCGGCCGTCTCCTCGAAGAGGATCTCGGCCGCGCGCCGCGTCCCGTGCCGCCGTACGTCCGCCGCGAGCCGGGCGTCCGCGGTGTCCGCGAGCAGCTCCGCCAGGACGGCGACGAAGGGCTCGGGGCCGAGCTCGGCGAGCGAGCGGAAGGTGAGCCGTGGATCGTCGGCGGGCAGCTCCCCGGCCGCCGGGACGTCGAGACGGAACCGCCGCCCGTCACGGACCACCGTGTACCCGGCCGCCCGCAGCAGCTCGCCCCGGCGCTCCGGGTCCCGCTGGAACTGCGGGGCCTGCGCGGGGGAGTCGACGACATGCCCCAGCTCGGTCGCGCCCAGCCGCCGGGCCGTGCCGGCCGCCGCGTCGAGCAGCGCGGCCCCGGTCTCCGGCGCGTCCGCCGGCGCCTCGAACAGGACGACGGCGAGCGGAACCTCGTGTCCCGGTATGGTCCACAGCACCACGCTGCCGCCGAGCCGCCCCTCGCCGTCCTCGGCGACCAGGCACCACTCGGGCCGGGTGCACCCGCTGTCGAGGAGGTGGGTGAGGTAGGCGCGGATGGCGGCGTTGCGCTCGGGATCGGCGGGGTGCTCGACCAGGGCGGGGAGTTCGTCGGGACGGGCGGGGCGAACGAATGTCACGGAGAGCCTTGTCGGTCGGGGGCTGCCGGGCGGCCGGACGGCCGCGGCCGCCCTCGCGAACGTAGCGGCCCCTCGGCCGGTGAACCACCGTTTTTTTTCGCTCACCGGGCCGCCGCGGTGACCTCCTCGGCGATCGGCTCCGACTCCGGCGTGCGCTTCAGCGAGGACATGACCAGCGTGATCACGCTGCCGACGACGGCCCAGGCGGAGAGGACCAGGAGCGAGCCGGTGAGGTCGTTGCCCTTGAAGTACGCGATCGAGCGCGCCGCCCAGGTGCCGGCGCCCGGGGGCAGGGCCGGGCCGATCGCGTTCCAGAACGGTGGGAGCATCGGCAACGGGAAGGCGCCGCCCGCGCTCGGATTGCCCGCGACCACGATCAACAGGATCGCCAGGCCGATGCCGACGATGCCGAAGACCGACTGCAGGGCCAGGGTCGCCGCGCCGACCGCGAAGACGACCAGGGCGCCCAGGCCCCACAGGGCCGCGACGCTGCCGGGCAGCGCCCCCAGGATCGGGCCGACGATGACCGCGCCGCCGAGGCCGCCGAGGACCGAGTAGAGGGCGAGCACCCCGAGCCGGATGATCGCGCGCTCGCGGTTGGCGGGGCGGGAGCCCGCGCTGATGGCGAGGATCGCGGCGCAGATGTAGCCGCCGACGCACCAGCCGACGACCAGGTAGAACGCCGAGAGGCCGTCGAAGTCCTGCTTCGAGGCGGGAGCGATGTCGACGGTTCTGATCGTGCGCCGGTTCGCGCTCTCGACCTGGGTGAAGAGGGTCTCCAGTGCGGAGGAGAGCACCGTTCCGCCGCCGGAGGCGACGAGCAGGGTGTCGGTGGTCCCGCCGGGGTTCACCACCAGGGCGCCGTCGAGGTCCCGGTTCATGATCTGCTTCCGCGCCTCGGCCTCGTCCGTGACCGTCCTCGGGTCGAGCGGTTCGCCGGGGAGCCCCTCCAGCCGCCCGAGGAGCTGGGCGGAGACCTGCTGCGGCGCGACGACGCCGAAGGGCACGTCCTTCGGCGTCGGGTTGTGCAGCGCCCCGACGTACGAGGCGATGAACAGCAGCTGGAGGGCGAACACACCGACGACGAGCAGGGCCGCCCGGGGGGTGACGGCGCTTTTCAGTTCCTCGACGAGACTCATGCCCCCACGCTCCGGGGCGGGGGGTGTTCGCGCAGGTGGGATGGGGCCGAACGGATGACCCGCCCGGCGTATCGTACGCGCGTTCGAAATGGGTTAGGGTGAGGAGGAGGGGGTGGGAACGTACGTACGAATCTATGCGGGAGGTGCACATGCCGGGGTTCGCGCATCTGCACACCGCATCGGGCTTCTCCCTGCGCTACGGCGCCTCGCACCCCGAGCGGCTGGCCCGGCGCGCCGCCGAGCGGGGCATGGACGCTCTCGCCCTCACGGACCGGGACACGGTCGCGGGCGTGGTCCGCTTCGCGAAGGCCTGCGCGGAGGAGGGGGTGCGCCCCCTGTTCGGCGTGGACCTCGCGGTCGCGGCTCCGCCGCCCGCGGAGCGGGGGAGGGGCACTGACGGTCCGCGCGGGGCGCGAGGGGCCGGGACCTCCGCGCGGCGCGTCCCCGTCCGCGGTGGCGCCTTCGTCGACGAGTCCGCGCACCGCGCCGTCTTCCTCGCCCGCTCCGCGACCGGCTGGGCCGCGCTCTGCCGGATGATCAGTGCCGCGCATGCCCAGGACGAGAGCGGGGGGCCGGTGAGGAGCGGCGGCACGACCGGCACTCCTCTGCTGCCCTGGGACGCCCACCACGGCGACGGCCTGACCGTGCTGCTCGGCCCCGCCTCCGACGTCGGCCAGGCCCTCGCCGCCGGCCGTCCCGACCGGGCCGCCCGTCTCCTCGTCCCCTGGCGCGAGCGGTACGGCGACGCCCTGCGCCTGGAGGCCGTCCATCACGGCCGCTCCGGGGCCGGCCCCGGCTCGCTCCGGCTCGCCGCCCGTACCGTCGGCTTCGCCGCCGAGCAGGGCGTCCGCCCGGTCCTCACCAACGCCGTCCGTTACGCGGACCCCGGCCAGGGCCCCGTCGCCGACGTCCTCGACTCCGCCCGCCGCCTCGTCCCCATCGACCCCCGCAAGGAGCTCGACAGCGGCGAGGCCTGGCTCAAGGACGCCGGTGACATGCTGGCCACCGCCGAGCGGATCGTCGAGGCGGCCGGCTTCCGCCGGGACACCGCGCACCGGCTGCTCGACCAGACCCTCGCGGCCGCCGCCGACTGCGAGGTCGACCCCCGGGACGACCTCGGCATGGGCTCCGCCCACTTCCCCGAGCCGTACCTCGTCGGCGCCGAGCACCGCACCGCCCAGCGCGTGCTGGCCTCCCGGGCCTCCGCCGGCATGGTGCTGCGCGGCTACGACCGCCGTCCCGAGCGGCGCGCGTACTGGGACCGGATGCACCGCGAGCTCGACATCATCGCCCACCACGGCTTCGCCACCTACTTCCTGACGGTCGCCCAGGTCGTCGACGACGTGCGGAGCATGGGGATCAGGGTCGCCGCGCGTGGCTCCGGCGCCGGCTCGCTCGTCAACCACCTCCTCGGCATCGCGCACGCCGACCCGGTCGAGCACGGACTCCTCATGGAGCGCTTCCTCTCCAAGAACCGCACCGCGCTCCCCGACATCGACATCGACGTGGAGTCCGCCCGCCGACTGGAGGTCTACCGCGCGATCATGGACCGCTTCGGCACCGAGCGGGTCGCCACCGTCGCCATGCCCGAGACCTACCGGGTCCGCCACGCGGTACGGGACGTGGGCGCCGCCCTGTCCATGGACCCGGCCGAGATCGACCGGATCGCCAAGGCGTTCCCGCACATCCGGGCCCGTGACGCGCTCGCCGCCCTCGAAGAGCTGCCCGAACTGCGGGCGCTGGCGGGCGAGTTCGGTCCGGAGGGGGAGAAGTACGGGAAGTTCTGGGAGCTGGTCGAGGCCCTCGACAAACTGCCGCGCGGGATCGCCATGCACCCGTGCGGGGTGCTGCTCTCGGACGCCTCTCTGCTCACCCGCACCCCTGTCGTGCCCACCAGCGGCGAGGGATTCCCCATGTCCCAGTTCGACAAGGACGACGTGGAGGACCTCGGGCTGCTCAAGCTCGACGTGCTCGGAGTGCGCATGCAGTCCGCGATGGCCCACGCCGTCGCGGAGATCGAGCGGGCGAGCGGCAGGAAGGTGGACCTCGACGACCCGGCGCAGGTGGCGCCCGGTGACCCGGCGACGTACCAGCTCATCCGCTCCACCGAGACCCTCGGCTGCTTCCAGATCGAGTCGCCGGGCCAGCGTGATCTGGTCGGCCGGCTCCAGCCCGCCACCTTCCACGACCTCGTCGTCGACATCTCGCTCTTCCGGCCCGGCCCGGTCGCCGCCGACATGGTCCGCCCGTTCATCGAGGCCCGCCACGGCCGGGCCCCCGCCCGCTACCCGCACCCGGACCTGGAGGAGGCGCTGAAGGAGACGTACGGCGTCGTCGTCTTCCACGAGCAGATCATCGAGATCGTACGGATCATGACCGGCTGCGGCCGGGGTGAGGCCGACCAGGCGCGGCGCGGGCTCTCGCACCCCGAGTCGGAGGGGCGGATCAAGGTCTGGTTCGCCCAGCGGGCGGAGCAGCGGGGATACGACTACGAGACCATCGCCCGCACCTGGGAGATCGTGGAGGCCTTCGGCTCGTACGGCTTCTGCAAGGCGCACGCGGTCGCCTTCGCCGTGCCGACGTACCAGTCGGCCTGGCTCAAGGCGCACCACCCGGCGGCCTTCTACGCCGGGCTGCTCACCCACGACCCCGGGATGTATCCGAAGCGGCTGCTGCTCGCCGACGCGCGGCGGCGCGGGGTGCCCGTGCTGCCGCTGGACGTGAACCGGTCCGCGGCCGCCCATCGGATCGAACTGGTGTCCGGTCCACCGGAGCGGTGGGGGCTCCGGCTCGGCCTCACCGACGTCCACGGCATCAGCGAGGCGGAGAGCGCGCGGATCGAGGCCGGACAGCCCTACGCCTCGCTCCTCGACTTCTGGGAGCGGGCCCGCCCGCGCAAGCCCGTCGCCGAACGGCTCGCGCAGGTCGGCGCCCTGGACGCCTTCGGCGCCAACCGCCGGGATCTGCTCCTGCATGTGACCGAACTCCACCGCGTCCAGCGCGGAGCCGCCTCCTACGGCGGCCAGCTCCCGCTCGCCCAGGGCCGCAAGACCGCCCCCATCGGTCTGCCCGACCTCGACGAGTCCGAGCGGCTCAGCGCCGAGCTGGGCGTGCTCGGCATGGACGCCTCGCGCCACCTCATGGCCGACCACCACGCCTTCCTGCGTGAACTCGGCGTGGTCTCCGCCAAGCGGCTGCGCGAGGCACCGCACGGACAGACCGTGCTGGTCGCGGGCGCCAAGGCGGCCACCCAGACCCCGCCGATCCGCTCCGGCAGGCGGGTCATCTTCACCACGCTCGACGACGGTACGGGCCTGGTCGACCTCGCCTTCTTCGACGACTCCCACGAGGCCTGCGCCCACACCGTCTTCCACTCCTGGCTGCTCCTCGTCCGGGGCGTGGTGCAGCGGCGCGGGCCGCGCAGCCTCAGCGTGGTCGGATCCGCGGCCTGGAACCTCGCCGAGCTGGTCGACCTGCGGGCGACCGGGGGCCTGGAGGCGGTGGGGGAGCGGCTGGCCGCGCAGCCGGAGAGCACCGGCGAGCGGGCGGACAACGGCCGGCGCGTCAGGATGCCGACCGGATACGAGATGAACCCCTGGGCCGACCTCCAGCCGGCCGGCGAGGGCACGGCGACCCCGCAGCGGAAGCTGTGGCACAGCAGTCCGGGGAGCGCGGGATGATCCTCTGCGTACGGTTCCGGCTGGAACCCACGGACGAAGCGGTGCTGCCGCGCCTGGTCGATCTGCTCGGCCAGTTCACCCCGGTCGTCGAGGCCACCCCGCCCGACACCCTGCTCGCCGACGTGCGCGGCGCGCTGCGCTACTTCGGCTGGAGCCCGGTCGAACTGGCCTCGGTGGTACGGGTCAGGGCGCTCGCCCTCTACGGCGTCGACTGCGTCATCGGAGCGGGCCCGAACCCGATGCTGGCCCGGATGGCGGCCCGCGAGGCGCGCCCCGGCGTCACCCTGGTCGTCGAGGACCCGGCCGCCTTCCTGCGCGACCGCCCGGTGGTCGCCCTCGACGGGGTCGGCCGCGCCACCGCCCGTACCCTCTGCGCGTACGGACTCGACTCCATCGGCCGGGTCGCGGACGCGCCGCTCGCCGTGCTCCAGCGGCTCGTCGGCGCGAAGACCGGCCGCGAGCTGGCCGAGCGGGCCCGGGGGATCGACCGCACCGCCGTCGTGCCGAACGCGCTCTCCCGCTCGATGGCGGCCGAACGGTCATTCGCCCAGGACGAGTTGGACCACTCGTCGCATCGCAGGGCGCTGCTCGCCCTCGCCGGGGAGCTGGGCGCCCGGATGCGTACGGAGAAACAGGTGTGCCGTTCCCTGACGGTGACCGTGCGGTACGCGGACCGGTCGACCACCACCCGGACCCGTACGCTGCCCGAGCCGACCGCCCACTCGGCGGCGCTCGCCGCCCTCGCGTACACGATCCACGACTCGTTCGGGCTGCAGCGGGCCCGGGTGCGGGGGATCGCGCTGCGCGCCGAGGGGCTCGCGCCCGCGGAGGGGGCCGCGCACCAGCTGACCTTCGATCCGGCCGACGAGAAGGCCCGGCGGCTGGAGGCGGTGGCGGACCGGGCGCGGGAGAAGTTCGGCGCGGGGGCGATCGTGCCGGGCTCGCTCGCGGCCTGACCTCCGGCCGTTACTCCTTATTGACGAGTTGTCAGTTTTTACCGACGCGTAACTTCCCAGCCATGGCTACCCGTGCGTAGCTTGGCATGAGCAGAGCATCCCCACTTGTGGTCCGGACCGCAGGGCTCGCTGCCGTCGTTCGACACAGATTTCCCTTGAGCCGCAAGGAGATCGCACGATGCTGCCCTGGAAACCCGTCCTCAGAGCGCTCTCGGTCCTGCTGCTGACCGCCGCCGCCACCCTCGCCCCCGCCGCTTCGGCCCAGGCCGACACCGGCCCCAGCCGGGGCTGGAACAACTTCTCCTGCAAGCCCTCCGCCGCCCATCCCCGCCCCGTCGTCCTGGTCCACGGCACCTTCGGGAACTCCGTCGACAACTGGCTCGCCCTCGCGCCGTACCTGGTCAACCGGGGCTACTGCGTCTTCTCGCTGGACTACGGCCAACTGCCGAACGTGCCCTTCTTCCACGGCCTCGGCCCGGTCGACAAGTCCGCCGAGCAGCTCGACGCGTACGTGGACAAGGTCCTCGCCGCCACCGGGGCGGCCGAGGCCGACCTCGTCGGGCACTCCCAGGGCGGCATGATGCCGCGCCACTACCTGAAGTTCCTCGGCGGGGCCGAGAAGGTCAACGCGCTGGTCGGGATCGCCCCCGACAACCACGGCACCACCCTCCTCGGCCTCACCGAGCTCCTGCCGCACTTCCCCGGCGTCGAGAAGTTCATCGACGAGAACACCCCGGGCCTCGCCGACCAGGTGGCCGGCTCGCCGTTCCTCACCAAGCTCAACGAGGGCGGCGACACGGTCCCCGGCGTCACCTACACGGTCATCACGACCCGGTACGACGAGGTGGTCACCCCGTACCGCTCCGGCTTCCTCGACGGTCCGAACGTCACCAACGTCGTCATCCAGGACAGGTGCGCGCTGGACCTCGCGGAGCACGTGGCGATCGGGACGGTGGACCGGGTCACGTTCCACGAGGTGGCCAACGCACTGGACCCGGCCCACGCGACCCCGACCACCTGTCTGTCCGTGATCGGCTGACGTCGGGGGGACGCGTCAGCGGCCGTGCCGGCCCGCGGGCGCCGACCGGCGGCGGACGGTCGCGAAGAGCAGGGACGCGCCGAGCGCCAGGACGGCGGCGCCGCCGACCGCAATGTAAGGGGTCGCGGCGTCGCCCCCGGTCTCGGCGAGGCTCTCGCCCGGGCCGGCACCGGCGGCGGCGGGCTCGTTGGGCGCGGTGGGCGCCGCGGCCGGCTCCGAGGACGACGGCGCGGCCTCGGCCGGGGTCGTGGCCCCCGTCGGGGCGGCCGGGGCGGCGGCCGTCTCCTTCGCCCCGGTCTCGGCCCGGTCGTCGCCGTGCCCGCCGTGCTCCACGGAGGACTTGTCCTTACCGTCCTCGATCTCCTCGTCGCTCGGCGCGGACGCCACCGGCGCCGATCCGGCGCTGTCCTTCCCGAAGACCACGTCGGAGCAGGTGTAGAACGCCTCGGGGGAGTCGGAACGCTGCCAGATCGAGTAGATCAGGTGACGGCCGGACTTCTTCGGCACGGTCCCGTCGAAGACGTAGTCGCCGTTCTCCATCCGCGGGTCGGTCACCGTGGCGAACGGCTTCTCCTCCAGGTCCGACCACTTGAGCGGCTTGGCGGGGTCGTAACCGTCCTTGGTGACGTACAGCGCGAAGGAACCCCTGTGCGGAGCGGTCCCCTTGTACCGGAAGGTGTGCGCACCGGAGTTCAGCCGACTGGACGGCCAGTCGCCGCGCGCCAGGTCGAGCCCCCGGTACTTGTCGTTGCCGGCGCTGCACAGCTTGCCGTCCGGGATCAGCTCGCGGTGCTTCCCGGCGGCGTTGGCGATGTTCACCGCGTTCCAGTCGTAGAACGCCTGCGCCCCGCTCGCCGCCACCGCCGCCTTGCACGCCGCCGAGTCCGGGCTCTCCGGCCCCTCCGCGTAACAGGCCGAGACCCGGCTCACCGGGTCCGTCATCGACCCGTGGGCGGAGGCGGGTGCGGCGGCCAGGCCGGCGAGCGCGAGGGGCGCGATGCCGAGGGCCAGAGCGGTGGCGGCCGTGCGTCGGCGAACGGACATGCTGAGCAACTCCTTCAGGAGGGGGTGTGGGGTCGCTCAGCAAGCTAGCCGCCGGACAGCGCGAAAACGGCGGCCGGAGCGCCGGGACGGGGATCCTTATGGTCGCTTTAAGGAGCCCCTAAGCGGCACCACAGACACCACGCCGCGTCCGTCTAGGTGAGCCGCGTCCAGCGCTGGGACGCCTCGCCGGCACACGTCGACGTCACCAGACCGTTGGCCATGGCCAGGTCGAGGCAACCGCCGTTGGAGACGCTCCGCAGGCTGCCGTTCGCCCCCGTGCGCCACGCGGCGGCGCCCTGGGCGCAGTCCCCCACGAAGACGGCCTGGCCGAGCATGTTGGCGTAGAGGCACCCGCCCGTCTGCTTGTTGACCAGCGTGAAGCTGCCGCCCGACGTGCTGCGTACGATCCACCGGGCGGTCGGGTCCGAG
Organism: Streptomyces sp. NPDC029139; assembly: GCF_055564335.1. Taxonomy (NCBI): domain Bacteria; kingdom Bacillati; phylum Actinomycetota; class Actinomycetes; order Kitasatosporales; family Streptomycetaceae; genus Streptomyces; species Streptomyces sp. NPDC029139. The sequence goes on along the minus strand of NZ_JBVHWN010000018.1, from coordinate 49,448 downwards.
CAGCTGCCGTGGTCCGAGGAGCCGTACACCTGGACGATGCACGCGCCGTTGTCGCCGTTGCGAAAGCGGTAGGTGCCGGTGCCGGACGAGGGAGGAGCGGTGGTCGGGGGCGGCGCCCCGCCGCCGGACGTGCTGGTTCCGCCCGTGGTGCCGGAGCCGCCGGAGGTGGTCGATCCGCCCGAGGTGGTGGATCCGCCGGAAGTGGTGGATCCGCCGGAGGTGGTGGAGGTGCTGGAGCCCGAGCCGCCGGAGGCGACGCTGCCGCCCCCGCCGTTCTGCGAGCCGGTCGCGGTGCCCCCGGCGGTCTCGGCTCCGGCCGCCCCGCCCGCCGTCGCCGGCCCCTGGCCCTTGTCCGAGGGCGCCGGCCCGGACGCCGTGCCCGACGGGCTCCCGGCCGGCGCCGGCGCCGTCGGGTGGACCGGCGCGGAGACCGAGGTGGACGGGACGGCGCCGGCGTCGGTGCCGGGCGAGGACGTGTGCGGCAGGTTCTGGAGGGCGAGGGTGGTCCCGCCGGCGACCACGACGACGGGGAGGACGGCCAGGAGGACGCGGGTCCGACGACGCTCACCGCCCTCCGGCTTCTTCTCCTTCGCCGGCTTTCCCGCCTTCTCCGGGGGGACCACGGCTCCGGACGCCGGATCGTTCCCGTCCTCGGGCTCTTCCGTCTCGTCCTCCACCTTCTCCCGCGCTTCCGGCTTTCCGCCGGCGAGCGGGATCGTGGGTACGTCGAGCGGCTGGACGTTCGCGGCGAACGCGGCCCGCTGGGACAACCGCTCCGCGATGGCCGCCGGCCACAGCGTCCCGCCGGCCGGCGGACAGTGCTCCGCGACGCGTTCGAGGAGTTCGGCGGCGGTCGGGCGGCCCTCGGGGTCTTTGTCGAGGCAGGCGGTGACGACCTCGGCGAGGTCCGGGTCCACGGTCCGCAAGGGCGCCAGGTCCGGCTGCTCGTGGACGATGCGGTACAGCACACCGTGCCCCGACTCGTCACCGAAGGGCGGCCGGCCGCACGCCGCGTACGCGAGGACCGAGCCCAGCGCGAACACATCCGTGGCGCCGCTCAACCCCCGCGTCCCAGAAGCCTGTTCGGGCGCCATGTAGGCGGGCGTGCCCACGACCATGCCGGTCCTGGTCAGCTGGCTCTGCTCGGCCGCCCGCGCGACGCCGAAGTCGATGAGGGTGAGTCCGTCGACGGTCAGCATGACGTTGGACGGCTTCAGGTCCCGGTGCACCATGTCCAGCGCGTGCACCGCCGCCAGACCCGCTGCCGCCTCCCGTAACAGCAGCCACAGCGCCTCCGCGGGCAGGGCGCGGCCATGCAGGTCCACCGCCTCCCGCAGGGTGAGCCCGGGCACGTACGCGGTGGCGAACCACGGTGGCCGCGCGGTGCGGTCACTGGCGAGCAGCGGCGCGGTCGCCCCGGCGGGCAGCCGGGCCAGGTTGTCCAGCTCGTGCCCGAACCGGCGCAGGAAGTCCGCGTCCTCGCCGACGACGGAGGCCAACAGCTGTTTGACGGCGACGTACCGGCCCTCGTGGACGCCGAGGTACACCCGCCCCATGCCGCCGACGCCCAGCCGGCCCGCCAACGGAATCGGCCCGATCCTGAGCGGATCCTCCGCTTCCAGGGGCTGGGCCCCGCTCCCCCTCAGCTCCACCACGCGAACCCCGTTAGAATTGGAATTATCTTCTAGAAACCTACTCTAGTACGAGAGAAGAAGAGCGATGAGCCCCAAGCAGCAACGCGGCGAGCAGACAGCCGACTTGCTCCTCGAAGCCGCGCTGCGCCTGTACGCCGCCGAGGGGGAGCGGGGCATCACGGTCAGCGCCGTGACCCGGGAGAGCGGAGTCAGCCTGGGCAGCCTCTACCACCACTTCAACAGCGTCGACGGCCTCGTCGCCGCGCTGACGCACCGCTGGCTCGGCCGCCTGCTGACCGAACTCGCGACGTCCTTGCGGAGCGCCCGTACCGCCCGTACCGGTGTCCGCGCCCTCGTCCGGACCTATCTGACGTTCATCCAGGAACACCGGGACGCCGCCCTGCTCCTGCACTCCTCCACGGCCGACCGGTTCGGCATGGCGCAGGGCAGGGAACTGCGCGACGCCCAGGAGGCGAGGCTCTCGGCCTTCGCCCAGTGGATCGAGCCCCGCGTCGCGTCCGGCGAGATCGCTCCGCTGCCCCTGCCGCTGATCGAGTCCCTGGTCCTCGGGCCGGTCGTCGCCGTGGCCCGCCGTTGGCTCGCGGGTTTCGGCGACGTCGATCTCGACACGGCCGCCCGGACCCTGCCGGACCGGATCTGGCGCTCACTGGCCCCCTGAGCGGCGCGGGGCCCCGGGCACGGACAGCCGCCGAGCCCGCGCCTGAGCGCGACGGGCCCCGGGCACGGACAGCCGCCGAGCCCGCGCCTGAGCGCGCGGGGCCCCCGGGCACGGACACCCGCCGAGCCCGCGCCTGAGCGCGACGGGCCCCTGAGCCCCCGGCCCGGCCCCGACCCGACGCGGTGAGGTCAGCCGAGCCGCCGGTAGCGCCGTTCCGGGCGGCCCGTCCCTCCGTACCGCAGTGTGATCTCCGCCCGGCCGGTCTCCGCGAAGTACTCCAGATAGCGCCGGGCGCTGACCCGGGACAAGGAGCCCGCCTCCGCGCACTCCGTCGCCGACAGGCCCTCCGGATGCGCCCGCAGGATGCCGTCCACCAGCTCTGCCGTCGGCGCGGCAAGGCCCTTCGGGAGTTCGCGCGAGCCCGGCGGGCGCGTGCCGAAGATCTGGTCCACGTCCTCCTGACGCGCCTCGTCCAGCGCGTCCAGGCGCGTGCGCAGCGAGGCCACGTGCCGCAGCTGCTCCTGCAGGGCGGCCTGGTTGAACGGCTTGATCAGATAGTGCAGCGCCCCCGCCCGGAGCGCCGAGCGGATCATGCCCGCGTCCCGCGCGGCGGTGATGAACAGGGCGTCGACGGCGAGACCGGTCCCGCGCAGCTCGCGCAGCACACTGATCCCGTCCATGTCGGGCAGGAAGATGTCGAGGAGCACGAGATCGGGGCGCAGCCGGTCGGCGAGACGCAGCGCGTCGGCGCCGCTGTGCGCGACCCCCACGACGGAGAAACCGTCCACAGCCGACACAAAACGGCTGTGCAGCTTCGCGACCATGAAGTCGTCGTCCACCACCAGCACCTTTGTCACGCCGACACGCTAGGTCGCGACCACAAGGACCACAACGTCCGTTGATTGCGGAAGAGAGACAGCTTCTTAACGCGCAGGCAACATGTGGGCCACTTCACATCCCTATCGAGAGGCGGCACACGTGCGTCTGCGCACCCCCCTCGCCCTGCTCGGGGCCGCGCTGCTGGTGTTGGTGGGGCCGCCCCTGCTCTCCACCGGCAGCGGCTCCGACACCGGCACCCAGATTCCCGGCCTGCGGTTCATGGTCCCGAACACACCCGGCGGCGGGTACGACATCACCGCCCGTACCGCGGCCAAGAACGCCGAGGACGCGAACCTCACCACCGACATCGAGGTCTTCAACCTGCCCGGGGCCGGCGGCACCGTCGGCCTGACCCGGCTCGTCGGCGAGCACGGCAACGGCCGGCTCGCGATGTCGATGGGCCTCGGCGTCGTCGGGGCGGTCCACACCAACAAGACCCCGAAAACCCTCGCCGACACCACCCCGATCGCCCGGCTCACCATGGAGCAGGACATCGTCGTCGTCGGCAAGAACTCCCCGTACAGGACCATCCAGGACCTGCTCGCCGCCTGGAAGAAGGACCCCGGCAAGCTGCCCGTCGGCGGCGGCTCCTCGCCCGGCGGACCCGACCACCTCGCCCCCATGCTGATGGCGCAGGCCGCCGGCATCGCGCCGAAGAGCGTCAACTACATCCCCTTCGACGGCGGCGGCGAGCTCCTCGCCTCCATCCTGGGCAACAAGGTCGCCTTCGGCGTCTCGGGCGTCGGCGAGTACCTCGACCAGATCAAGTCCGGCGAACTGCGGCTGCTCGCCGTCACCGGCGCCGAGCGGGTCCCCGGCCTGGACGCCCCCACCCTGCGCGAGGCCGGACTCGACACGGAGTTCATCAACTGGCGCGGCATCGTCGCCCCACCCGGCCTCTCGGACGCCGAGCGCGACAAGCTCGTGGTCCTCGTGACGAAGCTGCACGACTCCCCGCAATGGCGCGAGTCGCTGAAGAAGAACAACTGGAACGACGCCTTCCTGCCCGGCGAGGAGTTCGGCACCTTCCTCACCGAGCAGGACCGGCGTGTCGCCTCCGTTCTGAAGGAGCTGGGACTGTGACGACGACACCCGAGACGACCACCCCGACGGCCGGGAAGTCCTGGCTGCGCGACCACAGCGAGCTCGGCGTCAGCCTCCTCCTGCTCGTCATCGGCGTCCTCGTCCTCACGGACGCCCTCACCATGAGCGTCGACATCACCCAGCGCGGTCCCGTCGGCCCCAGGACCGTCCCGCTCGTCGTCGGCGCCGGTCTGCTCGTCGTCGCCGTCCTCCTCGCGATCGACGTCCTGCGCGGCGGCCGCGGCGAGGCCGAGGGCGGCGAGGACATCGACCTCTCGGAACCCGGCGACTGGCGTACGGTCCTGCTCCTCGCCGGAGTCTTCCTCGCCTTCGCCGTCCTCATCGGACCGGTCGGCTTCCCCGTCGCCGGAGCCCTGCTCTTCTGGGGCGCCGCCTACGCCCTCGGCAGCCGTCACCTGCACCGCGACCCGCTGATCGCCGCGGGGCTCTCCCTCTTCACCTATGTCCTCTTCGACAACCTGCTCGGAGTTCCGCTGCCCGGCGGCCCGCTGATGGGAGTGCTCTGACCCATGGACTCACTGAACTCCCTGATCGACGGATTCGGTACGGCCCTCACCCCGATGAACCTGCTGTGGGCCGCCATCGGCGTGCTCCTCGGCACCGCCATCGGCGTCCTGCCCGGCATCGGCCCCGCGATGGCGGTCGCGCTCCTGCTCCCGGTGACGTACGGACTCGAACCGACCGGCGCCTTCATCATGTTCGCCGGCATCTACTACGGAGCCATGTTCGGCGGCTCCACCACCTCGATCCTGCTCAACACCCCCGGGGAGAGCGCGGCCGTCGTCGCCGCCATGGAGGGCAACCCCATGGCCAAGGCCGGCCGCGGCGCACAGGCGCTCGCGGCGGCCGCGATAGGCCACTTCACCGGCGGCATGATCGGCACTCTCCTGCTCGTCGCCCTCGCCCCGACCGTCGCCGCCCTCGCGGTCGGCATCGGCGCGCCCGACTACTTCGCCATCATGGTCCTCGCGTTCATCGCGGTGACCTCGGTCCTCGGCTCTTCCCGCATCCGCGGGCTCGCCTCGCTCCTCATCGGTCTCACCCTCGGCCTGGTCGGCCTCGACCAGATGACCGGCCAGCAGCGCCTCACCTTCGGGTCCCTCCAGCTCGCCGACGGCATCGACGTCGTCATCGTCGCGGTCGGCCTCTTCGCCATAGGCGAGGCCCTGTGGGTCGCCGCCCATCTGCGCCGCACGGCGGGCGAGGCCATCCCGGTCGGACGTCCGTGGCTCGGCAAGGACGACGTGCGGCGCACCTGGAAGTCCTGGCTGCGCGGCCCCGTCATCGGCTTCCCGTTCGGCGCGATCCCGGCCGGCGGCGCGGAGATCCCGACCTTCCTCTCCTACGTCACCGAGAAGCGGCTCTCGAAGCACAAGGACCAGTTCGGCAAGGGCGCCATCGAGGGCGTCGCGGGACCCGAGTCCGCCGCCTCCGCCTCGGCGGCCGGCACGCTCGTCTCCATGCTGACCCTGGGGCTGCCGACGACGGCCGTCGCCGCCGTCATGCTCGCCGCGTTCCAGCAGTACGGCATCCAGCCCGGACCGCTGCTCTTCGAACGCGAACCCGACCTCGTGTGGGGCCTGATCGCCTCCCTCTTCGTCGGCATGGTCCTGCTCCTCGCGCTCAACCTCCCGCTCGCGCCCGTCTGGGCCAAGCTCCTGCGCATCCCGCGTCCGTACCTCTACGCCGGCATCCTCTTCTTCGCCGCCGTCGGCGCGTACGCGGTGGGCGGCGAGGCGCTCGACCTGGTCGTCCTGCTGCTCATCGGTCTCCTCGGGTTCGGCATGCGGCGCTACGGACTCCCGGTCCTGCCGGCCGTGATCGGTGTCATCCTCGGCCCGGCCGCCGAGCAGCAGCTGCGCCGCGCGCTGCAGATCAGCGACGGCTCGCCGACCGGACTCGTCGACACCCCGTTCTCCGTGACCGTCTACGCGGTCGTCGTGGTCCTGCTGGCCTGGCCCCTGGCGAAGAAGGTGATCATCCGCCGCCGTAACGTGTCGGCATGATCGAGGAGACGCCCCGCCCCGCCGTCCCGGGCGATGTGCCCGCCGTGAAGGCCGTGACCGATGCGGCCTTCCACCCCTACATCGAACGGATCGGGCTCGTACCGGCTCCGATGGAGTACGACCACGCGGCGAACGTGGCGGCGGGCCGGGTGTTCGTCACCGGCGATCCGGTGGTCGGTCTCGTGGTGGTGATCCCCGAGGCCGACCACCTCTACCTGGACGAGATCGCCGTCCACCCCGACGCCCAGGGCACCGGCCTCGGCCGCCACCTGCTGGCCTTCGTGGAGTCCCGCGCCCGCGCGCTCGGCCTGCCCGAGGTGCGGCTGCTCACCAACGCGATGATGTGGGAGAACCAGAGGCTGTACGAGCGGTACGGCTACGAGCTCGTCGAGCGGCGCCTGGACGGACCGTACGACCGTATGCATTACCGCAAGCGCGTTTGAGCCCCAACTCGCCCCCGATAGAGTGAGTTTCGGACAGACGGCGGCTTGATCCGATATCCCTGGCGGGCGACATCACCCCCCACACCCCGAAGGGACATCCCTGATGCGACTCCGTCTCGCTCTGGCCGTCGGCACCCTGCTGATGGCCGCCGCAGCCCCCGCCGCCACCGCCGCCCACGCGGGCATCGGCGACAAGCTCTCCGTCGACAGCTACGGAACCGTCGCCGAGGACGGTACGGTCACCGTCTCCGGCACCTACCGCTGCATGGACGACAGCGCCGGCCCCGTCTTCGTGAGCAGCACGCTCGTCCAGCAGGAGAACTCCGCCGGGATCGGCGGCACCCGGGCCGTCTGCGACAGCCGGGAGCGCACCTGGACCAACTCGGGCGTCGTGAAGGAGCCCGGCTACCGCGCGGGCGCCGCGCGGGTGAAGGCCACCCTCATGCAGCTCACCACCACCCACCCCTCGGGCCTGCCGCTGCCCGCCTTCCTCGTCGCGGAGGAGGCGGACGTCACCCTGCGCTGAGCAGCGCGACCAGGCCCTCCCTCCCGTAGCCCGCGAGCTCGTCGAGGGCCGCGACCGCGCAGGCCGCCGCCTCCGGATCGGAGGCGGCCAGGCCGCTCGCCTCGAACTCGTCCTCGTCGAGGCGCAGCACCTCGCTGCCGTCCGCCGAGACCCACAGATCCAGGTCCAGGTCCTCCACCACGACCTCCGCGGCGCCGATCACGGCCGGGCGCGTGACATCGCAGTACCACCCCTTGAGGGTCCCGTCCGGGGAGCGGACCTCCTTCACGGCGTACCAGCGGTCCCGCCAGTAGTGCTCGACGAAGACGTCGCCGGGCTCGAACCGTACGAAGCCGAAGTCCCGCACCCCCTCGGCCGCCCACGGCGCGCGGACCGAGAGCCGGGTGCCGTCGTCGGCGACGACCTCGGCGGGGTAGCGGATCTTCGTGCGGCCCGCCTTCACGAGGACCACCTCAACCGAGCGTGCGGACATGGCGTACCTCCGTCGCGCAGATCTCGTAGCCGAACCACTTGTTGATCGCCAGCATCGGCTCGTTGCCGGCGTCGTTCCCGGTGAAGGCCTCCGTACAGCCGGCCGCCCGCGCCCGGTGCAGGGAGTGGTTCTTCGCGAGCTTGGCCAGTCCGCGCCCGCGGAAGGCCGGATCGGTACCAGTCATCCCGGTGCTGTAGAGGCCCCGGCCGTCGGTCTGGGCGGCGCTGAAGGCGGCGGGCCGTCCGTGGACGACCGCGACGACGGTCAGCTCCCGGTCGAACAGCGGGTGGTTCCAGGTGGTCGCCAGCCAGTGCTCGTAGTCCGTCAGCTCGGCACCGACGTCGCCGGGCTCGTCGGCCGTGGTCAGCGCGTCCAGCACGAACAGCGGCCGGGGATCGGCGGCGAAGTCGGCGGCCGTACGCAGCTCGACACCGGCCGGCGGCTCCTGGAGCGGAGGAAGCCCGGGGGAGACGAGGTCGAGCCGGAGGAAGTGCGCGGAACGGCGGGCGGCGTACCCGTGACGCTCGGCGAAGGCACGGAATTCCGGCTCGTCGAGCACCCAGCTGTAGAGGGTGGTCGCCCCGCACCGCGCGAGGTGCTCCTCGGAGGCGCGGACCAGCCGTGCGCCGGCGCCGAGGCCCCGCTTCTCCGGGTGGACGTAGACGTTGACCGAGCCGACACCGGGCTCGGGCGCGTCGTGCGCGACGCGGAGCTGGGAGGTGCCGACGATCTCCCCGTCGATCTCGGCGACCAGAGGACGCTCGTGCGCGTCGGGATGGGAGTGGGCCCAGTCGAATGCGGTCTGGGCGGCGCTCGCCGGCATGAACGGGAGGGCGGCGCGCCGGACGCGGGCGTACCCCTCGGCGTCCTCCGGCCGGGCATCTCGGACGATCACAGTCATGGTGCGGCAGGCTACGTGCCGGTGTGGTGAGGTCGCCTCCCCTTTTCCACGGGGGCGGGGGCAGAATCGGGCCGTGACATTGCGAATCACCGTGGACACGGACTCGTCGACCGCCCCGTACGAACAACTGCGCGCCCAGATCTCGGAGCGCGCCCGCTCCGGCGTGCTGCCGGTCGGCTACAAACTGCCGACGGTACGCGGCCTGGCGGAGGAACTGGGCCTCGCGGCGAACACCGTCGCCAAGGCGTACAAGTCGCTGGAGGCGGACGGCGTGATCGAGACGCGCGGCCGCCACGGCACGTTCGTCGCGGCGGCGGGCGACGCGGCGACCCGCCTGGCGGCGAGCGCGGCGGCGACCTACGCGACCGAGGCGAGACGGCTGGGCCTGACCCGCCAGGCGGCGGAGGCGGCGGTGTCGGACGCCCTGCGGGCCGCGTACGGAGGCTGACGGCCCGTCGAGCCGGTCCGGGGGCGGCCGCCCTCGCCCTCCCAACTGGCCGGGCCGCCGTCCCCCGTCCGGGAGGCGCGACCGCGGGTGCCGGGCCGGTGGGCCGTCACGGCGGCGTGGTTCCGGTGCCGGGCGGCCCCGCGTCCGGGGCCGTCGGGTCCGGGGCGTCTACAGGTACAGGCCCGCGTCCGGGGTCCGGGGCTCCGGGAGACCCGGACCCGGGGTGCCCCGGCGCAGCGCGTACAGCTCCGCCAGCGTCGCCCCGTCGCGGCCCACCCCCTCCTCCGTGCCCAGCCACCCCACCGCCTCGTTCCGCGTCAGCCCGCCCACCTCGATCCGCGCCAGGCACCGGCCCGGGCGGACCACCGCCGGGTGCAGCCGTTCCAGGTCCTCGTTGGTCGTGACGCCGACGAGGACGTTGCGGCCCTGGCCGAGCAGCCCGTCCGTCAGGTTCAGGAGCCGGGACAGGGCCTGGCCCGCCGTGTGCTTCGCCTCCCCGCGGATCAGCTCGTCGCAGTCCTCCAGGAGGAGCAGCCGCCACCGTCCCTTCGCCGTGCCCTCGTCCTCGCCGATCGCGATGTCCATCAGATAGCCGACGTCGTTGAAGAGCCGCTCCGGGTCGAGGACGCAGTCCACCTGGCACCAGTCCCGCCACGAGCGGGCGAGCGTGCGCAGCGCGGACGTCTTGCCCGTGCCCGGCGGGCCGTGGAGCAGCAGCAGCCGTCCCGCGATGTCGTCCGGGGTGACCTTCATCAGCCGGTCCATCGCGTCGGCGACCGGCGCCGTGTAGTTCGGCCGGATCTCCTCCCACGTCCCCGCGCTGATCTGACGGGTCGTACGGTGCGGGCCGCGTCGCGGCGAGACGTACCAGAAGCCCATCGTCACGTTCTCGGGCTGCGGCTCGGGCTCGTCCTTCGCGCCGTCCGTCGCCTCCTTGAGGACCTTCTCCGCCAGCTCCGCCCCCGTCGCCGTGACGGTGACGTCCGCGCCCCGGTTCCAGCGGGAGACCAGCAGCGTCCAGCCCTCTCCCTCGGCGAGCACGGCGCTGCGGTCGTCGTCCTTGGCCGCGCGCAGCACCGTGGCGCCGGCCGGGAGGAGCGTCGCCGCCGGCTTCACCCGGTCCAGGGTCGTGCTGTGGGAGTGCGGCTGCTCGCCGGTCGCGAAGCGGCCCAGGAAGAGCGCGTCGACGACGTCGGCGGGCGAGTCGCTGTCGTCGACGGTGAGCCGCATCGGCAGTGCCCGCTGCGGATCGGACGGCGAGGACCCCTCGGGTGGCGTGGCTGACATGGCGCCCATGATCCGGCAATCGGGCATTCCGTGCACGGTGTTTTGAACGGGACGATCCCCCGGGCGGGGGCGCTGCCCGCCGCCGCGGTGCACATGATCCGTCAGGTGGCCTGAATTCGATTGCCGCTGACGGAGTGTCGGCAGGTTCTCGCCATCTTTTCTTGGCATGGACACTTCCAGGGTGGCCGATGCGCTGCTACTACCTGGTAACGCAGAGGTTCTGCTACAGGGAGGTTCCATGAAACTGTCCCGATTCGCGGCATTCTCATCCTCACTCCTGCTCGGCGCCGTCCTCGCCCTCACCGGCGCGGGAGCCGCCCAGGCCGCCGAAACCGCCGCGCTCGACTACGTGGCGCTCGGTGACTCGTACTCCTCCGGTGTGGGCGCCGGGAGCTACGACAGCGCAAGCGGCAACTGCAAGCGCTCCACCAAGGCCTTCCCCGTCCTCTGGAAGAACGCCAACTCACCCTCGTCGTTCGCCTTCACGGCGTGCTCGGGCGCTCGTACGGGTGATGTCACGAGCGGTCAGCTCGGACCCCTCTCCACCGCCACCGACCTGGTCTCCCTCACGATCGGCGGCAACGACGCCGGTTTCGCGGACGTCATGACCACCTGTGTCCTCCAGTCGGAAGCCACCTGCATCAACCGAGTGAATCAGGCCAAGGCGTACGTCGACACCACGCTGCCCGGAAAGCTCGACGCGGTCTATTCGGCCATCAGGAGCAAGGCTCCGAACGCCCGTGTCGTCGTCCTCGGGTACCCCCGCTTCTACCAGCTCGGCGGCAGCTGCGTCGCCGGCCTGAGCGAGAACGAGCGCCGCGCCATCAACGACGGTTCCGACCACCTCAACGCGGCCACCGCCAAGCGCGCGGCCGACCACGGCTACACCTTCGCGAGTGTCGTCCCCGCCTTCACCGGACACGAGATCTGCTCGGGGTCGGCCTGGCTGCACAGCGTCAACTGGCTCAACATCGGCGAGTCGTACCACCCCACCGCCGCCGGACAGTCCGGCGGCTACCTGCCCAGCTTCAGGGCTGTGGCGTAGCCGACCCGCTCGGGGAGGTGACCCCGTCCGTCGGGGTCGCCTGCTCGCAGGTCACCGAGAAACCCACCCAGTTCGAGCGCGCCTCGACCGGGGCGCGCACCTCCAGCCGGATCCGGTCGCGGCGCGTGTCGTCCGCCCGGTACGTCAGCTCCGTGTGCTCGACCCGCTTCTCCAGCGGGCCGTCCGCGGCGAACTCCAGCGTCCGCCAGTCCGCCGCCGAACTCTCCCCGCTCTCCGTCACCCAGCGGTACTCCACCGAGGCGGGCGTACGCCCCACGGTGACCGCCGCCGCGAACGCGGGAGCCGAGGACTCCGGCGGCGGACAGGAACCGGTGTAGGCACCCCGCAGGGCCCGCACGTGCACCAACACCGTCGGCGCCGGCGGCGTGCCGGGCGTCGTCGAAGGGGTGCTCGTGGTGGTCGTGGGGGCGGCGGTCGTCGACGGAGTGCCCGTCGCCGGGGAACTGGTCACCGGGGCACTGCTCGTCGGCGCTCCACCCGGGTCCGTACCGCCGTCCTGGTTCCGCAGCAGCGCGTACGTCAGGCCGGCCACCGCCAGCAGCAGAAGGACGATCCCGACGGCGAGGACGGTGCCCGCCCGGCCCGGGCGGTCCCCGGAGTCCCGGTCGCGGTCGTGGTCCCGTGGGCCCTGGGGGAGGGGCGGAGTCGGCAGGGGCAGGGGCGGAGTCGGCCCGCCGGTCCCGTCCCGGTCGCCCGGCCTGTACGGCTCCGAGCCCACGGGCATCGGCCGCCCCGGTCCCGGGCGGGGAGCGCCGCCCGCACCCACCAGCCGCAACTGCCGCTCCGCGTCGGCCGCCCCGATCCGGTCCTGGGGCTCCTTGCGCAGCAGCCCCTCGAGCACGGGGGTCAGCGGGCCCGCGCGGAGGGGCGGCGGAAGCTCCTCGTCCACCACGGCCCGCAGGGTGCTCAGGGGGGTGTCCTGGCGGAAGGGCGAGTTGCCCTCCACCGCCGCGTACAGGAGCACGCCCAGTGACCACAGGTCCGACGCCGGCCCCGGTGTCCGGCCCAGCGCCCGCTCCGGGGCGAGGAACTCCGGTGAGCCGATCAGCTCGCCGGTCATCGTGAGGTTGGACGTGCCCTCGACCGCGGCGATGCCGAAGTCGGTCAGGACGACCCGCCCGTCGTTCGCGAGCAGCACGTTGCCCGGCTTCACGTCCCGGTGCAGCACCCCCGCCTCGTGCGCGGCGCGCAGGGCGGCCAGCACCTCGGCCCCGATGAGCGCGGCGCGCGGCGGGGGCATCGGGCCCTCCGCGTCCAGCACCTCCGAGAGGGTGAGGCCGCGGATCAGCTCCATCACGATCCAGGGCCGGCCGTCCTCGGTGGCCACGTCGTACACCGTCACCACGTTGCGGTGCGAGATCCGGGCGGCCGCCCACGCCTCCCGCTCCAGGCGGGCGTAGAGCCGGCGCTCGTCGGCGTCGCCGAGCCCGGCCGGGGCGCGGACCTCCTTGACGGCGACCTCGCGGCCCAGCACCTCGTCCCTGGCCCGCCACACCGTGCCCATGCCGCCCTGCCCCAGGACGTCGAGGAGTCGGTACCGCCCCGCGATCACGGTCATGGCGCGCCCCATCCTTCGTCCATCGGTGGAGCATGTCTGCCCCCGCTCCGGGTACTTCGAACACCCGGCACACGCGCGTGGGGGTGATCTTGGTGGCGGAGATCACACACCGTCAGGAGTGCGCCTCCGGGAGCGTGCCCGCAGGATGGTTCGTGACGGTTCGGCAGGTGTTCGAGTGCTGTCCAACTCGCCCTGGAATCAGACGGATTCGGACAGTAACCGTCAACCCCCGTACGAGTGCGGTGAATCCAGTCGCCGGGATACACGAGTGTCACAGCGGGGCGATAGGGTTAACCTGCCCGGGCCGGGTGCCCTCGTCAGGGTGGGGAGTGACATGGAACAGATAGCAATGCGCAGCAGGGCGCGAGTGCCTGCCATCACGTGCGGGAGCACCGCGACCAGTTCGCGGCTCGACCGCCATCTCGCGGTGCTCGGCGGGCCCGTCGTGCCGCAGCGCGAGGCGGCCGAGGCGACGCTGTTGATGCGGGAGCTGACGTCGCGTGACATCGCGCACAGCCGCCGCAGCAAGAGCGCGCGCGTCTCGCTCTTCGCCCCCTTGCGGCGTCTGCGCCGCAGCCTCTTCGGCAGCAGGGGCTAGGGGACGTCTCACCGGCTCGCGTGCCCTGATCCGGCCTGAACGACAAGACACCCCCTGGGGGCCTCGCGGGAAGGGTCGCGGGCGATCCTTCCGCAGGGCCGGGGGTTCCTCCTCGGACGACGTCCGGGGGAGGGTGGCCGGACCGCCTCGACGGCGGAGCCGAGGGCGTCCCCGCTCGCCCCGTCACGCCACGACACCGTCCGCCCGTAGCGCCCCCAGCTCCGCCGACCCCACGCCGAGTTCGGTGAGAACCGCATCCGTGTCCTCCCCCAAAGCCGGGATGCGGTCCATCCGGGCGTCCGGCCCGTCCGGGAAGACCACCGGCGGCAGCAGGGTCCGCAGTCGTCCCACCGGCGAGTCCACGAACCGCCACCGGTCCCGCGCCGCCAGCTGCGGGTGCTCCGCCAGATCCGCCACCGTGTTCAGCCGCGCACAGGCGACGCCCGCCGCGTCCAGTCGCGCCAGCGCCTCGACCGCCGTCAGCGGCGCCAGCGCGTCGGCCACCACCGCGTCCGTCCTCGCGCGGCCGGCCACCCGGGCCGTGTTCGTGGCGAAGGCCGGGTCGTCCGCCAGCTCCGGCCGGCCCAGAACCTGCTCGGCGAGCCTTCGCCACTCGCGGTCGTTCTGGACCGACAGCAGCACCAGACTCCCGTCGGCCGTCGGATAGGCGTCGTACGGAGCGATCACGGCGTGCGCCAGACCCGTGCGCGCCGGGGCCGTGCCCCCGTGCATCCCATGGTGCAGCGGATGCCCCATCCACTCGGCCAGCGCGTCGAGCAAGGACACCTCCACCGGCCCGCCCCGGCCCGTCGTCCCCCGCCGCACCAGCGCGGCGAGGACGCCCGCGTACGCGTACATCCCCGCCGCGATGTCGGCCGCGGGAATGCCCGACTTGACCGGTCGTTCCTCGGTTCCGGTCACCGAGACCAGCCCCGCCTCGCACTGCACGAGCATGTCGTAGGCCCGCTTGTGCGCGTACGGACCACCGGGCCCGTATCCCGAGACGTCCACCGCGATCAGCCGTGGATGCGCGGCGCAGAGCGTGGCCGCGTCCAGGCCGAGCCGGGCCGCCGCGCCCTGCGCGAGGTTCTGTACGAAGACATCGGCGCCGGCCACCAGGCGGTGGACCACGTCGAGCCCGCGCGCGTCCTTGAGGTCGACGGCCACCGACTCCTTGCCCCGGTTGCACCACACGAAGTGCGAGGCCAGGCCCCGTGCCGCCGTGTCGTAGTTCCGGGCGAAGTCCCCACCGTCCGGCCGTTCGATCTTGATGACGCGGGCGCCCAGGTCCGCGAGCTGGCGGGTGGCGAAGGGGGCGGCGACGGCCTGCTCGACCGCCACGACCGTGATCCCCTCCAGGGGGAGTGGCTGAGTGCTCATGACAGCCCTGCCTACCCTGCGGGCGGCGGCTTGTCACCGTCGCCCTGGTCACGCGCGGTCACCCGCGCGCGTACCGCCGCACCGCCAGGGGGGCGAAGACCGCGACGAGCGCCAGCGACCAGAGCAGCGACCCGGCCACCGGGTGGGCCACCGGCCAGGCCGCGTCCGCCGGTACGGCCGCGTTGCCGAAGAGCTCCCGTACCGCCGTCGTGACCGCCGAGATCGGGTTCCACTCGGCCACCGTCCGCAACCAGGGCGCCATGTTCCCGGTCGGGATGTACGCGTTGGAGAGCAGCGGCAGCATGAACGTGGCGCTGCCCAGCTGGCCGGCCGCCTCCTCGCTCCGCGAGGCGAGACCGAGCAGGATGCCCACCCAGGTCATGGCGAAGCGGAAGAGCAGCAGCAGTCCGAAGGCGCCCAGCGCCTCGGGCGCCGTTCCCTCGATCCGCCAGCCCATGGCGAGCCCCACCAGCATCAGCGGGACCATGCCGACCGCGCTCGTCACCAGGTCGGCGAGCGCCTGTCCGAGCGGAACGGCGGCCCGGCTCATCGGCATGGTCCGGAAGCGGTCCATCACGCCCCGGTGCGCGTCCTGGGCCGCCTGGAACATCCCCGTCATCAGCCCGCCCGCCGCCGTCGCCACGAGCAGTCCGGGCACCAGATACGCCCGGTACTCGGCGCCCGGCATCGCGAGCGCGCTGCCGAAGACGTACCCGAAGAAGAGCAGGAAGACGACCGGCATCGTCTGCGTCATGACGACGATCGCCGGGGCGTGCCGGACCTTCCGCAGATGACGGCCGAGGACGGCCCACCCGTCTCCCACCGCCGCCGTCGCGGAGAGCGCCGCGCGCGCCCCTTCCCTTTCGTCGTGGGCGAGTGCGCTCATGCCGCGAGCTCCTTCCGGTCGGTGAGGCGCAGGAACACCTCGTCGAGGGTGGGCGGACGCAGGGACGCGTCGACGATGTGCACCCCGGCCGCGTCGATCTCGCGGACGATCCGGGGGAGCGTGAGCGTCGTGTCCGTGGTCACCGCGCCGACCGTGCGCCGCTCCGCGTCCAACACCGGCGCCGAGCCGGTCAGCTGGTCGAGTACGGCCGCCGCGGCGTGCAGCAGCGCAGGGTCGGCGACCACCACCTCCGCCCAGCTGCCGATCATCGCCTTCAGCTCCGAGGGGGTGCCGCGGTGCGCGGCCCGGCCCCCGTCGATCAGCACGATGTCGTCGGCGAGCTGGTCGGCCTCCTCCAGGTACTGCGTGGTCAGCAGCACGGTCGTGCCCTGGGACGCCAACCCCCGTACGGCGTCCCAGATCCCGTTCCGGCTGTGCGGGTCGAGCCCGGTCGTGGGCTCGTCGAGGAAGAGGACCCGGGGCGGCACGAGCAGGCTCGCCGCGAGATCGAGCCTGCGCCGCATGCCGCCCGAGTACGTCCGGGCCGGCCGCCCGGCCGCGGCCGCGAGTCCGAACCGCTCCAGGAGTTCGTCGGCCCGGGAGCGCGGGGCCCGCAGCAGCCGGGCGAAGAGCCGCAGGTTCTCGGAGCCGGTGAGGTCCCCGTCGACCGAGGCGTACTGCCCGGTGGCGGCGATCCGCCGGCGCACCCCCGCCGGGTCCCGCACCACGTCGTGGCCCGCGACTCGGGCGCTGCCGGCGTCGGGGCGGACCAGCGTCGTGAGGACCCGTACGGCGGTCGTCTTGCCCGCGCCGTTGGGGCCGAGGATCCCGCAGACCGTGCCCTCCGGGACGGCCAGATCCAGCCCGCGCAGGGCGCGCACCTCGCTGTAACGCTTCTGCAGACCCTCACTAAGTACAGCGTACGTAGTAGTCATGGCTCGACCGTACCGCATTACGTACGGTGTACGTAACTAGGATGAGGGGGAGGTGATGATCCATGGCAGGCCGAGCGGCCGAACCGGAAGTGATCTGGGCGCGCCCCGAGCGCACGGGCCGCGGCCCGAAACCGGCGTACAGCAGGGCCGACATCGTGGCTGTCGCGGTGCGCCTGGCCGACGCCGACGGGATCGACGCGCTCTCGATGCGCCGGATCGCGGCCGACATCGGCTGCGGCACGATGTCGCTCTACAACTACGTCCCCCGCAAGGAGGATCTGTACGAGCTGATGGTCGACGCCGTCAGCGGTGAGTACGACCTCCCCGATCCTCCGAGCGGAGACTGGCGGGCGGACATGATCGACGTGGCCCGCCAGGCCCGGGGGATCCTGCGCCGCCACCCCTGGGTGATCAGGCTGATGACGACCGGGTACGCCTTCGGCCCCCACGCTCTGCGCTTCCTCGAAGGGTGTCTGGCCTGCCTGGACGGTCTCGACCTGCCCGGCGGCACCAAGATGGAACTGATCGCGACGGTCAACGGCACCGTGATGACGCTCGTCGCCAACGAACTCGCCATCGCCGAGCGCGCCCGCGGCCTGCCCTGGTCCGAGGAGCAGGAACAGGCCGCACGCGCGGCCTATCTGACGGAGCGGCTCGCGGGCGGCGCCTATCCGCGCCTCGCCGCGGTGCTCGGTGCGGCCGGTGTCGAGCGCCTCGATCCCGAGGAGATCTTCGAGCGGACGCTGGGGCGCGTGCTCGACTCCTTCGCCCCGCGCCAGGGGGTGTCCTGCCGATCTGGCCAGGCTCGGCCTGATCGGCAGGACACCCCCTAGAGCAGCGCGAACTGCCCCTCGGGGCCCTCCTCCTGATGATCCAGGACGGAGGCCGGGCGGCGGGCCGCGTCCGGGACCGGCAGCACTCCCGCCTCCCGCAGCGCGGCGCGGTCCAGCAGCGGGCCGCTCGCCGGCAGGGCCTCGCACTCCCGGCCCCGCTCGGCGAGCAGCGCGAGCACCGTGATCAGCTCCAGGAGTTCCGAGGTCCACTCCTGCGGCCAGCCCGCCGGTCCGATCGCTTCGAGACCGCCCGGCGCCGCGGGCGCGGTCCTGTGCGCGAACCACTGCTCCAGCATCCGTACGCCCCCGACGTGGAAGTCCCACGCCTCGACGGGCACGGGAGAGATCCTGCCGGGTGCTTCACCCGGGGCGCCCTCGCCCGCCGAGAGGCACAGCGTCTCCTCCGCGGGCTCGTACGAGAGCGTCGTCGGGCGGGCCGGGAGCGGCGCCCGGACATAGGGGCGCCGGCCGCCGGGCAGGCGGGGCCGCTCGCCGCCCCGGGCGCCCCGCAGCTGAATGTCGAGGAGCCGCCGGCCGAGCTCCACGCCCGTGACCCAGACGGCCGGGTCCGCGGTGAGCGGGACGCGGCATCCGGCGGGCGAGGGCCGGGCGGCCGCCACGGCCCAGGCGAGGACGTCGAGGGCGGTGACCTGCCGTCCGTACCGCTCACTCAGCACCGGCAGCAGCCCGGGCGCGATGTTCGGCTCCGCGCCCCCGGGGCGGCGGAACAGCGGACGGATCCGCCCCGGGCGGCCCGCGGGGGAGCGGCCGGCGGGCAGCGCGGCGGTCACCAGGAGCGCGGGACCGGCCGCGCCCGGTACGTACCCCTGCTCCACGGCGAAGAGCTGCCGCTCGTCGGCGACGCGCCACAGCTCGGGCCGGGCGGTGTCGATGAGCCGGTGGTCGGGGAGCAGCCACTGCTCGTCGAACGGGCCGTGGGCCAGCCGCACCGGCTCCGGGCACGGCCCGGACTCACGGGCGAACCGGACCGTCCCGGTCCGCTGCCCGGGCAACGCGGCCACCGAACTGGACGGCGTACGCGCCCGGCTGGGCCGGAACAGCTCCTCGCGCTCGGCCCCCTCCGCCGCGACCAGCCGGCTCCAGCGGGCGCGCAGCGTGCGGACGTCGGGCGCGACGATCCAGGACCGGCCGAGCCGCAGGGGCGCGACGGACCACGGCATCAGCTCGTCCAGGAGGGGCGCGTCGTCCAGGGGTACGTCGTCGGTCACGCCCCGGATGCTAGCGAGCGGGCTCCGTCCGCCTCCACCGTGCGGTGAGCCTCCGCAGGTCGGCGCCGCTCCACGGTGCGGCACCCGCCCGCGAGCGGTGTGCCTCCACCGGCTACTGCGCCTCCACCGTCACGGTGAAGGAGAACCGGTCCCCGCGGTAGCGGATCCGGGCCACGTCCACCACCCGGCCGTCCCCGTCGTAGGTCACGCCGGTGTAGTGGAGGATCGGCGAGAGCAGCGGCACCTCGAGGAGCGCCGCCGTCTCCGGGTCGGCGAGACGGGCCTCGACGGTGTCCGTGATCCGGCTGATGCGGACCCCCATCACGTCCCGCAGCACCTTCGTCATCGGCCAGCGCTCCAGATCGGCCGGATCGAGGCCGGCCGCGATCTCCGGGCGCACCGCGTTCTGCGCCCAGTTGGTCGGCTCGCCGCTCTCCCCGTCGCGCCGCAGCCGCCGGTAGGCGACCACCTCCGACACATCGGGGAAGTACTCGGCCAGCTCGCCCGGCACCGGCTCGGTGCCGTGGCCGAGGACGGTGGTCCGCTCGCCGGACTGCTGGGCCACGATCGCGTCGATCGAGCCGAGCAGCCGACGGGGGGTGGAGCGCCGGGCGCCCGGCTCGATGAACGTGCCGCGCCGCCGGTGTCTGCTGATCAGGCCCTCCTCCTCCAGCTCCTTGAGGGCCTGGCGCATGGTCAGCACGCTCACGCCGTAGTGCGCGGCGAGCTGCTCCTCGGTGGGCAGCCGCAGCGAGGCGTCGGGCGTGCGGCCCAGTATGGAGGCGCGCAGCGACTGCGAGACCTGATACCAGAGCGGCAGCTTGCGGTTCAGGACCAGCGAGTCGGGGGCGAAGGCGGTCACGGCGTTCTCCGTACGACGACTACGAGACTCGACGACTACGAGTCCCGGGCGGCCCCGAGACTCGACGGCTTCGAGACTCTACGGCCGGAAGTGGCGCTCCAGACCCTGCCATACGTCGTCGTAGCCCTTCTGCAGATGGTCCGCGCCGGCGGCCTGGCCGGTGGCGGTGACGGGCCAGCGGGTCTCGAACATGAAGGCCAGGCCGTCGTCGATCTTCTGCGGCTTCAGCTCGGCGGCGCTGGCCCGGTCGAAGGTCTCCCGGTCGGGTCCGTGCGCGGACATCATGTTGTGCAGCGAGCCGCCGCCGGGCACGAAGCCCTCGGCCTTGGCGTCGTAGGCGCCCTCGATCAGGCCCATGTACTCGCTCATCACGTTGCGGTGGAAGTACGGCGGCCGGAAGGTGTCCTCGCCGACCAGCCAGCGCGGCGCGAAGACCACGAAATCGACGCCCGCGAGGCCCGGGGTGTCGGACGGCGAGGTGAGGACCGTGAAGATCGACGGGTCCGGGTGGTCGTACGAGATCGTCCCGATGACGTTGAAGCGGTGCAGGTCGTAGACGTACGGGGTGTGGTTGCCGTGCCAGGCGACGACATCGAGCGGGGAGTGGCCGTACGTCGCCGACCAGAGGTTTCCGCAGTACTTGTTGACGACCTCGACCGGGCCCTCGACGTCCTCGTAGGCCGCGACCGGCGCGCGGAAGTCACGGGCGTTGGCGAGACCGTTGGCGCCGATCGGGCCGAGGTCGGGGAGCTGGAAGGGGGCCCCGTAGTTCTCGCAGACGTAACCGCGGGCGCTCTCGTCCAGAAGCTCGACGCGGAAGCGGACGCCGCGCGGGATCAGGACGACCTCGCCGGGGCGGGCGGCGAGCAGGCCCAGCTCGGTACGGAGCAACAGTCCGCCACGCTCGGGGACGATCAGCAGCTCGCCGTCGGCGTCGCTGAAGACCCGGTCCATGGACGTGTTCGCGTGGTAGAGGTGCACGGCCATGCCGGTGCGCTGGGTGGTGTCACCGTTGCCACCGAGCGTCCACAGTCCGGCCAGCCAGTCCGTACCCGGCGCCGGGTCGGGCAGCGGGTTCCAGCGCAGCCGGTTGGGGTCGGGGACGGTCTCGGTGAAGGGCGCGGACCGGACGGCGCCGTTGTCGATCCGGGTGAACGGCGGATGCGCGGCCGAGGGCCGGATCCGGTAGAGCCAGGACCGGCGGTTGTGCGCCCGCGGCTCGGTGAAGGCGCTGCCGCTGAGCTGCTCGGCGTAGAGGCCGAGGGGCGCGCGCTGCGGCGAGTTGCGGCCGTGCGGCAGCGCGCCGGGCACGGCCTCCGAGCTGTGCTCGTTGCCGAAACCGGTGCTGTAGGCCAGCGCCTCGGCGGTCTTTCTCGCCTGCGCCGTCGTGTGGTCGGCAGCCCGGCCGCTCGCCTGTTCGGTGGTCATCGCCCGCTCCTGTCCTGAGCCCGCAAAGGAATCCTATGGATGACCGTAGGATTCCGCGACCGCTCACGTCAACGGGGTCTCGGTTCGACGTGTTGCGTGCCGAGGGGGTTCCAAAAGATGAACATTGCTCTACTCTCACGCCCATGTCGTGGACCCGCAGGCTCCTTGTCGCGCTCTCGGTCGTGCTCGCGGCGCTCGCCGCCGCCCTTCTCACCGCCCCGGGGGCCCAGGCCCACGAGGAGCGGCCCGTCACCTTCCCCGACGGCTCCGGCAGCGTGCCGGTGCTGCGCACCGGGGAACCCGACCTGTTGGTCTGCAAGACGGACCGGACCGAGTTCACCCGCCGGATCTCGGGCTTCCCGGCCGAGGTGAAGGCCCGGAACCTGGCACTCTTCGAGCGGTGCGCGCGCGCCGGCCACCGCCATCTGCAACAGGCCGTCGACGCCGTCGACCGACCCGGCATGACCATCGCCGTCCTGCCCGGCCTGTACGAGGAGGAGCCGTCGCGGCCCGCGCCGACCGGAGCCTGCGCCGCGCTGAAGGCGCCGAAGTCCGGGCTCGGTTACCAGATCCTGTCGTACGCACAGCAGAAGCAGTGCCCGCACAACCAGAACCTGGTCGCCATCCTCGGCAAGAAGGACCTCCAGATCGAGGGCACCGGCGCCTCGCGCCTCGACGTCGTCCTCGACGCCGGGTACACCAAGCTCAACGCGATACGGGCCGACGAGTCCGACGGGATCTACTTCCGCAACTTCACCGCCCAGCGCACCACCTTCAACTCGCTGTACGTGCTCGCCGGCGACGGCTTCGTCATCGACAACGTGCTGACCCGGTGGAACGACGAGTACGGCTTCCTCACCTTCGCCTCCGACCACGGCCTCTACAAGAACTGCGAGTCGTACGGCAACGGGGACTCCGGCATCTACCCCGGCTCGGCCTCCGACATCAACGACGGCCGCGGCTACGACGTCCCGCGCTACTCCATCGAGATCACCGGCTGCCGAAGCCACCACAACATGGTCGGCTACTCCGGCACGGCGGGGGACTCCGTCCACGTCCACGACAACGAGTTCGACCACAACATGGGCGGCGCGTCGATGGACTCCGCCTTCCCCGGCCACCCCGGCCTGCCGCAGAACCACGCCCGCTTCGAGCGGAACCTCATCCACGACAACAACCAGAACTACTACCGGTACGTCGCGGACGGGACCTGCGCCAAGCCGCCCGTGGAGCGCGGCTACGAGCAGGGTGTCGTCTGCCCCCAGATCTCCATGCCGCCCGGCACCGGCATCATCACGGCGGGCGGCAACTGGAACCTGTACGAGGACAACTGGGTGTACGGCCACCAGCGCGCCGCGTTCTTCCTGAGCGCCGTCCCCGCCTTCATCCGCGGCGAGTCGGCCTGGGGCAAGCAGACCGACACCTCGCACCACAACCGCTACGCCGGCAACCACCTGGGCGTCGACAAGGCGGGCGCGGCCCGCCCCAACCGCACGGACGTCTGGTGGGACGGCCAGGGCGGCGGCAACTGCTGGCAGGCCGACGCGGGGGCCTCCAGCCCGGGCTCCCTGCCCGCGTGCGGGGAGCGGCGGGGGGAGGTCTCGGGCGACACCGACCGGCTCGTCGGCGAACCGGCCAAGCTGGCCCATCTGCTGGTCTGCGCCGACTACAGCGTCCAGGAGCGGCGGCTGCCGGCCGGCTGCGACTGGTACGGGGCGCGGGGGATCCAGCGAGTCGAGACCCAGCTCGCCCTGGCGTGCGCGGTGGTCCTCGCCCTTGTCGGCGGCGTCCTGTGGTGGCGCGGGCTCCGCGGTGTCCGGCTCGCGGGGGTGGCGACCCTCGCGGGGCTCGCCGGCCTGGCGCTGGACGTGGCGGGGTCGACCCTGGGTCTGTCCGCGGGCCCCGTGCCCGCGCTGGCGCTGCTTCTGATCGGCGCCGGGTGGACGGCGCTCGGCGTGGCCCTGCGCCCGACGCGCCCCGCCTTCGCCTGGACCACCCTCGCCCTCGGCGCCCTCACCCTCCTCGACGCCTTCGACAAGGCGGTCCTGATGATCCCCTGGATCCCCCTCGGCCCGGCATGGCTTCGCGGGCTGCTCGCGGTCGTGTGGGTGCTGTGGGCGGTGGCGGCCGCGGGCCGCCGCCCGCCGGGAGAGTCGGGCACCCCGGAGCCGGCTCCCGAGGCACCGGCCACGGCGCCGAACGCCGGAGCGACCCCGTGACCCGCCGACCCGAGGCTTTGTCGACCCGGGCCGCGGCCGGGGCGGTGACCGGGGCCGCGCCCCGGGCGACCGGGGCGACCGGGGGCGTCGACCGTGCGACCCGTGCGGCCGGGGGCGTCGACCGTGGGACCGGGCACAGCGCCCCGGCGACCGCGCGCGGCGACGCGCCCGGGGTCCCCGGCGCCGCCCGCGCGGGTACGCCCACGGGCCCTGCGGGCACCCGTACGGGTGCCGCCCGCGGGGGGCGGGGTCGGGGCGCAGGGCGCCGGGCTCGGGGGAGGGGCGCCGTCCTCGTCGGATCCGTTCTCGCCGCCGTGCTGCTCGCCGCCGGGTGCGGCGGGCGGGCCACGACGCACCACAAGCCCGGCACCAGCCACCAGGAGGCGACCGGCGGCAGCGGCACGCTGCTCGCGGCGAAGGACGAGCGCGGGCACCGGCTGCGGGAGGTGCCCGCCGCGGGCGCCCCCGCCGTACGGATCGCCTCCCGGCCCGACGCCGCGGGCGGCTGGAACATCCACCTGAGCGTGGAGCGGTTCCGCTTCACCCCCGAGAGCGTCGGGGGCGCCGCCATCCCCGGCCGGGGCTACGCCCGGATCCTCGTCGACGGCAAGGAGGCCGGCCGGGCCTACGGCCCCTGGCACCACATCCCGCCCGGCGCCCGCACCGTGACCGTCCGCCTCCACGCCGACGACCACACCGTCTGGGCCGTGACGGGCAAGCCGGTCGAGGCCGGCCTCCGCCTCGGATCCACGCCCGCCCCCGCCCCGACACCGACCACCGCCGGCCGGACCGTCGAGATCGCCGTCACCGGAACCTCCGTACAACCACCTCCCTCCCGCGTCGAGCTCGAGAAGGGCGAGCGCCTCACACTGCGCGTCACCAGCGACCGCGCCGACACCCTCCACGTCCACGGCTACGACCGCGAACTCCCGCTCGCCCCGGGAGAACCCGCCACCCTCACCCTGACCGTCGACCGCACCGGCCTCTTCGAGGTGGAGACCCATGGGTCCGGGCTCCTGCTGACCCAACTCGTCGTCCGGTGACCGCCCCCGCCCACTTCCTCGCCCATGGCGTCGGTGCCCGGCACGACCTTCCCCTGTCGCCCTTCTACGCCTACGCCGGAGCGTTCGCCGCGCTCTTCGTCTCCTTCCTCGCCCTCGGCCTGCTCTGGTCCTCCTCCCGCTTCCGCGGCGACCGGGCGGGCCGCCCCCTGCCCGCCGCCCTCCAACGCCTCGCCGACGCCCCGGCCACCCGCCTCGCTCTCCGCCTCACCGGCGCCGCCGCCGCCCTCACCGTCCTGCTCCACCTCCTCCTCGGACCCGACGACCCCGACCGCAACCCCGCTCCCGGCGCCGTCTACGTCCTGCTCTGGGTCGGGCTCGTCCCCGCCTCCCTCCTCCTCGGTCCCGTCTGGCGACTCCTCAACCCCCTGCGCGCCCTCCACGCCCTGCTGCCCGCGCCCCGCCGGCCCCGCCCCCTCCCCGCCGGCCTCGGCATCCGCCCCGCCGCCGCGGGGCTCCTCCTCTTCGCCTGGCTCGAACTCGCCGCCCCCGACCCGGCGTCCACCACCACACTCCTGACCTTCCTCGCCGTCTCCACGGTCACCGGCCTGCTCGGCGCCGCCCGGCACGGCCCCGAGTGGTTCGCCCGCGCCGACCCCTTCGAGGTCTACTCCGCTCTCCTCGCCCGGCTCTCCCCGCTCGGCCGGCGCGAGGACGGCCGGCTCGTGCTGCGCTCTCCCTTCGACGGCCTCGACTCCACCCCGCAGACGCCCGGCCTCGTCGCCTGCGTGTGCGTCCTCCTCGGCTCCACCGCCTACGACGGCGTCTCCGACAACCCGCGCTGGATCACCACCCTCCAGACCTCCCCGCTCGGCCCGACCGCCACCGCCACCCTCGGCCTGCTCGCCGCCCTCACCCTCGTGGCCGCCCTCTACGCCCTGTGCGCCGGCGCCCTGCGCCTGATGTCCCGCACGCTCACCCGCCCCCTCACGGCCTTCGCCCACTCCCTCCTACCGATCGCCCTCGGCTACCTCGTCGCCCACTACTTCACACTCTTCGTCACCGAAGGACCACGTACCGTCATGATGGCAGCGGGCACCGACAACGCCTCCGCGCCCGCCCCGCCGCTCTCCCCCGGCGGCCTCGCGACCCTCCAGGTCGCCGCCATCGTCACCGGTCACGTCCTCGGCGTCGTCGCCGCCCACGACCGCTCCGTGCGCCTCTTCCCGCCCGCCCGCGCCGTGGCCGGCCAGCTCCCGCTGTTCGCGCTGATGATCGCGTACACCCTGGGCGGCATCGGCCTGCTCATCGCCTGACCCGCCGGTCGCCCGACTCGCGCACCGCCGGACCCTCGCCCCCACCGGAGCGGCATCATGGACCTCGTGCCCCCGCCTTCCCTCCGCCGCACCCCCGTCCAGCAGCGCTCCGCCGAGCGCCTCGCCCGGATCCTCGACGCCTGCGCCGAACTCCTCGACGAGACCGGCTACGAGCAGCTGAGCACCCGCGCCGTCGCCGTCCGCGCGGGCGTCCCCATCGGCTCCGTCTACCGCTTCTTCGGCAACAAGCGCGCCCTGGCGGCCGCTCTCGCCCAGCGCAACCTCGACCGCTACGCCGAGCGGATCTCCGCCCGGCTCGCCGCGGCCGGCCGCGTCGACGCGTACGGGGCGATCGACGCCGTCCTGGACGAGTACATCGCCATGAAGCGCACCGTCCCCGGCTTCGCGCTCGTCGACTTCGGTGTTCCCGCTCCCCCCAGTGACGAAGCGTCCGGCGAGGACGCCAACCACCTCGTCGCCGACCGCCTCTGCGGGCTCCTCGCCACCCGTCTCGGCCGCACCGCCGACGACGTACTGCACCGGAAGGTGCTGGTCGGAGTGGAGGCCGCCGACGCGCTGCTCCAGCTCGCCTTCCGTACGGATCCGTCCGGCGACCCCGGGCTCGTCGCCGAGACCCGCGAGCTCCTCTACGCCTACCTGGCACCCTCGCTGGCATGACCCTCCCCAACGTTCGTACCGGTCGGTATGCTCGCGAGTGCCCGCGCGACACCGCCGCCGCCCCTGGGAGCCCCTCATGTCCACCGCCCTGCGCATCTGCCCGCTCTGCGAAGCCACCTGCGGGCTGACCCTCACCCTCGACGGCAGCCGCGTCACCGCAGCCCGCGGAGACCGCGACGACGTCTTCAGCCAGGGCTTCATCTGCCCCAAGGGCGCCTCCTTCGGCGAGGTCGACGCCGACCCCGACCGGCTGACCCGGCCCCTCGTCCGCAAGGACGGCATCCTCCAGGAGGCCACCTGGGCCCAGGCGTTCGACACCATCGCCGCCCGGATGCGGCCGCTGGTCGAGACGCACGGGCCGAGCGCCGTGGGCATCGTCCTGGGCAACCCGAACGTCCACACCATGGCCGGCGCGCTCTACCCGCCCCTCCTGATCGGCGCTCTGGGCACGCGGAACCTCTTCACCGCCTCCACGCTCGACCAGATGCCCAAGCACGTCTCCAGCGGACTGCTCTTCGGCGACCCCTTCGCCATCCCCGTGCCGGACCTGGACCGCACCGCCCATCTGCTGATGCTCGGCGCCAACCCCCTGGAGTCCAACGGCAGTCTGTGCACCGCGCCGGACTTCCCCGGCAAGCTCAAGGCGCTCCGCAAGCGCGGCGGCACCCTCACCGTGGTCGACCCGCGCCGCACCCGTACCGCCCGGCTCGCCGACCGCCACGTGGCCATCCGCCCCGGTGCCGACGCCCTTTTCCTGGCCGCGCTCGTCCACACCCTCTTCGCGGAGGACCTCACCGACCTCGGCCCGCTCGCCGAGCACGTCGAAGGGGTCGAGGAGGTACGGGAAGCGGTACGGGACTTCACCCCCGAGGCCGTCGCCGCCGCCTGCGACGTGGACGCCGCCACCGTCCGCACCGTCGCCCGGGAGCTCGCCGCCGCCCCCTCGGCCGCCGTCTACGGCCGCATGGGCAGCTCCACCGTCGCGTACGGCACCCTCGCCAACTGGCTCGTCGACGTCCTCAACGTCCTCACCGGCAACCTCGACCGCCCCGGCGGCGCGCTCTTCCCGCTCTCCGCCACCGCCTCCGCGCCCCGCCCGGCCGGACCGGGCAAGGGCTTCGCGCTCGGCCGCTGGAGCAGCCGCGTCTCCGGCCACCCCGAGGCCAAGGGCGAACTCCCGACGGCCGCCCTCGCCGAGGAGATCGAGACCGAGGGCGAGGGCCGCATCCGGGCCGTGATCACGATCGCCGCCAACCCCGTCCTGTCCGCGCCCGACGGAAGGCGCCTCGACGCCGCGCTGGACGCCCTGGACTTCATGGTCGCGGTCGACCCGTACCTCAACGAGACCACCCGGCACGCCGACGTCGTGCTTCCCCCGCCGCCGCCCTCGCAGAGCGCCCACTTCGATTTCGCCTTCAACGGATTCGCCGTCCGCAACCAGGCCCGCTTCACCCCGGCCGCCGTCCCTCTGGAAGAGGGACGCATGGACGAGTGCGAGATCCACGCCCGGCTGATCCTCGCCGTCTCCGGGATGCACGGCGCCCCGCCCTCGGCCGTGGACGACCTCGCCATCGACACCACCCTCGCCAAGGCCGTCGCCCAGGAGCACTCGCCCGTCCACGGCGCCGACCCGAAGGCCGTCGCCGCCTCCCTCACGGGCGCCACGGGGCCCGAACGGCGCCTCGACATGATGCTCCGCCTCGGCCCGTACGACCTCACCCTCGACGACCTCCTCCGGGCGCCCCACGGCATCGACCTCGGCCCGCTGCAGCCCCGCGTGCCCGCGCTCCTCAAGACCCGCAGCGGCCGGGTCGAACTGCTGCCCGCCCCCCTCGCCGCCGACCTGCCCCGGCTGCGCGCCGCCCTGGACGCGGCCCCGGACGGGCTCGTCCTGGTCGGACGGCGGCATCTGCGCTCCAACAACAGCTGGCTGCACAACACGCCGTCCCTCAACGGCGGCTCCAACCGGTGCACCCTCCAGGTCCACCCGGACGACGCCGACCGCCTCGGCCTGGCCGACGGCAAGCCGGCCCGTATCAGGGCGGAGGGCGGAGAGCTGGAGGTCGAGGTGGAGATCACCGACGCCGTACGGAACGGGGTGGTGAGCCTGCCGCACGGCTGGGGGCACGACCGTCCGGGCACCCGTCTCACGGTCGCCGCCGCCCGCCCCGGGGTCAACGTCAACCAGCTCCTCGACGGCTCCCGGCTCGACCCGCTCTCCGGCACCGCCGTACTCAACGGATTCCCCGTGGAGGTATCACCCATCGTGTGACCTGGGGTTTTGCTCGTATTGCTCGCAGGTCGACACCTTGTTAACGGCTGAAGAGGGCACCTAACGTCATCGCGACCGCCGTTCTGGCGGGAGCCTCCCCGGTGGGAGTTCAAGGGTGAACGTGAGGTGTCCTCGATGCTGACCATCCTCGGCTTCGCCATGATCGCGACCTTCCTGGTCCTGATCATGACGAAGAAGATGTCGCCGATCGCGGCGCTCGTGCTGATACCGGCGCTCTTCTGCGTCTTCGTCGGCCAAGGGGCCCAGCTGGGCGACTACGTCATCGAAGGCGTCGGCAAGCTCGCGCCCACCGCGGCGATGCTGATGTTCGCCATCGTCTACTTCGGCGTGATGATCGACGTCGGTCTCTTCGACCCGATCGTCCGGGGCATCCTGCGCTTCTGCAAGGCCGACCCGCTGCGGGTCGTGGTCGGTACGGCGGTGCTCGCCGCGATCGTCTCGCTCGACGGCGACGGCTCGACCACCTTCATGATCACGGTCTCGGCGATGTACCCGCTCTACAAGCGGCTCGGGATGAGCCTGGTCGTCATGACCGGCGTCGCCGCCACCGCCAACGGCGTCATGAACACCCTGCCCTGGGGCGGCCCCACCGCCCGCGCCGCGACCGCGCTGAAGGTGGACGCGGCCGACATCTTCGTGCCGATGATCCCGGCCCTCGGCATGGGACTGCTGTTCGTCTTCGCCCTCGCGTACGTCCTCGGCCGCCGCGAGCGCAAGCGTGTCGGCTACCTCTCCCTGGACGAGGTCCTGGAGCCGGAGACGGAGACCGTCCTGGTCACGGCGGGTGGCGCAGGCGGTGGCGCCGGTACGGAGCGGACCGCGACGGCGGGCGCGGCCGGCGGCGGGGCGGGCGACGCGCCCGGCGTGACCGCGGGTGACGGCTTCCAGGGCCTCGACCCGAACCGTCCGACCCTGCGGCCCCGGCTGTACTGGTTCAACGCCGGCCTCACCGTCGCGCTGCTCGCCGCGATGATCCTCGAACTGCTGCCGATCCCGGTGCTCTTCCTCCTCGGCGCCGCGCTCGCGCTCACCGTCAACTACCCGAACATGGCCGAGCAGAAGGCCCGTATCGCCGCCCACGCCGACAACGTCCTCAACGTCGCCGGCATGGTCTTCGCCGCCGCCGTGTTCACCGGCGTCCTCACCGGTACGGGCATGGTCAAGCACATGGCCGACTGGCTCGTGGGGGCGATCCCGGACGGCATGGGCCCGCACATGGCCCTGGTCACGGGTGTCCTCAGCCTGCCGCTGACGTACTTCATGTCCAACGACGGCTTCTACTTCGGCGTCCTGCCGGTCCTCGCGGAGGCGGGCGCGGCGCACGGCGTGTCGCCGCTGGAGATCGCCCGCGCCTCGATCGCGGGCCAGGCCCTGCACATGTCGAGTCCGCTGGTTCCGGCCGTGTACGTCCTCGTCGGCATGGCGAAGGTGGAGTTCGGCGACCACACCAGGTTCACGGTGAAATGGGCGGCTCTCACGTCGCTGGTGGTCCTCGCGGCCGGGATCCTCTTCGGCGTCGTCTAGCGGGCGCTTTCGCGCCGGGCCGGTGGGCCCCTCTGCCGGGAGAGTGAATACGAAGGGTGTCGCGGCGCGGCTGCCACCCTGCGTATCCATGTCATGACAGATAGTCAGATTATCGGCTGATCCGTCCGACGTCTTCATGACTGGAGGAACCCCCGCATGACCGCTCAGGCAGTTCGCTCCCTGATGTCCACCGCCGTGGCGACCGTCGCCCTCGGCGGCGTCGCCCTCGCAGGCGCACCCGCAGCGTTCGCCGCCCCCGGTGACAACGGCGACATCAAGATCCACCACGGCGGCACAGCTCAGTCGGTGCCGCCCCGCACGGATGTCAACGACCAGCGCAATGAGCCGAAGGTGTGCGTGTTCTACATCGCCGCCTTCAACTTCGACATGGTGGAGCAGGTCACGTACACGATCTCGCCCCAGCCTCCGGTGGACAACACGTCCCTGACCGGTCAGATCAACCTGGCGACGAGGCACTACACCGATGACATCCGCCTGGCCGACGGCCAGTACAAGGTCGAGTGGACCTGGCCCGGCCAGTTGGGCGCCAAGAAGAGCAAGGTCTTCAAGGTCGACTGCAAGGACGACAACGGCAACGGCGGAAACGGCCACACCAAGCCCCCGCACAGGCCCCCGCACGGCCCGGTCGGTGCCGGCGGTGGCGGTAGCGCCGAGCTCGCGTCCGACAGCTCGACCTTCGGGGTCGGATCCGCCATCGCCGTCGGCGTCGCCGGCACGGCGGGCCTGATCCTCGTCCGTCGGTCGCGTCGGCGCACCGATGGCGCCGCGTAGGTCCCGCACCACGCGCCGACAGCGGCGTCTCCTCCGGCTCGCCCGGACGGTGGTGCTGACCCTGTCGCTGGTCGTCGGCGGCGTCTGGTGGGCCCAGGACGAGGAACCGTCCGGCCCGCCGATCGCCGCCGCCCCGGCCGCGCACGGGGCGGCCCCGGACTCCGGTTCCGCCCCGACCGGGCCGGGGCGGCACCACGACCCGAAGCCCGAGGCGCCGCCCCGGCCCAAGGCTCCGGATCGGCCGGCGGCTCCGGTCCGGCCCAAGCCGCCGCCGGCGCCCCTGGGACGCTCGCGCGCCACCAACCTCGCCATCCCGGCGATCACGATCGAGGCCCCGGTCATGGGGCTGGGGCTCGACCGTTCCGGACGGCTCGGTACCCCGCCGGCCGACAATCCCCGGATCGTCGGCTGGTACAAGGACGGCCCCAGCCCGGGCGAGCGGGGCGCGGCGATCGTCGTCGGCCACCGCGACACCCGCACGGGTCCGGCCATCTTCCTCAATCTGAACTCGCTCAGCCCGGGGAACACCGTACGGATCGCGCGGGCGGACGGCCGGGTCGCCGTCTTCACCGTCGACAAGGTCCGCACCTACACGAAGGAGGAGTTCCCCGACGAGGAGGTGTACGGCTCCACGAACCGGCCCGAACTGAGGCTGCTCACCTGCGGCGGCTCCTTCGACCCCAAGACGGGGTACGAGTCGAACGTCGTCGTCTTCGCCCACCTCACCGACATCGCCCGGAGGATCTGACCCGGGCGCCGTTCGCCGTTCCGGGGAGCGCTCGCCCCGGAACGGCGGTCTGCGCGCGTGCGGTCCTCCGGGCGACGTCGGTGCGACGAGGTCCGAGAACCGCTCCCGACCGGCCCTCCGGCCACCGAACCGCAAGGACGCGCCCATGCCCCTCCGCCTCCCGGCCGCTCCCACCCGTGCGCGTACCCGTACCCGTACCCGTGTCGCCGTCGCCGCCGCCGGGCTGATGCTCGCGGTCGGAGCCCCCGCCGCGTACGCCGCCCTCGGCGAGGAAGCGGTCGCGCCGAGCGTCACCACGGCGCAGACGCGCGGCAAGCCGTACGTCGAGACGAGGCTGTTCTTCGGGACGGAGCGCCCCGACGGCGGCCCGGACGTCACCGACGAGCAGTTCATGGCCTTCGTCGACACGGAGGTCACCCCCGCCTTTCCGGCCGGCCTGACCGTCCAGAACGGGCGTGGACAGTGGCGTGACCGCGGCGGCACCATCGAGCGGGAGCGTTCGTACGAGCTGATCCTGCTGTACCCGGCGGCCGAGGCGCCGCTGCACGACCCGCGGATCGAGCGGATCCGGGAGGCGTACCGGCGGGCCTTCGGGCAGGAGTCCGTGGCGCGGCTCGAGGAGCCGACCCTCGCCGACTTCTGAGCCGGCGGAGGGCGGCTCTGGCGCCGGAAAACTATCAGCGCTAGTTTGGTGCGCGGACCACGAACCGGCCGGTAGGTGCAGAGGAGACAGCGGATGAAGAGCCACGACGCGATGTACATCGGCGGGGAGTGGCGCCCCGCCTCCTCCGACGCCACGATCGCGGTCATCAACCCGGCGGACGAGCAGGTCATCGGCCACGTCCCGGCCGGCACCGCCGAGGACGTCGACGCCGCCGTGCGCGCCGCGCGCGCCGCGTTCCCCGGCTGGGCCGCCACCCCGCCCGCCGAACGCGCGGCCCTGATCGGCGCACTGCGCGACGCGCTCGCGGCACGCGCGGAGGAGATCGCCGCCACCGTCACCGCCGAGCTCGGGGCTCCGCCCCAGCTCGCCGCCGCCGTCCACGCCGGCCTGCCGATCGCCGTCGCCGGGTCGTACGCGGAACTCGCCGCCACGTACTCCTTCGAGGAGAAGGTCGGCAACTCCACCGTCTACTCCGAGCCCGTCGGCGTCGTCGGTGCCATCACCCCGTGGAACTACCCGCTCCACCAGATCGTCGCCAAGGTCGCCCCCGCGCTCGCCGCCGGATGCACCGTCGTCCTCAAGCCCGCCGAGGACACCCCGCTCGTCGCCCAGCTCTTCGCCGAGGCCGTTCACGAGGCGGGCATCCCGGCCGGCGTCTTCAACCTGGTCACCGGCCTGGGGCCGGTCGCCGGCCAGGCCCTCGCGGAGCACGAGGACGTCGACCTCGTCTCCTTCACCGGTTCGACCGCCGTCGGCCGGCAGATCGGCGCCACCGCCGGCGGAGCCGTCAAGCGGGTCGCCCTGGAGCTCGGCGGCAAGTCCGCCAACGTCATCCTGCCGAGCGCCGACCTCGGCAAGGCCGTGGCCGTCGGCATCGCCAACGTCATGTCCAACTCCGGCCAGACGTGCAGCGCCTGGACGCGGATGCTCGTTCCCGCCGACCGGTACGACGAGGCGGTGGCGCTGGCCGCCCAGGCCGTCGCGAAGTACGTCCCCGGCGAGCGCGTCGGCCCCCTCGTCAACGCCAAGCAGCAGCAGCGGGTGCGCGGCTACATCGAGAAGGGCGTGGCCGAGGGCGCCCGGATCGTCGCAGGCGGCCCCGAGGCCCCGCGGGAGACCGGCTACTACGTCTCCCCGACCGTCTTCGCCGACGTCACCCCGGACATGACCATCGCCCAGGAGGAGATCTTCGGCCCGGTCGTGTCGATCCTCCGGTACGAGGACGAGGACGAGGCCCTCGCCATCGCCAACGGGACGGTCTACGGCCTCGCCGGCGCCGTCTGGGGCGAGCCGGAGGCGGCCGTGGCCTTCGCCCGCCGGATGGAGACGGGGCAGGTCGACATCAACGGCGGCCGCTTCAACCCGCTGGCCCCGTTCGGCGGCTACAAGCAGTCGGGCGTGGGGCGCGAACTCGGGTCCCACGGCCTCGCCGAGTACCTCCAGACCAAGTCCCTGCAGTTCTGAGCGCCCGAGGAGTTGTGAGCGTGATCCGCGCCGCGATAATGCCCGCCGTCGGCTCCCCCCTGGAGATCGCCGGCATCGAACTGCCCGAGCCCGGACCCGGCCAGGTCCGCATCCGCCTCGCCGCCGCGGGGGTCTGTCACTCCGACCTGTCCCTCTCCAACGGGACCATGCGCCTGCCCCTGCCCGCCGTCCTCGGCCACGAGGGCGCCGGTACGGTCCTCTCCGTCGGCGAGGGCGTCACCCATGTCGCCCCCGGTGACGAGGTCGTCCTCAACTGGGCGCCGTCCTGCGGCACCTGCCACCCCTGCTCGATCGGCGAGATCTGGCTCTGCGCCGACGCCCTCACGGGCGCGGCGAACGTGCACGCGGTGGCCGAGGACGGCACCGAGCTCCACCCCGGCCTGAACGTCGGCGCCTTCGCGGAGGAGACCGTCGTCCCGGCCCGCTGCGTGCTGCCCGCTCCGGAGGGGGTGCCGCTCACCGACGCCGCCCTGCTGGGCTGCGCCGTCCTGACCGGCTGGGGCGCGATCCACCACTCGGCGCGGGTGCGTCAGGGCGAGTCCGTCGCCGTCTTCGGCGTCGGGGGCGTGGGCCTCGCCACGCTGCAGGCCGCCCGGATCGCCGGCGCCTCGACGATCGTGGCGGTCGACGTGTCGCCCGAGAAGGAGGCCCTGGCCCGGGCGGCGGGAGCCACCGAGTACGTCGTCGCCTCCGAGACCACCGCCAGGGAGATCCGGAAGCTCACCGGCGGTCACGGCGTCGACGTGGCCGTCGAGTGCGTCGGCCGCGCCGTCACCATCCGTACCGCCTGGGACTCCACCCGGCGGGGAGGCCGCACCACGGTCGTCGGCATCGGCGGCAAGGACCAGCAGGTCACCTTTCACGCGTTGGAGATCTTCCACTGGGGCCGGACCCTGTCCGGCTGCGTGTACGGGAACTCCAACCCGGCCGAGGACCTGCCGGTCCTCGCCGAGCACATCCGGGCCGGCCGCCTCGACCTGAGCGCGCTGGTGACCGAGCGGATCACCCTGGACGGCATCCCCGGCGCCTTCGACAACATGCTCGCGGGCAAGGGCGGCCGGGCCCTGGTGGTCTTCTAGGGGTGTCGAGAAGAATCCCGCCCGGCCCGCCCTAGACCTTGCCCTTGTCGGGGATCTCGGCTTCGGGCCGGGCCTGGGCCGGCGCCGCGTCGGCGCTCTCGGCCCTCTCCTGCGGGGGCTTCGGCCGGGAGCGCGAGACGGCCACGCCGGCCAGGCACAGCGCGCCACCCGCGAGCGTCAGCAGTCCCGGCAGCTCACCGAGGAACACCCAGGCCATGACGACCACCAGCGCCGGCACGGCGTACGTCGTCGCGCCCATCCGGCCCGCGGTCGTCCGGGCCAGGGCGTAGGCCCAGGTCGTGAACGCGAGGGCCGTCGGGAAGACCCCGAGGTACACCATGTTCAGGGTCGCGGAGAGCGGGGCCCGGCCCGCCTCGTCGATGAGCTGCCCCGCGAACGGCAGACAGGCCACCGTGCCGACCAGACACCCGAAGGTCGTGACCTGCAGGGCGCTTCCGTGGGCGAGCGCCGGCTTCTGGGCGACGACACCACCCGCGTAGGCCGCGGCGGCGAGCAGGCAGAGCACCACGCCGAGGACCGAGGCGTGCCCCTCGTCCGACATCGAGAGGCCCACGGCCACGGCCCCCGCGAACGACACGCCCATCCCCGCGATCAGCCGGGGCGGCAGCCTCTCGCCGAGGAACCGGGCGCCGAGCAGCGCGATCAGGATCGGCCCGATGTTCACGACCATCGCGGCCGTGCCCGCGTCGACCTCCTGCTCACCCCAGTTCAGCACCACCATGTACGCGCCGAACCACAGGAGTCCGGAGACCGCGATCCCCGGCCAGGCCGCCCGCGACGGCAGCCCCTCCCGCCGGATCAGGAGGACCGCTCCGAGGACGAGAGCCCCGGCGAGGAGCCGGCCGAGGGCGAGCGCGCCGGGGGAGTAGGCGGCCCCGGCGCTGCGGATCGAGACGAAGGCGGAGGCCCACAGGACGACGGTGACACCGGCCGCGGCGAGCGCGAGGCGTGAGGTGGCGGGGGAGTTGGTCATGGGGTGACCGTAGGCCCTGAATGGTTCGGCGTTCACCGAATTATCGCCGGCTCGATACCGAGGGCCCGGTGGAGGGCGTCCTCCCCCTCCGGGGTCACCTTCACGGCGCGTTCGGTCCCGATCCGTACGCACCAGCCGCTCTCCAGCGCGTGCGCGCAGAGCGCCGCGCCGGCGACCCCCGCGAGATGCGGCTTGCGCTCGGTCAGGTCGAGACAGCCGCGGGCGACGGGCCGCCGCCCCCTGGCGGTCAGCGGGATGCCGTGCTCACCGAACCACGCCACGCCCCGGTCGGTGAGCGCGAACCCGGTGTCCTGGCGCAGCAGCCCGCGCACGGTCATCGCCTCCGTGATCGCGATCCCCAGACGCCCGGCGAGATGGTCGTAACAGGTACGTCCCCGTGCCATCGCCCGCCCGGCACCGGCGGCCCGCAGCGAGCGAGGCGGCTCCGCGGCCGCGGGCTCGGACCGGGCCGCGAGATCCTCGACGAGGTGCGCGATCCCGGAATCGGCGAGACGCACGTACCGGTGCCGGCCCTGCCGCTCCTCGGTGAGCACCCCGCCCGCGACGAGCTTGCCGAGGTGTTCACTGGCGGTGGACGGCGCCACGCGCGCGTGGCGGGCGAGTTCCCCGGCCGTCCAGGCCCGCCCGTCGAGCAGGGCGAGCAGGAACGCGGCGCGGGTCTCGTCGGCGAGGAGCGCCGCCAGGGCGGCGAGGTCTCTGGGTGCCATGGGGACAGCATGGCGCGGTCACGGTTCGGCGAGGGCCGAAGGGTCCCGGCGCGGGCGTTCGGAGGGCCCCGGACCTCGGTGGCGTCCCCGCGCCGCCGGACCGTGGCGCCACCCCGAGGTGTCGCTTCAGGAGTCGCTCGTCGCGTCCTGTCGCGTCCAGGTCCCCCGCACCCCTGCCTCGTACTGCACCGCCAGACCGTCGAGCAGCGCCCGCAGGCCCGTCTCGAACGCGCCCTCGTCGACCTTCTGCCGGTGCTCGGCCAGGAGGTGCGCCTGGCCCAGGTGAGGGTAGTCCGCCGGGTCGTAGGCCGTCTCGTCGTCGACGAAGCCCCGGGCGAAGGAGCCCAGCGCCGAGCCGGTGACGAAGTAGCGCATCAGCGCGCCGATGTACGTGGCCTGGGCCGGTGGCCAGCCCGCCCGGACCATCGCGCCGAAGACGGCGTCGGCGACCTTCAGGCCCGCCGGGCGGCGGCCGGGGCCCTGCGCCAGGACCGGGACGATGTTCGGGTGGTCGGCGAGGGCGGCGCGGTAGGAGGCGGCCCAGTCACCGAGCGCCGTACGCCAGTCGCGGCCGTCGCCTTCCTCGAACATCGACAGGTCGACCTTCGCGCTGACCGCGTCGGCGACGGCGTCGAGGATCTCGTCCTTGGTGCGGAAGTGGTTGTAGAGCGAGGGCCCGCTCACTCCGAGCTCGGCCGCGAGCCGCCGCGTGGAGACGGCGGCGAGGCCCTCCGCGTCCACGAGCGCGCTCGCCGTCTCGACGATCCGGTCTCGGCTGAGGAGGGGCTTGCGCGGTCGGGCCATGGCGCACATAGTAGGGCTGCGCCTAGAAACTAGCAGTGCTAATTAAACTCGTCCCGAAGGTCGGTGTGGCAGTGAACCTGGAGCTCAGCGAGGAACAGGAAGCCGTACGGCAGCTCGCCGAGGACTTCGTCGCCCGCGAGGTCGCCCCGCACGTCGTCGCGTGGGACCGCGCCGAGGACGTCGACCGGTCGATCGTCAAGAAGCTCGGCGCCGTCGGCTTCCTCGGACTCACCATCCCGGAGGAGTACGGCGGCTCCGGCGGCGACCACCTCGCCTACTGCCTCGTCACCGAGGAGCTCGGCCGCGGCGACTCCTCCGTGCGCGGCATCGTCTCCGTCTCGCTCGGGCTCGTCGCCAAGACCATCGCGTCCTGGGGCACCGAGGAGCAGAAGCGCGCCTGGCTGCCCAGGCTCAGCTCCGGCGAGGCCGTCGGCTGCTTCGGGCTGACCGAGCCCGGCACCGGCTCGGACGCCGGCAGCCTCGCCACCAAGGCCGTCCGGGACGGTGACACGTACGTCGTCAACGGCTCCAAGATGTTCATCACCAACGGCACCTGGGCCGATGTCGTCCTGCTCTTCGCCCGCACCGGCGAAGAGCCCGGTCACCGGGGCGTCTCCGCCTTCCTCGTGCCCACGGACACCCCGGGCCTCAGCCGCCGCACCATCCACGGCAAGCTCGGGCTGCGCGGCCAGGCGACCGCCGAACTGATCCTGGAGGACGTCCGCGTCCCCGCCTCCGCGATGCTCGGCCCCGAGGGCAAGGGCTTCTCCCTCGCCATGTCCGCCCTGGCCAAGGGGCGGATGTCGGTCGCCGCCGGCTGTGTCGGCATCGCGCAGGCCGCGCTCGACGCGGCTGTGCGCTACGCGGGGGAGCGCGAACAGTTCGGCAAGCCCATCGCCTCGTACCAGCTGGTGCAGGAGCTGATCAGCGACATCGCCGTCGACGTCGACGCCTCCCGGCTGCTGACCTGGCGCGTCGCCGATCTGATCGACCGGGGACAGGAGTTCGCCACCGCCGCCTCGAAGGCCAAGCTGTACGCCTCCGAGGCCGCCGTCCGCGCCGCCAACAACGCCCTCCAGGTCTTCGGAGGCTACGGCTACATCGACGAGTACCCGGTCGGGAAGCTGCTGCGCGACGCCCGGGTGATGACGCTGTACGAGGGCACCAGCCAGATCCAGAAGCTGATCATCGGACGCGCCCTGACAGGCGTCTCGGCGTTCTGAGGACGAGCGGCGCCCGGCCGGGCTTCCCGGCACCGGGACCGCCCGGAGAGGATCCGCACTCTAAGCGCTTGCTCAGCTTCGTTGTATGGTGTTCGTCCTGACGGCTGGAGTAAGGGGCGAACGATGAGCGCGGCGGACGCGGCGGAGGAGACGCCCGGCGGCGAGGACGTGCCGTGGGGCGAGGTCACGCCCGAGGCGGCCAGGAGGCTGCTCGTCGCGGCCGTCGAGGCGTTCGCCGAGCGCGGCTACCACGCCACCACGACCCGGGACATCGCGGGCCGGGCCGGCATGAGCCCGGCCGCGCTCTACATCCACTACAAGACCAAGGAAGAGCTGCTCCACCGGATCAGCCGCATCGGCCACGACAGGGCCCTGGAGATCCTTCGGGCCGCGGCCGACGGCGAGGGCACGGCCGGCGAGCGCCTCGCGGACGCCGTACGGTCCTTCGTGCGCTGGCACGCCGAGCGGCACACCACCGCCCGGGTCGTGCAGTACGAGCTCGACGCGCTCGGCCCCGAGCACCGCGCCGAGATCGTCGAGCTGCGCCGCGAGTCCGACGCGGCCGTGCGGGGGATCATCAACGAGGGTGTCGCGGCCGGGGAGTTCGACGTGCCGGACGTGGCGGGCACCACCGTGGCGGTGCTCTCCCTCTGTATCGACGTCTCGCGCTGGTTCAACACGCAGGGCCGGCGGACGCCGGACGAGGTCGGCGCGCTCTACGCCGACCTCGTGCTGCGGATGGTGGGCGCTCAGAAGTAGTAGCGCGAGACCGACTCGGCGACGCAGACCGGCTTGTCGCCGCCCTCGCGCTCCACCGTCACGGCGGCGGTGACCTGCACGCCGCCGCCGGCCTCCTCGACCTTCGTCAGCACCGCGCTCGCGCGCAGCCGGGAGCCGACGGGCACGGGGGAGGGGAAACGCACCTTCTCCGTGCCGTAGTTGATGCCCATCTTCATGCCCTCGACGCGCATGATCTGCGGAACCAGCGCCGGCAGCAGGGACAGCGTGAGATAGCCGTGCGCGATCGTCTTCCCGAACGGCCCGGCGGCCGCCCGCTCCGGGTCCACGTGGATCCACTGGTGATCGCCGGTCGCGTCGGCGAACAGATCGATCCGCTTCTGGTCGATCTCCAGCCAGTCACTGTGGCCCAGCTGCTCGCCGACTCCGGCGCGCAGCTCCTCGGCGGAGGTGAAGATCCTCGGCTCAGCCATGTTTCCTCGTCCCTTCTCGTACCTGTGAGCACTGTCTAAGCGCTTGCTCAGCATGTGGGGGTGGGGGGTCCGCTGTCAACGGACAAGTAGGGTTCGAGGAGTGCCGCAGATTCCAGAGAAGATCCATGAACTCACCGTCGGCCAGCTGTCCGCGCGCAGCGGCGCCGCCGTGTCCGCCTTGCACTTCTACGAGACCAAGGGCCTGATCAGCAGCCGCCGCACCAGCGGCAACCAGCGTCGCTACGGCCGCGACATCCTCCGCAGGGTCGCCTTCATCCGGGCCGCGCAGCGCGTCGGCATCCCGCTCGCGACCATCCGCGACGCGCTCGCCGAACTCCCCGAGGAGCGCACCCCCACCAACGAGGACTGGGCGCGGCTCTCGGCCGCCTGGCGCACCGAGCTCGACGAGCGGATCAAGCAGCTCGGACGGCTGCGCGATCACCTGACCGACTGCATCGGCTGCGGATGCCTGTCGCTGCAGACCTGTGTGCTGTCCAACCCCGACGACGTGTTCGGCGAGCGGATGACGGGCTCGCGCCTGATGGCGGAGAGCCGGAACGCCTCCTGACGAACGCTCCGGTCGCACGGAGAGGGGCCCGCCACCCCCGTGGACGGGCCCCTCGGTTCCGGTCGGCCGGATCACTCGTACTCCGTACCGCCCTTACGGGTCAGATAGGCCGGGCTGACGGCCTTGGCGATGGCGCGGCCCCCGACCACCGGGCTGTACCGCTCCGTCACCGGGCGGATCACGACGCCCTCCCGCAGATGCAGCTCGCGCCCGGACACGGTCTCCCGGCCGCTCGCCAGCTCCAGCACTCGGTCCGGGTCGTACGGCCCCGTGTACAGCCGCGGTACGAGCGGCAGTTCACCCGGCTCCAGGACCTCGGCCGGGTCCAGCCACCGCACCTGGCCGTCGATCTCGGCCGACACGTCGAAGACGGCGTAACCGAGGTCCTCGCCGCGGGCGTTCGCGCCGTAGCCCAGGTCCTGCACACCGGCCCCGTACACCTCACCGAACAGCCCGACCCGGCGGGCGCCGAGCCGCTCGGCGAGCCGCGCCGCGACCGCCGGCACACCGTGGCCGTGGATCGCCCGCCAGTACAGATTCCGCGGATCCTCCCGGAGCGCCAGCCCCTTCGCGCCGAACCCCTTCGAGGAGACGCGCAGCCGGCCGTCCTCGGCGACGTACGTCGCCAGACAGGCCGAACCGTGCAGCTTCTCCGTCAGGACCACCGGCTCGCCGGGCTCGAACATGTCCGGATACCGCTGCAGGTTCTCGATGTCGACCCACGGCAGCAGATCCGGCGCGGACTCCACGTCCCCGCTCATCGTCGGCGGGATCGGCGGCACCCACTTGCTGATGCCCAGGACCTCGGCGAAGTCCCTCCCCTCGGCGGCGGCGGCGACCAGGTCGACCTCCGCCAGCGCCCTGGGCCGGCACACGATCCCCTGCGACAACTCCCCGCGCAGCCGCACGGCCTTGACCCGGTCCGACGCCTTCCCGGCCAGCCGCCCGGTCAGCCCGAGCTCGTCGACGAGCGAGGCGGGCAGCACGGCCTGCTCCGGGATGTACACGGCGA
The DNA here is from genome assembly GCF_055564335.1 of Streptomyces sp. NPDC029139. Classification (NCBI taxonomy): domain Bacteria; kingdom Bacillati; phylum Actinomycetota; class Actinomycetes; order Kitasatosporales; family Streptomycetaceae; genus Streptomyces; species Streptomyces sp. NPDC029139. The sequence goes on along the minus strand of NZ_JBVHWN010000018.1, from coordinate 7,955 downwards.
CATCACCGGTGCGGTACGCGCCCTTGGCGACAACGGCTCGATACAGGCCCACCTGGGCCAGTTCGAGCGCGTCGGCGTTCGGATGCTCATGGACGGTCAGCGGCTCGGCGGTGACGCGCAGGGTCGACATGTCGGTTCTCCGGGGACTCGGGTGTCGGTCTCATCGCCGATCACTGTGCCGGAGCGAAAATGCCCTGAGCCACCGGATTTTGGGCTGCTAGCCTCACCGGCCCCCTACTCGGGGACGGTCACCGAGACCGCCGCCGCCACGAGCTGGGCGTTCGACCCCGCCGGGCTGCCGTCCGGCAGGAGGAGGGTGTCCTCCAGGCCGATCCGGGTGGACAGGCCCAGGCAGCGGGCCAGGCGGAGGACCGGCCAGGTGGCGCCGTTCTCGCCGTGGAGGAGGACCGGGCGGCCGTGGGCGCGGCCCAGCCGGCTCAACAGGGCGCGGGCCGTGGACGGGGCGGTCGCCGGGTCCGGGTCCGTGACCTCCGCGAGGATCCGCAGCACCCTGGGCGCCAGGGGCGAGCGGAGGAACCGCTCAGGGCCGTCCGTGCCCGACCAGAGGCCCGCCTCCACACCGACGCCACGGTCCAGCAGCGCCGCCGCCAGCTCCTCGGCCCCCGGCTCGTGCCAGTTCACGGAGGCGTGGTCGGGAAGGGCCGTCCACGCGCGGACGCGCTCCACCCTCCGGACCGGGTCGGGCTCCGCCCAGGCACCCGTCGTCACACCCACCGGCACGTCCACGGCCTCCCGCAGCGCCACCAGGGTCTCCGCCACCACCCGCGGCGACAGCGTGTCGCCCCCGCACGGGGTCTTCGGGTGCACGTGCACGTCCGAGGCCCCCGCCGCGACCGACTCCGCCGCGGCTTCCGCCATGGCGGCCGGCGACATCGGCACCGCTGCCGCATCGCCGGGCCCGCGGCCCCCGTTCAGACAGACCTGGATCATGCCACCGACGCCAGCCGCGGCATCGCGTCACCCCGGGCCCGCGCCAGCGCCCGCGAGGTCAGCACCGCTCGCGGCACCACCACCCCGCAGTCACCGCACACCGGACCGAACCACGGCTCGTCGTCCAGGTCCGGCCGCCACTCGATCCGGGGCCCCGCGCACACCGGGCAGCTCTCCCCGGGCCCGGACTCGAGCGCCGTGATCAGCCGCCGCAGCACCTCGGCCAGCGGCTCGGACGGGTGCACCGCCGGATCGTCGCACCGCGCCACCCCGTTGCCGCCCCAGGTCCGCCGGTGCCAGTCGTCGAGCGCGCCGGGCCGGCGCAGCCCGAGGTGCTTCTCGTGCCGCCGCCGCGCCGCGAACTCCTTCTCGTACGCGAGCCAGACGGCCCGCGCCTCCTCCAACTCCTCCAGAGCGGCCACCAGCCGCCCCGGATCCAGGTCCCGGTCCTCGGGCCCGAACCTGTGCCTGCGGCACAGGTGGTCCCAGGTCGCGCGGTGCCCGTACGGGGCGAACCGCTCCAGGCACTTGCGCAGCGAATACCGCCGCAGCGCCGTGTCGCACCCCGGATCACGCACCTGTCTCGCAAGACTCCGGAAACCCGCCATCGCTCCGCACCTCCGTCGGTGGTACTTCGGCGTCAAGGACGTTATGGGATGGACGAACGACTGCCCCGTCGTGTTCCATCGAAAATCCGATGGGGGCCATCAGAGGCGTGAATTCGACGGGCCGACGGAGGCGCGCGGAAGGGAGCCGTGGCGGGACGTACCGGCCGGGACGCGGCCTACCGCCGCCCGATCCGGCCCGCCGCAGCCACCACCCGCGCCAGCTCCGGGTGGCAGATGTCACTGTGCTCGCCGACCACCTCCGCCGCGTCGACGCTCACGCAGCCCGCCGCCGGGACACCGTCGCGCAGCGCCCGCGCCAGGGTCAGCACGGGCGTGCCGGGAACCGCCTGGACGCCGTCGTGACCGATGGCCCCCCACCGCTTGTCGCCGGCGAGCAACGACTCGGCGTCCCGGGCCAGGCGCGAGGCCAGCGGGTAGATCACGCGCAGGGCCGTGTCGTGCCGCGAGTAGCAGGCCACCACCGGACCGTCGACCCGCCGCTGGAGATCGCGCAGCGAACCGCCCCTGCCCGGCTCGTGCGGAAGACTGGCCGAGAACGCGTAGTGCGAGAAAGCCCCCTGGAGCAGCGTCACCGACGCCACGTTCCGTGCCCCGGTGGGCAGCCCGCGCAGGGCGTACGAGACGAGCCGGGCCCCCATGCTGTGTCCGACGAGATGGATCCGCAGACCGGGGGAGGAGCGGGCCAGTTCACCGAGCAGCGGCCCGAGCCCCCGCTCGCCCACCGTGCCGGAACGGCGCTTCATCGTGTAGTACGTCGCCTGCCGCAGAGCCTCCCGCGCGCCCTTCCAGTACCGCGTCATCCGCCCACCGAACGCCTCGCGCGGCGTGGGCACGCTCCCCGGTCCCGCCGCCTCCTCCAGCGCGTCGGCGAACATCGCGCAGACGGCCACCGGGTCCCCGAGCAGGAAGTCCGGCACGTCCGGGCCCTCCTGCGCGTAACCACGCGAGCCGTGGGAGTCGGTCAACTCCCGCAACAGCTCCCCGAATTCGGCGAGGGCCGCCTCGTCGTCCGGCTGCTCCCGCAGCAGCGTGGCCAGCCGTTCCACCACCCCTTCCTTGCCCGGGTGCACGGCCGCCACGGCCTCCATGTCGGGGATCGGCCCGTCCGTGACCGCCCCGGCCACCGACTCGAAGTCGGGGATCGGCTCGTCCGAGAACATCATCGACGGCCACACCACCCCCGCGTAGCCCGCCCGCACCTCGGGCCTCACGGCCTGCGGAAACGGGGCGAAGAACGCGCCGTACAGCCGGGTGGCCACGGAGCGGGAGTTGTTCCACCCGTGGGCGAACGCCACCAGATCCGTGACCCCCTGCCGGGCCAGCCCCGCGAGCGCGTCGTGCTGCCCGGCCGCCCCGTCCCCGTCCTTGTCGAAGGTGATCTCCCGGTACGGCTCCACACTGATCCCGGCCATGGTCTGCCCGTCCCTCCGCGTCGGGGAAGCGCCTGAGGAATCACTTCCCGCGCCAGCATCCTGCGCGAGCGGAGGGACGGCCAGGCTTTCAGCGGAGACGCGCCGCGGAGATCTCCGGGAAGTGGACGACCAGGTCGTACGAGGTGGCGAGCCGGACCGGCGCCTGGTTGCCCGCCCACGGATACGCGGTGCCGATCAGCCAGGTGGGGCGGTGCACGTCCAGCCGGCCGCGGGCGGCGGGCGTCGCCGCGCGCAGGTCGCCCGGGCGATCAGGGTGGAGGCGGGTTGGCCGCGGCGGCCCGTCCGCCGACAGGCTTGATCCATGAACACGCTCACACGACAGCGGTTACCCCTGGTGGGGGCGGTCGTGGCACTCTGATCCCTCCTGAGGCGGTCCACCGTCAGCTGTAGAGCAGGTACTCCTCCCGTACGGCACGGAACGCGGCCAGGTCCGCGCCCCACGCCCCCACCACCTCGTCCGTGTCCGCGCCCGCGTCGATCAGGGTCCGTACCCGCGTCGAACCGGTCAGCTTGTCGATCCAGTGGTCGGGGCGCCAGGCGAAGCCGCTCCACGAGCGCCTGGCGCTGACGAGGAGCCCGATCCCGGTCCGTACCGGGTCGAACGCCGCCCGGTCGTGCACCTGCACATGCACGCCGCCGACCGTCCTGCCCTGGAACTTGGAGAACGTCGGGGCGAAGTACGCCTCGCGGAAGCGCACCCCGGGCAGCTCCAGGGCGTTCGCGGCCTCCGCCCACCGCCGGTCGATCCCCTCCGCTCCGAGCAGCTCGAAGGGGCGGGTGGTGCCGCGCCCCTCGGAGAGGTTGGTGCCCTCGAAGAGGCAGGTGCCGGCGTAGACGAGCGCGGTGTCCGGCGTGGGCATGTTGGGGCTCGGCGGGACCCAGGGCAGCCCGGTGGCGTCGAAGAAGTCGCGCCGCCTCCACCCCGACATCCGTACGGTCTCCAGCTCCACCGGCCGCGTCAGGAACTCCCCGTTGAACAGCCGGGCCAGCTCCGACACCGTCATCCCGTGGGCCTGCGCGATCGGCTCGCGCCCCACGAAGGTGGCGAAGGAACGGTCGAGGACCGGACCGAGCGCCGCCCGCCCGGTGACCGGATTCGGCCGGTCCAGGACGACGAACCGTTTCCCCGCCAGCGCGGCCGCCACCATGCAGTCGTAGAGCGTCCAGATGTACGTGTAGAAGCGCGCACCCACGTCCTGGATGTCGAAGACGACGGTGTCCACGCCCGAGGCGGTGAAGACGTCCGCGAGCGGCTGCCCGCTCTTGAGGTACGTGTCGTAGACGGGAAGCCCGGTCGCGGGATCGTCGTACCGGCCCTCCGAGCCGCCCGCCTGCGCCGTGCCACGGAAACCGTGCTCGGGGCCGAAGACGGCCACCAGGTCGACCCGGTCGTCGGCGTGCATGACGTCGACGACGTGCCGGACGTCGGACGCGATCCCGGTGGGGTTGGTGACGACGCCGACCCGCTGTCCGGCGAGCGGGGCGTACCCGCCGGCGGCCAGCCGCTCGAAGCCGGTGCGGACCCGGCGGCCGCCCTCCTGGGCGGCGGCCACGGGCGCCGCGGCGGCCCCCAGCCCCACCGCGCCGCCCACGGCCAGCAGGCCGCGCCTCGACAGTCCCGAACGTCCGGACAGGCTCATACGGAAACCTCCTTGATCGCCCTCCCTGACATGGGCTGGCACGCTAGCGCTCCTGACGGCCCCAGGGAACGAGGCGTGCGCGGGAGGTCTTCCCGAGGTCTTCCCCTGCCACATACCGACTGGTTAGTCTGCTGGGACTGTCGTAACCGAGAGGCGGGTCCCGATGAGTACGGTGCAGGGCGCTGGAGTGGTCGTCACGGGCGCGGGAGGCGGGATCGGAGCCGCGCTGGCCCGCCGGTTCGCCGCCGAGGGCGCCCGGGTCGTCGTCAACGACCTCGACCCCGGCCGCACCAAGGCGGTCGCCGAGGAGATCGGCGCCATCGCCGTGGCCGGAGACGCCTCGGAGATCGTCGAGGAGGCCCGCGAGGCCCTTGCCGGCGCCGGCGCCTCCCTCGATGTCTGGTGCGCCAACGCCGGTCTCGCCTCGCCCGGCGACGCCTTCGCCGACGAGGCCGTCTGGGCCGCCGCCTGGGACGTCAACGTCATGGCCCATGTCCGCGCGGCCCGCGCTCTGCTGCCCGGCTGGCTGGAGCGCGGCACCGGCCGCTTCGTCTCCACGGTCTCCGCCGCCGGCCTGCTCACCATGGTCGGCGCCGCCCCGTACAGCGTTTCCAAGCACGGCGCGTACGCCTTCGCCGAATGGCTCTCCCTCACCTACCGCCACCGCGGCATCAAGGTCCACGCGATCTGCCCGCAGGGCGTACGGACGGACATGCTCACCGCCGCCGGATCGGCCGGCGACCTGGTCCTGGCCCCCACCGCCATCGAGCCCGAGGATGTCGCCGACTCCCTCTTCGACGCCATGGAGGCCGACCGCTTCCTGGTCCTGCCGCACCCCGAGGTGGCCACGTACTACCAGGCCAGGGCGGCCGACCCCGAGCGCTGGCTCGGCAACATGAACCACCTCCAGCGGAAGTGGGAAGGGGTGGGCGCATGACCCCGAGCGAGTCGATCTACGCGGCCAGGCCGTGGCTCGCCCAGCTGACCGAGGTCCAGCGGGGCCCGATCACCCCGCCCGACACCGTGCTGCACGCCTTCCGGGCCGCCGCCGCCCGGGCCCCCGAACACCCGGCCCTGGCCTACTTCGACGGCCGCCTGACCTACCGCGAGACCGACGCGCTGTCCGACTCGGTCGCCGGACACCTCGCCGCCCGCGGCCTGAGCCGGGGCGACCGGGTCGCGATCATGCTCCAGAACAGCCCGCACTTCGTCCTCGCCCTGCTCGGCGCGTGGAAGGCGGGCGCGACCGTCGTTCCGCTGAACCCGATGTACAAGTCGGCCGAGGTCGGGCACGCCCTGCGGGACTCCGGCGCCACCGCCCTCGTCTGCTCCGACCGGGCCTGGGACGCGTACCTGCGCGAGACCGCCGCCGACTCCTCCGTACGCATCGCGCTCACCGCCTGTGAACGCGACCTGCAGACCCGCGACGACCCCCGGGTGCTCGGCTTCGAGCCGGTCGCGACCGAGGCCGACGACCTGCTGACCGTCGCCCGCGCCGGACACCCCGCCCCCGCCGACCGCACACCCGCCGCCGACGACGTGGCCCTGATCAGCTACACCTCCGGCACCAGCGGCACCCCCAAGGGCGCCCTCAACCTCCACCGGGGCATCACCTACAACGCCGAGCGCCAGCGCACCGGACACCCCGTCCCCGAGGGAGCCGGCTACTTCGTGCTCGCCCCGCTCTTCCACATCACCGGCCTGGTCTGCGAGCTCGCCGCCTGCTTCGGCAACGCCGGCACCCTCGTCCTCGCCTACCGCTTCGACGCCGGTGTCGTCCTCGACGCCTTCCTCGAGCACCGCCCCGCGTACACGGTCGGCCCCTCCACCGCCTTCATGGCCCTCGCCGCCCACCCCGGGGCGACCCGCGACCACTTCTCCTCGTTCCTGGTCATCTCCTCGGGCGGGGCGCCCGTGCCGCCGGCCCTGGTGGAGAAGTTCCGCGCCGGCTTCGGTCCGTACATCCACAACGGCTACGGCCTCACCGAGTGCACCGCCCCCTGCGCCGCGGTGCCGCCCGAGAAGGAGGCGCCGGTCGATTCCGCCTCCGGCACGCTGTCGGTCGGCGTCCCCGGCCCCGACACGCTCGTCCGCATCCTGGACGAGACGGGCGCGGAGGTGCCCTTCGGCGAGCAGGGCGAGATCGCGGTGCGCGGCCCCCAGGTCGTCCCCGGCTACTGGCGGCTCCCGGAGGCCACCGCGCAGACCTTCCCGGACGGGGAGCTGCGCACCGGCGACATCGGCTTCATGGACGCGGACGGCTGGCTCTACGTCGTCGACCGCAAGAAGGACATGATCAACGCCTCCGGCTTCAAGGTCTGGCCGCGGGAGGTCGAGGACGTCCTCTACACCCACCCGGCCGTCCGTGAGGCCGCCGTCGTCGGCGTCCCCGACTCCTACCGTGGTGAGACGGTCAAGGCGTACGTCAGCCTGCGCCCGGGTGCCGTCGTCGGCCCCGCCGAGCTCTCCGCCTACTGTGAGCAGCGACTCGCCGCGTACAAGTACCCGCGCGAGGTGGAGATCCTGGCGGAGCTGCCCAAGACGACCAGTGGGAAGATCCTGAGGCGGGAACTGCGTTCCCCCCAGCGATGACGATCATGAGTGAAAGGCGGCGGCGCATGGCCAGGACGACGGACGGGAGCGGTACACCCGTCCCCCAGAGGCTGCTGGCCGCCGCCACACGGCTCTTCGCGGAGCGTGGCTACGACCGCACCTCCGTCCAGGAGATCGTGGAGGCGGCGGGTGTCACGAAGGGCGCGCTCTACCACTACTTCGGTTCCAAGGAGGACCTCCTCCAGGAGGTCTACTCCCGGGTGCTGCGGCTCCAGCAGGAACGGCTCGACGCCTTCGCGGACGCCGACGCCCCGGTGGAGCGGCGGCTGCGCGACGCCGCCGCCGACGTCGTGGTCACCACGATCGACAACCTCGACGACGCCTCGATCTTCTTCCGCTCGATGCACCACCTCAGCCCGGAGAAGAACAAGCAGGTGCGCGCCGAGCGGCGGCGCTACCACGAGCGCTTCCGGGCGCTGATCGAGGAGGGCCAGCGGGCCGGGGTGTTCTCCGCGGCGACTCCGGCCGACCTGGTCGTGGACTACCACTTCGGCTCGATCCACCACCTGTCCACCTGGTACCGCCCGGACGGCCCCCTCACCCCGCAGCAGGTCGCCGACCAGCTCGCCGACCTGCTGCTGAGGGCGCTGCGGCCCTAGGCCGTGTCCGGAAAGTAGCGCCGTCTGCCCGCAGGGCAGGGCCCGCGGCGTCTGGTGCGTGCGATCGCAAGGCGGAGGGCCGCCCTCGTA
>NZ_JBVHWN010000017.1:0-130588 GCF_055564335.1 Streptomyces sp. NPDC029139 | reverse complement strand
CCTCCGTGCGGTGTAGTCCTAGACACCTCCACCACACCGGAGGTCTTCGCCATGATCAAGACCTGCGACTGTCAACAACGCTCGTGATCAATACATCTAGGCCGTGTACGAAGAAGCAGGGCCAGGCGGGACCTTCCGGACACGGTTCAGGCGTACGGGCTCTGGACGGCACCCGCCCGGAACGTGCGCCGGTAGGCCCTCGGGCTCACCCCGATCGCGGCCTGGAGGTGGGACCGCAGCGACTGCGGCGTGCCGAAACCGGCGTCCCGAGCCACCTGGTCGACCGGCAGGTCCGTGGACTCCAGGAGGTGGCGGGCCCGCTCCACCCGCTGCTGGGTGAGCCACTGGCCGGGGCTGATGCCGACCTCCTCCCGGAAGCGGCGCGTGAACGTCCGTACGCTCATCGACTCCCGTACCGCCAGGTCCCGCAGCTGGATCGGCTCGTGCAGATGGGCCAGCGCCCAGGCGCGGGCCGCCGTCGTCGTCGCCGCGCCGGACTCCGGCAGCGGGCGCTGGATGTACTGCGCCTGCCCGCCGTCCCGGTGCGGCGGTACGACGGTCCTGCGGGCCACCTCGTTGGCGACGGCGCTGCCGTGGTCGCGGCGCACGATGTGCAGGCACAGGTCGATCCCGGCGGCGACGCCCGCCGAGGTCAGCACGTCCCCGTCGTCGACGAACAGCACGTCCGCGTCGACCCGGACCTTCGGGAAGAGCCGCTGGAAGTGCTCGGCCGAGGCCCAGTGCGTGGTGGCCGGCCGCCCGTCGAGATAGCCGGCGGCCGCCAGCACGTACCCGCCGGTGCAGATGGACACGAGCCGGGTCCCGGGCCGGATGTGCGCGAGGGCGGCCGCCAGTTCGCCGGTCAGCCGGCCCTCGTCGTAGACGGGGCCCAGCTCGTACGAGGCGGGGACGACGACCGTGTCCGCCGCCGCGAGCGCCTCCGGGCCGTGCTCGACCTGAACGGCGAAGTCCGCGTCCGTCGGGACCGGGCCGGCGACCGGGGCGCAGGTCACGATCTCGTAGAGCGGGCGACCCTCGGTGTCCTTGGCGCGGCCGAAGATCCGGTGGGGAATGCCCAGTTCGAAGGGGAGGAGGCCGGGCAGGGCGAGGACGGCGACACGGTGCGGCACGAGTAATTTCCTTTGTGGTCCAGACCACTTGCTGCTAGAAGTCGGGTCTGTGACGGACAAGCCATCGGAGCACTACTCGTACAAGTCTGAGGTCCGGGAGCCCATTCCCGCACCGGTCGTGGGTCCCGCCCTGTGGAACCGTGACTTCCGGCTCTTCTTCGTGGCCCGGGCCGCCGCCGTGTTCGGCGAGGGCATGGTGCCCGTGGCCCTCGCCGCCGGTCTGCTCGGCGCGGGGCACCCCGGCTCCTCCGTCGGGTACGCGCTGGGCGCCTGGATCGGCCCCTTCGCGCTCTTCGTCGTCTTCGGCGGCGTCCTCGCCGACCGCTTCACCGCACGGCGGATGATGATCCTCGCGGATCTGCTGCGGCTGCCCGGCGCGGCCGTCCTCGCCGTCTCCTTCACCGCGGGCAGCCCGCCTCTGTGGGCCGTGTACGCGCTCAGCGCCGTGAGCGGGGTCGGCTCCGCCCTCTTCCAGCCCGGCGTCGCCTCCACCATCCCGCGCATCGCCCCGGACGTGCAGCGCGCCAACGCGGTCCTGCGGGTCGTCGAGTCCCTGATGACCATGGCGGGTCCGGCCGTGGCGGGCCTCCTGGTCGCCCTGACCGGGGCGGGCGCCGCCTTCGGCGCGAACGGCGCGACCTTCGCCGTCAGCGCGGTCTGTCTCGCGCTGATGCGGATACCCGCGGCCCGGGGCGACACGGCGGTACGCGGTTCGCTGGGCGCCGAGATGGTCGTCGGCTGGCGGGAGTTCCGGGCCCGCAGCTGGCTGTGGGGAGTCATCGCGATCTGGACGGTGTACGGCCTGACGGTGGCCGGGCCGATGGTGCCGCTGACCGCCACCCTGGTGACCGGTGACCACGGCTCGGCCGCGTACGGCACCCTGATGGCCGTCAACGGTGCCGGCAGCGCGGCCGGGGGCCTGCTCGCCCTGCGGCTGCGTCCGCGCCGCCCGCTGGCGGCGGGCGCGGTGGCGCTGCTCGGGCTGCCGGTGAACCTCCTCCTGCTCGGCTCGGGGGTGTCCGTGGCGTGGCTGGGCGTGGGGCAGTTCCTGGGCGGGGCCGCCTTCGCGTTCTGGCTGGTGATGTGGTCGACGTCGGTGCAGACGCATGTGCCGCAGGACGCGCTGAACCGGATGCACGCGTACGAGGTGGCCGGATCGCTGCTGATGATGGCGGCGGGCCGGGCGCTGGCAGGGCCGGTCGCGGAGGCGCTGGGCACGGAGGAGGTCCTGCTCGCGGGGGCGGGGATCGCGGTGCTGGTGGTGGTGGTCCTGCTGGTGGTGCGGCCGATCAGGACGCTGCCTCGGGTGTAGCGCCGCCGGCCGTGCTGCCGAGCGCCCGCGGACCGGGCTGACCGCGGCCCGCGGACCGGGCGCTCGGCTGACCGCCGCCCGCCCGCCGGGCCGACCGCCGCCCGCCCGCCATGCCGGTCCTGTGGCCCGATACTTGTGAAAGCTGTCATGCGGGCCAGTGGTCGCGCGGGGCCGGCGCTCGCGATGCTGTGTGACGTGACCCAGACGACCCAGACCCCCGCGACGCCTCCCGTCCTGCCCCGAACCCCCCGAGTGCACCGCGCCTGGTTCGTCGCGGCGGTCACCTTCGTCACGATCATCGGCGCCGCGGCCTTCGCCTCGCTGCCCGGGCTGCTGATCGAGCCCCTGCACCGCGACTTCCGCTGGTCGCGCGGCACGATCGGCTTCGCGGTCTCGGTGAACCTCGCGCTGTACGGCCTGACGGCGCCGTTCGCCGCGGCCCTGATGGACCGCTTCGGCATCCGCCGGGTCGTCGCCGTCGCGCTGAGCGTGATCGCGCTCGGGTCCGTGCTGACCGTGTGGATGACGGCGGCCTGGCAACTCGTCCTGTTCTGGGGGATCCTCGTCGGCCTCGGCAGCGGCTCGATGGCGCTGGCGTTCGCGGCGACCGTGACGAACCGGTGGTTCGTCGCCCGGCGCGGTCTGGTGACCGGCATCCTCACGGCGGCCGGCGCGTCGGGCCAGCTGGTCTTCCTGCCCCTGCTGGCCTGGCTGGTCGAGAACCACGGCTGGCGCCCGGCCTCGGTGACCGTGGCGCTCTCCGCGCTCGCCGTCGTGCCCTTCGTATGGCTGCTGCTGCGCGACCACCCGGCGGACGTCGGCCTCGCGCCGTACGGGGCGGCGGAGTTCGTCCCGAAGCCCGCGCCGGTCCAGGGCGCCGCCCGCCGGGCGGTCACCGTCCTGTTCAGGGCGGCCCGCACCGGACCGTTCTGGCTCCTCGCCGGCACCTTCGCGATCTGCGGCGCGTCGACCAACGGCCTGGTCAAGACACACTTCGTGCCGGCCGCGCACGACCACGGGATGCCCATCACCGCGGCGGCCTCGCTGCTCGCCGTCATCGGGGTCTTCGACGTCGTCGGCACGATCGCCTCCGGCTGGTTCACGGACCGCTTCGAGGCGCGGCGGCTCCTCGCCGTCTACTACGCGCTGCGGGGCGTCTCGCTGCTCTTCCTGCCCATGCTGCTCGCGCCGTCCGTCCACCCGCCGATGATCTTCTTCATCGTCTTCTACGGCCTGGACTGGGTGGCCACGGTCCCGCCGACGATCGCGCTCTGCCGCGAGCACTACGGCGAGGACAGCGCGATCGTCTTCGGCTGGGTCCTCGCCTCCCACCAGGTGGGCGCGGCGGTGGTCGCCTTCGCGGGCGGCGTGGCGCGGGACGCCTTCGGCTCGTACGACGTGGTCTGGTACGCCTCGGGCGCCCTGTGCGCGGCGGCGGCCCTGATGGCCCTGGTGATCCGCCGCCGCGAACCGGCCACGGTCCTGAAGGCGCCCGCGGGCCCGGCCTAGCGCAGCACGACGGTGATGCCCATCCGCTCCAGGAACGGCACCACCGCGTCGAAGTAGCCCAGCTCGCCCTCCACGTCCACGCTGACGCCCGCGAGGGCCCGCCGGGCCACGTCCGCGTCGTGCCAGACGAGCGTGAAGGGCTCGGGGGGCGGCTCGCCGCCGCACTGGCAGCCGCGCAGCGCGCTCCAGCACTGGTGCCACTGACGCCCCGGGCCGCCGACCGCCTCGCCGATCGCGCAGTGCAGGCCCGGGATGTCGGTGACGTACCGCCCGTCCATCTCGCACACCGCTCCGGGCTCTTCGGGCCCGAAGCACACCTCGGCCGACCGCAGCCATTCCTCACGCCCTTCGGTCGGGAACGGCGCCCACGCGCCGGGTTCCCGGGGCGGGCCCTCGTGCCAGAGCTCCCAGACGGGCCGGGCGGCGGGCGGGAAGGGTATGCGGCCGGGGAGCCCGGCCTTGAGCTTCACATCGATCAGCGCGCCGCCCAGCCGGGACGGGCGGCACTCGTCGACGTCCGCCGTGATGTGCTCCTGGACCCCGGTCGGGCGGCCCGCACGGTCGAGGAGCCACAGCTGCATGTGGTCACCCCCGCCCCCGGGGTCGACGAGCCGGCGCAGCAGGCGGGGCCCCGGCTCGCAGCCGATGAGCCGGACGGGAGGCCGGACGGGGGCAGGCCGGGGGCCGTACAGCCCCTGCACCCGCCGGCAGTCCCCGAGCGGGAGCCCGCTGGTGCCGTTCAGGAGGGTGACGGCCGCCCGCGCGGGCTCCGTGCTCCAGGAGGGCGGCGCCTCGGTGACGACGCACTCGACGACGAGGTCGAGCCGCGAGGGGTCCTCGGCGCTGGGCCCGCTGCCGAGGAGGACGACATCGTCGAGCGAACAGTGGTCGTAGGCGTACGAGTTCTCGGCGTCCAGGTCGCTCACGGTGAGGTTCAACCGGCCGAACGGGACGGGCGCCCGCTGTCCGGCGCACCGCTCGGCGGCCTTGCGGAGCCGGCCGGTGGGCGCGCAGCCGGCGAGGGTCAGTCGCTCGCGGAACGCGGCCCGGTCCGAGAACAGCCCCTCGGCGTCGACGCACCGCGCCCACACCGTCCGCTCCCCGTCCCACTCCTCACTGACGAGCGCGAAGCGCAGCGGCAGGTCCCGTGCCCAGACGATCTCACCGGGTGAACCGTCCTGATCCACGTCCACAGCGCCTCATCTCCTCGGTCCCGCCGGCCGAGGCGATCATAGGTCGGCGCGTCGCGGCACACCCTAGGTGTATTGATCACGAGCGTTGTTGACAGTCCTAGGGAGTGAACCGCCCGAAACGCCCCCGGTGGAACAGCAGCGGCTCGCCCTCCTCCGCTGCCCCCAGCGCCTCCACCCGGCCCACCACGATCAGGTGGTCCCCGCCCGTGTGGACCGCGGCGATCGTGCAGTCGATCCAGGCCGGGGCCCCCGCGAGGCGGGGGGAGCCCGTCACCGGGGCGCGGTCGTGGTCCACGCCCGCGAACTTGTCGCTCCCGCTCCTCGCGAAGCCCCGGCACAACGCGCCCTGCTCCGCGCCGAGGACGTTGACGCAGAAGCCGCCGGCGCGGGCGATGCGGGGCCAGGTGGTCGACGTACGGGCGACCATGAAGGCCACCAGCGGCGGGTCCAGGGAGAGTGAGGCGAAGGACTGGCAGGCGAAGCCGGCCGGGCCGTCGGGGGCGAGGGCCGTCACGACGGTGACGCCGCTCGCGAAGTGCCCGAGGACGCGCCGGAACTCGGCCGGGTCGACGGGCAGCCGCTCGTCCTCCCGTACCGCCCGGAGCCGCGGCCTGGGGTGTGGATCGACGGCCGTGGGTGATCCGGCCGACCTGAGGTATCGGACGGCGGTGGCCGCCATCCCTGCGTGTCCCATCACACCGCCCATTGAAGCTGACGGAGCGTCAGATGAATACCCGTCGGCCCTGTCCGGATGCGACAGGACCCCGGGACGGGCCACCGAAGCCCGTCCCGGGGTCCCCGGGTCCCACCGCGTCCGCCCGGTCGGCCCGCGACGGCCCCCGTCGGAGCGGCCCACGCGCCACCCGCTCGATTCCGGGAGGCCGGGGCGGCTACCGTCCCTCGTACCGCGGCGTCCGCCGCTCCACGAAGCTCGCCACGCCCTCGTTCGCGTCCCGCGTCGTCATATTGATCTCCTGCGCCGCCGCCTCCGCCGCGAACGCCGTGGCACGGTCGCTGTCCAGCGAGGCGTTCACCAGTTGCTTCGTCAGGGCCAGCGCCCGGGTCGGCCCCTGGGCCAGCCGCTCGGCCCACTCCCGCGCGGTCTTCTCCAACTCCTCCGCCGCGACGACCCGGTTCACCAGCCCCAGCTCCCGGGCGTCGTGGGCCGACACCGCGTCGCCGAAGAACATCAGCTCCTTGGCGCGACGCGGGCCGATCAGCCGGGGCAGCAGATACGCACCGCCCCCGTCCGGCACCAGGCCGCGCCGCACGAACACCTCGATGAACGTCGCCGGCTCCGCCGCGAGGACGAGATCGCAGGCGAACGCCAGGTGCGCCCCGATCCCGGCCGCCGTCCCGTTCACCGCCGCGATCACCGGCTTCTCGCAGTCCAGTACGGCCCCGATCAGGCGTTGCGCCCCCAGACGGATGGTCCGCGCCACGTCCCCGGGGACCCGCGGCCCGCCCGACGGCGCCCCGCGCAGATCCGCGCCCGCGCAGAAGCCCCGCCCGGTGGCGGTCAGGACCACCGCCCGTACGTCCGGATCGGCCGAGGCGTCCCCCAGCAGCGCGATGATCCGCTCGCGCTGGTCCCAGGTGACGGCGTTCATCGCCCCGGGCCGGTTGAGCGTGATCCACGAGACGCCGTTGCCGACGCTGTGCAGTACGTCTTCCACAGGGCTCCCCAGGGCTCCTATCGGCACACCGCGAGCGCGTCGAGCGCCACCGCGCCCTGCCCGCGCGGCAGCACCATCAGTGGGTTGATGTCCAGTTCGGCGAGGTCGGCGTCCAGCTCCAGCGCCATCCGCTGCACCCGCAGCACGACCTCCACGAGCGCGTCCACGTCCGCCGGCGGAGCCCCCCGTACGCCCTTCAGCAGCGCCTGCCCGCGCAGTTCGCCGAGCATCTGCCTGGCCTGGTCCTCGCCGAACGGCGGCACGCGCACGGCCGCGTCGTTCAGGACCTCGACCAGGACGCCCCCCAGCCCCACCGTCACCGTCGGCCCGAAGAGCGGGTCGCGGGTCACGCCCACCACCATCTCGACCCCGCGCCCCACCATCTGGCAGACCAGGATCCCGTCGAGGTCGACACCCTCGTACCGCGCGATGTCGGTGAGCTCGCGGTACGCGTCCCGCACCTGGCTCGCCGAGGTCAACCCGATTTTGACGAGGCCCAGTTCGGTCTTGTGCGCCAGCTGCGCCCCGGACGCCTTCATCACCACCGGATAACCGACCAGACCGGCCGCCCGGACGGCCGCGGCGGCGCTCGTCACCAGCTGCTCGCGCGGCACCCGGATCCCGTACGCCCGCAGCAGCTGCTTCGCCGCGTGCTCGCTCAGCTGCCGGCCGGGCCGGATCAGGGCCCGCGCCTTGCGGAAGGACGGGGAGGGCGTGCGCGGAGCCTCGTCGAAGGGGGAGCGGTAGGCGGTGGTGAAGCGGTGGTGGTCGAGGTAGGCGCGTACGGCCCCGATGCAGTTGGAGAACGTACGGAAGGTGGCCACGCGCGACGATCCGAGCAGGGTCTCGCGGTAGGCGGCCTCCGTCCCCACGGGCGAGCCCCACACCACGCACACCAGCTTGTCGGTGGCCTCGGCCGCGTCGACCAGGTCCTGCGCCAGCTTGTCGCTCATGGGCGGGAAGGGGCCCGTGATGGGGCAGATCAGCACCCCGACGGACGGGTCGGCGAGGATCGCGTCGATGATCTTCCGCCCGCGCCAGTCACCGACCGGATGCCCGCCGTTGTCGACGGGGTTGGCCACGCTCAGATACGGCGGTATCCACTGGTGCAGCTCGTCCTGGGTGGCCTGCGAGAGCGTCGGCAGCCGCAGCCCGGCGGCCGTGGCGAGGTCGGAGAAGTGGGCGCCGGTGCCGCCCGAGATCGAGTACACGACGACACCGTCGGCCACCGGCTTGCGGGCCCTGGCCAGCAGGGCGGCGGTGTCCTGGAGCTCGTCCAGCCCGTCGACCCGGATCACCCCGAACTGGCGCATCGCCGCGTCGACGACCTGGTCCGCGCCGGTGAGCTTGCCGGTGTGCGAGGCGGCCATCCGCGCGCCGGCCTCGGTCCGCCCGACCTTCACCGCGACGACGGGCACCCCCTGGCGGGCGGCGCGGTCGGCGGCCAGCAGGAAGGAGCGCCCGTCCTTGAGGCCCTCGACGTAACAGGCGATGGCCCCGACCTCGGGCCGGGTCGCGAAGTACGAGATGAAGTCGGCGGTCTCCAGGTCGGCCTCGTTGCCGGTGGGGGCCCAGTGGGAGAGCCGTATCCCCAGCTCCTGGAGGGTGTGCACGGGCCGGCCCTGGTGCCCCGACTGGGTGATGAGCGCGATCGCCGGCCCGTCCAGGTCGTCGCGGAAACGCTCGAAGGCGTTGAGGTTGGTGTTCGGGCCGAGCAGACGGATGCCGGACCGGCGGACGGCGTCGGCGAGACGATCCTGCGCGGCGGCGCCCTCGTCGCCGGTCTCGGCGAAGCCGGAGGCGAAGGCGACGGCGAACCTCACCTTGGCCTCGGCCAGTTCCCCGATGACGGGGAGCGGATCGGCGACGAGCAGGACGGCGAGGTCGACGGGCTCGCCCAGCGCGCCGACCGAGGGCACGCAGTCGATCCCGAAGACGCTCGTACGGGTGGGGTGCACGGGCACGAGACGGGCGCCGACGCGCTCGGCCCAGGCGATGAGCTGCCGGGTGATGCCGGTGTTGGGCCGCCCCTCGGCGTCCGAGGCGCCGACGACGGCGACGGACGTGGGCCGGAAGAACCGGTCGAGGTCGGGCACGGGCGCGTGCAACGGCCGTCCGCTGACGTCGACGTCTCCCGCGATGGCGGTCGTGCCGCGCACGACGTTCCGGTCGGAGTGCGGCTCTCCGCAGGCGTCCACCCGGGCGCGGAGATCGGTGGTGAAGGTGCCGTGAGTCGATCCAAGCATCGTTCCGCCCGCTCTCCCGCTCGTCGCCGGACAGCACCGTCCGGCAGCTCTGTATGAACTGACGCTTAGTCAGATTACAGAACTGACGCCCAGTCAGGAATGACCGCGGCAGACCCGGCTGCGGCGCCGACCTGGTTGAAGCACCGGGCCGGGGTGCCGAGGCCGAACAGGGGCGTCCGGGCCGGAGGCTTCCCGCTTCGGTCAGGGCGGCCGGGCCGGGGGCTTCCCGTTTGGGCCACGACGTCCGGGCCGGGGGCTTCCCGCTTCGGTCAGGGTGTCCGGCCGGGCCGGCGCGCGGCCGCCTTCCCGATCGCGCGGGCGATCTTCTCCGCGTCGAGGGCCATCTCGCGGAACATGCCGCTGATCGGGTTCGTGAACCCCGTGAAGTACAGCCCCGGCGCCTCGCGCGCCGTCCGCGCGCCGCGCACCACCGGCCGTCCGCGCTCGTCGAGGACGCCCAGGTGGCCCACCAGCGGCTCCAGGGCCCGCCGGTAGCCGGTCGCCGCGATCACGGCGTCCGGTGTGATCGCTGAGCCGTCCACGAGCATTACCTTGTCGCCGCCGAAGGACTCGACCGCGCCGACGATCTCCACCTTCCCCTTCCGTACGGCGTCGATCAGGCCCACGTCCTGCACCGGGACGGCCCCGTCGAGCTGCCGCGAGTACAGGCCCGTGTCCGGCCGGGGCAGCCCGTGCTCCGACAGGTCCGGCACGGCGACGCGGCTCAGCAGCCGGCCCACCGCGTCCACCAGGCGCACCGGCAGGCGCCGCACCATGATGCCGCTGCGCTGCGCCGGCCATCCGGCCGTGGAGCGCCGCACGATGTGCGGCACGGTGCGCACCGCGAGCCGCACCCGCGCCGCCCCGCCCTCGGCGAGGTCGGCGGCTATCTCGGCCCCCGTGTTCCCTGCGCCGACGACGAGGACGTCCTTCCCCTCGTACGGCGCCGGATTGCGGTAGGCGCTCGCGTGGACCAGCTCGCCGCCGTACGTGTCCGCGCCCGGCCACGCGGGCAGGCGGGGCGTGTGGTTGTACCCGGTCGCGACGACGACCGCCCGCCCCGTCAGCCGCCGGCCGCCGGTCGCGTGCAGGAGCCAGTCGTCACCGGCGCGCTCGACGCGGGAGACCTCGACACCCGTCACGATCTCCAGCTCGTGCACCTCGGCGTACTTCTCCAGGTACCGCACGACGTCCGCGCGGGCGACCCAGCGCCCGAAGGAGCGGGGCATCGGCAGCCCGGGCAGCGCGGAGAGGCGACGGGTGGTGTGCAGCCGCAGCCGGTCGTAGTGCGCCCGCCACGAGGCGCCGACGGCGTCGGACTTCTCCAGGACGACGGCCCGTACGCCCTGGGCGCGGAGGGAGGCGGCGGCGGCGAGCCCGCCGGGTCCGCCCCCGATGACGTAGACGGGGTGATCCGGTCTGGATTGGGGGGTGTTGGTCACGAATGCTCAGCGTAACGACAAGCTCACTTGTTGGGTCTCGGTCAAGAGGGGAATCGGTTGCGAAACGGTCACGTATGGGTGGAGGGTGCGGGGGTCTTGCGCGGAGGGGTCCCGATCGGCTGAACTGACGTACCGTCAGATCAGTTTCGGGAGGGGCGGGTATCGACCGATGCAGACGCAGACGCAGACCATCTGGCTCACCGGCGCCGAGTGGCTCGCCGTCCTCCGCATCGGCCTCGGCCTGTGGTGGCTGGAGAGCTGGCGCCACAAGGACAGGAAGGGCTGGTTCGAGCGCGGCACGGGCATCGCGTGGGCGGCGGACGTCGCCGGGAAGCACCGGTGGCCGTTCGTGAAGCGCGGCTTCGACTCCGTCGTCGCCCCCCGACCCAAGCTCATGGCATACGTCGTCGTCTACGCCGAACTGGCGCTCGGCCTGGGCCTGGTCCTCGGCGTCCTCACCCCGGTCGCCCTGATCGCCGGCCTGCTCCTCAACCTCCTCTACCTCGTCCTGATGATCCACGACTGGGCCGAGCAGGGGCAGAACGCGATGATGGCGCTGATCTCCCTGGTCGCGCTCTTCGCGATGTCCTGGCAGACCTGGTCCCTCGACCACGCCATCGGACTCTTCGGATGACCGCCGCCGACCCCGACATCGACGCCTTCACCCGCCCGTACTGGGACGCGGCGGGGGAGGGCCGGCTGCTTCTGAGGCGGTGCGACGGCTGCGGCAGACCCCACCACTACCCGCGCGAGTTCTGCCCGCACTGCTGGAGCGAGGACGTGCGGTGGGAGCCGGCGAGCGGCCGGGCCACGCTCTACACCTGGTCCGTCGTCCACCGCAACGACCTCCCGCCCTTCGGCGACCGGGTGCCGTACGTGGCGGCGGTGGTCGACCTCGTGGAGGGACCGCGGCTGATGACCGAGGTGGTGGACGTCGCGGAGGGCGACCTCCGGATCGGGATGGACCTGGAGGTCACCTTCCGGCCGGAGGGGGACGTGACGGTCCCGGTGTTCCGCCCGCGCGGGGGCGGCGGGGGCGCCTGACCGCCTCGCCGACAGGACATCGCGCCCACTCCTCACCTCACACGAGCGGCCCGAGGGTGGCACGGATCTCCGGAGCCGCCTCGGCCAGTGACCCGAAGTGGCGGTGCGAACCCTCGGGAGCCGTCGGAGCGTTCACCGTCCAGACCGTCATGCCGGCGGCCACGGCCGCCCGCACACCGGACGGCGCGTCCTCGACCACCAGACACGCGGCCGGATCGGCGCCCAGCCTTTCGGCCGCCAGGAGGTACGGAGCCGGGGACGGCTTGCCCTCCCGTACGGACGCGGCGTCGACGATCAGGTCGGGCAGGGGGAGACCGGTGCGCGCGAAGCGGCCCCGGACCCGGTGCTCGTAGTTGGACGTGACGAGCGCCCAGGAGCCGGGAGGCAGGGCGGTGAGCAGCTCGGCCGCGCCGTCGAAAGCGGCGTACGTGCCCGTACGGACGTCCTCGTCCTCCAGCTCGTGGAGGAGCGCGAGACACGCGTCCGGGTCGAGACCGGGCGCGACGGCGGCGAAGGTCTCGACGGGCCGGGTGCGGAGCGCCACCGCGTACACCTCGTCCCCGTCGAGGCCGTGGCGCGCCGCCCAGGCGTGCCAGACCCGGCGCTGGTTGGCGACGGCGTCCATCAGGGTGCCGTCCACGTCGAAGAGGATGAATTCGCTGGTCACATGGGTGGAGCCTAGTGACCCGGTAGGAGCGCTGTCGTTGGCCGGGGCATGAACAGCACCCTTGCGTACAGCCTGGCCGCCGCCACCGCCTTCGCCGGCCTCGGCCTCGGTCCCGGCGCCGTGAGCGCGGTGGACGCCGCGCCGAAGCCGCCCACCCGTCTCCACCTGACGGTCACCGACGCGGAGGGCACGGCGAAGGACGTCTTCCTGGGCTGCCGCCCGAACGGCGGCAACCACCCCAAGGCGGACGCCGCGTGCGACGCGCTGCACGACGCGGGCGGCGAGATCGACAAGCTCAAGCGCGGTACGGACATCGTCTGCACCATGGAGTACGACCCCGTCACGGCGACCGCCGAGGGCACCTTCAACGACGCGCCGCTCAGCTGGAAGAAGGAGTTCGGCAACGCGTGCGAGCTGAACGCGAGCACGGGCGCGGTCTTCGCGTTCTGAGACGACCAGGGAACGTGCCAGGCGTCGCGGGCCAGGCGGGACTTTCGCATCACGTCCTAGAAGTCCGGGACGCCGCCGCGCCGCGTGAGCCTGTCGTACAACGCGCGCAGCCACGGGTTCCGGACGGCCGGCAGCCGGACCAGCGTGCGCTCGAACGTCGCGTCGAACCGGAAGGGGCGGGAGGAGTGCGGCGAGGACAGGTCGTCGAGCATGTCGAGCATTTCCTTGTCCACACGGCCCGACGTCGGAACCGGTAGCGGGGGCTGGGGGAAGGCCATCCATCGCCATACCCCGAACGGCAGCGGCACCGGGTACGCCGACCTGGCCGGTCCGTCGGGGGTCCAGGTGCGTCCCGTGCGCGGATGGACCGGTACGAGGAGGATGTCGGCGTCCGGATCGGGGGCCGGCAGTCCCGGTCCCGCCAGGACGGCGCGCCGCGTCACCGGACCGGCGGGGAGGAGGACGTCGAGGGCGTGCTGGAAGACGTCCTGGGCCAGACCACCCGGAACAGTGACCGGCTGTCCCTCGGAGGCCGCCAGCAGATGGGCGAGTGCCTGCCCGGCCGCCGCCTCCCACTGGGGGCTCCATGACCAGGGATCGCTCGACGCGTGCGGTGAGCCCCAGCTGGTGATCGGCTCGAACGGGGGAGTGCTGTGCCCCTCCTCGCTCAGTTTCTCCCAGGAGAGCGGTCCGGCGTCGGCGGCTTCGCCGTCGGCCGGACCGTCGTCGACGGGCAGGCGGTGCACGGCGTCCGGGGCGAGCCACACCGCCTGCCAGAGCGAGCAGTCGTCGATCCTGGTCGCCACGAGCAGACCGCACGCCTCACAGGCCATGTTGGGGCCGTCACGGTGGGCGAGACCGCAGCAGGCGCCGCCGCGCTTCTCGGGGACCAGCACGGCGCCGCGAAGCTCTCCGGGGGCGATGACGATCGCGCCGGGCGCGCCGTCGGAGAGGCCGCGGACGGGCGCGTGGACACCGCGGGCCGCCGCCTCCTCCGGACCGATCTCCTCCCACGTCCGCCACGGCGGCCCCCAGGGCTCCGGCTCCACGGCGAAGGTCCCCGACTCCATGAGCACGGGGAGCTGGAGCCCGTTCCCGTACGACTGATGGGCATGGGCAGGCAGGGGAACCTGGGACAAGGGGTCGGTCAGCTCGGCGCCGCACCCCGCACACACGAAAACGAACAAGGACCCTCCGTCGGAAAAAAACACCCGTCGGGTGACGCGAAATGCACCTGCGCCGCCGACCGTCGATCGGTAGCATCCCCGACGTGAACACCGGACCGGCGTCGCTGCGCCACTCACGGATTGGCCACCCGGTGGTGGACTGATCGCGCGGTGGGTGCGGCCGACGCACCCCCAGCCCCTTGTTTCGACCCGCGGACCTCCTCGTGCTCCCGCACCGAGCGTCCCTCTTCCCTGTCGAAACAAGCGAGGTCAACCGTATGACAGTCACGTTCAACCACACCATCATCGCCGCCAAGGACAGCAAGGAATCGGCTCTGTTCTTCCGGGAGCTGCTGGAGCTGCCCGAAGCGCCGTCCTGGGGGCCCTTCACCAACATCCAGCTCACCGACGGCGTGCTCCTCCAGTTCGCGACGCCGCCGGCACACATCGAGATCCAGATGCAGCACTACGCCCTCCTGATCGACGACGAGCTGTTCGACCGGGCGTACCAGCGGCTGTGCGAGGGCGGTGTCGAGCACTGGGCCGATCCGCAGATGCGGCGCCCCGGTGAGATCAACAACGAGCACGGCGGGCGGGGCGTGTACTTCATGGACCCGTCCGGGCACGCGATCGAGCTGATCACCCGACCGTACCTGTAGAGCGAAAGCCCCGGGGCGGGACGTGGTGACCACGTTCCGCCCCGGGGGCCGCCGCGCCGTCGGATCAGACGACGGACGTCGGCCTGTTGTTGGGCAGGGTGGATTCCTCTCGCGGCCCGAAGGGCGCGCTCCAGCTGCCGGTTCCCTTGTGGAGGTACGTCCTGCTGTCGGCGGAGTTGGTCGCGAAGAGGTCGGGGCGGCCGTCCCGGTTCGCGTCGCCGATGCCGACGATGTGGCTGTAACCGCCCCAGCCGGCGCCGACCTTGACGCGGGAGGCGAAGGTGCCGTCGCCCTTGCCGAGGTAGAGCCAGAGGACACCGGCGTTGTCGCGGGCGACGAGGTCGCCGGCGGCGCCTCCGGCGATGTTGCCAGTGGCGGTGATCTGGTTGTAGCCCTGCCAGCCGGTGCCGATCTTCACGCGGGACGTGAACGGAGCGCTCCAGCTGCCGGTGCCCTTGTAGAGCCACATGGCCCCGGCGGTGTCGGTGGCGACGAGGTCGGGCCTGCCGTCGCCGGTGAGGTCGCTGCCGGCGGCGAACTTGTTGTAGCCGCCCAGGCCGGAGGCGATCTTGTACCGGGTGGCGAAGGTGCCGTCGCCCTTGCCGAGGTAGTGCCACAGCACGCCGGCGGTGTCGCGGGCGATGATGTCGCCGTGGGCGGCCCCGCCGATGTTGCCGGCGGCCTCGATCTGGTTGTAGCCGCCCCAGCCGGAGCCGATGAGCTTCTGCTCACCGGGCTGCAGCTGGTGGTTGTAGCGGTCGTAGTACGAATCGGCACGGTAGAGCCGGCCCGAGCCGTCGCGCAGGAGGACGTCCGGGGAGCCGTTGTCGTTGTAGTCGTGCGGCGCGGCCTTGCGGACGACCTTGAACGTACCGAGGGGGGACGTCAGGGTCGGGCCGATGCCGTTCATGGGCTCGGCACTGATCTGCCACGTGTAGTCGCCGTTGTGGGCGCTCTCGAACATGCCGTCGTTGAGGTGGCCCTCCCAGTCGAGGCGCACGACCCCGTCCACCGGCTGGGTGAAGGTCATGGTGAAGACCTTGCCGGTGCGCACGTGCCGCAGGGTGACCTTGGCGTGCACGTTGTACCGGGACAGGGTCCACTCCAGCCGCGCCCGACCCAGGTTCTGGTCGAGGTCGATGACGGCGGGGACCTTGGAGCCCAGCAGGGCGACCTTGGTGGACTCGCCGCTGCTCGCGACGAGCGTCGCGGTCGGGGCCCCGTCGGCGCCCGGAGCGATCCGGTAGAGCCCCTCGCCCTCCGCGACCGTGCCACCGCGCACGATCTGGGCACCGTCGGGCGCGACGGCGGCCGAGAGGGTGTGGTCGAGGAGCTTACGGGTGGTGGTCCCGTCCTTCAGGCTGCGCGCGGTCAGGGCGTACAGCGGGTCCTTCTCCAGGTCGGTGAGGCCGCTGCGGGTGCCGTACGTGACCCAGTCGCCGACCAGGCCGACCTCGACGTCGTTGCGCCAGGCGCTGCCGACGTCGAAGTTCCGCACGGCCTTGGTCGTGCGGTCGACGGCCACCACCCTGACGTTGTCCATCGCGTCGTACTGGACCCAGGCGAGGTGCGTCGCCGAGAGGGCGATGTTGCCCTTCGCGGCGGCGGGGAGCTCGTACGTCTCGGTCACCGCGTTGGCGGCGAGGTCGAGCGTGGCCACGTACTTCTTGGCCGTCGTACCGGTGCCTCTGGAGTAGGTCAGCAGCGCGTGGCCGGCCGTGCCGGGCTTGACGCCGATGTTCGTGGCGTCTCCCGGCAGACCGGTGGTCATCTTGCCCGTCGCACCGACGGCGGTCAGGTGGATGATCCGCTCGCCGTACCCGTTGAGCATCGTGGTGAACAGGGCCTTGCCTGCCGCCCCCACGTAGGTGACGTCGCTGCCGAGCTGCACCGCGCGCAGCTTCTGCCCGGTCGCCATGTCGAGGAGGTGGGCCTCCTCGCCCCAGCTGACAGCCACGATGTCGCCGGAGCCGGTGCTCTCGACCTTGGCGCCCCAGTTCAGCTCCTGCGGGGCGGAGCCGTCCGCCGGAACCCAGTACCGCATCTGCGAGTAGGGCTCCTCGGCCACGGGAGGCATCTGGGAGAGGACCAGGTAGCCCGTGGCGCCCGCGCCGAAGACCGTGCTCTTCTTCGGGAACGGGGCGACCGTCGTCGTGGTCGTCGCCGCCCCCGTGGTGCCTTCGGCGGCCGGGGCAGCTGTCGCCGGAGCGGTGAGCGCGGCCGCGCCGACGGTGACGGCGAGCACGGTGACGACGGCTGCGGCGAGCCGGCGACGGGCGGCGGGACGAGCGTGGGACAAGGCGGGTTCTCCTCAGGAAGACCAGACGCACCATGCGTTGCGCCAGGTCAGACTCGCGATCACGGAGGATGGTTGTACGCCACCTCCGAGAACGCGCCACGCCGCCCCCTTGGCCGCTCCGGTCGTCAGCGCCGCTCCACCACGCCTCGTACGTACGCCGCCTGGCCCGCGTGCTGGTTGTCCTCCGCGATCACGCTCACCAGGCGGACGCCGAGGGTGACCGGCGGGTCCCAGGCATCGTCCACGACGCGGTCGAGGTCGGCGTCGGTCAACGACCCGAGGTGTTCCAGGGTCCGGGCGTGGACGGCGTCGTAGTAGCCGAGCAGCAGCTCCGCCGGGGCGCGGACCTTGGCGACCTGGGTGCCGGAGTGGCCGTAACCCGTGGCGCCCGCCGGGAACGGGAGGCCGAAGCGGGACTTCCAGCCGTCGGACGTCCACAGCTGATCGGTGCCGAACGCCCCCGCGACATGGTCGTCCTGGATCCGCGTCAGGTGCCAGACCAGCCACGCGATCGAGTTCGCCTCATCGTCGATCCTGGCGGTCAGCTCGTCCTCCGTCAGGCCCTCGACGGCCCCGTGCACGGCTTCCTGGACGCGGCCGAACGCGTCCAGCAGCAGGTCGGCGCTCCTCATGTCACTCACTCCTCGCTCGACGGTTGGGATGTGCTCCGTCCAGTGGGCCACCGAGGAGCGGCGAGGGGCGCACCGCACGGCCGGTGACGCGGCCGTGCGGCGGCCGAGTTCACCTGGTCGGTGGCCAGGATCCGCAGCGCCCGGACGAACACCTCCCGGTCCGCCGCCAGAAGCCGGGCCGGCAGACGCTCCTCGCCCTTCCGGATCTCGGACCGCGGAGGAGTTCGACCCGGTGCCGACCTGGGCGAGCGCCCGCGGAATCCTGCTCTCCGGCTGAGGGGGGAGGGGGGACGACCGGCCGGCGGCCCGGGGGAACGACCGGCCGGCGACCCGGCTGAGGGGGAACTACCGGCCCGACCCGCCCCCTTCGCGCTCCGTCCGCCAGCGCGCCACCGTCGCCTCCACGTCGAACGGCTTCAGGTGCAGCGGCGGCCCGGCCGGCGGGCGGGTCAGGGCGGCGGCGATCTTGGTGTTGATCTCGCCGAGGATCCGGCGCACCTGCGCCTCCGACACGGCCTGCCCGACCGCCTCCACCGCGTCCTCGGCCTCCTTGCGCAGCGCCAGCGAGGGCGGGAGGACGGACGCGCCTTCGCGGTGCATCTTGCCCTTGATCCACCACAGCGCGTCGTAGGGGGCGTTGTCGTCGTCGAGCGGTTTCCCGAAGCCGGGCAGGTTCCTGAACTCGCCGCGCTCCGCAGCCTCGCGGATCTGTTTGTCCACGAATGACTCGAAGCTGACGCCGGGCGGTTTGCGTTCGGTCATATGTCCAGCGTGGCACAGCGGTGCGGGACGCGGCGGGCACAAGGCAGGAGCCCCGCTCGTGCCCGAAGGCACGGAGCGGGGCTCCTTGGGTACTTCTCTAGCCGTGCGCGATCGCCGACCCGGGCAACTTAGGCCGGGGTGACGTTCTCCGCCTGCGGGCCCTTCGGACCCTGCGTGACGTCGAAGTTCACGACCTGGTTCTCCTCGAGGGAGCGGAACCCGGACGCGTTGATCGCGGAGTAGTGGACGAAGACATCCGGGCCGCCGCCGTCCTGGGCGATGAAGCCGAAGCCCTTTTCAGCGTTGAACCACTTGACGGTTCCGGTAGCCATAAGCCCTCCTTGGGCCAAAGGGTTGCCCTGCTCCAGAACCTGCAAACAAGTCTGAAAACTACAAAAGCCTGCGGGTCACATGCTCCGCAGGCTCTGTACTGCAAGGGAAACCAAACTGCAACTTGCGATGAGCGTAGCACGCAGGGTGTGCGCCGCACTAGAGGGAAAGATCACGTCACCCACACGTTTGACGCGCTTCTCGGCGGCTGACCTGAACGCCACGCGAGCCCCCGGCGATGTCCACCGTACGAGACGGGGCTAGCCTCGCGATGTGGACAATGCAAGCGACGACCACCAGCGCAGCCGGCCCCGCGTCGGACACATCCAGTTCCTGAACTGCCTCCCCCTCTACTGGGGCCTGGCCCGCACCGGAACGCTCCTCGATCTGGAGCTGACGAAGGACACGCCGGAGAAGCTCAGTGAGCGGCTGGTGCGCGGCGACCTCGATATCGGCCCCATCACCCTCGTCGAATATCTCCGCAACGCGGACGATCTCGTCGCCCTGCCGGACATCGCCGTGGGCTGCGACGGGCCCGTCATGTCCTGCGTGATCGTCTCCCAGCGGCCCCTGAAGCAGTTGGACCGGGCGCGGGTGGCGCTCGGGTCCACCTCCCGCACCTCCGTACGCCTCGCGCAGCTGCTGCTCGCCGAGCGGTACGACGTACGGCCCGACTACTACACGTGCCCGCCCGACCTCGGCCTGATGATGCAGGAGGCGGAGGCGGCCGTCCTGATCGGTGACGCCGCCCTGCGCGCCTCGCTGCACGACGCGCCGCGGCTCGGTCTCGAGGTCCACGACCTGGGGCTGATGTGGAAGGAGTGGACGGGCCTGCCCTTCGTCTTCGCCGTGTGGGCGGCCCGCAAGGACTTCCTGGCCCGCGAGCCGGAGACCGTGCGCGAGGTCCACGAGGCGTTCCTGGCCTCGCGCGATCTGTCGCTGGTGGAGGTCGCCAAGGTCGCCGAGCAGGCCGCGCGCTGGGAGTCCTTCGACGCGGAACTCCTGGAGCGGTACTTCCGGACGCTGGACTTCCGCTTCGGGCCCGAGCAGCAGGCGGGCGTACGCGAGTTCGCCCGCCGGACCGGCCCGACGACCGGATTCCCGGCGGACGTGAAGGTCGAACTGCTGGGCTGACGCCGGACGGACCCGGTCGGCGGGTGGTCCGGGCGGCGGGTCGTCCGGTCGGCCGGAAGGCCCCGGCGGCCCGTCGGTCCATGCGGCCGGTCAGGCCCGGTGGACCCCGGTGGACCCCCGGCGGCCCGTCGGTTCGGTCCCGGGGGCGGGTGAACCCGCGGGTCCTCAGGAGGACGGGACCGGCGCCGTCATGTGCCGGCTGATCCACTCCATCGACCCCTCGCCCATGCCCCGGATGTACCCCCTGGCGTTGTGCCCGCCGCCCTGGATGACCTGGAGGCGGGTCTTCACCGGGCCCTTGCCGTGGTGCCGCATGAAGGACCTCAGCCGGGGAGCGCCCGACTCCTCCGACCCGATCTGGAACGCCACGTAGACCCGGTTCTCCTCGGTGTCCGGCTTCGTCGCGAGCGCCGCCGCCAGCTTCTCCGGGTTGTTCGCCTGCCGTTCCGCCTCGTGGCCCGCCCAGAGCGGGGAGTCCGGGACGGTGTCGGGGCCGGACGCGATCACGGCCCTGAACCGGTCGGGGCGCTGGAGCACGGCCTTCAGTCCGGCGAAGCCGCCGGAGGACGAGCCCATGAACGCCCAGCCGTCACGGGACGCGAACGTACGGAAATTCGCCCGGACGAAATCGGGCACGTCCTCGGTCAGCCAGGTGCCCATTTTCGGCTGCCCCGGGATATCGCTGCCGTCGTAGTAGAAGTCGTCGTCGGGGTTGAGGACGGGCATCACGACAATGAACGGAAGGCTTTTCCCTTCCCGGGACCACTCGCTGATGCTCGACTGCAGTTTGAGGTCCGTACCCATCCAGTAATTCACCGGATAGCCGTTGCCGCCCGGCAGTGCCACGAGGACCGGGAAGCCGCTCTCGGCGTACTTCGGGTCGAAATACTGCTTGGGGGCCCACACCCACACCTTGCCGGTGAAGCCGGACTTCGCGCCCGCGAGCGTGGTGACGCCGATCTTGGTGCCGTCCTCAAGGGTGTTGGCCGTGGTGAAACTCGCCTTGGGGCCGGTGGGGAGAACCGTTTCGGGGACGCTCGCCCCAGGGGTCCGCGCGCTCCCGGGCGTGCGTCGCGCGTCCGGCTGCTCGGCCCCGGCCGTCGATCGCGGGGTGTCGAACGTGACGGGCGCGCCCTCCCCCGAGCAGCCGCCGACCAGAGCGGCCGTGACCCCGAGCGCGAGGACGGCGGCGAGGATCGCGGGGATCTTGGGGAGGCGTTTCATGGCGGCGACTCCGGGTGCTGGGGGACGCGACGGTGATGACGGAGTGGAGGAGGGACGTGGTGGGGGATCGGTTGGCTGGGTACGGTTCCGAATCGTGGTGATCCGGCCCACGAAGGGCTCCGCGCCGCTCGAAGGGGAGACATGCAGCCGCTCGAAGCAGGCGAACCGAGGACCATCGGTGCCTACCGGCTCCTCGGCCGTCTCGGCGCCGGCGGCATGGGGCGCGTCTACCTCGCCCGCAACGAGGGCGGCCGGACCGTCGCCGTGAAGATCGTGCACCCGCACTTCGCCCTGGACGAGCAGTTCAGGGCGCGGTTCCGGCGCGAGGTGGAGGCCGCCCGGCGGGTCGGCGGTCAGTGGACCGCGCCGGTCCTGGACGCCGACCCGGAGGCGGCCGTGCCGTGGGTCGCGTCCGGGTACGTCGCCGGGCCGACGCTCGCCCGGGCCGTGGAGGCGGTCGGCCCGCTGCCCGAGCACACCGTGCGGACCCTGGGGGCGGGCCTCGCCGAGGCGCTGGCGGGCGTGCACGGCCTCGGTCTGGTTCACCGGGACGTGAAGCCCTCGAACGTGCTTGCGGCCCTGGACGGCCCCCGGCTCATCGACTTCGGCATCGCGCGGGCCCTGGACGGCACGGCCTCGCTGACGGCCAGCGGCGTCTCCATGGGTTCGCCCGGCTACATGGCGCCCGAGCAGATCCTCGGGCACGGGGCGACGGGCGCGTCCGACGTCTTCTCCCTCGGCGCGGTCCTCGTCTACGCGGCGACCGGCACCCATCCCTTCCCCGGCGACACCTCCGCGACCCTCCTCTACAAGGTCGTTCACGAGGAGCCCGAGCTGGGCGCGCTCGAGGGGGACCTGCGGGAACTGGCGGTGGCCTGCCTCGCGAAGGACCCCGAGGCCCGGCCCGCTCCGGCCGCCCTCGCCGCCGCGCTCGCCCCGGACGGCGCGTCGGTGCTCGTGGCGCGCGGCTGGCTGCCGGGCCCGCTGGTGGAGGAGATCAGCAGGACCGCCGTACGCCTCCTGGAACTCGACGCGCGTGCGGGAGCGGACACGGGTGCGGCGCCCGGTGGGTTCGGTGCCGCGCCGGCTCCCGCACCCTTCCCGCCGGCCCCCGCACCCTTCCCTCTTGTGCCCGCGCCCTTCCCCGACCCGAACGTCTCGGGTCCCGTCCCCTTCACCGTCCCCTCGGTGTCGCCCGCCGGCCCCGGCGTGGCCGCGGCCGGCCCGCCGCCGGGAGTCTTCGGCGTCCCGACGGATCCGCCGCCGGGCGTCTTCGGCCCCGGGGCCGTGCCCCCCATGCCCCCCGGCGTGCCAGCGCCCCGCAAGGGGCAGGGCCGTAAGCAGCCGGCGGACGCCACCGGCCGGCGGCAGGTGACCCTCTCCATGGCGGCCGGGCGGCGCGTCAGCTGCAGCGTCGCGCTCGCCGTCGCCGGGGCGCTCGCCGCCGTGACCCTGGGGGCGGGGTACCTCTTCGACCTCGTGCCCGGCGGCCGCAGGGGCGCCGACGCCGGCGGGACCGGTGGGAACACGTCGAGTCCGCCCGCCGCCACCGCGCCCACCAGCGCCCCCGCCGCCGGCTCCGTCCCCTCGGCGTTCCTCGGCACCTGGACCGGGCCCACCACCGAACGCAACGGCTCCCCGCACGGCGACTTCACCGCCGTCGTCACCGCGGGCACCACCGGCGAGGACGTCGTCCGCACCACCCACACGATCAGCGTCCTCGGCACCACCGTCCGCTGCCACGGGATCGGCAAGCTGACCTCCGCCACCGCCACCGAACTGCGCATCGCCGACCGCACCGACCCCGACCGCCCGGGCACCCAGGGCCTCTGCACCGGAGGGACGTCGGCCTTCACCCTGACCCGCAACGCGGACGGCACCCTCGCCTACCGTTCCGAGGAGGAGGCGGCCGGCCGTCCCACGGGCACCCTGCGAAAGTCCCGACAACCCCTGGCGTAGGCTGGCTCGGTCAGTGCAGCACCCTCCGAAGGGACCACCCGGTGACCGAGAAGGCCGACCTTCAGTCCGTCCTCGACCGCGCCGCCGAGGGTGGCCGGATCACCCCCGAGGAGGCGCTCGACCTCTACCGCTCGGCGCCCCTGCACGCGCTGGGCGCCGCGGCCGACGCCGTGCGCCGACGCCGCTACGCGGGTACGGAGCACATCGCGACGTACATCATCGAGCGCAACATCAACTACACGAACGTCTGCGTCACGGCCTGCAAGTTCTGCGCCTTCTACGCGCCGCCGAAGGACACGGCCAAGGGCTGGACCCGCGACCTCGACGACATCCTGCGCCGCTGCGCGGAGACCGTGGAGCTCGGCGGCACCCAGATCATGTTCCAGGGCGGCCACCACCCGGACTACGGCGTCGAGTACTACGAGAAGCACTTCGCCGCCATCAAGAAGGACTTCCCGCAGCTGGTCATCCACTCCCTCGGCGCGTCCGAGGTCGAGCACATGGCCCGGATCTCCAAGGTCTCGGTGGAGGAGGCGATCCAGCGCATCCACGCGGCCGGTCTCGACTCCTTCGCCGGCGCGGGCGCCGAACTGCTCCCGGCCCGCCCCCGCAAGGCGATCGCCCCGCTCAAGGAGAGCGGCGAGCGGTGGCTGGAGATCATGGAGATCGCGCACAACCTCGGGGTCGAGTCGACGTCCACGATGCTGATGGGCACCGGCGAGACCAACGCCGAGCGCATCGAGCACCTGCGGATGATCCGTGACGTGCAGGACCGGACGGGCGGCTTCCGGGCCTTCATCCCGTACACGTACCAGCCCGAGAACAACCACCTCAAGGGCCGTACGCAGGCCACGCTCTTCGAGTACCTGCGGATGATCGCGATCGCGCGGCTCTTCATGGACAACATCGCCCACATCCAGGGCTCCTGGCTGACCACGGGCAAGGAGGTCGGCCAGCTGTCGCTGCACTACGGCGCCGACGACCTCGGCTCCATCATGCTGGAGGAGAACGTGGTCTCCTCGGCCGGCGCGAAGCACCGCTCGAACCGGCTGGAGATCATCGACCTGATCCGCAAGGCGGGCCGCGTCCCGGCGCAGCGCGCCACGACGTACGAGCACCTCGTCGTCCACGACGACCCGGCGAACGACCCGGTCGACGAGCGGGTCGTCTCGCACATCTCGTCCACGGCGATCGAGGGCGGCACCGCCCACCCCGAGCTGAAGCTGCTCAACGCCAACTGAGGCCGCCGTGCTGACGATCCACGCGGCGGAGCTGCTGCTGCCGGGCGGGGGCCGAGCCCCCGTGCCCGGCGGGGCGGTCGCCGTCAGCGGCGCGGAGATCGCGGCCCTCGGCCCGTACGAGGACGTGGCAGCCGCCCACCCGGACGCGCGGACACGGCGCTGGCCGGGCGTCCTGACACCGGGGCTGCGCCAGTGGCACGGGCACTGGCTGCTGACGCGGGTGTACCACCCCGACCCGCGCGAGGCGGAGGCGCTGGGCACCGCCCCGATCTCCGGCCCCGCATTCGACGCGCTCGTTCCGGACGCGGCCCGGATGGCGGGCAGTGTGCGGCGAGGCATCCAGCGGATGCTGGCGCACGGGACGACGCACGTGGGCATCGGGGCCCGGCCCGAGGTGCGGCAGGCCGTCGCGCGAGCCGGGCTGCGGGAGGTTCCGGACGCCCCGTTCCTCGCCCCGCCGGTCTGGGACGGCCCGGACCTCGACCCCTTCGTGGAGGGCCACGACCTGGCGGGCACCGCCCACGGCCCGCTGACCGTGGGTGGACCGGCCGACCTCGCCGCCTTCGACGTGCCCGACGAGGCCGGCCTCCTGGCCCACGGCGCCGCCACCTGCGTGGCCACCGTGCTCGGTGGCCGCCTGGTGTTCCGCCGCCGCTAGAACGGGCCCGCGGTCGTCGGCCCGGGCGTCGGCCCGTCGCAGGCCCGCCAGAAATCCGCCCAGGCGGCCTGCCGAGGGCCCGGCGAGGGCCTGGTGAGGGGTCAGCGAGAGGTCAGCCGCCCTCGATCGAGACCGACTTCGTCTGGACCGGATGTTCGTCGGCGTACCGCACCAGCTCCGTGAAGCGGTCGTCGCGGGCGACGGCGAGCAGCTGAGCCGCCGTCACCGGGGACGAGGCGGCCGCTGCCCCGGCCGTCTTCTCCGAGGGGTCGACGGAGAGGGCCACATGACTGCGGCCGTACGCGAACACGACCATCGCGCTCATGGTGTCGGGTTCGTTGACCGGCATCGTGCGGACCTGCGCGGTGCGGCCCGGGGCGAGGTCCGCCCGCTCGCAGGTCGTCCGCTTGGCCAGGGCACTCCGGCAGGGCGGAAGGGCCTCTCCCTCCGCCGGGCGCACGGACAGGCCCGCCATGAAGTTCCGTCCGCCGGACGTGATCCGGTAGAGGGCCACGTGGCCGTCCACCGGGCGCACGTCCGTCACCGTCGCCGGCAGCAGCTCGTCCAGGAGCGCCGCGGCCTGCTGCTGGAACCGGGCGTGGCGGCTCGCCTCGGCCCCGGTCCGCGGCTCCGGGGGCTTCTGGCCCGGCGTCGGCCGGAGTTGTACGGGAGTGCGGTACACGGAGGGGGAGGCGAGGGGCGGCGCGGCGGGCATCGTCACGTCGCCGCCGGGTCCCGGCAGCGCGGTCAGGCCGAGCGCGGCGGCGGTCACGACGCCGAAGACCCCCCCGACGGCGGCGAGACGGGCCCGGGCGCGCCGCCTGCGGCCCTGGACCATCGCGGCGGGCACGAGGTCGGGGAGCGGCGGGAGTTCCTCGGTCGTACGGTCCATGGCGCTCTTGAGCAGTGTGGTGTCGTCGATGTCGTCCACGGCGTGCCTCAGCTTCCGGTGGCGTGGTGGTCGGTGGCGTAGAGGTGGGCCTCGCCGAGACGGTCGCGGAGCCGCGTGAGCGAGCGCGAGCACTGGCTCTTGACGGTCGCCTCGCTGCAGCGCAGCAGCGAGGCGACGGTCTCCACACTCAGGTCCTCCCAGTACCGCAGGACGACCATGGCGCGGGCCCGGGGCGGGAGCTCGGCGAGGGCGGCGAGCAGGGTGACCCGGAGGTCGGCGTGCTCCGCCGCGGGGGCGGGGGCGAGCCCGCCGGTCCGGGTGAAGGCGAGCAGGTCGCGCAGTCGGCGGCGCCGCTCGGCGAGGAAGGTGCGGGTCAGGACGGTCTTGGCGTAGGCGTGCGGATACTCGGCCGTACCCGCCCGGCGCCAGTGCTGGAACAGCTTGGCGAGGGTGGTCTGGGTGAGATCCCGGGCGGTCTCGGCGTCCCCGCAGAGCAGGTACGCCGTGCGGTACAGCCGCGTCTGCCCGGCGCGGGCGAACTCCTCGAACGCCTCGTCCGAGCCCTGCGGTGCCTGCATCGCGCTCCTCCCTGTCCGGGGGCCGTCCCCCGCTCGCCGACTGTCACCCCTTCTTGAGCGCGCGGCCCCGGGAAAGGTTGAAAGGAAATCTCGACGAATCCGCGGCGGGCCCGGAGGGCTCCCGAAGTCCGTCGTGGGAGGGCTGCCACAATGGCCGGGTGACCCGAGCATCCCTGGACAAGCAGCCGCACGAAGTCGCCTCGATGTTCGACGACGTGGCGGCGAACTACGACCTCACCAACGACGTGCTCTCGCTCGGCCAGGACCGGCGCTGGCGCAAGGAGGTCGCCAAGGCGGTCGACGCCCGCCCGGCCCAGCGGATCCTGGACCTGGCGGCCGGGACGGCCACCTCCTCGCAGCCCTTCGCCCGCGCCGGGGCGTACGTCGTGCCGTGCGACTTCTCGATCGGCATGCTCCAGGTCGGCAAGAAGCGGCACCCGTGGATGCCCTTCACCGCCGGCGACGGGACGAAGCTCCCCTTCCGCGACGACGTCTTCGACGCGGTGACGATCTCCTTCGGTCTGCGCAACATCCAGGACACCGAGGGGGCGCTGCGCGAGCTGTACCGGGTGACGAAGCCCGGTGGGCGGGTCGTGATCTGCGAGTTCTCGCACCCGACCTGGGCGCCGTTCCGCACGGTGTACGAGGAGTACCTGATGCGCGCCCTGCCGCCGGTGGCGCGGGCGGTCTCCTCCAACCCGGACGCGTACGTCTACCTCGCCGAGTCCATCCAGTCCTGGCCGGACCAGCCGACCCTCGCGGGGCTGCTGCAGAAGGCCGGCTGGTCCCGGGTGGCCTGGCGCAACCTGACGGGCGGCGTGGTGGCGATGCACCGGGGCTTCAAGCACTGACCCCCGGGCCCCGGCCGCGGGAATCTCGACGTCGGGCCCCCGGAACCGCGGCTTCGGCCCCCCGGAACCTCGGCGCCGGGGGCCCGGGCCACCGGACGCCCCCGCCGCAGCCCCCGGAACCTCCGCCGAGGCCCCGGAACCTCCGCAATACACTGCAACCGACCTTCCCTCGACCCCCCGGGAGACCCCGCCGTGACCGAGCCCCTCTCCGAGCACAGCGCAGATGTGATCGTCGTCGGGGCAGGCCCGGCCGGCTCCACGACCGCGTACTACCTCGCCAAGGCCGGACTCGACGTCCTGCTCCTGGAGAAGACCGCCTTCCCCCGCGAGAAGGTCTGCGGCGACGGCCTCACCCCGCGCGCCACCAAGCAGCTCGTCGCCATGGGCATCGACATCTCCGAGGAAGCCGGCTGGCTGCGGAACAAGGGCCTGCGCATCATCGGCGGCGGCGTCCGGCTCCAGCTCGACTGGCCCGACCTCGCCTCGTACCCGGACTACGGACTCGTCCGCAAGCGCGACGACTTCGACGAGCAGCTCGCCCGACAGGCGCAGAAGGCGGGCGCGCGGCTGTACGAGCGCTGCAACGTCGGCGCCCCGGTCGTCGACGACCGCACCGGCCGGATCGCCGGCGTGACCGCCAGGCTCGGCGAGGAGAAGCGCGAGGTCACCTTCCACGCGCCGCTCGTCGTCGCCGCCGACGGCAACTCGACGCGGCTCTCCCTCGCCATGGGCCTGCACCGGCGCGAGGACCGGCCGATGGGCGTGGCCGTGCGGACGTACTTCACCAGCCCCCGCCACGACGACGACTACCTGGAGTCCTGGCTGGAGCTGTGGGACCGGCGCGGCCCGCAGGACCGTCTCCTGCCCGGCTACGGCTGGATCTTCGGCATGGGCGACGGCACGTCCAACGTCGGCCTCGGCATCCTCAACTCCTCCTCCGCGTTCCGGGAGCTGGACTGGCGCGAGGTCCTCAAGGCATGGTGCGCCTCGATGCCGGAGGACTGGGGCTTCACCCCGGAGAACATGACGATCCCGATCCGCGGCGCGGCCCTCCCGATGGCCTTCAACCGCCAGCCGCACTACACCAAGGGCCTGCTGCTCGTCGGTGACGCCGGTGGACTCGTCAACCCGTTCAACGGCGAGGGCATCGCGTACGCGATGGAGTCCGGCCAGATCGCGGCCGACGTCATCGTCCAGGCCCACGCCCGCTCCACCCCGGCCCAGCGGGAACTGGCCCTGCACAACTACCCGAAGATCCTCAAGGACACCTACGGCGGGTACTACACGCTCGGCCGGGCCTTCGTGAAGGTCATCGGAAACCCGAAGGTCATGAAGATCGCGACGCAGCGGGGTCTGACCCACCCGGTCCTGATGAAGTTCACGCTGAAGATGCTCGCGAACCTCACGGACCCGACGGGCGGCGACGCGATGGACCGGATCATCAACGGCCTGTCGAAGGTGGCGCCGAAGGCATAGCACCACCGGTGTGGAACGCCCGCCGGTAGTCGCTCGGGGACACCCCGACCGTGCGGGTGAAGTGGCGTCGCAGATTGGCGGACGTGCCCAGGCCGCTCCGTTCGCCGATCAGCTCCACGGGCAGGTCGGTGGACTCCAGGAGGGTCTGGGCGCGGGCCACGCGCTGCTGGAGCAGCCACTGCAGCGGCGTGGTCCCGTACGCCTCCCGCAGCCGCCGGTGGAAGGTGCGCGGGCTCATCCGGGCCCGGCGGGCGAGGTCGTCGACGGTCAGCGGCTCGGCGAGGCGCTCGGTCGCCCACTGCAGGACGGGCCCCAGGCTGTCGCCGTCGCTCGGCGGCAGCGGTGCCTCGATGAACTGGGCCTGACCGCCGGTGCGGTGGGCGGGCACGACCAGGCGCCGGGCGAGCTGCCCCGCCACGGTGGCGCCGAGGTCCCTGCGGACGAGGTGCAGGCACAGGTCGAGCGCGGCGGTGGCGCCGGCGCTCGTCAGCACCGTCCCCTCGTCGGTGTAGAGCACCGAGTCGTCCACGATCACCCCGGGGTGGCGGGCGGCCAGCTGCGCGGTGTGCTGCCAGTGGGCGGTGGCCCGCCGGCCGTCGAGCAGGCCGGCGGCGGCGAGCGCGAAGGCCCCGGTGCACAGGGACACCATCCGCGCGCCGGACGCGGCGGCCGCGCGCAGCGCCTCCACCAGTTCGGCCGGCACCTCCTCGCCGTCCTCCACGACCGCGTCGGGCACCGACGGCACGATCACGGTGTCCGCGCCGACGAGTCCGTCGAGGCCGTGACCGGTCCGCAGCGAGAAGACCCCGGTGTCGCCGGCGTCCCCGCACAGCCGGAGCTCGTACCAGGGGTCGGCGAGGTCCGGATGGGGGATGCCGAAGACCCCGCACGCGAGGGAGAGTTCGTACAGCTCCCACAGCGATGTCCCGACCCGCCGGTCCGGTACGACGGCGATGGCGACCACTCCCGCACCCATGACACCGACCGTACGGCAGGAATCGTGCGGCCCTGGACAGTCCTGCCACTGTCGGCCGGATTCCGCCGCTGCGAGCGTGGAACCCATGAACAAGCCGAACGTCACCGTCATCGGCCTCGGGCAGATGGGCTTCGCCCTCGCCGACGCCTTCCTCGCCGCGGGCCACCCCACCACCGTCTGGAACCGTACGCCGGCCAAGGCCGAACCCCTGGTCGCCCGGGGCGCCACCCGCGCCGCCTCCGTCGCCGAGGCCGTCGAGGCGAGCGACCTCGTGGTGGTCTGCGTCCTCGACCACACGGCCGTACGCGCGCTCCTGGCCCCGGTGGCCGCGTCGCTGCGCGGCAGGGTCCTGACCAACCTCACCAGCGGCTCGCCGGAGCAGGCCCGCGCGGAGGCGGAGTGGGCGGCGGAGCACGGCATCGGCTATCTCGACGGCGCCGTCATGACGACGCCGCCCGGGGTGGGCGACAGCGCCAACGTGATCCTGTACGCGGGCGGGCCGGAGCTCCTCGCCGAACACCGCGCGACGCTGGCCGTGCTCGGCGACCCGGTCGACCTCGGCCCGGACGCCGGCCTCGCGTCCCTCTACGACGCCGGGCTGCTCGGGCTCATGTGGTCGGTCTTCGGCGGCTGGCTCCACGCCACCGCCCTCGCGGGCGCGGACGGGGTCCCGGCCAAGGACTTCACCGCGCTGGCGAACCGGTGGCTGAGGACGGTCTCCTGGTTCATGACGGGGTACGCCGAGCAGATCGACGCGGGGGAGTACCCGGGCGCGGACGCCACGATCGACGTCCAGGTGGCGGCCGTCGGGCATCTGCTGCACGCGGCGGAGGCACGCGGCATCGACAACCGGCTGCCGCGCCTCCACCTGGAGCTGATGCGGGAGGCCGTGGCGGCGGGGCACGGCGGCGACAGCTACGCCAGGATCGTCGAGACGTTCCGGAAGAATTAGGACGAAGCGGCGAAAAGCCGTCTCTCCCCCGAGGAGTGACGGCTTTTCGGCGTACGGATGATCAGAGGATGCGGACCGCGCCCGACGGCGTGTCCCAGTCCAGGGAACGCTCGACGACACCGGTCGACGGGTTCTGCGCGCCGACGTAGTTGCCGCCGCCGACGTAGATCGCCACGTGGTACGAGCCGCTGCGGCTGCCCCAGTAGAGGATGTCGCCCGGCTGCAGGTTGCTCAGCGAGACGGACGTACCCATGGACGACTGCGAGCTGGAGACGCGGGGCAGGTCGATGCCGGCCTGGGCGTAGGCGGCCTGGACGAGGCCGGAGCAGTCCCAGGAGTTGGGGCCGGTGCCGCCGGAGACGTAGGCGTCGCCGACCTGGGCGCGGGCGAAGGCGACGATCGCCGCGGCGGAGCCGGTGGCCACCTGCGAGCCGCTGTCGTACGAGGAGTCGGAGGAGGACGCGGAGAGCGTGGTGCGCGTCGCGGTGCGGGAGGCGCGCTCCTGGGCCGCGGCACGGGCCTTCTCGGCGCGCTCGGCCTCCGCCTTGGCGGCCGCGGCCTTGCGGTCGGCCTCGGCCTTGGCCTTCTTGGCGTCCTGGGCGGCCTTCTGGATGGAGGCGTTCTCCTGGGCCTGCAGGCTCAGGTCGAGGGCCTCCTGCTGGGTCGCCTCGGCCGACGCGGAGACGGCGCTCGCCAGGTCGGTGTCGAGCGAGCCCAGCGTGGGCATCTCGATGGTCTCGGTCACCGGCTCGGCATTCGCCGGCCCGGCGGCACCGGCCACCGCGATGGTGCTGAGGACGCCACCGGCAACTCCTGCCCGGAGCGCGAGCTTCGAGGCGCTGCGGCGGGGCTTCCGGTGGCTGGGTATGTGAGCGGTCTGGGACATGAGTACAACCGCTATCAGGGCTTCACGGTTCCCTTCAAGAAACGTGGGTTGCGCCACAGTTACGTCCGGAACCCCTTAATCCGCTTCTCTGGCACCTTTATTGACGCCGTAACGGACAATCCGGGCAGGGCCTATCAGGGCCTTGATCACGGGTTTTCCGCGAAACGTCCGAATTGACCGCCACTTACCACCTCTTCACACCGTTGGCCAAGCCCCGCTTTCCGGCGGCCCTGCCCGGTGTGGCGCAGGTCACATGCGAGCTCGTGAATGCGTGCACGCGTCCACTCCCGTCCACCAGGGCCCCCGACCGGGCGACGGGCGGTTGCTTTATCACTCCGGTGGCGTCCATCGCCAATTTGCTTGCATGGTCCATCTCTTGATAGGGCGACACCCCTCCGACCAGCGCTTTCCGGTCCGGATGTCACATCTGGTGATCACCTGGGCGCTTCGAGTGCCAAGATCACCGCTCATCCGACTTCATGATCCTTCGTCAGGTGGTGGAGATCACAAACTCCTTGGTGCACCCCGTGTCGCAGATCACAGAGGGGCAGGCATAAGATGCGGGGCAGTCGGGCTTGTGAACTGCCTCACATGGGGGCGATCTTCCACGGCCCGGCCGTGCGGTCCAACGGTCAAGGACGACTGGAAGGAGCGAGGAGCGTGAATGCGTACGCGCCCATCCTCGTGCTCGGTGCCCTGGGTGCGGGGTTTGCGATCTTCTCCGTGGTCATGGCCACGCTAATCGGCCCAAAGCGGTACAACAGGGCAAAGCTTGAGGCGTACGAGTGCGGCATCGAGCCGACGCCCACTCCCGCCGGAGGCGGCCGCTTCCCGATCAAGTACTACCTGACGGCGATGCTCTTCATCGTCTTCGACATCGAGATCGTCTTCCTCTACCCCTGGGCCGTCACCTTCGACGCCCTGGGGCTTTTCGGGCTCGTGGAGATGTTGCTCTTCGTGCTCACCGTCTTCGTCGCCTACGCCTACGTGTGGCGGCGCGGCGGCCTGGAATGGGACTGAGGGGCTGAGGGGCACCTATGGGACTCGAAGAGAAGCTGCCGAGCGGTTTTCTGCTGACGACGGTCGAACAGGCCGCGGGCTGGGTGCGCAAGTCATCCGTCTTCCCTGCGACCTTCGGCCTCGCATGCTGCGCCATCGAGATGATGACGACCGGCGCGGGCCGCTACGACCTGGCGCGCTTCGGCATGGAGGTCTTCCGCGGTTCACCGCGCCAGGCCGACCTGATGATCGTGGCCGGCCGCGTCAGCCAGAAGATGGCGCCCGTGCTGCGGCAGGTCTACGACCAGATGCCGAACCCCAAGTGGGTCATCTCCATGGGGGTGTGCGCGTCTTCGGGTGGAATGTTCAACAATTACGCGATTGTGCAGGGCGTTGATCACATTGTGCCGGTCGACATCTATTTGCCGGGTTGCCCGCCGCGCCCGGAGATGCTGATGGACTCGATTCTCAAGCTCCACCAGAAGATCCAGAGCTCCCCCCTCGGAGTGAACGCGGAGGAAGCGGCCCGCGAGGCGGAGGAAGCGGCGCTCAAGGCCCTGCCGACGATCGAGATGAAGGGTCTGCTGCGATGAGCGACGAGACTCCCAATCCCGACAAGGACCTGAGCGCGCAGAACCTGCCGGGCCAGCGCGGGGACCAGGGCGAGGAGGTCCGCGTCCAGCGCGGGATGTTCGGCGCCCAGAGCGGCGGCGACACCTCCGGCTACGGCGGCCTCGTCCGCTCCGTCCGGCTGCCCGGCCCGGCCGGCCGCCCGTACGGCGGCTGGTTCGACGAGGTGGCCGACGAGCTCGAGGGCGCCCTCGACGAGCAGGGGCTCCTGCCGGAGAACGCGATCGAGAAGACGATCGTCGACCGCGGCGAGCTGACCTTCCACATCGCGCGCGAGCACCTCGTGCGGGTCGCCCGCACCCTGCGCGACGACCCCGCCCTGCGCTTCGAGCTCTGTACGGGCGTCTCCGGCGTCCACTACCCCGGCGACAAGGGCCGCGAGCTGCACGCCGTCTACCACCTGCGCTCGCTCACCCACGGCCGGCTGCTCCGCCTGGAGGTGTCCGCGCCGGACGCCGACCCGCACATCCCGTCCCTCGTCGCGGTCTACCCGACCAACGACTGGCACGAGCGCGAGACGTACGACTTCTTCGGCATCGTCTTCGACGGGCACCCCGCCCTCACCCGGATCATGATGCCGGACGACTGGCAGGGCTTCCCGCAGCGCAAGGACTACCCCCTCGGCGGCATCCCCGTCGAGTACAAGGGCGCCCAGATCCCGGCTCCTGACCAGCGGAGGTCGTACTCGTGAACACCCCCTCTGCCTCCCCCCGGGAGACCACCGAAGGCACCGTCTACACCGTCACCGGTGGTGACTGGGACGAGGTCGTCGAGTCCGCCGCCAAGGCCGACGACGAGCGGATCGTCGTCAACATGGGTCCCCAGCACCCGTCCACGCACGGCGTGCTCCGCCTGATCCTGGAGATCGACGGCGAGACCGTCACCGAGGCCCGTTGCGGCATCGGTTACCTCCACACCGGCATCGAGAAGAACCTCGAGTACCGGACCTGGACGCAGGGCACCACCTTCGTCACGCGCATGGACTACCTCACCTCGTTCTACAACGAGACGGCGTACTGCCTGGGCGTCGAGAAGCTGCTCGGCATCACCGACCAGATCCCGGACCGGGCCACGGTCGTCCGCGTGATGCTGATGGAGCTCAACCGGCTCTCCTCCCACCTGGTGGCCATCGCCACCGGCGGCATGGAGCTCGGAGCCACCACGATCATGATCTACGGGTTCCGGGACCGCGAGATGATCCTGGACCTGTACGAGCTGATCACCGGCCTGCGCATGAACCACGCGTTCATCCGCCCCGGCGGCCTCGCCCAGGACCTCCCGCCCGGCGCCGTCGACGCCGTGCGCGAGTTCGTGAAGACCATGAAGAAGAACCTGCCGGAGTACGACAAGCTCGCCACCGGCAACCCCATCTTCAAGGCCCGGATGCAGGACGTGGGCTACCTCGACCTCACCGGCTGCATGGCGCTCGGCGCCACCGGACCGATCCTGCGCTCCGCGGGCCTCCCGCACGACCTGCGCAAGACCGACCCGTACTGCGGCTACGAGACCTACGACTTCGACATCCCGACCGCCGACACCTGCGACTCCTACGGCCGCTTCCTCATCCGCCTGGAGGAGATGCGGCAGTCGCTCCGGATCGTCGAGCAGTGCCTCGACCGGCTGGCGCCCGGCCCGGTCATGGTCGGCGACAAGAAGATCGCCTGGCCGGCGCAGCTCGCGCTCGGCCCGGACGGACTCGGCAACTCCCTCGACCACATCAAGAAGATCATGGGCACTTCCATGGAGGCCCTGATCCATCACTTCAAGCTGGTCACCGAGGGCTTCCGGGTCCCGCCCGGACAGGTGTACACGGCCGTGGAATCGCCCAAGGGCGAGCTCGGCGCGCACGTCGTCTCCGACGGCGGCACCCGCCCCTACCGGGTCCACTTCCGCGACCCGTCCTTCACCAACCTGCAGGCCATGGCGGCGATGTGCGAGGGCGGCCAGGTCGCCGACGTCATCGTCGCCGTCGCGTCCATCGACCCCGTGATGGGAGGCGTCGACCGATGACGGACGGACACACCAGTCTCGGGATGCCCCAGCTCCCCGCCCCCGACTACCCGGCCGAGGTACGCGCCCGGCTGGAGGCGGACGCCGAGGAGATCATCGCCCGCTATCCGGGGTCCCGCTCCGCGCTCCTGCCGATGCTGCACCTCGTGCAGGCGGAGGACGGATACGTGACCCGCACCGGCATGAGGTTCTGCGCGGAACTCCTCGGCCTCACCACCGCCGAGGTGACCGCGGTGGCCACCTTCTACTCCATGTACCGGCGCAAGCCCTCCGGCGACTACCAGGTCGGGGTCTGCACCAACACGCTCTGCGCGGTGATGGGCGGCGACGCCATCTTCGAGGAGCTGAAGGAACACCTCGGCGTCGGCAACAACGAGACCACCGAGGACGGCAAGGTCACGCTGGAGCACATCGAGTGCAACGCGGCCTGCGACTTCGCGCCCGTCGTGATGGTCAACTGGGAGTTCTTCGACAACCAGACGCCCGAGTCGGCGAAGAAGATCGTCGACGACCTGCGGGCCGGCCGCCCCGTCGAGCCGACGCGCGGCGCGCCCCTGTGCACGTACAAGGAGACCGCCCGCATCCTGGCCGGCTTCCCCGACGAGCGCGAGGGGGCCGTCGAGGCCACCGGAGGGGCCGGCCCGGCCTCGCTCGTCGGGTTGCGTCTGGCCAAGGGCGAGTCCCCGCACCACAAGATCGTCCACCCGCGCGGCGAATCGGCCAGTGGGGAGGGGGAGTGATGACCTTGGCAGCCGAGATCAACAACAGCAGCCCCGAGAAGCTTCTGGCGCCGGTCCTCTCGGCGTTCTGGGACCAGCCGAACTCCTGGACCCTGGAGACGTACCAGCGGCACGAGGGGTACGAGGGCCTGCGGAAGGCCCTCGCCATGACGCCCGACGACCTCATCGCGTACGTCAAGGACTCCGGGCTCCGCGGCCGCGGCGGCGCGGGCTTCCCCACCGGGATGAAGTGGCAGTTCATCCCGCAGGGCGACGGCAAGCCGCACTACCTCGTCGTCAACGCCGACGAGTCCGAGCCGGGCACCTGCAAGGACATCCCGCTCCTCTTCGCCAATCCGCACTCCCTCATCGAGGGCATCGTGATCGCCTGCTTCGCGATCCGCTCCTCGCACGCCTTCATCTACCTGCGCGGCGAGGTCGTCCCCGTCCTGCGCAGGCTCCACGAGGCCGTGCGCGAGGCCTACGCGGCCGGCTACCTCGGCGAGAACATCCTCGGCAGCGGTCTGAACCTCGAACTCACCGTGCACGCCGGAGCCGGCGCGTACATCTGCGGCGAGGAGACCGCCCTGCTCGACTCGCTCGAAGGCCGGCGCGGCCAGCCCCGGCTGCGTCCCCCCTTCCCCGCGGTCGCCGGTCTGTACGCCTGCCCCACCGTGGTGAACAACGTCGAGTCCATCGCGTCCGTTCCCGCGATCCTCAACCGGGGCAAGGACTGGTTCAAGTCGATGGGCAGCGAGAAGTCCCCGGGCTTCACGCTCTACTCGCTCAGCGGGCACGTCGCCTCGCCCGGACAGTACGAGGCCCCCCTCGGGATCACGCTGCGCCAGCTCCTCGACATGAGCGG
This sequence comes from Streptomyces sp. NPDC029139, assembly GCF_055564335.1. Lineage (NCBI taxonomy): Bacteria > Bacillati > Actinomycetota > Actinomycetes > Kitasatosporales > Streptomycetaceae > Streptomyces > Streptomyces sp. NPDC029139. Next base: position 94,021 of record NZ_JBVHWN010000017.1, on the reverse strand, counting down.
CGGCATGCGGCCGGGCCACCGGCTGAAGTTCTGGACGCCGGGCGGCTCCTCCACCCCGATGTTCACCGACGAGCACCTCGACGTCCCGCTGGACTACGAGGGCGTGGGCGCGGCCGGCTCGATGCTCGGCACCAAGGCGCTCCAGTGCTTCGACGAGACCACCTGCGTGGTGCGGGCCGTGACCCGGTGGACCGAGTTCTACGCGCACGAGTCCTGCGGCAAGTGCACGCCGTGCCGCGAGGGCACGTACTGGCTCGTGCAGCTGCTGCGCGACATCGAGGCCGGCAAGGGCGTGATGTCCGACCTCGACAAGCTGAACGACATCGCCGACAACATCAACGGGAAGTCGTTCTGCGCCCTCGGTGACGGCGCCGCCTCCCCGATCTTCTCCTCGCTGAAGTACTTCCGCGAGGAGTACGAGCAGCACATCACCGGCCGGGGCTGCCCCTTCGATCCGGCCAAGTCGACCGCCTGGGCGGACAACCACAAGGAGGTGACGGCATGACGGTGACCACGTCGAACCCGGCCGGCGGCGAAGCCGCCCTCCCGCCCGAGGACCTCGTCACGCTGACCATCGACGGCGCCGAGATCTCCGTCCCCAAGGGGACCCTGGTCATCCGCGCCGCCGAACAGCTCGGCATCGAGATCCCGCGCTTCTGCGACCACCCGCTCCTCGACCCGGCCGGCGCCTGCCGGCAGTGCATCGTCGAGGTCGAGGGCCAGCGCAAGCCGATGGCCTCCTGCACCATCACCTGCACCGACGGCATGGTGGTGAAGTCGCAGCTGACCAGCTCGGTCGCCGAGAAGGCCCAGCACGGCGTGATGGAGCTGCTGCTCATCAACCACCCGCTGGACTGCCCGGTCTGCGACAAGGGCGGCGAGTGCCCGCTGCAGAACCAGGCGCTGTCCCACGGGCAGGCCGAGTCCCGCTTCGACGGCAAGAAGCGGACCTTCGAGAAGCCGGTACCGATCTCCCCCCAGGTGCTGCTCGACCGCGAGCGGTGCGTGCTGTGCGCGCGCTGCACCCGGTTCTCCAACCAGGTCGCCGGCGACCCGATGATCGAACTCCTCGAGCGCGGCGCGCTCCAGCAGGTCGGCACCGGCGAGGGCGACCCCTTCGAGTCGTACTTCTCCGGCAACACCATCCAGATCTGCCCGGTCGGCGCGCTCACCTCGGCGGCGTACCGGTTCCGCTCCCGCCCCTTCGACCTCGTCTCCTCGCCCTCCGTCTGCGAACACTGCGCGGGCGGCTGTGCGACGCGCACGGACCACCGGCGCGGCAAGGTCATGCGGCGGCTCGCCGCCGAGGACCCGGAGGTCAACGAGGAGTGGGTGTGCGACAAGGGGCGGTTCGCCTTCCGGTACGCGCAGCAGCGCGACCGGCTGAGCACGCCCCTCGTACGGAACCCCGAGACGGGTGAGCTGGAGCCGGCGTCCTGGCCGGAGGCCCTGGAGGCGGCGGCCCGCGGACTCGTCCGCGGCCGCACCGGCGTCCTGGCCGGCGGACGGCTGACCGTCGAGGACTCCTACGCGTACGCCAAGTTCGCCCGGGTCGCCCTCGACACCAACGACGTCGACTTCCGGGCCCGCGTCCACTCCGGCGAGGAGGCCGACTTCCTGGCCTCCACCGTGGCCGGCCGCGGACGCGACCTGGACGGTCGAGGGGTCACGTACACCTCCCTGGAAGCCGCTCCGGCCGTGCTGCTCGTCGGCTTCGAGTCCGAGGAGGAGGCGCCCGGCGTCTTCCTGCGGCTGCGCAAGGCATGGCGCAAGCACGGCCAGAAGACGTACGCCCTCGCCTCGCACGCCACCCGGGGCCTGGTGAAGGCCGGTGGCACGCTGCTGGCGGCCGCGCCCGGCACCGAGACCGAATGGCTGGACGCCCTCACCTCCCGGGTCGGTCTCGACGAGCCCGGCACCCACGCCGCGGAGGCGTTGCGCCAGGACGGCGCGGTCATCGTCGTCGGTGAGCGGCTCGCCGCCGTGCCCGGCGGGCTGACCGCCGCCGTACGGACGGCGGCCGCGACCGGGGCGCGGCTGGTGTGGATCCCGCGCCGGGCCGGTGAGCGCGGCGCGCTCGAAGCCGGCGCCATCCCGACCCTGCTGCCCGGCGGCCGCCCCGCGACCGACCCACGCGCGCGTGAGGAGGTCGCGGCCGCCTGGGGCGTACGCGAACTCCCGCACGGCTACGGCCGTGACACCGGACAGATCGTCGAGGCCGCGGCCACCGGCGAGCTGGGTGCGCTGCTCGTCGGCGGCGTCGAGGTGCGCGACCTGCCCGACCCGGCACGCGCGCGTGAGGCCCTGGACGCGGCGTTCGTGGTCTCCCTGGAGCTGCGGCCGAGCGAGGTCACCGAGCGGGCGGACGTGGTCCTGCCGGTCGCCGCCGTCGCCGAGAAGGCCGGCACCTTCCTCAACTGGGAGGGCAGGGCACGGCTCTTCGAGGCCGCTCTCAAGCCCGATCAGATGACCCGCCCCCTGCCGCCGACGGACACCCGCGTGCTGCACATGCTCGCCGACGCCCTCGACGTCCACCTCGCCCTGCCCGACCTGCGCTCGGCCCGCCGGGAGCTGGACCGGCTCGGCGGCTGGGACGGCGAGCGGGCCTCCGAGCCCGTCGAGCCCGCGCAGCCCGCGCCCCGGCCTGCCGAGGGCGAGGCGGTCCTCGCCGGACACCGGCTCCTGCTCGACCTGGGCCGCCTCCAGGAGGGCGACCCGGCCCTGGCCGGCACCCGCCACGCGGCGGTCGCCCGCGTCTCGGCCGCCACCGCCGCCGAGACCGGCGTCAAGGACGGCGACCTCCTCGCCGTCACAGGCCCGGCGGGCTCGGCCCGTCTGCCGCTCCAGGTCACCGAGATGCCCGACCGCGTGGTCTGGCTCCCGCTGAACTCCACGGCGGGCGGAGTCCTCTCCGACACGGGCGCCCACCCGGGCGACGTGGTCCGCATCGGTCCCGTGGCTGCGACGGAGGTGCAGGCATGACCACGTTGCTCGCCGCTGAAGACCTCTCCATGTTCGGGACCGACCCCTGGTGGCTCGTCGCGATCAAGGCCGTCTTCTGCTTCGCCTTCCTCATGATCACCGTGCTGTTCTCCATCGTGTGGGAGCGCAAGGTCGTCGCCTGGATGCAGCTGCGCATCGGGCCCAACCGGCACGGACCCTGGGGCCTCCTCCAGTCCCTCGCGGACGGCATCAAGCTGATGCTGAAGGAGGACGTCGTCGTCAAGCGCGCCGACAAGGTCGTCTACATCCTCGCGCCGATCATCGCCGCGGCCCCGGCGTTCATGGCCATCGCCGTGATCCCCTTCGGCCCGGCCGGCAACGAGGTGTCGATCTTCGGACACCGCACGACGATGCAGCTCACCGACCTGCCGATCGCCATGCTGTACGTCCTGGCCATCGCCTCCGTCGGCATCTACGGCATCGTGCTCGCCGGCTGGTCCTCCGGCTCCACGTACCCGCTCCTCGGCGGCCTGCGCTCCTGCGCGCAGATGATCTCGTACGAGATCGCCATGGGCGCCGCGTTCGCCTCGGTGTTCCTCTACTCCGGGTCGATGTCGACCTCGGCGATCGTCGAGGCGCAGGCGGACCGCTGGTTCATCGTCCTGCTGCCGGTCTCGTTCATCATCTACATCGTCACGATGGTCGGTGAGACCAACCGCGCCCCGTTCGACATGCCGGAGTCCGAGGGCGACCTCGTCGGCGGCTTCAACACCGAGTACTCCTCCATCAAGTTCGCGATGTTCATGCTCGCCGAGTACGTGAACATGGTGACGGTCTCCGCCGTCTCCGTGACGCTCTTCCTCGGCGGCTGGCGCGCCCCGTACCCGATCTCGACCTTCTGGGAGGGCGCGAACCACGGCTGGTGGCCGATGCTCTGGTTCGTCCTCAAGGTGCAGCTGCTGCTCTTCTTCTTCATCTGGCTCCGGGGCACCCTGCCCCGCGTCCGCTACGACCAGCTGATGAAGCTCGGCTGGAAGGTCCTCATCCCGGTCTCGGTGCTCTGGCTGATGCTGGTCGCTACCGTCCGCGCCCTGCGGAACGAGAACGTCGGCTTCCAGAACATCGTGCTGTACGTCGCCGGCGCGGTCATCGCCGTCCTCCTCCTCTCCTTCGTCGCGGACATGTTCCGCGACCGGAGGGCGAAGGCCGCCGGGGCCGAGGACGAGCCCCCCTTCGACCCGATGGCCGGCGGATTCCCCGTACCGCCCAAGCCCGGACAGTCACTGCCGCCCGTACCCCGGCGCAGGCCCCGCCACGACCGGGACCTCGTTGTCAGTGGTGGCCCCGATACTGCTACTGCGAGTGAGGGAAAGGAGACGGACGGTGTCTGATTTCCAGAATCCGGTGGCCGGCTTCGGCGTGACCTTCAAGGCCATGTTCAAGAAGCGGCTGACCGAGCAGTACCCGGAGCAGCCGAAGACGACCGCGCCGCGCTTCCACGGCCGGCACCAGCTCAACCGCCACCCCGACGGTCTCGAGAAGTGCGTCGGCTGCGAGCTGTGCGCCTGGGCCTGCCCCGCCGACGCCATCTACGTGGAGGGCGCGGACAACACCGACGAGGAGCGCTACTCCCCGGGCGAGCGGTACGGCGTCGTCTACCAGATCAACTACGCCCGCTGCATCCTGTGCGGGCTGTGCATCGAGGCGTGCCCCACCCGGGCGCTGACGATGACCAACGAGTTCGAACTGGCCGACTCCTCCCGCGAGAACCTGATCTACACCAAGGAGCAGCTCCTCGCGGGCCTGGACGAGGGCATGGTCGACACGCCGCACGCCATCTTCCCTGGCATGGACGAGCAGGACTACTACCGGGGGCTCGTCACCGAGGCCGCGCCGGGCACGGTCCGTCAGGTCGCCACCACCAAGGGGGAGAAGGGCGAGCCGGAAGAGGTGGACGTATGAACACCACCCTCGCCGCCTACACGACCTCGAACGGCGAAGCCTTCCAGTTCTGGGTCCTCGGCACCGTCGCCGTCATCGGCGCCCTGTGCACGGTCCTGATGAAGAAGGCGATGCACAGCGCCCTCTGTCTGGCCGGCACGATGATCGTCCTGGCGGTCTTCTACCTCGCCAACGGCGCGTACTTCCTCGGCATCGTCCAGATCGTGGTCTACACCGGCGCGATCATGATGCTGTTCCTCTTCATCGTCATGCTGGTCGGTGTCACGGCCGCGGACTCGCTGAAGGAGACCATCAAGGGGCAGCGCTGGTGGGCCGCGGCCTGCGGGCTCGGCTTCGGCATCCTGCTGATCGCCGGCATCGGCCAGGCCGCACTGACGGAGTTCAACGGACTGGGCGCGGCCAACACCGCGCACGGCGGGAACGTCGAGGGCCTCGCCGCCCTGATCTTCACCAAGTACGTCTTCGCCTTCGAGATCACCGGCGCGCTGCTCATCACCGCGGCCGTCGGTGCGATGGTCCTCACCCACCGGGAGCGCACGGAGCGTGCCCGTACCCAGCGCGAGCTCGCCGAGCAGCGCGTACGGGAAGGCAAGCACGTGCCGCCGCTGCCCGCGCCGGGTGTCTACGCCCGGCACAACGCGGTGGACATCGCCGGTCTGCTGCCCGACGGCACCCCCGCCGAGCTGACCGTGATGCAGACGCTGCGCAAGCGCGGCCAGGTGCGGGACGTGTCCAACGAGGCACTGGCCGACCTCAAGGCGCTGGAGCAGCGCGCGGAGGAGCGGCTCGGCCGCGACCGGGACGATGAGGAGGCCACGCGATGAATCCCGTCAACTATCTCTATCTCGCCGCCCTGTTGTTCACCATCGGCGCGGCCGGGGTGCTGATCCGGCGCAACGCGATCGTGGTCTTCATGTGCGTGGAGCTGATGCTCAACGCCTGCAACCTCGCGTTCGTCGCCTTCTCCCGGATGCACGGCAACCTCGACGGCCAGATCATCGCCTTCTTCACGATGGTCGTCGCCGCCGCGGAGGTCGTGGTCGGGCTCGCGATCATCGTGTCGCTGTTCCGTTCCCGCCACTCGGCCTCGGTCGACGACGCCAGCCTGATGAAGCTGTAAGGGGCTGAATTGTGGAGAACCTGATTGCGCTGCTCGTCGCGGCGCCTCTGCTGGGAGCGGCCGTCCTGCTGTGCGGCGGGCGGCGCCTGGACAAGGCCGGGCCCCTGCTCGGCACGCTGCTCGCGGCCGTCTCCTTCGTCATCGGCGCCGTCCTCTTCGCCGACATGCTCGGCAGGAGCGCCGACGACCGGGCGCTGCACCAGCGGCTGTTCACCTGGATCCCGGTCGAGGGTTTCCAGGCGGACCTCGCCTTCCAGCTCGACCAGCTGTCGATGACGTTCGTGCTGCTGATCACCGGCGTCGGCACGCTCATCCACGTGTACTCGATCGGGTACATGGAGCACGACGAGCGCAAGCGCCGCTTCTTCGGTTATCTGAACCTGTTCCTCGCGGCGATGCTGCTCCTCGTCCTCGCCGACAACTACCTGCTGCTGTACTTCGGCTGGGAGGGCGTCGGCCTCGCCTCGTACCTCCTGATCGGGTTCTGGCAGCACAAGCCCAGCGCGGCCACCGCCGCGAAGAAGGCCTTCCTGGTCAACCGGGTCGGCGACATGGGCCTGTCCATCGCCATCATGATCATGTTCACCACCTTCGGGACCTTCGCCTTCGGGCCGGTGCTCTCGTCCACGGGCGAGACGTCCGAGGGCACGCTGACGGCGATCGCCCTGATGCTGCTCCTCGCCGCCTGCGGCAAGTCGGCCCAGGTGCCGCTGCAGTCCTGGCTCGGTGACGCGATGGAGGGCCCGACCCCGGTCTCGGCCCTCATCCACGCGGCCACGATGGTCACCGCCGGTGTCTATCTGATCGTCCGCTCGGCCGCCGTCTTCAACGGCGCACCGGACGCACAGCTCGTGGTCACCGTGGTCGGCGCGGTCACGCTCCTCTTCGGTGCGATCGTCGGTTGCGCGAAGGACGACATCAAGAAGGCGCTCGCCGGCTCGACCATGTCGCAGATCGGCTACATGATCCTGGCGGCGGGCCTCGGCCCCATCGGTTACGCCTTCGCGATCATGCACCTGGTCACGCACGGCTTCTTCAAGGCCGGGCTCTTCCTCGGCGCCGGTTCGGTCATGCACGGCATGAACGACGAGGTCGACATGAGGAAGTACGGCGGCCTGCGGAAGTACATGCCGGTCACCTTCGTCACCTTCGGCCTCGGCTACCTCGCCATCATCGGCTTCCCGGGCCTGTCCGGCTTCTTCTCCAAGGACAAGATCATCGAGGCGGCCTTCGCCAAGGGCGGCACCGAGGGCTGGATCCTCGGCGGCGTCGCCCTGCTGGGCGCCGCCATCACCGCGTACTACATGACACGCGTGATGATCATGACCTTCTTCGGCGAGAAGCGCTGGCAGCCGGCGCCCGACCCGGACAAGGCGCCCAGTGTCGAGCCCGGCATCGAGGTGCACCCCGGCGAGATGCCGCACCCGCACGAGTCCCCGAGGTCCATGACGATCCCGATGATCCTGCTGGCCTTCGGCTCGGTGTTCGCGGGCGGGATCTTCGGCATCGGCGACCGGTTCGTGCACTGGCTGGAGCCCGTCACCTCGTTCGAGCACGGACACCCGCCGATCAGCGCCGGAGCCATCACCTCCGCCACGGTCGCGGTCATGGTGCTCGGCGTCGGGCTCGCCTACCTCCAGTACGGACGCAGGCCCGTCCCGGTCACCGCGCCGCGCGGCTCGCTCCTCACCCGCGCGGCCCGCCGCGACCTGCTCCAGGACGACTTCAACCACGTCGTCTTCGTCCGCGGCGGCACGCACCTCACCCGCTCGCTCGTCTACGTCGACCACACCCTGGTCGACGGGGTGGTCAACGGCACCGCTGCCTCGGTCGGCGGCCTGTCCGGCCGGCTGCGCAAGCTGCAGAACGGCTACGCCCGCTCGTATGCGGTCTCCATGTTCGGAGGTACGGCGGTGCTGATCGCCGCGACCCTGCTGATGAGGGCGGTGTGATCGCCATGTCCCAAGTAGTCAACGCGGGGTTCCCCCTGCTGACGGCCACGGCAGCGGTACCGGCGGTCGGTGCCGTCCTCACCGCCGCCGTGCCCGCGGCCCGCCGCACGGCGGCCAAGTGGCTGGCGCTGCTGGTCTCGCTGGTCACCCTCGTGCTCGCCGCGGTCGTCATGGTCCGCTTCGAGCCCGGTGGCGACCGCTACCAGCTCGTCGAATCCCACTCCTGGATCAAGGACTTCGGGGTCCGGTACGAACTGGGCGTGGACGGCATCGGGGTGGCGCTGATCGCGCTCACCGCGCTGCTGATCCCCTTCGTCATCCTGGCGGGCTGGCACGACGCCGACCCCCTGGAGACCAAGTCGTCGCGCTGGCGGCCGACCCAGGGCTTCTTCGCCCTGATCCTGATGGTCGAGGCGATGGTGATCCTCTCCTTCGAGGCCACCGACGTCTTCCTCTTCTACATCCTGTTCGAAGCCATGCTCATCCCGATGTACTTCCTCATCGGCGGCTTCGGCGACCGGGCCCACGCGGGCTCCGACGAGAACGCCGCGGCCCAGCGCTCGTACGCGGCCGTCAAGTTCCTGCTCTACAACCTGGTCGGCGGTCTGATCATGCTGGCCGCCGTCATCGGGCTCTACGTGGTCGCGGGGAACTTCTCCCTCACCGAGATCGCCGAGGCCCGGGCGAGCGGGCAGCTGGAGATGGCGACCACCACGGAGCGGCTGCTGTTCCTCGGCTTCTTCTTCGCCTTCGCGGTGAAGGCGCCGCTGTGGCCACTGCACACCTGGCTGCCGAACGCGATGGGGGAGGCGACCGCGCCGGTCGCCGTGCTCATCACCGCGGTCGTCGACAAGGTGGGCACCTTCGCGATGCTCCGCTTCTGCCTCCAGCTCTTCCCGGAGGCGTCGAAGTGGGCCACCCCGGTGATCATCGCGCTCGCGCTGATCAGCATCGTCTACGGGGCGCTGCTCGCGGTCGGTCAGCGGGACATCAAGCGCCTGGTCGCGTACGCATCGATCTCGCACTTCGGCTTCATCATCATGGGCATCTTCGCGATGACCAGCCAGGGCCAGAGCGGCGCGACGCTCTACATGGTCAACCACGGGATCTCGACGGCCGCGCTGATGCTGGTCGCCGGCTTCCTGATCTCCCGGCGCGGCTCGCGGCTCATCGCCGACTACGGCGGTGTGCAGAAGGTCGCCCCGGTGCTCGCCGGCACCTTCCTGATCGGCGGTCTGGCCACCCTCTCTCTGCCGGGACTCGCGCCCTTCGTCAGCGAATTCCTCGTCCTGGTCGGCACGTTCGCCCGGTACCCGGTGGCCGGCATCATCGCCACCACCGGCATCGTCCTCGCCGCGCTCTACACCCTCGTCCTGTACCAGCGGACGATGACGGGCCCGGTGAAGGAGGAGGTCCGGACGATGCCGGACCTGCGGGTGCGTGAACTGGTCGTGGTCACCCCGCTGATCGCCCTGCTGATCTTCCTCGGGGTGTTCCCGAAGCCGCTGACGGACATCGTCAACCCGGCCGTGCAGCACACCATGTCCGACGTCCAGCAAAAGGACCCCCAGCCCGAAGTGGAGGCGGCCAAGTGAGTGCATCCGCCGTCGCGCCCGCCGTCCACAGCCTGTGGACGACGGCCGCGGATCCCGTGAGCAAGATTCCCGCACCCCACATCGAGTACGTCCAGCTCTCGCCGGTCCTCATCGTGGTCGGCGCCGCGGTCCTCAGCGTCCTCGTCGAGGCATTCGTGCCCCGCAGGGGCCGCTATCACAGCCAGGTCTTCCTCAGCGTCCTCGCGCTCGTCGCCGCCTTCGCCGCGATCGTCGGCCTCGCCGCCGGAGGCTACGGCTCCACCAAGGCCCACATCGCGGCCATGGGCGCCATCGCCGTGGACGGCCCGGCACTCTTCCTGCAGGGCACCATCCTGCTGGCCTCGATCGTCGCGGTCTTCACCTTCGCCGAGCGCCGGCTCGACCCGGTCCACCACGGCCACCAGGTCGACTCCTTCGCCGCCGAGGCCGCCGCCGTCCCCGGCAGCGAGCAGGAGAAGGCGGCGATCAAGGCCGGGTTCACCACCACCGAGGTGTTCCCGCTGGCGCTGTTCGCCGTCGCCGGCATGCTGGTCTTCCCCGCGGCCAACGACCTCCTGACGCTCTTCATCGCCCTCGAGGTCTTCTCCCTGCCGCTCTACCTGCTCTGCGCCGTCGCCCGCCGCAAGCGGCTGATGTCACAGGAGGCGGCGGTCAAGTACTTCCTCCTCGGCGCCTTCTCCTCGGCGTTCCTGCTCTTCGGCATCGCCCTGCTGTACGGCTACGCGGGCTCCGTCTCGTACGCCACCATCGCCGACGTCGTCGACGGCTCGGTCACCGCCGTCGACCCGGCCCTCGCCGGGACGATGGGCAACGACGTCCTGCTGCTCATCGGCTTCGCCCTGGTCCTGATGGGCCTGCTCTTCAAGGTCGGCGCCGTGCCGTTCCACATGTGGACCCCGGACGTCTACCAGGGCGCGCCCACCCCCGTCACCGGCTTCATGGCGGCCGCCACGAAGGTCGCCGCGTTCGGCGCGCTGCTGCGCCTGCTGTACGTGGTGCTGCCGGGCCTCACCTGGGACTGGCGGCCGGTCATGTGGGGCGTCGCCATCGTCACCATGCTGGGCGGCGCGATCGTCGCGATCACCCAGACCGACATCAAGCGGCTCCTCGCGTACTCCTCCATCGCGCACGCGGGCTTCCTGCTGGCCGGTGTCATCGCCGCGACACCCACCGGCATCTCGTCGGTGCTGTTCTACCTGGGCGCGTACTCCTTCGTGACGATCGGCGCGTTCGCCGTCGTGACGCTGGTGCGGGACGCGGGCGGCGAGGCGACGCACCTGTCCAAGTGGGCGGGCCTCGGCCGTCGTTCGCCGCTCGTGGCCGCCGTCTTCGCCGTCTTCCTGCTCGCCTTCGCCGGCATCCCGCTGACGTCCGGCTTCTCCGGCAAGTTCGCGGTCTTCAAGGCGGCGGCGGAGGGCGGCGCGGGCGCGCTGGTCGTGGTCGGCGTCATCTCGTCGGCGATCGCCGCGTTCTTCTACATCCGGGTGATCGTGCTGATGTTCTTCAGCGAGCCGAAGGCGGACGGCCCCACGGTCGCCGTGCCCTCGGGCTTCACGGCGGCGACGATCACGGTCGGTGTGGTCGTGACGCTGGTGCTCGGCCTGGCGCCCCAGTACTTCCTGGACCTGGCGAACCAGGCGAGCGTCTTCGTCCGGTAGCCGCGGCCGTACGCGACTCAGGGCCCGGTCTCCGCGCGAGCGGCGACCGGGCCCTGACGCGTGACTACGACGTCGCCTCGTCCGGCGGGCACTCGCAGTGCACCCGCGGGTTGAACGGGGCGAACACGCCCGCCGGGTTCTTCTTGAAGATCCAGGCGTGCAGGGAGTAGTGGCTCCCCAGCTCGGGAAGGACGCTCGGGCCGTCGAAGCCCCGGTCGAAGATCTGTGGCCTCGGCTGGCCCGTGTTGAGGACGACGTACTCGAGCGCGACGAGCTTGCGCCCGCCCTTGTGGTCGTCCTGGTAGAGCAGGGCCGCGGGCTTGGCCGGGTCGGTCGAGCCGATGTGGGCCGGCTTGACGTAGTGGTAACCCATGCCGCCGAGCTTCTCGTCCTCGACGCACTCGTCCGTCCGCAGGTAGCCGTCCTTCAGGGCGGCCTGCTCGGACTTGTACTTCACCGTGGCGTCGTAGGCCCTCTCCAGGCCCGGATGGGGCCAGTCGTGGCCCTTCGCGGCCGAGGCCGGGGCGGTCCCCAGGGCCAGCGAGGTGGCGGCGGCGAGGCCGAGCGCGGCTATGAGCGGGCGGGGTCGTGCGGGCATCTGCGTGCTCCTTGGACGGGAGTGTCGGGGTCCCCCCACCGACAGCAGCATGGGCCGCCGGTGAGGGACCCCGCACGCGGGGTGGCCCATTGGAGGGTCAGACCGCGGGAGCGATCCGGCCCGTCACCTCGCCCAGCGCGACCTGCGTGCCGTCCGGTCCCGGAGCCCACGCGGTCAGCGTGACCTCGTCACCGTCCTCGAGGAACGTCCGCTTGCCGTCGGGAAGTTCGAGCGGGTCGCGACCGTTCCAGGTCAGTTCGAGCAACGAGCCGCGCTGGTGCACCTCGGGGCCCGAGACCGTACCGGAGCCGTACAGGTCACCGGTCCGCAGCGACGCTCCGTTGACCGTCATGTGGGCGAGCTGCTGGGCGGCCGTCCAGTACATGGTGGCGAACGGCGGCTCCGAGACGACCTGGCCGTTGATCTCGACGGTGATCCGCAGGTCGAAGCCGCCGTGCTCCTCCTCGCCGGAGTCGTCCAGGTACGGCAGCAGGTCGAAGTCCCGGGCGGGCGGCGCCGTGCGGGCCGCGTCCAGGGCCTCCAGCGGGGTCACCCAGGCCGAGACGGACGTGGCGAAGGACTTGCCGAGGAACGGGCCGAGCGGCACGTACTCCCACGCCTGGATGTCCCGGGCGGACCAGTCGTTGAGGAGCGTGAGGCCGAAGACGTGCTCGCGGAAGTCGCCGAGCGGGACCGGCGTTCCCTGGGCGGACGGGGTGCCGACGACGAAGCCGACCTCCGCCTCGATGTCCAGCTTCACCGAGGGCCCGAAGACCGGCGCCGGGTCGGTGGGCGCCTTGCGCTGCCCGGAGGGACGCACGACCTCGGTGCCGGAGACGACGACCGTGCCGGCGCGGCCGTGGTAGCCGATCGGGAGGTGCTTCCAGTTGGGCGTGAGCGGCTCGCCGTCCGGGCGGAAGATGTGGCCGACGTTGGTGGCGTGGTGCTCGCTCGCGTAGAAGTCGACGTAGTCCGCGACCTCGTACGGCAGGTGCATCGTGACCGCGCCGAGCGGGTGCAGCAGGGGCTCTATCTCCGGCCGGTGCGCGGGCACGGTCACCCAGGCCGTCAGGGCCCGGCGCACATCGCGCCAGGCGGTCCGGCCGGCGGCGAGGAGCGGGTTGAGGCTGGGCTGGGCGAGCAGCGCGGCGTACGGCGAACCGAGGGCGTGCGCGGCGGCCCCCGCGTCGAGGACATGACCGCCGATGCGGACGCCGACCCTCCGCCGGTCGGGCTCGTCGGCGGTGGAGAAGACGCCGTACGGAAGGTTGTGCGGGCCGAAGGGATCGCCTTCGGCCAGGTCGAGCGGGGACTGCTCGGGCATCGGTGCTTGCCTCGCTTTCCACGGGTGTGGGGGACACGTTACGGGGCGGGCCGCCGGGCGCGGATGACATGGGTCACACAAAAAGTGGGGCCTCCGTGCACAACTGTCCATGTTCGCGCGCTTTATACCCGCAGTGGGTCGGGTGTGCGGCTGAGCACGTTCAATTCGGCCTTTTCCAGAGGCTTATCGGGGCCATACGATCTCGGCAGCGTCGCACCGCGTGTAGACCCCGCAGGCGCGACGCCCCCACTTTCTTTCCTCCATTCATCCATCTTCTTTCGACCAGAAAAGGTCTGCCTTGAAGATTCGCCGCATTCTCGCGACGGCCGTGGCCGCCGCCGTGACGACCCCGGTCGTCCTCCTTTCCGCCGCCCCGGCGTTCGCGGACACGAAGCCGGCGGCGCCGGCGCAGACGCAGGACCAGAAGCCGACGCTGGAGCAGCTGCGCAAGGCGGTGTCGGACGCGCAGACGGCGTACGACATCGCCGTCATCGCGCACGAGAACGCCCAGGCGGCGTTCGAGGCGCTCGAGGACCCGGAGCACGCCCTTCAGATCACCGTCCGTGAGACGAAGGAACTCGCCGAGAAGGCCGCCACCGACAAGGCCGCCGCCGACGCCAAGGTCGTCGAGGCCCAGGCCAAGCTCGATGCCGCCGCCGACGACGCCGCCAAGGCCGAGGCCCAGAAGGAGCTCGACGAGGCCAAGGCCGCCGCCGAGACCGCGGCCGCCGACAAGACCGCCGCCGACGCCAAGGCGACGGAGGCGCGCACGAAGCTCGACGACGCGCGGGTCGCCGAGGCCCGGAAGATCGAGACGGCCCGGCAGAGCAAGGAGGCCGCCCGCGCGACCCTCAAGGCCGCCGAGAAGGCGCTCGCGGACGCCGAGGCCGCAGAGGGTGGCGAGGAGGGCGAGGAGCCGGTCGAGGACTGCGTTCCGGAGCCCAAGTTCACCACCGTCGTGCAGGGCCTGCCCGAGAAGGTCGTCGCCGGTACGACGGTCAACTTCACGGTGCGCGTCACCAACGGCACGAGCAAGAAGATGGACGAGGTGTACCCGTACGCCGCTGTCCACGCCTTCGACGAGAAGGGCATGAAGGAGCTCGACGAGTACCTCGACCTCGAGTGGTCCACCGCGGCCAGCCCGAAGTGGCAGGACGTCGACTTCGACGAGAGCCTGTTCGTCGGTTCGCTCAACGCCAAGTCCTCCGTCGACGTCAAGCTCAAGCTGACGATCGACGCCAAGGCCCCGGCCGGCCAGGGCGCCGCCTTCGTCGCGGGTGACTACTGGAACGAGGACGAGTCCTGCGGTGGTACTCCCGACGTGGAGTACTACGAGTTCGCCATCCTCGCCAAGGGCAGCAACCCGGGCAAGGTCGACGACGCCAAGGGCCAGAAGGGCAACACCAACACCACCGGCCAGGGCGGCACCTCCACCACCCCGGTGAACGGCGGAACCACCGGTTCCACCAACGGGAACCTCGCCAACACCGGTTCGAACGACGTCGTTCCGCAGATCGCCCTCGCGGGCGCCGCGGCCGTCGCGCTCGGTGCCGGCGCGATGTTCGTCGTCCGTCGCCGCAAGGCCGGTTCGAACGCCTGATCAGCGCAGTGAGTGAGGGGCCCGCATTCCATCCAGGAATGCGGGCCCCTTTCTTCTCCGGCCGTACGGCCGGAGTTCACCCCGCCGTCCGTGGAATGCTTTTCTCCCAGGTCCGGTGGAAGACGACTTCCCCCGCCTCTTTGCACACCACCTCGTCCGACGTGAGGAATACGTCCGCGTCGCACGCGATCTCCGAGCGCGCCTCGATCGTGACGTCCCACGCCATGTCCGGGCGGTGCACGCGGATCGACCGGTCGGAGCGGGTGCGGGCCGACAGCGGGTCGGTCTCGGTGATCGTGTAGGTCTCCAGGGCGTCCTCGGTGCGCTCCAGGCCGTCCGGATGGACCCGCGTACCGCCGTACCGGGGGTCGACCTCCAGCCTCCATTCGCCCTTCGCCACGTCCCGTACCACCAGGCGCTCCGGGCGGGGCTCCTCCAAGGTCGTCGGGATCACCACGGCCGGCGGTTCGGACTGTTCCGGTTCCTGCCACTCCACCGTGTCGTCCGTGGGGCGGCGGACCGGCAGGGTCAGGTGCGAGGCGGCCGGGTCGAGGGTGAAACCCGCCGCGTCCGGCTGGGGCCAGATCCACGGCCAGTACGCGGAGGAGACCGCCAGGCGGATCCGGTGTCCCGGTGGGAAGCCGTGGCCGATGCCGCTCAGCTCCAGGACGACCTCCTCGACCGCCCCGACCCTTGCCTCCACGATCCGGTCGAGGCCGAGGCGTGCCGAGAGGTTGAGCACCCCTCGTGTGACCATGGTCGAGGAGCCGTCCGGGGCGACGTCGCAGAGGCGCGCGATCACCTGGCCCCTCGGGGCCGAGGCGGTCAGAGCGAGGCTCACGCGGGGGCGCCCCAGGACCTCGACCGGCGGGCCGTCCGCGGGGACCAGGAAGTCGAAGCAGGCCGAGTGGGCGTCCTCACCGCGCTGGTCGGGCGGCAGGTCCGCGTCGTCGCCGCACGGCACGAAGCGCCCCGCGTCCAGTCCGGTCCGCTGCGGCGAGGCGACCACGACCGGGTCGCCCTGGAAGGCGTACGTCACGGGGGTGACGTTCGGGGACGGCCAGGCCGGGTCGGTGACCCAGCGGCCCGGCAGCTCCTCGTAGACCGTCGCCGGGGGGTGCGACGCGCTGATCCAGGAGCGCAGCGGCGGTTCCGCCATGACCTCGTTCTCGATGCCCTTGAGGTGGTGGTCCCACCACCTCAGCGTCTCCTGGAGGAAGCCGATCGCCGGCCCCGGCGGTAGCTCCCGGTCCGGGTACTGGTGGGACCAGGGGCCGATGATCCCGCGCACCCGGTCCCGGGGGAGGTGTTCCACCAGCCGCAGCACCGTGTCCCGGTACGGGTCGTGCCAGCCGCCGACCGCGAGGACGGCCGCCTCGATCGCCCCGAGGTCCTCGCGGACGCCGCCGTGCCGCCAGTAGGTGTCCCGCGTCTGGTGCGCCAGCCAGGTGTGGACGAGCGGCTCCACCGCCTCCAGGCGCCGCAGCCACATTTCGCGCCATTTCTCGCCCACGTACGCCGGGTCCGGCGGCCGGCAGGCGGCGGCCAGCAGGGCGGCCGCCCGGGCGTGCGTCTCCACGGCGAGGACGGAGCCGCCCCGGTAGTGCGCGCCGTCGTCGTAGCGGTCGTCGGACGAGCAGACCGTCACGATCGCCTTCAGCGGCTCCGGGGCGAGCGCGGCGACCCGGAGCGCGTCGCAGCCGCCCCGGGAGAGGCCGAACATGCCGACCCGCCCCGTGCACCAGGGCTGCTCCGCGAGCCAGTTCACCACCGCCACGCCGTCCGCCGGCTCGGCGGCGTCGTACGCGTCCCCGGGCACGCCCTCGCTGTTTCCGTGCCCGCGCGCATCGACGCGTACGGAGGCGTAGCCGTGCCCGGCGTACCAGGGATGGCGCTGCCCGTCGCGGGCCGCGGTCCGGTCCGTGAGACCGTACGGGAGGTGCTCGAGGAGGGCGGGGACGGGCTCGTCGGCGACCGGCCGCCAGATCCGCGCGTACAGCCTCGTACCGTCCGGGAGCGGGATCCGGACGTCCTCGTGGGTCGTCTCGTACGGGAAGGTGGTACGGATGCGCATGGCGGACCCACCTCAGGGGACGGGATGTGCGGCGGCCGCTCGCCTGTTCGGGTCGGTCGCGCTCACTCTTCGGGACAAAGCGCCTACTCCTGGTCGTATCAGCTGATCACGAACATACCGGGGGTGGCGGGAAGGCGCCCATGGTGATCGAAACGCGACCGGATACGCTGACTTGAGTGAATCGAGCGACACATCGACAATCCGTGTGATCGTCGGCAGGTAGTTGCAGGCGTCAGCAGACAGGAGACCCCCTCGTGACCGTCGTCGGGCCGTTCGGTCTTAGCGTGCGGGACCAGGCTCTTGAGGCCGATGTCCAGACCGGGTTGGCGGCCGTGGAGGCAGGGCTCCTCGACGCCACCAAGAGCGAGATCCCGTTCATCACGGAGGCCGCGCAGCACCTCGTCCTGGCCGGCGGCAAGCGCTTCAGGCCGCTGCTCGTGATGCTCGCCGCCCAGTTCGGCGACCCCTACGCGCCGGGTGTCGTGCCCTCGGCCGTCGTCGTCGAGCTCACCCACCTCGCCACGCTCTACCACGACGACGTCATGGACGAGGCCGACGTGCGGCGCGGCGTCGACAGCGCGAACACCCGGTGGGGCAACTCGATCGCCGTCCTGACGGGTGACTTCCTCTTCGCCCGCGCCTCGCACACGCTGGCGGACCTCGGCCCCGAGGCCGTACGCATCCAGTCCGAGGCGTTCGAGCGCCTGGTCACCGGCCAGATCCTGGAGACCGCCGGACCGCAGGGCGACCGCGACCCCGTCGACCACTACCTCGACGTCCTCGGCGGCAAGACCGGCTCGCTCGTCGCCGTCTCCTGCCGCTTCGGCGCGATGATGGCCGGTGCGGACGAGAGCGTCGTCGACACCCTCACCCAGTACGGCGAGCGCCTCGGCGTCGCCTTCCAGCTCGCCGACGACGTCCTCGACATCGCCTCCGACTCCCACGAGTCCGGCAAGACCCCGGGCACGGACCTCAGGGAGGGCATCCCGACCCTGCCCGTGCTCCACCTGCGCGCCGCCGCGGCGGCCTACGGGCGCCCGGAGGACGTGGAGCTGGTCGAGCTCATCGACGGCGACCTCACCGACGACGCCCGCCACGCGGAGGCTCTGCGGCGGCTGCGGGTCCACCCCGCCCTGGAGCAGGCCCGCCGGGACACCGTGCGCTACGCCGAGGAGGCGCGCGCGATGCTGGCGCCGCTGCCGGAGGGGTACGCGAAGGCGGCCCTGCAGGAGCTGTGCGACGCGGTGGTCCACCGCGCGGGCTGAGACGCGGCCTCACCACCGCGCGGCCGAGGGGGCATCCGTCACCCTGGCTCACGGGGGTGCTCGACCGCCGGGGCAGGCGTGGCGGTCCGCCGCGAGGGCGGGGTCTCTCAGGGTCGGGTCATCCCGTAGCAGTACGTGAGGTTGAGCCCGGAGTCTGACGATTCCTTACCGCCGCTTTGGTCAGATGGAGTCATCGACCACGGAGGTAGAGCAGACCATGGCAGACACCCGTAAGACGAGCCGCTACGTCGTCCCGGTCGCGGTGGCCGCGGTGGCCGCGGCGACCATCGGGCTCGTACCGGCCCTGGCGGCGTCCGGCGACCCGGACCTGCCGGAGATTACGGCGCAGCAGCTGATCGAGAAGATCGCCGCGTCCGACACCCAGACGCTCTCCGGCACGATGAAGATCAGCACCGACCTGGGGCTGCCGTCCTTCGCGGGTCTCCTCGGCGGGGCGGCCGGCGGCTCGGCCTCCGCGGACCCGCAGCAGAAGCTGACGGAGCTGGCCGCGGGCACGCACACGCTGCGCGTGGCCGCCGACGGCCCGGACCGGCAGAAGCTGACGATCCTGGACGGCTTGGACGAGTACAGCCTGATCCACAACGGCGACGACGTCTGGGCGTACGACAGCAAGTCGAACGAGGTCTTCCACGAGAAGGCGGACGGGGCCGCCGAGGCGCCGGAGAAGGAGCTCCCGACCACGCCGAAGGAGCTCGCCGACGAGGTCCTGAAGGCCGCGGAGGGCACGACGTCGATCACGGTCGGCGGGACGGCGAAGGTGGCCGGCCGGGACGCGTACCAGCTGGTGATCAAGCCGAAGCAGAGCGGTTCGACGGTCGAGTCGGTGAAGGTCGCGGTGGACGCCACGACGGGCACCCCGCTGAAGTTCACGCTGGCGTCGGTCGAGGGCGGCAAGCCCGTCGTCGACGCGGGCTTCACGAAGGTCGACTTCGGCAAGCCGGCGGCCTCGACGTTCGACTTCAAGGCGCCGAAGGGCGCGAAGGTCACGCAGGGCGGTCCGGAGCACGAGAAGGCCCCGGAGGACTTCGCCAAGGAGTTCGGCGGGCTCGCGGACCTCGCCGGCGCCGAGGGCGAAGGCATGAACGTCATCGGCGAGGGCTGGACGGCCATCGCCAAGCTCGACACCGGAGCCCCGGCCCCGAAGACGGACGAGGCCCCCAAGGAGGTCCAGGGCTTCCTGGACGCGCTCGGGGACAAAGTCACCGGGAAGTTCGGCTCGGGCACCGTCTTCAAGACGAAGCTGGTGAACGCGCTGATGACGGACGACGGCAGGGTGTACGTCGGCGCGGTGACGAAGGACGCGCTGGTGGCCGCGGCGAACGCCGGCAAGTAGGGCGCTTGGGACCCCGGGCGGGTCGGGGGCGATGGTCACCGACCCACCCGGGAGTTCTTGTACGCGTCAGGCTCAGCTCGAGCCCGACCGGATGCGTGCGGGGCTCAGAACGTCAGCTTGAAGCTGTTGATGTAGCCGGTGTCCTGCGCGGCCTTGTCCTGGGCCCGCAGCTTCCAGGCGCCGTTGGCGACCTCGCTGGAGGCGTTGACCGTGTACGTGGTCTGGATGTTGTCCGCCGAGTCGGAGGACGAGAACGGCTTCAGGTTGTAGACCGAGCCGTCCGGGGCGATCAGGTCGACCACGACGTCACCGCGCCAGGTGTGGACGATGTCCACACCGACCTTGAGGGTGGACGGCGCGTTGCCGGTGACACCCGTGACGTTGACCGTGGAGGTCACCGCGGCGCCGTTGTCCGGGATCGACACGTCGGCGGTGTTCTCGAAGACCTGGCCGGGAGGCGTGGTCGTACCGGCCGACAGCGTCCAGATCGCGTGGGCGACGGCGTCGCTGTTGCGGTCGAGGGCGGTGTCGTTGATGTTCGCGGTCGTGTCGCAGGAGGAGTGGTAGCAGCGGTCGAAGGCCGTGGCCGTCCCGCCCCACTTCTGGACCTGCGCGCTGGTCTTGACCCGGCTGGCGCCGGTGAACAGACCGCCGACGGGTATGCCCACGTTCTTGAAGGAGGCGTGGTCGGAGCGGCCGTCGCCCTCCGTCTCGATCTCGGTCGGCACCCCGAGCCCGGCGAAGTAGCTCTTGAAGGTCTGCTCGATCGTCGGGTCGTCGTCGTAGACGAAGTAGCCCGGGTTCGGCGACCCGATCATGTCGAAGTTCAGATAGCCGGAGACCTTCGCCCGCTCGGTGGTGGGCAGCTGGTTGACGTAGTGCTTCGACCCGACGAGGCCGAGCTCCTCGGCGCCCCACCAGCCGAAGCGCAGATGCTTCGTGGGCTGGAGGTTGGCCCGGGAGACGGCGAGCGCGGTCTCCAGTACGGCGGCCGAGCCGGAGCCGTTGTCGTTGATGCCGGCGCCGGAGGAGACCGAGTCGAGGTGCGCGCCGGCCATGAGGACCTGGCCGGGGTCACCGCCGGGCCAGTCGGCTATCAGGTTGTAGCCGGTGGTGCCGTTGTAGGTGAACTGCTGGACGGTGGTGGTGTATCCGGCCGCGTCCAGCTTGGCCTTCACGAAGTCGATGGACGCCTTGTAGCCGGTACGGCCGTGGGCGCGGTTGCCGCCGTTGGCGTTGGCTATCGACTGGAGGTCGGCGAGGTGCTGCTTGACGTTGGCCAGCGGGATGTCGGGTGCGGCGACGGCGGAAGGCGCGGCGGGCGCGGCGTTCGCGGAGGCGCCGGTGAAACCGGCGAGGGCGAGCGCGGCGACGGCGGAGAGCGCGGCGGCACGTCTGGGAACGGAGAACTTCATGTGGGGGCTCCGGATTCCGAACGGGGATGGGACGGAAACGTGCGAGACGCCCCGGGGCGTGGGTGCCACGAGGCGCTGGAGCTGTACGGGTGGTGCGTGCGCTGAATGTTCGGGGAGAGTTTGACTTGTCGTCAAGAGCGGAAACCGGTCAGCCGCGTTCGCTCAGCGGACGAGCGCCTCCATGGCGTCCTCGACGGCTTCCCTGACGTCCGGGTGCGGATCCCGCGCCAACTCCCCGAGCAGCGCCGCGACTCCGGGCGTGGACCAGTACGCCACGGCCTCGACGAGCGCGGTCCGCACGCCGGCGTCGGGGTGCCGGGCCAGCCGGGCCAGCCGCTCCAGGGGCCCGCGCCGCCGCATCCCGTACCAGCGCAGCGCCTCGCGCAGCGCGACGGCATCCCCCTCGGCCTCGGCCGCCTCGACCCGGGCGAGCAGTTCGCGGGGCGGGGGAGGGGGGCCGTCCAGCGGATGCGGCCGGCGCTCACGCAGCCTCCGGGAGCCGTATTCACCGCGCACCCGGCAGCCGTGGCAGGTGCAGGGCGTCCTGCCGTGGGCGTCGGGGAAGTACCGCCACCCGGTGACCTGCCGGACCCGTCGGACGCTTCGTACCTCGCGCCGGGTGACCGCCCGGGGCAGGAACACCTCCCACCCGCGCGGATCGTCGAGCGCGCCCACCGTGCGCACCGCCTCGGCGGCGGTCGTCTCCCGGGGCTCCCGATCGCCGTACCGCCCGACGGTGACCGGCTCCCCGCCCGCGAGGGTGACGTGCACGGCGACGAAGGTGCCGGGCCCGGGCCGGCGGGCCAGCTCGCGCAGCCACTGGTGGGTCAGCGTGTACGACGGCAGGACGGGAAAGAGGTAGACGCCCCGCCCGGCGGCGCCGAGCCCGCTGCCGCGCCCCCGGCTGAGGGCTCGTACGCCGGCCCGCCGGATCCGCGGGACGGTGGCCGCGGCCGTCAGGTGCACGAAGGTCGCCATGAGGGCCGATGGTAGGGGGTGCGGGGACGGAGGCCGAGGCGGACCCCGGTGCCGGGCGGGGTTCCGGAACGCCGATCGCCCTGTCCCTCTTGGGTGGTTGCGTTCGTCGGAGCCGGAGCCGGAGCCGGAGCCGGAGCCGGAGCCGGAGCCGGAGCCGGAGTCGGAGCCGGGGCCGGAGTCGGAGTCGGAGCCGGGCCGGAGTCGGAGTCGGAGCCGGTGTGCCGGGGCCGGAGCGGCGGGCGGTCGCCGCGGACGCGGATCGCTCAGGACTTTCTGACATGCGGTCAGATAGGCGCCCGGGCGCGGGCGTTCCTGCACCGCCGCATACTCTCTGTACTCCCGGCGCCAGGGAGATCCGGCCGGACGGTGCGCGCACGGGCCCTTCTCGGCGTCCGGCCCGCGGGAGCGGAAGAGGGTGACGGCCGTGCGAGGCGGAGACATACGGGTGCGTGCCGCGGGGGCGCTGGTGACCTTGATGCTGGTCGGCGGCTGCTCGTCGCAGGATCCCGAGCAGGTTCGGGCATGGCAGAAGGACTACTGCGGCAAGCTGGGACTGTGGCAGTACGGGCGCGACGCGGCCATGTCCGCGGACGGCGAAGGTGTCACAGGCTCCGCCGGTGCCGCGGACGCCGGAGTCGTCGAAGCGCGCGAGAGCGCCGGGCGGGACGCCATCGCCGCGTCCACGGTGCTCGACCGCGAGCAGCTCGATCGCGACGGAAGCCACATCCTCGTCGACACCCAACAGGCCGTGATGTCGGCCGACGTGCCCGCCGAGGCGCGCGCGGTGCGCTACTGCGACGGCGCGGGATTCGAAACCCTCGTCGACGCCGCGGGGGGAATTTAGCTCCCGCCCTGCGCGACCGGGGGAACTCCACGTCCGATTCCCGCCGGTACGGCGCTCGCCCGGCCGGGACGCTGGGGGCATGACGACCTACATCGCACGCCCCGTCGAGCCCGCCGCCCTCGCCCGGCTTCGGACCGTGGACGACGCCGGACAGCCCTGTGCTCCGTACACCGCCACCGAGGGCGGGAGCCCGTTGCGCTGCTGCCTGCGGCCCGTCGAGCCCGGGGAGAGGATCGCGCTCGTCTCCTACGCGCCGCTGCGCCGTTGGGCCGACGAGACCGGGGCCCGGCCGGGGGCGTACGACGAGCAGGGGCCGGTCTTCATCCACGCCGAGGAGTGCGCGGGGCCGCCGGCGGACCCGGAGGCGTACCCCTTCGCCCGTCCCGGCGCCCTGCGCACCCTGCGCCGCTACGACTCCGAGGGGCGCATCGTCGGCGGTCGCCTCCTGGAGATCCCGGCCGAGGCGACCGAGGGCCTCGACAAGGCCTTCGCGGAGGCGTTCGCCGACCCGCGGGTGGCGCTCGTGCACGTCAGGGCCGTCGAGTACGGCTGCTTCCAGTTCGAGGTGCGGCGCCCCCAGGAGTCCTGAGCAGACGAGCGCCCGACGTCACTGCACGCAGAACTCGTTGCCCTCCGGGTCCGTCATGACCATCCACGTGCCCCCCGGTTCCGCCACCCGGCGCAGCACCGAGGCACCCAGGGACTCCAGGCGCTCGACCTCCGCGTCCCGGGTGCCCTCGGGGGCGTGGACGTCCAGGTGAAGACGGTTCTTGACGGTCTTCTTCTCCGGGACCCGCTGGAAGAGGATGCGGCGGCCGAGGCCGATGCCGGTCTGCTCCTCGTACGGGTCGTCCGGGTGGCGGACGGCGATCAGGTCACGGAACGCGAGGCGGTCGGCGAACGGGACGGTCGCCTCGGGGGGCAGGGCGTGGAGATCGAGGAGGCGCTGGATGTGGGCGCTGTTGTCCTCCTCCACATAGCCGAGGGCGGCTGCCCAGAACACGGCTTGGCCGTGCGGGTCGGCGGCGTCGATCACGAGCTTCCAATGGAGCGCTGTCATGTAACCAGTTATAGTGGTTTCGTGACGCAGGACACAACCGGAATGATCCTCATTCACCCCGATGGACAGCGGTTCCGCTTCGACGCGGGCGCCCTCTGCCTGGAGTTGCTGCTCACCGGCGGCCCCGGGCCCGTGGCGGCGCGGTTCGAGGTCCTCGACGCGGCGGAGGGGCTGCTCGACTGGGTCCGGCGGTGCCGGCTCGGACCCGACCTCGACGTGACCGTCGGGGAGGGCGAGTTGGCGTGCGTACGGGAGGTGCGGGACGCGCTGTGGAGGCTCGCGCACGCCCGGACGCGGGGCCGGGACTACCCACCGCAGGACCTCGCCCTCGTCAACGAGGCCGCCGCACGGCCTCCGCTCGTGCCGCGCATGACCGCCGACGGCGCGCACGCGTGGGCGCCGGGGGCCACCGCGACCCCCCTGCTCTCGACCGTCGCCCGCGACGCGGTCGCGCTGTTCACGGGCCCCCACGCCGACCGGATCCGCGAGTGCGGCTCCGACACCTGCTCCCTGCTGTTCGTGGACACCTCCCGCCCCGGGCGCCGGCGCTGGTGCGCCATGGAGCGGTGCGGCAACCGGCACAAGGTCCGGGCGCACCGGGCCCGTACGCACACGGAGGGAGAGGTGGCGGGCAGGGGGGACTGACCGCGCGCCTCGGTCCGAGGCTCCGGCCGTCGCTGCCGCCTCCCTCCCCTGGCGTCACACCGGAGGGGCCGTGGCTGCCTGTGGTCAGCGTCCGGGCCGGGCCGATGGGGTGGAAACGGCGGTGTCCCCGGTCTCCTCGGCGGCATGGCCGCTTGTGCCGCCGGCCCGTGCGGCCCGCGCGGCGGCCGTGGCCAGGGCCAGCGCCTGGGCCTCCATCCGGCTGCGCCTCCCCGTCCGCAGCGCGTCCCATGTCAGGATCGTCAGCGCCAGCCACACCAGCGAGAAGCCCGCCCAGCGCTCCGGCGGCATCGCCTCGTGGAAGTAGAGGACACCCAGGCTGAACTGGAGGAGCGGCGTCAGGTACTGCAGCAGTCCCAGCGTCGACAGCGGGACGCGGATCGCCGCCGCCCCGAAGCAGACCAGGGGCACCGCGGTGACGATGCCGGTCGCCGCGAGGAGGGCCGCGTGTCCCGCGCCCTCGGAGCCGAAGGTGGCCGAGCCGCGCGAGCCCAGCCACAGCAGGTAGGCGAGGGCCGGCAGGAACTGGACGGCGGTCTCGGCGGCCAGCGACTCCAGGCCGCCGATGTTGACCTTCTTCTTCACCAGGCCGTAGACGGCGAAGGAGGAGGCCAGGATCAGCGAGATCCACGGCGGGCGTCCGTAGCCGATCGAGAGGACGAGGACGGCCGTGACGGCGACCCCGACCGCCACCCACTGCGCGGGCCGCAGCCGCTCCTTCAGGAGCAGGACGCCCAGGGCGATGGTGACGAGCGGGTTGATGAAGTACCCCAGCGAGGCCTCGACGACCTGGCCGGCGTTCACGGCCCAGATGTACACGCCCCAGTTGACGGTGATCATCGTCGCGGCGGACGTGATGAGCACCAGCTTGCGCGGGCTGCGCACCAGCTCCCGTATCCAGCCCCAGCGGCGCAGCGCGAGCAGCGCGAGGGCGACGACGACCAGTGACCACACCATCCGGTGGGCGAGGATCTCGACCGCCCCGGCCGGCTTGAGCAGGGGCCAGAAGAGGGGGACGAGTCCCCACATGCCGTAGGCGCCGATCCCGTAGAAGAGCCCCGCCCGTCCCTCGTCGTCCGTCTTCACCGAACCTCCTGCCCTGCGCCGCACCGTTCTGACGAAGGTAGCGCCGCGCAGGGCGGGCTGTCATGTCCGTACCGCGATACGGTCATGACCTCCGGGCGAGGGCCTCGGCGACCGTCTCGGCGAGCGGGGTGGTCGGGCGGCCGATGAGGCGGGAGAGGTCGCCGGTCCGGCGGGCGAGCGCCCCGCGCGCGATGGCCTTGTCGACGTCCACGAGGATCGCGGCGAAGAAGGGCGGGACGCCCGCGCCGGTCAGGATCTCCTCGTGCGCCTCGGCCGGGACCTCGCGGTACGCGATCTCCTGGCCGGTCTGGCGGGCGACCTCGGCCGCGTACTCGGCCAGCGACCAGGCGACGTCGCCGCTCAGTTCGTACGCCCTGTTCAGGTGCTCCTCGGCCGGGCCGGTGAGGACGGCCGCGGCCGCGGCCGCGAAGTCGGCGCGGGAGGCGGAGGCGATCCGGCCCTCGCCGGCGTTCGCGACGACGGCGCCGTGGGCGAGGACGGGGGCGAGGTTGGCGGTGTAGTTCTCGGTGTACCAGCCGTTGCGCAGGAAGGTGTACGGCAGGCCGGAGTCGAGGATCAGCCGCTCGGTCTCCCGGTGCTCGGCGGCCAGCTCGAAGTCGGCCTCCGGACCGCCGAGGATGCCGGTGTAGGCGAGCTGGGCGACGCCGGCGGCCTTCGCCGCGGCGATCACGGCGGCGTGCTGGGCCACGCGCCGCCCGACCTCGCTGCCGGAGATCAGCAGCACCCGGTCGCCGGCCCCGAAGGCGTCCGCCAGGGTCTCCGGCTTGCCGTAGTCGGCGATCCGCAGCTCGACGCCGCGCTCGGCGAGGTCGGCGGCCTTGGCCTTGTCGCGTACGACGGCGGCCACGGACCCGGCGGGCACCCGGGTCAGCAGCTCGTCCACGACGAGACGGGCGAGCTGTCCGGTGGCTCCGGTGACGACGATGCTCATGGGATCTCCTCGGTGGGGCGGATCGGGCGATGCACTCACCGTACGTCGGGCGCTAACCTTTCGAAAGTACCCACTTTGAAGTAAGGTACTGACATGGGAGTAAGTGAGGAACCGAAGCCCCTGCTCGCGGACGTCGACGGAGCCATGTGCCCCGCGCGCCTCGTCCTGGAGCACGTCACCAGCCGGTGGGGGGTCCTCGTTCTCATCGCGCTGCGCGAGCGGTCCTACCGCTTCAGCGAGCTGCGCCGCCGCGTCGGCGGCGTCAGCGAGAAGATGCTCACCCAGACCCTCCAGACCCTGGAGCGCGACGGCTTCGTCCACCGCGACGCCAAGCCGGTGATCCCTCCCCGCGTCGACTACAGCCTCACCGACCTGGGCGAGGAGGCCGCCGGGCGGGTCGCGGAGCTCGCGCGCTGGACCGACGCCCGCGTCCCGGCCGTCCAGGAGGCCCGCGCCCGCTACGACGCGGCGCGTCGCGAATCCGCTGCGAGATCGTCCCAATGATGTTGTAACCGGGGCGTGTTGGGCCCCCGCCCCGTACGATCTCCTCACCACTCGGGGAAAGTGTGAGCGTGCGTGGGGGAAGCGTGACGTACGGGTACCGAAGAACGCTGCGCGCCTGGGGGGCCTTACTGGCCTGCGGCGTGATCCTGACAGGTTGCTCGGACTCGGGCGACGACACGAAACGCCCCGGGAGCGGGGGCAGTTCCGGTACGCCCCCGGCGTCCACCGGAAGCACGACGGCGCCGCCCGTGGCCCTGCCCACGAAGCTCGGCTTCACTGCCGACCCGGCGCGCGCCCCGAAGAACGAGGCAGAGGCGAAGCGCCTCGCCCTCGCCATCGTCGCGGACCCCGCCTCCTGGGGCTCCGACTACGTCAAGCGCACCCCGTACCTCAGCCCGGACAGCTACTGGCCCGTCCTCGACGAGCGGTGCTCGTGGGAGACCGGAACCCGCCCTTCGTCCGTCCTCCACAGCGTCACCGCCTACAGCGAGATCCCCGCGAAGGCCGGCAAGGGCACGCTCCAGGTCTCCGCCACGGTCACCGTGCACCGCACCGAGTCGGACGCCGACTGGGAGATGGCGCAGACCCTGGAGGAGGCGCTGCGCTGCCCCGACCAGCAGCTGCGCCACGGGGAGCGGATCAAGGGACTGCTGTCCCTCGGCAGCCCGTACGGCGTCGGCGGCAACTTCACCGCCGTGGACTCCCTGCGCGAAGCGGGGACGTACATCAACGACTCCGTCCGCGGCGAGCAGACCTACTCGTGGTACCAGTCCCGCGTCGGACAGGTCACCGTCGCCGCCGTCGTCAAGGGAGCGCCCGGCCACCTCGCCAAGGACGTCGACAACGCGCAGGTCCATGCCCTGGTCGCCATGGTCGGGCGCGCCGAGGACGAGCTGGAGGTCCAGTCGTGAGCCCCGCCCCCCAGCCCGCGTCCGGGTCCGCCCCCGAGCCGGCCCGTGAGCCCGCCGCCCCGCGGCCGCTGCTGCCCTCCGACCCGTCGGCGATCGCCGGATACCGCCTGCTCGGCCGGCTCGGCGCCGGCGGCATGGGCGTGGTCTACCTCGGCCGTACGGACAACGGCGAACTCGCCGCCGTGAAGGTCACCCACGCCGACCACGCCGACCAGCCCGACTTCCGCGCCCGCTTCCGCCGCGAGGTCGAGGCCGCCCGCCGCGTCGCCAGTCCCTGGGCCGTCCCCGTCACCGGCGCCGACCCCGACGCGCCCGAGCCCTGGATGGCGACCGCCTTCGTCCCCGGCCCCTCGCTCGGCGAGGCGGTCACCGCGCACGGCCCGCTGCCGGCGCGGAGCGTACGCGTCCTCGGCGGCGCCCTCGCCCGCGCGCTCGCCGCCGTGCACGAGGCCGGTCTCGTCCACCGGGACGTCAAACCCGGCAACGTGCTCCTCGCCGTCGACGGCCCGCGCCTCATCGACTTCGGCATCGCGCGGACGACGGGGGAGACCGCGCTCACCTCCACCGACATGGTCGTCGGCACCCCGGGCTTCCTCGCCCCCGAACAGGCAGAGGCCCGCGCCGCCCAGATCGGGCCGCCCAGCGACGTCTTCGCCCTCGGCTGCCTCCTCGCCTACGCGGCGACCGGCCGCCCGCCCTTCGGCACGGGGGCGGTCGACGCCCTGCTGTACCGCACCGTCCACGACGAGCCCGACCTCGACGGCGTACCGGACGGGCCCACCGGACTCCTCGACCTCCTGCACGCCTGCCTCGCCAAGGACCCCGCCGAGCGGCCCACCGCCGAGGAGATCGCCGCCCGCCTCACGGAGGACACCCCCAGCGGCGGGGCCGACTGGCTGCCCGCCCCCGTCGTGCGGACCATCGCCGAACGCTCGGCCGCGATGCTCGCCCTGCCCGAGATCGACGCGACCCGGCTCGGCGCATCCGAGACCGACGGCCGGCCGGCGCCCAGCAGACGGAAGTTCCTGCTGGCGTCCGGAGGAGCCGTGCTCGCCGCGGGGGGCGGCACCGCCGCCTGGGCCGCCCTGCGGGACGACGGCAAGGACCGGAAGGCCACCGCGCCACCGAAGAAGCGGCGCTGGGTCATCGGCGTCCACGCGGACCTGACCGGCCCCGCCAAGGACATCGGCCGCGCGCAGGAACGCGGTGCCCGGCTCGCGGTCGAGCAGTTCAACGCCCGCGCGGACAAGCCCTTCACCCTCGAACTCAAGGTCTCCGACGACGGCGGGGACAAGAACAAGGCCCTGGCCGCGGCCCGCGTCCTCACCGGCGACCCCGACGTCCTCGGCGTCCTCGGCCCGACCTCCGACTACCCGGGTCTGGCCGCCCTCCCCGCGTACGACGAGGCGCTCCTGCCCCTCATCACGGTCTCCGTCGGATCGAACCTGCTGACCAACTCGGGCAGCGGCCAGGGGAGGTCGGTGCTCCAGGCGTGCCCGCAGCACCCCATCGCGGGCACCTATCTCAGCTACTACATCCTGGCCAAGACCCGGAGCGTCCGGCCGGGTCTCCTCCAGGAGCGCACCGACGACAACTACGCCTGGCAGTACATCGGCGGCGCCAACTTCGTCTTCCGGCAGGCGAAGCTCGCCCCCATCCCCCGTGTCGTGCCCGCGGCCACCACCGACTACAAGCGCGTGCTCGCCGCCATGATGGCGGAGGGCATGGACGCGTACGTCCACTGCGGCCTCACCCCGAGCGCCGTCCTGGTCGCCCGGGCACTCGACGAACTGGGCTTCACCGGCATGAAGGTCACCGGACAGCATGTGTTCGAGCCCCGGTTCCTGACCGAGGCGGGCGACGCGGCGGAGGGCTGGATCGTCGGCGCGCCGGCCGTCGACCCCGCGTCCCGCAAGGAGGCGTCCGCCCTCGTCGCCGCACACCGCAAGCGCTACGGCACGGCCCCCGCCTTCTACACGGGCGAGTCCTTCGACATGGTCACCTTCCTGGCGCAGGAGGTCGTGAAGGTCGTCAAGGGCGGGAAACGCCTCGACCGCACCGGGATCGCCTCCCTCCTGCGCAAGGCGCGGTACACCGGCGCCATGGGCCAGTACGGCTTCGACGAGAGGGGCGCGCTGTCCGGCGTGGGCACCTTCATGTACGCGGTCGAGAACGGCCGCTTCAAGCCGCTGGAGTTCGCCCCCGCCGGGCCGCCGCAGAACAGACGGACCTGACGCGTGCGGCCCCTCCGCCCCGCCGATCCCTCCGCGATCGCCGGATACCGTCTGCTCGGCCGGCTCGGTGCCGGCGGCATGGGCGTGGTCTACCTCGCCCGGTCCGCCGGCGGCTCGCTCGCCGCGCTCAAGCTGATCCTCGCCGAGCACGCCACCGACCCCGGCTTCCGCGAGCGGTTCCGGCGGGAGGCCCGCGTCGCCGAGCGGATCACCGGCCGCTGGGTGGTCCGCGTCCTCGGCTCCGACCCGGAGGCCCGCGAACCCTGGCTGGCCACCGAGTTCGTCCCCGGACCCTCCCTCGCCGAGGCCGTCGGCGTGCACGGCGCCCTGCCCGAGCCGACCGTACGGGCTCTGGGCGCCCGGCTCGCCGACGCGCTCACGGACATGCACGGGGCAGGACTCGTCCACCGGGACGTCAAGCCCGCCAACGTGCTGCTCGCCCTCGACGGCCCGCGCCTGATCGACTTCGGCATCGCCCGCTCGGCCGGCGCCACCGCCCTCACCGCCACCGACGCGATGATCGGCACACCCGGCTTCCTCGCCCCCGAGCAGGCCCGCGCCACCGGCGCGGGCGAGGTCGGCCCGCCGAGCGACGTCTTCTCGCTCGGCTGCGTGCTCGCGTACGCGACCACCGGCCGGCGGCCCTTCGGTACGGGCGGAGTGGCCGCGATCGTGTACCGCACGGTCCACGAGGAACCCGACCTCGACGGCGTACCGGAAGCCCTGCTGCCGCTGGTGACCGCGTGTCTGGCGAAGGACCCCGTGGACCGGCCCACGGCGGCGGAGGTACGGGCCCGGCTGGGCCCGGCGGAAGCGGCGGCCGGCGACTGGCTGCCCCCCGGGCTGCCGGCGCTGATCGCGGAGCGTTCCGCCCGGGTCCTCGACCTGCCGGTGGCGGAGCCGACCGTCGTCGCGCCCTCCGCCGACCCGGCCCGCACCTCGGCGTCACGGCGCCGCTTCCTGGTCCTGGGGTCCGCGGCCGCCGTCGCGGGGGCGGGCGGGCTGACGGCGTGGCTGGTGAACCGCCCGCCCGGCACACCGGGCTCCGGCGGGTCGCCCGTGGCCCTGCCCACGTACACGATCGGCGTCCAGACCGATCTGAGCGGCCCCCGCGCGGCGGACGGACGCGCCCAGGAGCGCGGGGCGAGGCTGGCCGTCGAGACCCTCAACGCCCGCGCCGACCGGCTCTTCGACCTGGCGGTGAAGGTACGGGACGACCGCGGGGACCCGCAGCGGGCCGCCACCGTGGCACAGGAGTTCGTCAAGGACACGACGGCCGTGGCCGTGATCGGGCCCACCACCCGCGAAACCGTCCTCACCGCGTCCGAGACGTACGACAAGAGCCCCATGGTGGTCGTGTCCGTCGCCGTCGGCGTCGACCAGGGCGACCTCGCCTCGCAGATCCACATCCCCAGCTATCGGGAGCTGCGCGTCCACCACGACATGCTGCAACTGCCCTTCACCAGCTTCGCCCTCGTGCGGGACGCCGTACGGACGGCCGTGGTGGACGACCGGGCGGCGGGTGACTACAGCTGGCGGATGGCCAACTCCGCGCGGACCACCATGTCCCAGGTGGGTCGGACGGTGACGCTCCACCAGGTGGCCGCCGAGAGCGAGGACTTCGGTCCGGTGGTGCGCGAGGCCCTCGCCGCGCGCCCCGACGCGGTGCTCTACGCCGGCGTCTCCCCGCGCCGGGCGGGCCTGTGCGCCAGGGCGCTGAAGGACCAGGGGTACGGCGGCATGCGCGGCGGTGTCGAGTACGCGCTGGCCCCGGAGTTCTTCTCCGTCGCGGGTCCGGCGGCCGAGGGCTGGTACTTCGGCACCACCTACGTCGATCCGGCGCTGATGCCCGGCGCCGAGGCGTTCACCGCCGCCTACCGCACCCGCTGGGGGATCGCGCCGTCGGCACCCGTCGACCGGTTCGCGGTGGAGGCCCACGACGCGGTGACGTGCCTGGCCGAGCGCATGACGGGCCTGGTGTCGGGCCAGAAGCTGGCCATGTCACGGGTCGCCCTGCGCGGGGCGATGCGGGCGTTCACGTACCAGGGGCTCGCGAAGAAGTACGGGTTCGACGTCCAGAACGTGGTGATGTTCAAGTACAACACGGAGCTGTTCCTGTACCGGGTCGAGCGGGGCGTCCCGCGCTTCCTCGGCCAGTTCGAGAAGGCGGCGAACGACGAGAAGAAGCGGCGCGGGAAGGGCTGAGGGGCGCGGCCCTCACGTTCCGCGCCCCTCAGTCGTATCGCCTGCGCCCCTCAGCCGTACCGCTTCCGTCCGGCTTCCGGCGGCGTGCGTCAGCCGACGACGGTCCAGGTGTCGTTCCCCGCGAGCAGCTGCCCGAGGTCGCCCTTGCCGTTCTGCTCGATCGCCGTGTCCAGCTGCTCGGCCATCAGCGTGTCGTACACCGGGCGCTCCACCGACCGGAAGACCCCGATGGGCGTCTGGTGGAGCGTGTCCGGGTCGGCGAGCCGCGAGAGGGCGAACGCGGTCGTCGGGGAGTCGGCGTGCGCGTCGTGGACGAGGACGGAGCTCTCGTTCTCGGGGGTGACCGTGACGACCTTCAGTTCGCCCGTGGCCGGGTCCCGTACGACGCCCTTGTCCAGGCCGGTGCCGAAGCGGATCGGCTGCCCGTGCTCCAGGCGGATCACGGCCTCCTGGGCCTGGTCCTTGTCCTTGAGGACCTCGAAGGCGCCGTCGTTGAAGATGTTGCAGTTCTGGTAGATCTCCACCAGCGCCGTGCCGGGGTGGTCGGCGGCCTGGCGCAGGACCTCGGTGAGGTGCTTGCGGTCGGAGTCGACCGTCCGGGCGACGAAGGACGCCTCCGCGCCGATCGCGAGCGACACCGGGTTGAACGGCGCGTCCAGCGAACCCATCGGGGTCGACTTGGTGATCTTTCCGACCTCGCTGGTCGGGCTGTACTGCCCCTTCGTCAGACCGTAGATCCGGTTGTTGAACAGCAGGATCTTCAGGTTGACGTTGCGCCGCAGGGCGTGGATCAGGTGGTTGCCGCCGATGGAGAGCGCGTCGCCGTCACCGGTCACCACCCACACCGACAGGTCACGGCGCGAGGTGGCCAGACCTGTGGCGATCGCCGGGGCGCGGCCGTGGATGGAGTGCATCCCGTACGTGTTCATGTAGTACGGGAAGCGGGAGGAGCAGCCGATCCCTGAGACGAAGACGATGTTCTCCTTCGCCAGGCCGAGCTCGGGCATGAAGCCCTGCACGGCGGCGAGGACGGCGTAGTCGCCGCACCCGGGACACCAGCGCACCTCTTGGTCGGACTTGAAGTCCTTCATCGACTGTGCGGCTTCGGCCTTCGGTACGAGGTGCAGGAGCGACTCACTCATCGATGGCCTCCTTGAGCGCCGAGGCGAGCTGCTCGGCCTTGAACGGCATCCCGTTGACCTGGGTGTACGAGCGGGCGTCGACGAGGTACTTCGCCCGGACGAGGGTGGCGAGCTGGCCCAGGTTCATCTCCGGGACGACCACCGTGTCGTACTGCTTCAGCACCTTCCCGAGGTTGCGCGGGAAGGGGTTGAGATGGCGCAGATGGGCCTGGGCGATCGGCCGGTCCTCGCGGCGCAGCCGGCGGACGGCCGCCGTGATCGGCCCGTAGGTGGAGCCCCAGCCCAGCACGAGGGTCCGGGCGCCGTCCGGGTCGTCGACCTCGAGGTCCGGGACCTCGATGCCGTCGACCTTGGCCTGGCGGGTGCGGACCATGAACTCGTGGTTGGCGGGGTCGTAGCTGATGTTGCCGGTGCCGTCCTGCTTCTCGATGCCGCCGATGCGGTGTTCGAGGCCGGGGGTGCCGGGGACGGCCCAGGGCCGGGCGAGGGTCTGCGGGTCGCGCTTGTACGGCCAGAAGACCTCGGTGCCGTCCGCCAGCCGGTGGTTCGGGCCGCCGGCGAACTGGACGCGCAGGTCGGGCAGCTCGTCGATGTCCGGGATGCGCCAGGGCTCGGAGCCGTTGGCGAGGTAGCCGTCGGAGAGCAGGAAGACCGGCGTGCGGTAGGTGAGGGCGATCCGGGCGGCCTCGACGGCCGCGTCGAAGCAGTCGGCGGGGGTCCTCGGGGCCACGACCGGCACCGGTGCCTCGCCGTTGCGGCCGTACATGGCCTGGAGGAGGTCGGCCTGCTCGGTCTTGGTCGGCAGTCCGGTCGACGGGCCGCCGCGCTGGATGTCGACGACGAGCAGCGGCAGCTCCAGGGAGACCGCCAGGCCGATCGTCTCGGACTTGAGCGCCACCCCCGGGCCGGAGGTGGTGGTGACGGCGAGCGAGCCGCCGAAGGCCGCGCCGAGTGCCGCGCCGATGCCGGCGATCTCGTCCTCGGCCTGGAAGGTGCGGACACCGAAGTTCTTGTGCCTGCTGAGCTCGTGCAGGATGTCCGAGGCCGGAGTGATGGGGTACGAGCCCAGGTAGAGCGGCAGGTCGGCCTGGCGCGAGGCGGCGATCAGACCGTACGAGAGGGCCAGGTTCCCGGAGATGTTCCGGTACGTGCCGGTGGGGAACGCCCGGGTCGCCGGCGCGATCTCGTACGAGACGGCGAAGTCCTCGGTCGTCTCGCCGAAGTTCCAGCCGGCCCGGAACGCGGCCACGTTCGCCTCGGCGATCTGCGGCTTCTTGGCGAACTTCTGGCGCAGGAAGGTCTCGGTGCCCTCGGTCGGCCGGTGGTACATCCAGGAGAGCAGCCCGAGCGCGAACATGTTCTTGGAGCGCTCGGCCTCCTTCCGGGACAGCCCGAAGTCCTTCAGGGCCTCGATCGTCAGCGTCGTCAGCGGCACCGGGTGGACCCGGTAGCCGTCCAGCGAGCCGTCCTCCAGCGGGGACGTCTCGTAGCCGACCTTGGCCATGGGGCGCTTGGCGAACTCGTCCGTGTTGACGATGATCTCGCCGCCGCGCGGCACGTCGCCGATGTTGGCCTTGAGAGCGGCCGGGTTCATCGCGACCAGCACGTTCGGCGCGTCGCCCGGGGTCAGGATGTCGTGATCGGCGAAGTGCAGCTGGAACGAGGAGACCCCCGGCAGCGTGCCGGCGGGCGCCCGGATCTCGGCGGGGAAGTTCGGCAGCGTCGAGAGGTCGTTCCCGAAGGACGCCGTCTCCGAGGTGAACCGGTCACCGGTCAGCTGCATACCGTCACCGGAGTCCCCGGCGAACCGGATGATCACCCGATCGAGTTTCCGGACTTCCTTCTCGTCGCCGTGGTGGGGCGCTGCCGGGACGCTGCGCTGCTCCCCGACCAGGGCCTCACCGGCCTCGCTACTGACCTGGCTGGTCACTGAACTGGACCTCCCTCGCGGCAAGGGTCTCTCCGCCGGAGGCGGGAGAAGGCTCGGGAGACGGTCGGCGGACCGGCCGTCCCGTGGCCCACCCTACGACGGTAAGGGGTGCCTTCCCGGGACTTCTCGCATCACGGACCTCGTTTTGAGATGCCCTTGTGTCATAGCTTGTCACGTTCTGTCGCCCCCGGAGTCTTCGCGGACTCGGTGTTCCGCTCGTCCTTTGGTACCGGCTCGCGCTTGCTCCGTCATGAGGTCCGGCTTGACCGGATCTTGTGTCGCTATCTGACAGAGTGTCAGGTCTTCAGGAGTTCAGGTAGGTCAACACCGCGAGTACCCGGCGGTGATCCCCGTCACTCGGCGACAGGCCCAGCTTCAGGAAGATGTTGCTGACGTGCTTCTCCACCGCGCCGTCGCTCACCACCAGCTGTTTCGCGACCGCCGAGTTCGTCCGCCCCTCGGCCATCAGGCCGAGGACCTCCCGCTCGCGCGGGGTCAGGTTGGCCAGCACGTCCTGCTTACGGCTCCGGCCGAGGAGCTGCTGCACGACCTCCGGGTCCAGCGCCGTACCGCCCCGGGCCACCCGGACCACGGCGTCCACGAACTCGCGGACCTCGGCGACCCGGTCCTTCAGGAGATAGCCCACGCCCCGGCTCGAACCGGCCAGCAGCTCGGTGGCGTACTGCTCCTCCACGTACTGCGAGAGGACCAGGACCCCTATCTCCGGGTACTCCTTGCGCAGCCGTACCGCCGCCCGTACGCCCTCGTCCGTGTGCGTGGGGGGCATCCGGACGTCCGCCACCACCACGTCGGGCAGCGCGTTCTCACCGGCGAGACCGGCCACGGTCTTCACCAGGGCCTCTCCGTCGCCCACCCCGGCGACGACCTCGTGCCCCCGGTCGGTCAGCAGCCGGGTCAGGCCCTCACGGAGCAGCACTGAATCCTCGGCGATGACCACACGCACCCTGTCCGCCACGTTCTCCACGACCTTGAAGCCCCCATGTCGATGTTCCGGTGAGGCCCCAGCATCGCACCCCGTCCCTCGCGCGGCGGGCATTCCGCCGGCAACCCGTGAGCGGGTTGTGGCCAGGCGTTCCGCGGGGCGGCTCCCGGAACGGTGGGCTCCACCACGGCTGCGCACGGGTGGGCCCGACGGTTCTGCGGCGCGGACCAGGACGGTGCCCTCGGCGGGCCCGGGACGGTGCCCTCGGAGGGCTCAGGGCCGTGCCCGCGGAGGGCTCGGGACGGTGCCCGCGACGGGCTCAGGCCCTCCAGGGCAGCTCCGCCGTGACCGTCGTCGGGCCGCCCGCCGGCGAGTCCACCGCCAGGATGCCGTCGACCGCGGTGAGCCGCTCCGTCAGACCGGCCAGACCACTGCCCGCCGCCACGTCCGCGCCGCCCCGCCCGTCGTCCCTGACCTGAAGCATCAGCCCGTCGCCGGTGTGCCACACATCGACCCAGGCGCGACGTGCGCCGGAGTGCTTCGACACGTTCTGCAGCAGCTCGGAAACGGTGAAGTAGGCGATCCCCTCGATCGCGGGCACCGGCCGGGCCGGAAGGTCGACCTCCACCGACACCGGGACCGTGCAGCGGGACGCGACCGCCGACAGTGCCGCGTCCAGGCCGCGGTCGGTGAGGACCGCCGGGTGGATGCCCCGGGCCAGGTCGCGCAGCTCCCGCAACGCCGTCTTCACCTCGCCGTGCGCCTCCTCGACCATCTGCGCCGCCGCCCTGGGGTCCTCGGCGAGCTTCTCCTTCGCCAGACCCAGGTCCATGGCGAGCGCGACGAGCCGGGCCTGGGCGCCGTCGTGCAGATCGCGCTCGATCCGGCGCAGATCGGCGGCGGCGGTGTCCACGACCACACCCCGGTCCGTCTCCAGCTCCGTCACACGCGTCGCCAGCCGTGACGGACCCAGCAGCCCGGAGACCATCAGCCGGTCGACCGCGGCCAGCGAGCGGATGATCCACGGTCCGACGAGCACGAACAGCAGGCCGACGGCGCTGGTGACGGCGATCTCGAAGGGGGAGTCCAGGTAGAAGGCGCGCGTCCGGTCGCCGTACAGCTGGATGCCGTCCTGGCCCGCGTACAGAGGGAAGACCCACTGCCAGAGGGGGTACGTGAACAGCGCCCAGCCCCAGACCCAGAAGGTCACCGAGACGGTGAAGGCGAAGATGGCCCACGGCATGTGGAGGATCGCGTACAGCAGGTGCCGCCAGGACGCGCCGCTCTTCAGCATCGCCCCCATCCACGACATCGCCCCGCCCGTACGGCCCCGCACCGGCTCGGGCGCCGCCACGTCCACGCCCAGCAGCGCGCGTGCCCGGGCCCGCTCGACGGCGCCGAAACCGCGGCAGAGGGCGAGCCCGCCGGCCAGGACCGGGATGCCGAGGAAGGTGATCAACAGCCCCGCGCCCGCCGAGACCATGGCGATGGAGAGCGCGAAGTAGACGCAGCTCAGCGGCAGCCCGAGCACCAGGTGGCCGAACTCGCGCCAGGTGCGGGCCTCGAACGGCGCGCGGAGCCCGGCGGGGAGGCGGTGGGTAGCCATCGCTGTGGTCCGTTTCTGCTCGGGGAGGGTGATGTCTCAAGGGTTCCGGTCGGCGGCGCCGCGGACCATGAGGAAGGTGGGCGTCTCGGGCGGGGGGTTTTCCCTACCTGGGCGGGCGCGGAAGCCGGCGCCCGCGCAGGGCCGTGCCTTCTGGCCCACGCCTGCGCCGACGCACGCCTGCGCCTATGCCCGTATGCGCGTGCGCGTGCGCGTGCGCCTGCGCCTGTGCCGGCGCCCGGTCAGGCCTGCGCCGACACCGGACGGGACCGCCACGGCAGCTCCGCCGTGACCGTCGTCGGCCCGCCCTCAGGGGAGTCGACGACGAAGAGCCCGTCGACCGCGCCCAGCCGCTCGGCCAGCCCCGCCATCCCCGTACCGCCGTCCAGCCGGGCCCCGCCGTGTCCGTCGTCCCGTACCTGCAGCAGCAGCCGGTCGTCCCGGCGCCACACCTCCACCGAGGCGGAGCGCGCCCGCGCGTGCTTGGAGACGTTCTGGAGCAGCTCGGAGACCGTGAAGTAGGCGATGCCCTCGATGGCCTCGGCCGGCCGCTCGGTCAGATCGACGGTCACCTTCACCGGGACGGTGCACCGCGCGGCGATCGAGGAGAGTGCGGCGTCCAGGCCGCGGTCGGTGAGGACAGCGGGGTGGATGCCCCGCGCCAGGTCCCGCAGCTCCTGCAGGGCCAGCTTCACCTCGCCGTGCGCCTCGTCGACCATGGAGGCCGCCGCCTCCGGGTCCTCCAACAGCTTCTCCTTCGCCAGACCCAGCCCCATGGCGAGCGCGACGAGCCGGGCCTGGGCGCCGTCGTGCAGATCGCGCTCGATCCGGCGCAGATCGGCGGCGGCCGTGTCCACGACCACGCCCCGGTCCTCCTCCAGCTCGGCGATCCGCCGCTCCAGCTCGTCCGAGGGCGAGAGCAGCCCGCGGACCATGGCCCGGTCGGCGTTGGAGAGCCCACGGGTGATGAACGGCAGCACGGGCCAGAGCACGATCAGCGAGACGAGGGTGACGGTGAACGTCACGATGCCCCACGGCAGCCGGATGAAGCCGTACAACAGCGTCCGCCACGCCACCGGGTCCTTCAACGCCGTCCACAGCCAGGGGAAGAACCCGTGCCGGCGGGGGAGCGGGCTCGGCTCCTCCACCCGTACGCCGAGCAGCGCCCGGGCCCTCGCCCGCTCCGCCCGGCCCATGCCGCGCGCCCCGGCGAGCCCGAGGGCCAGCAGGGGCAGACCGATCACCGTGACGGACAGCCCCACACCCACGGCGACCGACACCACGGCGTACACGAAGCCGACCAGCGCGATCGGGAGATTGGCCAGCTGGAAGGCGATCTCCTTCCAGACGTGCCGGCCGTAGGCGAGGCGGGCCGGTGGCAGCCGGTCGCTGTCAGGGGTATCGGTGTCGACGCTCATGCGCCCAGCCTGCCGGTCGGCGGGCGGCGCGCGCCATGGGGTACGTGGGTGAGCGGCAGTAGGGATATCCCCCGTGCCGCCGCTGCGCCCACTCCGTGACACGACCGCTTACGGCTCTTTGACAGGGCCTAGACTCCCGTGCGTACAGATCGTCGAAACGGGCAGGGAGCGAGGGTGGACGTGCCGGATCCGACCGTACGGGCGGGACTCGGACTCGCGGCGGACTACTTCCAGTCGTACTCCGTCGTAGGACTGCTCGCCGCCATCGGTGTGCTCTTCGTCGCCGTCGCGTTCGGCGCGGGCCGACTGCTGCGGCCCGTGGTGCCGACGCCGGAGAAGCTGCTGACGTACGAGTGCGGCGTCGACCCGGTGGGGGAGGGCTGGGCGCACACCCAGGTCCGCTACTACGTGTACGCCTTCCTCTACGTGATCTTCGCCGTCGACTCGATCTTCCTCTTCCCGTGGGCGACCGTGTTCGCCGCGCCCGGCTACGGCGCGACGACGCTGGTCGAGATGTTCATCTTCCTCGGCTTCCTGGCCGTGGGACTGCTCTACGCGTACAAGAAGGGCGTCCTGACATGGACGTGACCCCGACTCCGCTTCCGCTGCCGGCTCCGAAGCTGGGCGCGCTCGCCCGTCTGGCCCCCGAGCCGATGAAGGTGGTCCTGAACTGGGGCCGCCGCTACAGCCTCTGGGTCTTCAACTTCGGACTCGCCTGCTGCGCGATCGAGTTCATCGCCGCGTCGATGGCCCGTCACGACTTCATCCGTCTCGGCGTGATCCCCTTCGCGCCGGGGCCGCGCCAGGCCGACCTCATGATCGTCTCCGGCACGGTGACGGACAAGATGGCGCCGGCGGTGAAGCGGCTGTACGAGCAGATGCCCGAGCCCAAGTACGTCATCTCCTTCGGCGCATGCTCCAACTGCGGCGGGCCCTACTGGGACTCGTACTCGGTGACGAAGGGCGTCGATCAGATCATCCCGGTGGACGTGTACGTGCCGGGCTGCCCGCCGCGCCCGGAGGCGCTGCTGCAAGGAATCCTGAAGCTGCAGGAGAAGATCGCGCGGGAGTCCCTGGCCGCGCGGTACTCGGGCCCCTCGGTCGGCCAGCTCACCAGCGGACTGGTCACCCCGCCTCCGCCGGGAGGCACGGCGTGA
The DNA here is from genome assembly GCF_055564335.1 of Streptomyces sp. NPDC029139. Lineage (NCBI taxonomy): Bacteria > Bacillati > Actinomycetota > Actinomycetes > Kitasatosporales > Streptomycetaceae > Streptomyces > Streptomyces sp. NPDC029139. Next base: position 53,531 of record NZ_JBVHWN010000017.1, on the reverse strand, counting down.
ACGCCTACGACACCCTTCCCGAGGCCGTCACCGAGATCTTCGGCGAGGAGGCCATGGCGGAACGGGCGTACGACCTGCTGACGGTCGACGTGCCGGTGGGCTCGTGGATCGCGGCGCTCGAGACCGCGCGGGACACGCTGGGCTGCACGTACTTCGACTGGCTGAGCGCGGTCGACGAGCCGGGTGAGGGCTTCCGCGTCTGCGCGCACGTGGTGGCGCTGGAGGCGGGCGCCGTGCGGCGCCTGCTGGTCCGTACGACGGTTCCGCACGCCGCTCCCTCGCTGCCGACGGCGGTCGAGGTCTACGCGGGCGCGGCCTGGCACGAGCGCGAGACGCACGAGATGTTCGGCGTCGAGTTCGCGGGCCACCCGAACCTGATCCCGCTGCTGCTCCCGGAGAACTTCGAGGGCCACCCGCTGCGCAAGGACTTCGTGCTGGCCGCGCGGGTCGTGAAGGCGTGGCCGGGCGCGAAGGAGCCGGGGGAGTCGGAGCACGGCGGCCCGAAGCGCCGCCAGATGCTTCCCCCGGGCGTCCCGGACCCCAACGACTGGGGCCCCCTCAAGGGCCAGCTCCCCCCTGCGCCGGCCCGCCCCGCCCGCACGCCCCGCGCCGCCGCGGCGGGTGCGGGTGCGGGTGCCGCAGCGGACCGCCCGCCCCGCCGCGCCCGTACGGCGGGGGAGGCCACCCCCGAAACCACGCCCCGCCGCGCCCATACAGCGGCGGAGGGCTCCGCCGGCCAGGCGGCCGAGACCTCCCCCGCCGCCGCCCCGGCCCCCGCGCCCGGCGAGGGCTCGGCAGCCCAGGCCCCTCCGACGTCACCCACCGCCACCGGCGAGAGCCAGGGCGCGCCGCCGCGAACGCCGCGGCGCTCGCGGAGCGCCGCCGACGGCTCGGCGAGCCAGACCGACGCCACCACCGGACCCGCCTCCTCGTCCGGACCCCGAAGCCCGGACGCCCCCTGGCACCACGCCCGCCCGACCTTCGACCCGGAGCCGCCGAAGGCGGAACCCGCCGTGGAGACCGCCCCCGAGGCGAAGCCGACCCCGGCTCCGGCGGCCGAGCCGACCCCCGAGGCCCAGAGCACCGGGGAAGCGGCCCCGGCCTCCACGGCGGAACCGGCCGTGGAGACCGCGCCCGAGGCGAAGCCGACCCCGGCTCCGGCGGCCGAGCCGACCCCCGAGGCGACCCCCGCCCCCGAGGCGACCCCCGCCACCGAGGCGGAACCCGCCCCCGAGGCGACCCCCGCCCCCAAGGCGGAACCCGGCCCCAAGCCGGAACCCGCCCCCGCAACCGAGACCCCCGAGACCACCGACCCCGCCGGAGGCGAACCCGCGTGAACGACGCACTCGACGTCGCCCTCCGGCTGCTCGTCGTCTTCGCCGTCTTCCTCGTGCTGCCCCTCGTCATCGGGCAGACCGAGCACAAAGTCATGGCCCACATGCAGGGCCGCCTCGGGCCCATGTACGCCGGTGGGTTCCACGGGTGGGCCCAGCTCGTCGCCGACGGGGTCAAGTTCGCGCAGAAGGAGGACGTGGTCCCGGCCAACGCCGACCGCCGCGTCTTCCAGCTCGCCCCCGCCGTCGCCCTCCTCCCGTACCTCCTCGTCCTCGTCGCCATCCCCATCGGCCCGAGCGAAGGAGCCGTCGGGCAGATCGTCGACGCCGGCATCTTCTTCGTGCTCGCCGTCATGGGGGTCGGCGTCCTCGGCAGCCTGATGGCCGGCTGGGCCTCCGCCAACAAGTTCTCGCTGCTCGGCGGCCTCCGCACCGCCGCCCAGCTGCTCGCGTACGAGCTCCCGATGCTGCTCACCGCCGCCTCCGTCGCGATGGCCGCCGGCACCGTCTCCCTCCCCGGCATCCTCAACGCCTTCGAGTGGTGGTGGCTGCCCTGGCAGATCGTCGGCGCGCTCGTCTTCTTCGTCGCCGGTCTCGCCGAGCTCCAGCGCCCGCCGTTCGACATGCCCGTCGCCGACTCCGAGATCATCTTCGGCGCGTACACCGAGTACACCGGCCTGCGCTTCGCGCTCTTCCTGCTCGCCGAGTACGCCGGCATCGTCGTCCTCTGCGGGCTCACCACCGTCCTCTTCCTCGGCGGCTGGCACGGTCCCTTCGGCGCCGACGGTCTCGGCTGGGTGTGGACCCTCCTCAAGACCGCCGTCCTCGCCTTCATCGTGATCTGGCTCCGGGTGAGCTACCCCCGGCTCCGTGAGGACCAGCTCCAGAAGCTCGCCTGGACGACCCTCGTCCCGCTCGCCCTCGCGCAGATCGCGCTCACCGGCATCGTGAAGGTGGCGATCCAGTAATGCCCATTCCTGGTTCCGGCCTGGCCAAGGGCCTCGCCGTCACCCTTCGCACGATGACGAAGAAGACCGTCACCGCGCAGTACCCCGACAAGCAGCCCGAGCTCCCGCCCCGTAGCCGCGGCGTCATCGGCCTCTTCGAGGAGAACTGCACGGTCTGCATGCTCTGCGCCCGGGAGTGCCCCGACTGGTGCATCTACATCGACTCCCACAAGGAGACGGTGCCCGCCGCCGCGCCCGGCGGCCGCGAGCGCAGCCGCAACGTCCTCGACCGCTTCGCCATCGACTTCGCCCTCTGCATGTACTGCGGCATCTGCATCGAGGTGTGCCCCTTCGACGCGCTGTTCTGGTCGCCCGAGTTCGAGTACGCGGAGACGGACATCCACGAGCTCACCCACGAGCGCGACAAGCTCCGCGAGTGGATGTGGACCGTCCCCGAACCGCCCGCGCTCGACCCGCGTGCCGAGGAACCCAAGGAGATCGCCGCCGCCCGCAAGGCGGCGGAGAAGGCCGCGGCCCAGGCGGCCGCCGCCGAGGCCCAGGAGGGCGACGCGTGATCCTCGCCGCCACCGCAACCGCCGCCGCCACCAGCCCCGGCTTCCTCTCGCCCTCCGGCGTCGAGATCGCCTTCCTCCTCGTCGGCCTCGTCACCCTCGGCGCGGCCGTCGTCACCGTCACCACCCGCCAGCTCGTCCACGCCGCGCTCTGGCTGGTCGTGGCGCTCGGCGGCCTCGCCGTCGAGTACCTCCTCCTCACGGCCGAGTTCATCGCCTGGGTCCAGGTGCTGATCTACGTCGGCTCCGTCGTCGTCCTCCTCCTCTTCGGCCTCATGCTCACCAAGGCCCCCATCGGCCGCTCCCCGGACGCCGACTCGGGCAACCGCCCCGTCGCCCTCGCGGTCGCGCTCGCCGCGGCCGCCGCCCTCGTCTGGGTGGTCGTCGACGCGTTCCGTACGACCTGGATCGACCTGGACGGACCGGCCCAGGGCTCCACCAAGGTGTCCGGCGAGATCCTCTTCCGGCACTGGGTGCTGCCCTTCGAGGCGCTCTCCGTCCTCCTCCTCGCCGCACTGGTCGGCGCGATCGTCCTGTCCCGCAAGAACGCCAAGGAGGCCCGGGACTGATGCATCTCGCCTACCCCGCCGTCCTCGCCGCCCTGCTCTTCTGCGTCGGCCTCTACGGCGTCCTCGCCCGCCGCAACGCGATCCTGGTGCTGATGTCCGTCGAGCTGATGCTCAACGCCGTCAACCTCAACCTGGTCGCCTTCGACGTCTGGCTCCGCGACGCCCTCCACGCAGGCCAGGCGCTCACCCTCTTCACCATCGCCATCGCCGCCGCGGAGATCGGCATCGGACTCGCGATCGTCCTGATGGTCTACCGCAACCGCGGCACCTCGGACGTCGACCGGCTGCGCGACACGGCGGAAGCGACCACCGACGCCCCGGCCTCCGGCGATGCAGCCACCGACGCGACCACCGACGACGAGAAGGCCGAGGCCGCCGCGTGACCACGACGACCCTCGCCGCGCTCGTCCCCCTCCTTCCCTTCCTCGGCTCCGCGGCCGGCCTGCTCCTGGGCCGCACCGCGCCCGGCTTCGTCCGCCCCCTCGCCATCCTGCCGACGCTCGCGGCGGCCGTCCTGGCCGTCCTCGTCGCCATCCGCCAGGGCGGCGGCAAGACCATCGAGGCGGCCACCCAGCTCACCCCCACCGGCTCGGTCCCCATCGACCTCGCCCTGCACATCGACGGCTTCGCCGCCCTCGTCGCCGTCCTGGTCGGCCTGGTCGCCACCTGCGTGCAGGTCTACTCGACCGGGTACCTGCGCGACGACCCGCGCTACCCCTCGTACGCGGCGCTCGTCTCCCTCTTCACGGCCGCGATGCTGCTCGTCGTCTACTCCGGCGACCTCATGGTGCTCCTGGTCGGCTGGGAGATCATGGGCATCTGCTCGTACTTCCTCGTCGGCCACTACTGGGAGACGCCCGAGGCGCGGGCCGCCTCCCTCAAGGCGTTCCTGGTCACCAAGCTCGGCGACGTCCCCTTCCTGATCGGCCTCTTCGCGCTCGCCGCGGACGCCGGCACGTTCCGGATCGACGGGATCCTCGGCGCCGTCGCGGGCGACGGTCTCGACCACCCCACCCTCATCGCGCTGCTGCTGCTCGCCGGTGTGGCGGGCAAGTCCGCCCAGTTCCCGCTCCACACCTGGCTCCCCGACGCCATGGCGGGCCCCACCCCCGTCTCCGCGCTCATCCACGCGGCGACGATGGTCGCCGCCGGCATCTACTTCGTGGCCCGGCTCCTCCCCGTCTTCGCCTCCTCCGCCGCCGCCCTCACCGTGCTCGCGATCATGGCCGCGATCACCATGGTCGGCTCGGCCCTCGCCGCGCTCGCCCAGGACGACATCAAGCGGGTCCTCGCCTACTCGACCATCGGACAGCTCGGCTACATGGCGGGCGCCCTGGCCGTCGGCGACCGCGGCGCCGCCGTCTTCCACCTCCTCTCCCACGGCGCGTTCAAGGCCCTCCTCTTCCTCGCCGCCGGCGCGGTGATCCACGCCGCCGGTACGAACTCGCTCTCGGCCATGTCCCGCATGGGCGGCCTGACCAAGCGGATCCCGGACGCGTACTGGACGATGACCGTCGCCCTTCTCGCCCTCGCCGCGATCCCGCCGTTCGCCGGGTTCTTCTCCAAGGAAGCCGTGCTCGTGGCCGCCGAGCACACCGCCCTCGGCGACCGCGCCGTCGCCCCCGCCGGAGCCGGCTGGACCGTCCTCGTCGCCGGCCTGCTCACCGCCCTCCTCACCGCCGCCTACGCGGCCCGGCTGTGGCTGCTCGCCTTCCGGGGCCGGGGCGCCGAGGCCCCCGACCACGGCCGTCAGCCGCTCGCCATGACCACCGTCCTGTGGGTGCTGGCGATCCCCTCCCTCGGCTTCGGTCTGAGCGCCACGTATCTCGACGACTGGTTCGACGGCCACGCCCTCCTCCCGACCGCGACCACCGCGGTCCTGGGCACGGGCCTGGCCCTCGCCGGCGCCGTGGTCACGTACGCCGTCTGGCGCGCGCTCGCGACCAAGGCCCTCGCCCGTACCCCGCTGCCGGCGACCGTCGCCCACCCCGACGCCGAAGCGGGCGAGGTGGAGGCCGAGGCGCTGCGTCTGCCGCACCCGGCGGAGGATCCGGCCGACCCCGGCCGCGTCCTGCTGGGGCCGCTGCACCGCCACGCCGCCACCGGCTTCCACCTGGACGCCCTCTACACCGCCGCGTTCGTCCGCCCCGTCCTGGCCGCGGCCTCCCTGGTCCGCTTCCTGGACCGCGAGGTCGTCGACACGTACGTGAGCGGCGCGGGCACCGGCACCCGATGGCTCGGCTGGCTCGTCCGCCGCGCCCAGACCGGCAACGTGCAGACTTACCTCAGCGCCCTGCTCGCCGGCTCCGTCGTCCTGGCGCTCGCCGCCGTACTCGTCGCCGCCGGAGCGTGAGACGTGATCGATATCAGCGAATCCGTGATGCAGTTCCTTCTCGCGTTGATCGTCGCCGGCCCGCTCGTCGGCGCCGCCGCCGCTCTCCTCCCGGCCCCGCCGGGGCTGAAGGGGACGTCACCCGACCAGGCCGTGCTCCGCCACGGCGTGATCGTCACCGGCGTGATCCTCGTCGCCACGATCGTCCTCACCCTCGGCTTCGACCACGACCGGCCGTCGAGGATGCAGGCGAGCACGGACATCACCTGGATCCCCGCGCTCGACGTGCGGATCCACCTCGGTGTCGACGGCATTTCCCTCCCCCTCCTGGTCATGACCGCGCTGCTGACCTTCCTCTGCGCGCTCCACAGCTACTTCAAGCAGCAACATCAGCGGCAGACGCCGCGGGCCGCCGACCCTTCCCCCAAGGGCTTCGTGGCACTTCTCCTCGTCCTCGAGTCCGGCACCCTCGCGACCTTCGCCGTCCTCGACCTCGTGCTCTTCTTCCTGGCCTTCGAGATGGTCCTCATCCCGATGTACTTCCTCATCGCCCGCTGGGGCGGCGAGGGCAGGCAGGCCGCCGCCTGGAAGTTCATCCTCTTCACGCTGCTCGGCTCGGTCGTCATGCTGCTCGGCCTGCTCCTCATCGGCGTGAAGGCGGGCACGTTCGACATGGTGGCACTGGCCACCGACAACGGCCGTGGGCTGACCACATCCGTGCAGGTCACCGCCGTTCTCGCGATCGGGATCGGGCTCGCCGTCAAGACCCCGATGTGGCCGCTGCACAGCTGGCTCCCGGACGCCCACACCGCCGCCCCGACCGTCGGCTCGGTCCTCCTCGCGGGCGTCCTGCTGAAGATGGGAACGTACGGTTTCGTCCGGATCGTCCTCCCCGTCGCCCCCGACGGCATGCGGATCTTCGCCCCGTACCTCGCCGCCTTCGCGGTCGCCGGCATCATCTACGGATCGCTCGCCTGCCTCGCCCTCGCGCGGCGCGGCAGCAAGGGCGACCTCAAGCGCCTGATCGCCTACTCGTCCGTCGGCCACATGGGCTTCGTGCTCCTCGGCATCGCGACCATGACCCCCACCGGAGTCAACGGCGCGCTCTTCGCCAACATCGCCCACGGCCTCATCACCGGCCTGCTCTTCTTCCTGGTCGGCGCGGTGAAGGACCGGTACGGCAGCGCCGATCTCGACACCCTCGCCGGCGCCACCGGCGCCGCGCTCTACGGCCGCGCGCCCCGCCTGGGCGGACTGCTCGCCTTCGCCGCCGTCGCCTCCCTCGGACTGCCCGGCCTCGCCGGCTTCTGGGGCGAGATGCTGGCCCTGTTCGGCGCCTTCGAACCGGCCGCGGGCCTCAGCCGCCCCGCCTTCCTCACCTTCATGGCGATCGGCGCCTTCGGCACCCTGCTCACCGCCGCGTACCTGCTCGTGGTCGTCCGCCGGGTCTGCATGGGCGGCCCCCGCCCGAGCGGGGAGACGGCGATCGCCGACGTCCAGGGATACGAGTTCGCCGCCTGGACCCCGCTCGTCGCCCTCACCGTCCTCGCCGGCCTGTGGCCCGCGGTCCTCCTCGGCCTCACCGATCCGGCCGTCCAGAAGCTCCTCGCGGGAGGGAACTCGTGACGACCACGAACCTCGTCCAGTCCGTCGACTGGCTCGCGATCGCGCCCCCCACGCTCACCGCCGTGGTCGCGCTGGCCGTGCTCGTGGCCGACCTCTTCGTCCCCGCACGCCACAAGCAGCTCCTCGGCTGGACCGTGATCGCCGGGCTCGTCGCCTCGATCGCCCTGCTGATCCCGCTGCGCGCCGGCGACCGCTCCACCTTCTGCCTCACCACCGAACCGGCGGCGACCGCCGCGTGCAGCTACACCGCCGACCGCTTCACCCTCGTCCTGCAGTTCCTGGTGCTGGGCGGGGCGCTGCTCACGGCCCTCCTGTCGCTCTCCGACACCAAGGAGAAGCTGCCGGCGGGGGAGTACTGGTTCCTGCTGCTCTCCTCGGCCGCCGGCGCGGCACTGCTGCCCGCGTCCCGCGACCTCGCGACCCTCGTCGTCGCCCTGGAGGTGGCCTCGCTGCCCGCCTTCGCGCTCGTCGGCCTGCGCCGGGGCGACCGGCAGTCCAGCGAGGCCGCGCTCAAGTTCTTCCTCTCCTCCGTCACCGCGACCGCCGTGACCCTGCTCGGCGTCAGCTTCGTGTACGGCGTGACCGGCACCCTCCACCTCACCGAGCTCGCCCAGCGCCTCGACGACGTCCCTGGGCAGTTGGAGACCCTCGCCCAGGCCGGTGTCGCCCTCACCCTGGTCGGCTTCGCCTTCAAGACGGCGGCCGTCCCCTTCCACTTCTGGGTCCCCGACACCTATGTCGGCGCCCCCCTGCCCGTCGCCGGCTACCTCTCCGTGGTCGGCAAGGCCGTCGGCTTCACCGGCCTCATCCTGGTCACGGTCGTCGCGTTCCCCTCGTACGCGGACGTCTGGGGTCCGGCGCTCGCCGTCCTCGCCGCGCTCACCATGACCGTCGGCAACGTGGCCGCCCTGCGGCAGGTCTCCACGCGCGCGTGGAGCGCGGTCCGGCTGCTCGCCTGGTCCTCCGTCGCCCAGGCCGGCTACCTCCTGGTGCCGATCGCCGCCGCCGCGTACTCCAGCGACGACCAGATCGGCGCCACCGTCGCGTACGCCCTGATGTACGCCGTCGTGAACCTCGGCGCCTTCGCGGTGGTCGTGCTGGTAGCCCGGACGCACCCCGAGAACCGGATCGCCGACTACCGCGGCCTGTACGCCGAACGGCCGGTCGTCGCCCTCACCATGGGGTTCTTCCTGCTGAACCTGGCCGGTCTGCCGCCCGGCATCATCGGCCTCTTCGCCAAGGTCACCGTCTTCTCGTCGGCGGTCGACGCGGGGCTCGGCTGGCTGGCCGTGATCATGGGTGTCAACGTCGTGATCGGTCTCTACTACTACCTGCGGTGGACGGCGCTGCTGTTCCGGGCGCCGACCGGGGAGAAGACCGCCCTCGCGCGCGTGCCCGCGGCGGTGACCCTGGCGATCGCGGTGGCCGCCGTCGTCGGCGTCGTACTGTCGGGTTACCCGCAGTTCGCGTTGCGCTTCGCGGCGACCAGCCTCTTCTGACCCAGCCTCCAGGGCTCAACCGGCTGCCCCCGGCTCACCCCTTCGGCCCAACCGCCCGCCCGCCGCCCCTGGTACGGCCCGGGGAACCCGTACCTCCCGCCTGGCGTTGACCAGTACGGGAGGGTCCACTGGACGAGTGGACACCGCCACCGAGCAAAGGGTTCCCCTGCCGCACCACCTGGAGGGCGTACCGTGCACCGCCGGCACAACGGGCTGAGGACCGCCGTACTCCTCGGAGGGCTCTCGGCCCTCATCATTCTCATCGGCAGCTTCTTCGGGCGTACGGGGCTGATCGTCGCGCTCGTCGTGGCGCTCGGCACCAACGCGTACGCCTACTGGAACAGCGACAAGCTGGCCCTGCGGGCCATGCGGGCCCGGCCCGTCAGCGAATTCGAGGCACCCGAGCTGTACCGGATGGTGCGCGAGCTCTCCACGCAGGCCCGCCAGCCGATGCCCCGGCTCTACATCTCGCCGACCCAGGCACCCAACGCCTTCGCCACCGGCCGCAATCCCCGCAACGCCGCCGTGTGCTGCACCGAGGGCATCCTGCGGATCCTCGACGAGCGCGAGCTGCGCGGCGTCATCGGCCACGAGCTCAGCCACGTCTACAACCGGGACATCCTGATCTCCTCGGTCGCCGGAGCGCTCGCCTCCGTGATCCTGTTCCTGGTCAACTTCGCCTGGCTGATCCCGGTCGGCCGCTCCAGCGACGACGACGGCCCCGGCCTGCTCGGCATGCTGATGATCATGATCCTCGGTCCGGTCGCCGCGTCGGTCATCCAGCTCGCCATCTCCCGCTCGCGGGAGTACGAGGCCGATGCCTCCGGCGCCCAGCTCACGGGCGACCCATTGGCCCTCGCGAGCGCCCTGCGCAAGCTCGAGGCGGGAACGAAGCAGCTGCCCCTGCCGCCCGAGCCCAAGATCGAGACCGCGAGCCACATGATGATTGCGAACCCCTTCGGAGCGGGCAGAGGGCTCTCGAAGATGTTCTCGACGCACCCGCCGATGGCGGAGCGCATCGCCCGACTCGAGCAGATGGCAGGTCGCCGCCCATGAAGACAATCCTCAATGTCATTTGGCTCGTCCTGTGCGGCTTCTGGATGTTCCTCGGCTACCTGCTGGCCGGTGTCCTGCTGTGCATCACGATCATCGGGATCCCCTTCGGCCTGGCCGCCTTCCGCATCGGCGTCTACGCCCTGTGGCCCTTCGGCCACATGGTCGTGGACCGGCGCGACGCGGGCGCTCCCTCCGTCGTGGGCAACGTGCTGTGGCTGATCCTCGCGGGCTGGTGGCTGGCGCTCGGCCACATCACCACGGGCATCGTGCTCTGCGTCACGATCATCGGCATCCCGCTGGGCCTCGCGAACTTCAAGCTCGTCCCGGTGTCGCTGCTGCCGCTGGGCAAGGAGATCGTCCCCACGGACCAGCCGTACCCGTACACGACCCACTGACGCGGGAGCGGACAGGAGCCGACGGCGAGGACCGGTCGGGGACCGACCGGCTCACGGCATGGACCGGCGCCGGACCGACCGGCTCATCGCATGGACCGGCGCCGGACCGACCGGCTCACGGCATGGACCCGATCCGAACCGACCGGCTCACGGCGACGACCGGTCGGCGACCGACCGGCTCAGGGACGCGGTGGGTGTTCGCGCCGTCCCCGGCTGACGGCGTACGCGACGGTGCCCGCCGCCAGCACCCCGAGCCCGGCCAGGACGGAGGCCGGCGGCAGCGCGAACGCCAGCGCCCCGCACCCGGCAAGTCCCAGCGCGGCGAGCGGCCGGTGCGAGCGGCCCAGCGTCCACGCCGAGGCGTTGGCGATGCCGTAGTAGACCAGCACGCCGAAGGACGAGAAGCCGATCGCGCCCCGTACGTCCACCGTGGCCGCCACCACGGCCACCACCGCGCCCACCGCGAGCTCGGCCCGGTGCGGCACCTGGAAGCGGGGGTGCACGGCGGCGAGCCCGGTCGGCAGATGACCGTCCCGGGCCATCGCCAGGGTCGTACGGGAGACCCCGAGGATCAGCGAGAGCAGCGAGCCCAGCGCGGCGACGGCCGCGCCGACCGTGACGACGGGCACCAGCCATCCGGCGCCGGCCGCCCGCGCCGCGTCCACGAGCGGCGCGGGGGAGGCCGCCAGGGCCTGCGGCCCGAGGACGGCCAGCACGCACACCGCCACCGCCGCGTAGACCGCGAGCGCGATGCCGAGCGCCATGGGGACGGCCCGGGGAATGGTCCGGGCCGGATCGCGCACCTCCTCGCCGAGCGTGGCGATCCGCGCGTACCCCGCGAACGCGAAGAACAGCAGCCCCGCCGCCTGGAGCACGCCACCGGCCGTCGCGTCCCCGCCCAGGGCGAGCCGCCCGAAGTCACCCTCTCCCGAGGTCGCGACGGTGACGATCAGGGCGGCGAGGACCGCGAGGACCAGCGCCACGACGACCCGGGTGAGGAGCGCGGACTTCTGGACGCCGGTGTAGTTCACCGCCGTCAGCGCCACCACGGCCGCGACCGCCACCGCGTGCGCCTGATCCGGCCAGACGTACGCCCCGACGGTCAGCGCCATCGCCGCGCAGGACGCGGTCTTGCCGACGACGAACGCCCAGCCGGCCAGGTAGCCGAAGAAGGGCCCGAGGCGTTCGCGACCGTACACATACGTGCCGCCCGAGGCCGGGTACAGGGCGGCGAGCCGGGCGGAGGCCATCGCGTTGCAGTACGCGACGAGCGCGGCGAGCCCGAGCGCCGGGAGCAGCGCGGAACCGGCCGCTCCGGCCGCCGGGCCGAGCGCGACGAAAATTCCGGCGCCCACCATGGAGCCGAGCCCGATGACGACGGCGTCGAAGACGCCGAGCGAGCGGCGGAGTCCTTGTGTCATGCCCCGCACATTACGATGCTCCGCAACCGTGCCCGGCACCCCCGCGTCCTCTCCTGCATGAACGTCATCAGCTGGATCGTCCTGGGCCTGCTCGCGGGCGTCGTCGCCAAGGTCCTGCTCCCCGGCCGCGACCCGGGCGGGCTCATCGGCACGACCCTCATCGGCATAGCCGGCGCCTTCATCGGCGGCTGGATCTCGTCCACGTTCCTGGACCGCCCGATCGCCACCGGCTTCTACGACACGGCCACCTGGCTCTCGGCCATCGGCGGCTCGCTGGTGCTGCTGATCGCCTACCGGATCCTCTTCGGCCACTCACGCTCGCGCTAGGAGTGCCGTGCAGCTCAGGCCGGATGGCCAAGACGCCCTCTAGAGCCCGGTCTCGCGCAGCGTGATGTTCAGCCGCCCGACAAGCCCCAGCGCGGGGGCGGCCGTGCCGGCATGGACCTTGGGCACCCCGTGGTACGCGAAGCGTGACGGCCCGCCGAAGACGAAGAGATCCCCGGACGCCAACTCCACGTCCGTGTACGGCCTCCCGCGGGTTTCGGTGTTCCCGAACCGGAAGACGCAACGATCCCCGAGGCTCAACGACACCACCGGCGCCCCGGACCGCTCGTCCTTGTCCTGGTGCAGGCCCATCGTCGCGCCGGCGTCGTAGAAGTTCACCAGAGCGGTGTCGGGGGAGAAGGGGAGCTCCTCCCCGTACGCCTCGCGGACGGCGTCCTGCCCCGACACACGCAACCACTCCGGCAGTTCCAGATCGACCGTGTCGAGATAACGGTACGGAACCCAGCGCCGCCCCAGGCAGAGCGACCGCACGGACATCACCCCGCCGCCGGGGAGCACCGTGTGACGGTACGTCACAGGCCCGCGCCCCCACTCCCGGCAGGCGGCCACCACCTCCCGCTGCCGGTCGGGGGAGAGCCACCCGGGCACGTGCACCGCGCCCGGAGCGACCTCCGCCCGCTCGCGCGGGAACAGCCCGTCCATCACGCCACCAGGGCCCCTTCGAGGCCGAGCAGCCGCTCCTTGCGCTCCAGGCCCGCCGCGTACCCCCGCAGACTCCCGTCCGCGCCGATCACCCGGTGGCAGGGCCGCACCACCAGCAGCGGATTGCGCCCGATGGCGGTGCCGACGGCCCGCACCCCGACCCCGGCGGAACCGACCTGCCGGGCGATGTCCCCGTACGAGACGGTGGAGCCGTACGGAATCTCCTCCAGGGCCCGCCACACCTGCCGCTGGAACTCCGTCCCGCTGTCGGCGCACACGACGTCGAAGCGTTCTCGCCGCCCCGCGAAGTACTCCCTCAGCTGCCCGGCGATCTCCTCGAACGCCTCGGGCGCGTGCCGCCAGCCGTCCTCGACGGCGGCGGCACCCTTCTGCCCGGGCAGCGACAGCGACACCAGTGCGGTCCGCCCGCCTTCGCCGGCTCCCCGCCCGACGAGCAGCATCTCGCCCAGGGGCCCTTCGACGTACGCGTACACCGTCATGGCGGTTCCTCTCCTCGCGCTCACTCCGCGTCCAGTGTGCGAGGCCCGCCACCCGGAGGCTGGCGGCTTTCGGACACGCAGCTCGTGGCTAGCGGTAGTTCACGAACTGGATCGCGAAGTCGAAGTCCTTGCCCTTGAGCAGCGCCTGCACGGCCTGCAGGTCGTCCCGGCTCTTCGAGCTGACCCGCAGCTCGTCACCCTGGACCTGCGCCTTGACGCCCTTGGGGCCCTCGTCGCGGATGACCTTGGAGACCTTCTTGGCGTTCTCCTGGGAGATGCCCTCCTCGATCGTCGCGAAGATCTTGTACTCCTTGCCGGACAGCTGCGGCTCACCGGCGTCCAGCGACTTCAGCGAGATCCCGCGCTTGACCAGCTTGGTCTGGAAGATGTCGAGGATCGCCTTCACGCGCTCCTCGCCGTTGGCCTGCATCAGGATCTTCTCGCCCGACCAGGAGATCGAGGCGTCGGTGCCCTTGAAGTCGTAGCGCTGCGAGATCTCCTTCGCGGCCTGGTTGAGGGCGTTGTCGACCTCCTGCCGCTCGACCTTGGAGACGATGTCGAAACTGGAGTCGGCCATGACGTGTGGCTCCTTGCGTCGAATGCGTTGCGGTTGCGTTGGCGTACGGGGCAAGCCTAGTCATCCGATCACCCCGGAACCGCTGATCAATCCGGTGGCGAAGCACCCCTGGGGATCAGGTATCGTTTACGTCGTTGCCACGGAGCACCGCCGAAAAGCGGCTCCGAGCAGCGACATCCCATGGCGGTGTGCCCGAGTGGCCAATGGGAGCGGACTGTAAATCCGTCGGCTTAGCCTACCCAGGTTCGAATCCTGGCGCCGCCACGCGATAGAGAAGGTCCCCGGTGCTCGCACCGGGGACCTTCTTCTTTGCCTGCCCCTCTCGGGTCAGTTGCCCGCCACGTCCTTCACCGCCACCGAGACCGGGATCGAGCCGCTGATCAGCTCCAGGGTCAGGCCGGCCGTCGCCGGGGTCTCCAGGAGTTCCGCCAGGACCGCCGCCACGTCGTCGCGGGGGATCGGGCCGCGGCCCGTCGAGGCCCCCAGGCGGACCAGGGCCGTGCCGGCGTCGTTCGTCAGCATGCCGGGGCGCAGGATCGTCCAGTCCAGGCGCTCCCGGGCGCGGATGTCGTCGTCCGCCGCGCCCTTGGCGCGCTGGTAGGCGTCGAAGACCTCGTCGCCCTGGCGGGTGGCGTCGGCGCCCATGGACGAGACGACGAGGTAGCGGCGTACGCCCGCCCGTTCCGCCGCGTCGGCGAAGAGGACCGCCGCCGCGCGGTCCACCGTGTCCTTGCGGGCGGTGCCGCTGCCCGGGCCCGCGCCGGCCGCGAAGACCGCCGCGTCGGCGCCCTGCAGGACCGCCGCGACCATCTCCACCGACGCCGACTCCAGGTCCAGCACGACGGGTTCGGCCCCCGCCGCGCGCAGGTCGTCGGCCTGCTTCGGATCGCGGATGATCCCCGCCGCCTCGTGCCCCGACGCCGAGAGCAGCCGCTCCAGACGCAGGGCGATCTGACCGTGTCCTCCAGCGATGACAATGCGCATACTCACGACCGTACGACGGGACCGGCCGGAGGGCTTCCCGGCTCCGGACGTTCCGGGCGTGCCTGGCGCGGCAGGTCGAGCGCCGCCGCCGAGTCGCAGTACTCCCGCACCGCGCTGGTGCGTGCCACCACCCGGCCCCTGTGCACCACGATCCGGCTGTACGCGAGGGACAGCACGCCCGACAGGCGCTCCCCGCGCACCGCGAGCAGCTCCGCCGGGAACCCGGCCTCCACCCGTACCTCGGCGAGCCCCATCGCCGTACGAGCCGCCGTGCTCACCGCCCCGTACGCGTCCTCGGCCGGCAGCCCGCCCAGCGAGGCCAGCAGGTACGCGGACTCCAACGGGTCCCCGCGCCCGACCGGGTTGGCGACGTCCCGCAGCGCCCCGCTGCCCGCCGCGAGCCGTACCCCCGCCGCCCGCAGCAGCCGGACCGGCGCCGCGCCGCGCAGCTCGGTCGCGCCGCAGCCGCCCTGGGGGAGGCAGACCACCGTCACCCCGGCCGCCGCCAGCTGGTCGGCGGCCCGGCGCGCCTGATCCACCGGCAGCCGGGCCAGGCCCGCGCACGGACCGATCGTCACCCCGGGCCGCAGCCCGCCCGCCATCGCCGCCAGCCGGGAGAGCCGCGCCGGATCGTCACCGTCCGTGTGCAGGTCGACCGGGCAGCCCTGCTCCCCGGCCACCTCCAGGAGCGCCTCCACGTAGCCGGCCGGGTCGGGGTCGAGGTCCGGGCAGCCGCCCACCACGCCCGCGCCCATCTTCACGGCGTCCCGCAGCATCGCGAGCCCATCCGCGCCCGCCACACCCGTCAGCAGGCGGGGCACCGCGACCGCCGTGAGGTCCGCCAGCCCGCGCAGCGAGCGCCGCGCCTGGAGCACGGCTTCGAGCGGGCCGAGACCCTGGACGTCGCCGATCCGCACGTGCGCCCGCAGCGCGGTGGCGCCGTGCCCGAGCTGCAGCAGCGCGGCCTCGGTGGCCCGCCGCTGCACCTCCTCGGGGGCGTACGAGACCGGACCGGGGGAGTCGGCGCTGAGCGCGGTGTCGGCGTGGGCGTGCGGCTCCGCGGGGGCGGGGAGCAGCAGATAGCCGGCGAGGTCGACACGGGCACCGACGGCGGTGAGGCTGCCGGCCGTGCCGACGGCCTCGATCCGGCCGCCGCCGAGGCGGACGTCGACCGTCCGGCCGTCCGTGAGCCGGGCGTTGGAGAGCAGGAGCGCGGTGGAGTCGGCGGTGGCGGCTGCCCGGTCGTCGGGCGGCTGGGGCTGCTTGCTGTCGGCTGACATCGGGCTCCTCACGGCTCCTCAAGTTCCAGCTCAAAGGTCCAGCTCAAAGGTCCAGCTCAAGATCAAGTTCGGGCAGCGTGGGGCCGAGCCTAGGGGGGCTCCGGCCGCCCTTCGAGGAGGAGCGCAATAGTCGTACTGATGAGGCCACGTGTGGCCTACGGGGCGCGCGAGCAGGAGAGGCGGGCGAGGACCGGGAAACGGATTTGGGCGATCGGCGGAGGACCGTGTAATGTCTTCATCGCTCGCCCCAATAGCTCAGTCGGTAGAGCGTCTCCATGGTAAGGAGAAGGTCTACGGTTCGATTCCGTATTGGGGCTCTGGTGAGAAGGAGCCCGCCCTCGGGCGGGATCCAGATCATCAAAGCGGTGTAGCTCAGTCGGTAGAGCAAGCGGCTCATAATCGCTGTGTCACCGGTTCAAGTCCGGTCACCGCTACACACAGTAGCCGATTGTGGGGTCGGTCCTTCGATCGGCTACTCTTCTATGCGTTCATCCGTCCATCCGTCCGTCAAGGAGCACTCACGTGGCTGCCACCGACGTCCGCCCGAAGATCACGCTGGCCTGCGTGGAGTGCAAGGAGCGGAACTACATCACCAAGAAGAACCGGCGTAACAACCCGGACCGTCTTGAGATGAAGAAGCACTGCCCCCGCTGCAACTCGCACACTGCGCACCGCGAGACGCGTTAATCAGGCTCGTACACGAGGCCGTCCCCACCAGGGGGCGGCCTCGTGTCGTTTGTCGGCAACAAATCCAGGAGGTATCGAGTTCATGGCGCTCGACCAGTCCTTCGTGGGCCGGACCTATCCGCCCACCCCGCCGTACGAGGTCGGCCGCGAGAAGATCCGCGAGTTCGCCGAGGCGGTCGGCGACGCGAATCCCGCCTATCTCGACCAGGAAGCGGCGAAGGCGCTCGGTCACCCCGATGTGATCGCTCCGCCGACTTTTGTGTTCGCCATCACGTTCAAGGCCGCGGGGCAGGTCGTCGAGGACCCGCAGCTAGGCCTGGACTACAGCCGCGTCGTGCACGGTGACCAGAAATTCGCGTACACCCGGCCGGTGCGGGCGGGGGACCGACTGTCGGTCACGTCCACCATCGAGGCGATCAAGTCGCTGGCGGGCAACGACATCCTGGACATCCGCGGTGAGGTCCACGACGAGACCGGTGAGCACGTCGTGACCGCCTGGACCAAGCTCGTCTCGCGCGCCCCCGAGGAGGTCTGAGGATGACCGCGAAGATCGCTTACGACGAGGTCGAGGTCGGCACGGAGCTGCCGGCGCAGTCCTTCCCCGTGACCCGCGCCACCCTGGTGCGGTACGCCGGTGCCTCCGGGGACTTCAACCCGATCCACTGGAACGAGAAGTTCGCGGTGGAGGTCGGCCTGCCGGACGTCATCGCGCACGGCATGTTCACCATGGCCGAGGCGATCCGCGTCGTGACCGACTGGGCCGGCGACCCGGCGGCCGTCGTCGAGTACGGCGTGCGCTTCACCAAGCCGGTGATCGTGCCGAACGACGACAAGGGCGCCCTGATCGAGGTCAGCGCCAAGGTCGCGGCCAAGCTGGACGGCAACCAGGTCCGGGTGGACCTGACGGCGACGTCGGCGGGCCAGAAGGTCCTGGGCATGTCCCGGGCCGTGGTCACGCTCGCGTAGGGAGTCCCGGAGGGCTCCAACGGGCTCCCAGGGAGCCCCGGAGCCCCGGAGCCCCGGAGCCCCGGAGGGGGCGGCTGCGGAAAAGCGGCCGCCCGGCCCCCCTCTTGACCAAGTTAGTGATTGAGTACTAACTTAGTCGCATGGTCAGGATGAGCGCGGAGGAGCGGCGCGAGAGCGTCATTCGCGCGGCGATGAGCGAGTTCAGCCGCAGCGGGTACTACGGAACGTCCACCGAGGCGATCGCCAAGCGCGTCGGTGTCTCGCAGCCGTACCTGTTCCGCCTCTTCCCGAGCAAGAAGGCGATCTTCCTGGCGGCGTCCGAGCGCTGCCTCGCGGACTCCAGGCGCGTGTTCATGGAGGCGGCCGAAGGGCTGGAGGGCGAGGAGGCCCTTCACGCGATGGCCAACGCCTACACGCAGGCCATCGCCGAGGAGCCGGAGCGGCTGCTCATGCAGATGCAGGTCTATCTGACGGTGGCCGCCGCCGAGGCGGCCGGTGAGCACGGCTTCGGCGAGGTCGTGCGGGCCGGCTGGATGGAGCTGTGGGACGGGGTCCATCTGGCGCTCGGTGCCGATGTCGACGAGACGACGACGTTCATGGCGTACGGCATGCTGATCAACGCGATGGTGGCCATGGGCTTTCCGCCTGACCACCGGGTCTGGCAGGGGCTGTACCCCTCTGCCCGCGTCAAGGGCAAGCTCGAGGCGTAGGGCGCGAAGCGCAGGACCGACAGGTGCGTGCGGCCCTCTCTGTGGCAAAGGTCCGGGCTCTTTTCTGCCGGGAAAGTTAGTCATTGATAACTAACCTTGTTCTCGGAAGGGGACAACGATGAACGAGCACGTGACCGACCGGCGAAGCGGGGCCGCCTGGGCCCTCGTCATCACCAGCGTCGCCGGCTTCATGGCGGCCCTCGACAACCTCGTCGTCACCACCGCACTGCCCTCGATCCGCGAGGACCTCGGGGGAGCGCTGCACGACCTCGAATGGACGGTGAGCGCGTACACCCTCACCTTCGCCGTCCTGCTGATGTTCGGCGCCGCCCTCGGTGACCGCTTCGGCCGCCGGCGGCTCTTCACCGTCGGGCTCGCGATCTTCACCGTGGCGTCCGCGGGCGCTGCCCTCGCCCCTGGGATCGACACCCTGATCGCCGCCCGCGCCGTCCAGGGCGCGGGCGCCGCCATCATGATGCCGCTCACCCTCACCCTGCTCACCGCCGCCGTACCCGCCGCCAAGCGCGGCATGGCGTACGGCATATGGGGAGCCGTCAACGGTCTCGCGGTCGCCTCCGGGCCGCTCATCGGCGGCGCGCTCACCGAGCACGTCTCCTGGCAGTGGATCTTCTGGCTGAACGTCCCGCTCGGCGTCGCCCTGCTGCCGCTCGCCCGGCTGCGGCTGTCCGAGTCGTACGGCTCCCGGGCCCGCCTCGACATCGTCGGCACCCTCCTCGCCAGCGGCGGCCTCTTCGGGATCGTGTACGGGCTGATCCGCGGCCCGATCGACGGCTGGACCAGCGGCATCGTCCTCACCGCCCTGATCGCGGGCGGCGCGCTCCTGGGCGGCTTCGTCCGCCACGGCATCCGCGGCAGGGCGCCGATGCTGCCCATGCGTCTCTTCCGCAGCCGTGCCTTCAGCGGGATCAACGCGGCGAGCCTGCTGATGTTCCTCGGCATGTTCGGCTCGATCTTCCTGCTCAGCCAGTACATGCAGGGCGTGCTCGGCTACTCGCCGACCGAGGCGGGACTGCGGATGCTGCCCTGGACGGGCATGCCCATGATCGTGGCGCCGCTGGCCGGCTACCTCTCGGACCGGATCGGCGGCCGCCCGGTCGTCGCGGCCGGTCTCGCGCTCCAGGCCCTCGGGCTCGGCTGGTCCGCGCTCGTCGTGGCGCCCGACATGGCGTACACCGCCCAGCTGCCGGCCCTGATCGTGAGCGGGATCGGCATGGCGCTCTTCTTCGCGCCCGCCGCCAGCCTGGTCATGTCGAGCGTCCGCCCCTCCGAGCAGGGCATCGCCTCCGGCGCCAACAACGCCCTGCGCGAGGTCGGCGGCGCCCTCGGCGTCGCCGTGATGGCCTCGATCTTCGCCGCCCAGGGAGGCTACGGCTCCGGTCAGGAGTTCGTGGACGGGCTGCGGCCCGCTCTGTGGGTCGGAGCCGGGTTCGTCGTCCTGGGAGCGCTGGCGGCGCTGTTCGTGCCCGGACACCGTTCCGCGGGGCCGTCCGCCGATGACAAGCACGATGACAAGCACGACGCCCAGCACGACCCCAAGCACAATGACGAGCACAGACACGGGCACACGGGCGAGTACGAGCCCGAGCGCGCGGCCGGGCACCCGGCCGGGGCCAACGAGCCGGCCGCCGTGTGACGGCACTCTCACCGTCGCGCCGGGGGCGGCCCTGCCCGGACGGGCCGGGCCGCCCCCGTACTCTTGAGCCCGTGCAGGTACTCCACGACGCCCCCCTCGCCCCCCTGACCACCTTCCGGCTCGGCGGCCCCGCGAACCGGCTCGTCACGGCCACCACCGACGACGAGGTGATCGCCGCGGTCCGCGAGGCGGACGCGTCCGGCACCCCGCTGCTGATCATCGGTGGCGGCTCCAACCTCGTCATCGGGGACAAGGGCTTCGACGGCACCGCCCTGCGCATCGCCACCCAGAGCTACGCCCTCGACGGCACGACGCTGGAGCTGGCGGCCGGTGAGGTGTGGACCGACGCCGTCTCGCGGACGGTCGACGCGGGGCTCGCGGGCATCGAGTGCCTGGCCGGGATCCCGGGATCAGCCGGCGCGACCCCGATCCAGAACGTCGGCGCGTACGGCCAGGAGGTCTCCGCCACCATCACGGAGGTCGTCGCCTACGACCGCCGCGCCGAGGAGACGGTCACCCTTCCCAACGCCGACTGCTCCTTCTCGTACCGCCACAGCCGCTTCAAGGCCGAACCCGACCGCTACGTCGTGCTGCGCGTCCGCTTCGGGCTGGAGGACGCGGCGGGCCTCTCCGCGCCGGTCAGGTACGCCGAGACCGCCCGTGCCCTCGGCGTCGAGGTCGGCGAGCGCGTCCCGCTCGCGCAGGCCCGCGAGACCGTCCTGACGCTGCGCTCCGGGAAGGGCATGGTCCTCGACCCGGCCGACCACGACACCTGGTCAGCCGGCTCCTTCTTCACCAACCCGATCCTGACGCCGGGAGAGTACGAGACCTTCCTCGCACGGGCCGCCGAGCGGCTCGGCGCGGACGTGACCCCGCCGGCCTACCCGGCGGGCGAGGACGGGCAGGTCAAGACCTCGGCCGCCTGGCTGATCGACAAGGCGGGCTTCACCAAGGGGTACGGCTCCGGGCCCGCCCGGATCTCCACCAAGCACACCCTCGCCCTCACCAACCGCGGCGAGGCCACCACCGAGGACCTCCTCGCGCTCGCCCGCGAGGTCGTCGCCGGTGTGCGGGACGCCTTCGGGGTCACCCTCGTCAACGAGCCGGTGACGGTCGGCGTCAGCCTCTGACATCTCCGTGAGGAGACGACCGCCGACCGCCTCGTACGCCCTCGGCACGTCTCAGTACGCCACGCCCACGCCCTGCCTGACCGTGGCCGGGTCGTCGATCATCGCCAGCATGGCGTGGGCGACATCCGCGCGGGCGAGGGAGCGCCCCCGTGGCGGATTGCCGCCGACGACCGAGCGGTAGCGGCCGGTGACCGGCCTGTTCGTCAGCTTGGGCGGGCGTACGGACGTCCAGTCGGTGGCGCTGGCCGCCAGGTCGCTCTCCATCACGCGCAGGTCGTCGTAGATGTCCTTCAGGACGGAGTTGACGACCGCGAGCACCGTCCGGTCGAGGACGGTCTGCCCGTCGGGGACGGGCCCGAGCGGGGCGGCGCTCACGACCAGCAGCCGCCGGACCCGCTCCGCCTCCATGGCGGCGAGGACCGAGCGGGTGAGCTTCGCGGCGACGCCGGCGTCCGCGCGGCTGCGCGCGCCCAGGCCGGACAGCACCGCGTCCCTGCCGGCGACGGCACCGCGCAGGGTCCCGGGGTCGGTGAGGTCCGCCCGGCGGACCTCGAGCCGCTCGCCGGTGAGCGCGAACCGTGCCGGGTCGCGCACCACCGCCGTGACCTCGTGGCCCCCGGCCAGACCCTGGCGGACGATCTCCTGGCCGATGCCACCGGTGGCACCGAAGACGGTGAGCTTCATGTCGCACCCTCCTGGGGTGGGTAAGTGTTCACTCACCCGTATGGTGAGTGCGTACTCACCCCTCCGTCAACCCGGTTGGAGACGCCATGGAGACGAAGCGCACGCGGGAACGGATCCTCGACGCGGCGCACGAGCTGTGGACCACCGTGGGCCTCGCCCGTACGACCACCAAGGAGATCGCGCGGGGCGCCGGCTGCTCGGAGGCGGCGCTCTACAAGTACTTCGCGGGCAAGGAGGAGCTCTTCGTCGCCGTCCTCACCGAGCGTCTCCCCGAACTGGCGCCTCTCCTGGAGTCGCTGACCGCCGAACCGGGGCGGCGCACCGTGGAGGAGAACCTCACCGAGATCGCCCGCCGAGCCGCCCTCTTCTACGCCCAGAGCTTCCCGATCGCCGCCTCCCTCTACGCCGAGACCCGGCTCAAGGCCCGCCACGACGCGTCGATGCGACGGCTCGACGCCGGTCCCCACCGCCCCCTGGAGAGCCTCGACGCCTACCTGCGCGCCGAACAGGCGGCGGGCCGCGTCGACCCCGGCGCCGACACCTTCGCCGCGGCGTCCCTGCTGCTCGGCGCCTGCTCCCAGCGCGCCTTCGCCTACGACGCGAAGGTCGGCAAGGAACCGCCCCAGGACCTCGACACCTTCGCCGCCTCGATCGCCCGCACCCTGGTGGCCGGGATCGCCCGGCGAAATGACGTTGCGGCCCGGCCCGGCACCCGGCCACGCTGACGCCATGCGTCTCAAGGTCCGCGAGTTCAGGCCCCGCACCGGTCCGTACGAACACCGGGTCGTCCAGCCCTGGTCCCCCCTGCGGCACACCACCCTCAGCGATCCGCTCGCGGACCGGGGCTATCTCGTCGGCGACCACGACGGCCTCTCGCGCCTCGCCGGGTTCCTCTCCTTCGCCGCGTTCTCCCGGCGCACGATCGTGCACCTCCCGCTGCGCCAGAGCCTTCCCCGGGCCTACGCGCCCGGTGAACCGGTCGACCTCCTCCTGGTCCACCACTCCCTCGGCCTGCGCCCCTCCGCCTGGCCCGCACTGCGCCGCAGGCTGACCCGGGCGACTCCACGGACCGTCCGGACCGACGAAGCCAGAACCACCGCGCACGCCACCCGCTGGACGGAGCGCCGCGACCACCGGGACACCCGCGACCGGCTGCGCCCGGCCGCCCACGCCGGCACGCTCTTCCTCTTCGGCAGCCGCGACGTCTTCGCCGCCGCCTCGACGGAACTCGCGTACGCCGCCGGCAACGGCCCGCGCCACAAGCGGGTGACGCAGGGCCACGACGCCCTGATGACCTCGCTCACCCACCATCTGGAGCCCGAGCGGGCATGGCGCGCGACCGAACTCGACGTCGGCTTCCAGGCGTATCCGCCCTACGCGCACTTCAGACGGCCGGGCTCGCCAGCCAGTCGTCGATCCCCGACAGCAGCTTCCGCCTGACGTCCTCCGGGGCGGCCGAGCCGCGCACCGACTGACGGGCCAGCTCCGCCAGCTCCACGTCCGTGAAGCCGTGGTGGCGACGGGCGATCTCGTACTGGGCGGCGAGACGCGAGCCGAAGAGCAGCGGGTCGTCCGCGCCCAGCGCCATCGGCACCCCCGCCTCGAAGAGCGTGCGCAGCGG
Source organism: Streptomyces sp. NPDC029139 (assembly GCF_055564335.1). NCBI lineage: Bacteria > Bacillati > Actinomycetota > Actinomycetes > Kitasatosporales > Streptomycetaceae > Streptomyces > Streptomyces sp. NPDC029139. The sequence continues at coordinate 30,000 of NZ_JBVHWN010000017.1, read as the reverse complement.
AACGTCCTCGTGCTTCTCGTAGACCCCCAGCGCCACATTGGAGGCCGGGCAGACCTCGCAGGTCACGCCCCTCTCGGCGAGCTTGCGCAGCACCCGCGGGTCCTCCGCCGCCCGTACCCCGTGGCCCACCCGCGCCGCCCGGAGATCGTCCAGGCAGTCGCGTACGGACGCCGGACCGGTCAGCTCCCCGCCGTGCGGGGCCGCCAGCAGACCGCCGTCACGGGCGATCGCGAAAGCCCGGTCGAAGTCACGGGCCATACCGCGGCGCTCGTCGTTGGAGAGCCCGAACCCGACGACGCCCCGGTCCGCGTACCGCACCGCGAGCCGCGCCAGGGTGCGGGCCTCCAGCGGGTGCTTCATCCGGTTCGCGGCCACCAGGACCCGCATCCCGAGCCCGGTCTCGCGCGAGGCCGCGTCCACCGCGTCGAGGATGACCTCCATGGCCGGGATCAGACCCCCGAGCAGCGGAGCGTACGAGGTGGGATCGACCTGGATCTCCAGCCAGCCCGAGCCGTCCCGCACGTCCTCCTGGGCCGCCTCGCGGACCAGACGCTGGATGTCCTCGGGCTCCCGCAGACAGGACCGGGCGATGTCGTACAGCCGCTGGAACCGGAACCAGCCGCGCTCGTCGGTCGCCCGCAGCTTGGGCGGGGTGCCACCGCTCAGCGCCTCCGGGAGATGGACGCCGTACTTGTCGGCCAGCTCGATGAGCGTCGTGGGCCGCATCGACCCCGTGAAGTGCAGATGCAGATGGGCTTTGGGCAGCAGGCGGATGTCGCGGAAAACGTGCTCGGAAACGTGCTCCATTGAAGGATCTTGCCGCACTCGAATGGACGAATACAGCCCCTTTCCCCGATCGGGACCTTGCTAGAACGCAAGAACGGGCCCCCGGTTCCGAGGAACCGGGGGCCCGCACCACCTACGGAGATCCGTGGGTGAGGTCAGTCGCGCGCCTCCGCGAGCAGCTTCTGCATCCGGGAGACGCCCTCGATCAGGTCCTCGTCACCCAGCGCGTACGAAAGCCGCAGGTAGCCCGGCGTGCCGAAGGCCTCGCCCGGGACGACCGCGACCTCGGCCTCGTCCAGGATCAGCGCGGCCAGCTCGACCGAGGTCTGCGGACGCCTGCCGCGGATCTCCTTGCCGAGCAGCGCCTTCACCGACGGGTACACGTAGAACGCGCCCTCCGGGGTCGGGCAGAGGACGCCCTCGATCTCGTTGAGCATCCGGACGATCGTCTGGCGACGCCGGTCGAAGGCGCGCCCCATCTCCGCCACCGCGTCCAGGTTCCCCGAGACGGCGGCCAGCGCGGCCACCTGCGCCACGTTGCTCACGTTGGACGTGGCGTGCGACTGCAGGTTCGTCGCGGCCTTGACCACGTCCTTCGGGCCGATGATCCAGCCCACGCGCCAGCCGGTCATCGCGTACGTCTTGGCGACACCGTTGACCACGATGCACTTGTCCCGCAGCTCCGGCAGCACCGCCGGCAGGGAGGCCGAGGACGCGCCGCCGTAGACCAGGTGCTCGTAGATCTCGTCCGTCAGCACCCACAGACCGTGCTCGACGGCCCAGCGGCCGATCGCCTCGGTCTCGGCCTCGCTGTACACGGCGCCGGTCGGGTTCGAGGGGGAGACGAAGAGGACGACCTTGGTCCGCTCCGTGCGCGCCGCCTCCAGCTGCTCCACCGAGACGCGGTAGCCGGTGGTCTCGTCGGCGACGACATCGACCGGGACACCGCCCGCGAGGCGGATCGACTCGGGGTACGTCGTCCAGTACGGGGCCGGGACGATGACCTCGTCGCCCGGGTCGAGGATCGCCGCGAACGCCTCGTAGATCGCCTGCTTGCCGCCGTTGGTCACCAGGACCTGGGAGGCGTCGACCTCGTAGCCGGAGTCGCGCAGCGTCTTGGCGGCGATCGCGGCCTTCAGCTCGGGCAGACCGCCGGCCGGGGTGTAGCGGTGGTACTTCGGGTTCTTGCACGCCTCCACGGCGGCGTCGACGATGTAGTCCGGGGTCGGGAAGTCGGGCTCACCCGCGCCGAAACCGATCACCGGGCGCCCGGCGGCCTTGAGGGCCTTGGCCTTGGCGTCGACGGCGAGGGTCGCGGACTCGGAGATCGCACCGACGCGGGCGGAGACCCGGCGCTCGGTCGGAGGGGTAGCAGCGCTCATGCGGCCCATGCTCCCAGACCCGCTTCGCGCCCGGCACACAGGTTTCAGGGAGCGGACAGGAACGGTCATTCCTGGTCGTACGACGGCCCGCCGGGGCTCCCACGTGCTTTCTGTTCGACGTCGGGCTCATGAACACGTACACTCACTGCTCGTTGGCCCTCACCGACCACGTCTCACGATGCGGTAGGTTGGGGGAGCCACAAAGGGTCGTAGCTCAATTGGTAGAGCACTGGTCTCCAAAACCAGCGGTTGGGGGTTCAAGTCCCTCCGGCCCTGCTACACACACCGCCAGGATGTGTGCGCATGTACGTACTTCAATGCACCGCCGTGCGGATCCACCCGGCACGGCACTGCCATGACCCGGGATCAGGTGAGAAGCGTGACGGACGCCGTGGGCTCCATCGACATGCCTGATGCCGAGGACGAGGCGCCGGACTCGAAGAAGAAGGCCCGTAAGGGCGGCAAGCGCGGAAAGAAGGGCCCTCTGGGCCGTCTCGCGCTCTTCTACCGCCAGATCGTCGCGGAGCTTCGCAAGGTCGTCTGGCCCACTCGCAGCCAGCTGACGACGTACACCACGGTAGTGATTGTCTTCGTTGTCATCATGATCGGTCTGGTGACCGTGATTGACTATGGCTTCCAGGAAGCAGTCAAGTACGTCTTCGGCTGATTTCTTGTTCCACCCCATCTGTATCCAGGAAGAAGCAGCCACCGTGTCTGACCCGAACCTGAACGAGTCCGTTTCCGAGGACGAGCTCGACATCCTCGAGGCGGCCGACGAGGACCAGGCTGAGGCTGCTGACGCCGCTGCGGGCGAGGCGGCCGAAGAGGCCGCCCTGCAGATCGAGGACGACGTCGAGGACGACTCCGACGCCGACGTCGAGGACACCGAGGCCGAGGACGAGTCCGACGAGGACACCGAGGCCGAGGCTGAGGCCGGCGTCGAGGACGAGGCCGAGGAGGCCGACGAGGAGCCCGCCGCTCCGGTCGACCCGATCCAGGCCCTCCGTGACGAGCTCCGCGGCCTGCCCGGCGAGTGGTACGTGATCCACACCTACGCGGGCTACGAGAAGCGCGTGAAGGCCAACCTCGAACAGCGTGCCGTCTCGCTGAACGTCGAGGAGTTCATCTACCAGGCCGAGGTGCCCGAGGAAGAGATCGTCCAGATCAAGAACGGCGAGCGCAAGAACGTCCGGCAGAACAAGCTGCCCGGTTACGTTCTCGTCCGCATGGATCTGACGAACGAGTCCTGGGGCGTCGTCCGCAACACCCCGGGCGTCACCGGCTTCGTGGGCAACGCCTACGACCCGTACCCGCTGACCCTGGACGAGATCGTCAAGATGCTCGCCCCGGAGGCCGAGGAGAAGGCCGCCCGCGAGGCCGCCGAGGCCGAGGGCAAGCCGGCTCCGGCCCGCAAGGTCACCGTCGAGGTCCTGGACTTCGAGGTGGGCGACTCGGTCACCGTCACCGACGGCCCGTTCGCGACGCTGCAGGCGACGATCAACGAGATCAACGCCGACTCGAAGAAGGTCAAGGGCCTCGTCGAGATCTTCGGTCGCGAGACCCCGGTCGAGCTCAGCTTCGACCAGATCCAGAAGAACTGACCTCGACCCTCACAGGTTTCCGACCAGGTCAGAGTGGCTCTCACAGCCGCTCTGACCTGCTCGGTTTTTAGCCGCACGTCTATACCCGTTATCGTGGTGCGGTATGCCTCCATCCGGATGACCGGATGGCGGGCTGAACACTCTCACTAGGACCCGGAGAGAGCAATGCCTCCCAAGAAGAAGAAGGTCACGGGGCTTATCAAGCTCCAGATCAACGCCGGTGCGGCCAACCCGGCCCCGCCGGTCGGCCCCGCGCTCGGTCAGCACGGCGTCAACATCATGGAGTTCTGCAAGGCCTACAACGCCGCGACGGAGTCGCAGCGTGGCATGGTCGTGCCGGTGGAGATCACGGTCTACGAGGACCGTTCCTTCACCTTCATCACCAAGACTCCGCCGGCCGCCAAGCTGATCCTCAAGGCCGCAGGTGTGGACAAGGGCTCCGGCGAGCCGCACAAGACCAAGGTCGCCAAGCTCACGGCTGCCCAGGTCCGCGAGATCGCCACGGTCAAGCTGCCCGACCTGAACGCCAACGACCTGGACGCCGCGTCGAAGATCATCGCCGGCACCGCCCGCTCCATGGGCATCACGGTCGAGGGCTGATCAGCCCCCTTGTGACCTCTGTGGTAGGACCAGCGCTGGTCCGCACCACGACTCCACACCTGAACAAACAGGAGAAGCAGTGAAGCGCAGCAAGGCACTCCGCGCCGCGGACGCCAAGATCGACCGGGAGCGGAACTACGCCCCCCTCGAGGCCGTCCGTCTCGCCAAGGACACCGCCGCCACCAAGTTCGACGGAACCGTCGAGGTCGCCTTCCGCCTGGGTGTCGACCCGCGCAAGGCCGACCAGATGGTCCGTGGCACCGTGAACCTTCCGCACGGCACCGGTAAGACCGCCCGGGTCCTGGTCTTCGCGACCGGTGACCGTGCCGAGGCCGCGATCGCCGCGGGCGCCGACATCGTCGGCTCCGACGAGCTCATCGACGAGATCTCCAAGGGCCAGCGCCTGAACGAGTTCGACGCCGTTGTGGCCACCCCGGACCTCATGGGCAAGGTCGGCCGCCTCGGCCGCGTCCTCGGCCCGCGTGGTCTCATGCCGAACCCGAAGACCGGCACCGTCACCCCCGATGTCGCCAAGGCTGTCAACGACATCAAGGGCGGCAAGATCGAGTTCCGCGTCGACAAGCACTCGAACCTGCACTTCATCATCGGCAAGGTCTCCTTCGACGAGACGAAGCTGGTCGAGAACTACGCCGCGGCTCTGGAGGAGATCCTCCGTCTGAAGCCGTCCGCCGCCAAGGGCCGCTACATCAAGAAGGCGACCCTGACGACGACCATGGGCCCCGGCATCCCGCTGGACTCCAACCGCACCAGGAACCTCCTCGTCGAGGAGGACCCGGCCGCGGTCTGAGCCTCATCGGCTCACTGAGTGGTCACCGGCCCCCTGCCCCTCCTCGGAGGGGCAGGGGGCCGGTTTTTTTCGTACGACGACGTCGGTGCTCTCGGTTACCGTTCAGTTGACCGACGAACTGAAGATCAAGGGGTGGGGACTCATGGGCATGACCGCATGGAAGCGCGCGGCCGTCTCGCTGACGGCCGTGGCCGTTATCGGCGGCGTGGCGGGCTGCCAGGACGGCGAGGGGGCGAAGAAGGCCGCCGAGGCGCCCGCGAAGCCGCGGCCGCAGACCCAGGAAGCCGTCACGAAGGTCATCCAGGCCGCGTACCGGAAGACGTCGGACGCCAAGTCCGCGAAGGTCCGGATGAGCATCACGATGCCGGCCGCCATGGACGGCGGCGGCACCATGGAGATGACCGGCGTCCAGGGATGGAACCCCGCGGTCATGGACATCACCATGAAGGGCTCCCTGCTCACGGCCGGTGACCCGGATGCCCCCGAGCAGAGCCGCATGATCGTGCGCGACGGCGTCATGTACATGGACATGGGTGCCGCCCAGGCCGCCGAGAGGAACGGCAAGCGCTGGGTGAAGATCCCGCAGTCGGCGGACGGCGCCCTCGGGCAGCTGAACCAGGACCCGGCCCAGCAGCTCGCCCTGCTCCTGGAGTCCCCGAACCTCAAGCACGTGGGCGCCCAGAAGGTCAACGGCGTCGCGACCGAGCACTACAAGGGCACGCTCACCTTCGAGCAGATGCTGGACGCCAACAAGGCCCAGTCCGGGCCGCTCTCCGCGAAGGAGCGCAAGGCCCTCGTCGACAACGTCGAGAAGATGGGCATGAAGGGCTACGACACCGAGGTCTGGGTCGACGGAGACGGCTACCCGGTACGCATGGTCGTCGGCATGACCATGGACATGGGCACGGTCCACCTGAAGGCCGACTACACCGGATACGGCGCCGCGGCCACCGTCCAGGCCCCGCCGGCCAAGGACACCTACGACCTCGGGGAGATGCTGAAGGGGTTCACCGCGGGCGAGGCCGGCTGAGCCGTACGGGCGGATTTGCTCCTGGCCGTCACCGTCGCGTACTCTTCCGAGGAAGCCAAAGACCGCTGGTCGTTGCCGTGCTCTCGTGAGAGGGGGCGGTGGCCGAAGGATTCGCTGAAATGCGAACGACCCGCGCAGGTGTTCGTGGATGAGTTCCCGGATCTTTTTGATGCGGTCGAGCTGAGCCCCGTGCGCTTGCGCCGGGGCGTTTCTCTTTGTTCAGCCCCTTCTGAGCGGTCCTCATCACCCGGAAGGAGGCCGACGCTCTATGGCAAGGCCCGACAAGGCTGCCGCGGTAGCCGAGCTGGAGGACAAGTTCCGCAGCTCGAACGCCGTCGTGCTGACCTCGTACACGGGGCTCACCGTGGCGCAGCTCAAGACGCTGCGTCGTTCGCTCGGTGAGAACGCCCAGTACGCCGTGGTGAAGAACACGCTGACCAAGATTGCGGCCAACCAGGCCGGGATCGCCGCGCTGGACGACCAGCTTTCTGGTTCGACCGCGGCCGCCTTCGTCACCGGTGACCCGGTGGAGTCGGCGAAGGCTCTGCGTGACTTCGCCAAGGAGAACCCGAACCTCGTCATCAAGGGCGGTGTCCTTGACGGCAAGGCGCTGACCGCCGACGAGTTCAAGAAGCTTGCGGACCTCGAGTCCCGCGAGGTTCTGCTCAGCAAGCTGGCCGGCGCGTTCAAGGGCAAGCAGTCGCAGACTGCCTCGCTCTTCCAGGCGCTGCCGTCGAAGTTCGTCCGCACCGCGGAGGCGCTTCGCGTCAAGCTCGCCGAGCAGGGCGGTGCCGAGTAATTCGGCTCGCGCAATGATCGCCGCCCGTTAGGGCGACGGTCGCAGCGGGCCGAACGTACGCCCGCCTACATGTACATCCGGCACCTGCCGAATTAGTGGAAGGACGCCATCATGGCGAAGCTGTCCCAGGACGACCTGCTCGCGCAGTTCGAGGAGATGACCCTCATCGAGCTCTCCGAGTTCGTGAAGGCCTTCGAGGAGAAGTTCGACGTCACCGCCGCCGCGGCCGTCGCCGTCGCCGGCCCGGCTCAGGGTGGCGCCGCTGCCGAGCCCGAGGCCGAGCAGGACGAGTTCGACGTCATCCTCGAGGGTGCCGGCGAGAAGAAGATCCAGGTCATCAAGGTCGTGCGTGAGCTGACCTCCCTGGGCCTGAAGGAGGCCAAGGACCTCGTCGACGGCACCCCGAAGCCGGTCCTCGAGAAGGTCGCCAAGGAGGCCGCGGAGAAGGCTGCCGAGTCCCTCAAGGCCGCCGGCGCCTCCGTCACGGTCAAGTAAGTCCCTGCGAGTCTCCTGACTCGCTCAGGCGCCGCTCAGGCGCCTCTCCGAGGGCGATCACCCATCCGGGTGGTCGCCCTTCGGCGTACCCCCGACCGGGCGTGGCGAGGGTCGTGCGGGCCCTTGGGAGCGGAGTATGGTGATCTTCGCCGTGCGCCCCGCTGGCCGGGGGGCCTTGACGAACCGCACGCAGCGCGCAATTCTCAGGACGCGTCGTCACAACGATCCGTATCCGAGGCATGGATCGACGGCGGAACGGGCAGTATCGAGGTGCGCCGCACGGCGCGAGGTACCGCGGAGTTGAGAACAACGAGGGTTGCGAATTACTCGCCCTGGACATCAGTGGGCCAAGTGGCTACACTGACCCTTTGCGCTGCCTGTTAGCTGCCCCCTGCCCGTCACCTGGGGCATACCCTCGCGAGAGCATTGTCGGCAGACCTGACCTGACCTGGACTTTTGGCCATATCGGGAATCGTCTGTCCCTCTGCGTCGCTGGGGACCGGTACGCGCGTAGTGAGTCCGAGCCCTCGGAAGGACCCCCTCTTGGCCGCCTCGCGCAACGCCTCGACCAATACGAACAACGGCGCCAGCACCGCCCCGCTGCGCATCTCCTTTGCAAAGATCAAGGAGCCCCTCGAGGTTCCGAACCTCCTCGCGCTGCAGACCGAGAGCTTTGACTGGCTGCTCGGGAACGCCGCCTGGAAGGCTCGCGTCGAGGCAGCTCTCGAGTCGGGACAGGACGTCCCCAGGAAGTCGGGTCTGGAAGAGATCTTCGAGGAGATCTCTCCGATCGAGGACTTCTCCGGGTCGATGTCGCTGACCTTCCGCGACCACCGCTTCGAGCCCCCGAAGAACTCGATCGACGAGTGCAAGGACCGTGACTTCACGTACGGCGCCCCGCTCTTCGTCACCGCCGAGTTCACCAACAACGAGACCGGCGAGATCAAGTCCCAGACGGTCTTCATGGGCGACTTCCCGCTCATGACGAACAAGGGCACCTTCGTCATCAACGGCACCGAGCGTGTCGTGGTCTCGCAGCTCGTCCGTTCGCCGGGCGTCTACTTCGACTCCTCGATCGACAAGACGTCCGACAAGGACATCTTCTCGGCCAAGATCATCCCGTCCCGGGGTGCCTGGCTGGAGATGGAGATCGACAAGCGCGACATGGTCGGTGTCCGCATCGACCGCAAGCGCAAGCAGTCCGTGACCGTCCTCCTGAAGGCGCTCGGCTGGACCACCGAGCAGATCCTGCAGGAGTTCGGCGAGTACGAGTCCATGCGCGCCACCCTGGAGAAGGACCACACCCAGGGCCAGGACGACGCGCTGCTCGACATCTACCGCAAGCTGCGCCCGGGCGAGCCGCCGACCCGTGAGGCCGCTCAGACGCTGCTCGAGAACCTCTACTTCAACCCCAAGCGCTACGACCTCGCCAAGGTCGGCCGCTACAAGGTGAACAAGAAGCTCGGCGCCGATGAGCCGCTGGACGCCGGTGTCCTGACCACCGACGACATCATCGCCACGATCAAGTACCTCGTGAAGCTCCACGCGGGCGAGACCGAGACGATCGGCGAGTCGGGCCGGGAGATCGTCGTCGAGACCGACGACATCGACCACTTCGGCAACCGTCGTCTGCGCAACGTCGGCGAGCTCATCCAGAACCAGGTCCGCACGGGTCTGGCTCGTATGGAGCGCGTCGTGCGTGAGCGCATGACGACCCAGGACGTCGAGGCGATCACGCCGCAGACCCTGATCAACATCCGGCCGGTCGTCGCCTCCATCAAGGAGTTCTTCGGCACCAGCCAGCTGTCGCAGTTCATGGACCAGAACAACCCGCTGTCGGGTCTGACGCACAAGCGTCGTCTCTCGGCGCTGGGTCCCGGTGGTCTGTCCCGTGAGCGGGCCGGCTTCGAGGTCCGCGACGTGCACCCGTCCCACTACGGACGCATGTGCCCGATCGAGACCCCCGAAGGCCCGAACATCGGTCTGATCGGTTCGCTCGCCTCGTACGGCCGCGTCAACGCGTTCGGCTTCATCGAGACGCCGTACCGCAAGGTCGTCGACGGCCAGGTCACCGACGAGGTCGACTACATCACGGCCGACGAGGAGGACCGCTTCGTCATCGCCCAGGCGAACGCGACCCTGAACGACGAGCTCCGCTTCACCGAGCCGCGCGTTCTGGTCCGCCGCCGTGGTGGCGAGGTCGACTACGTCCCGCCGACCGAGGTCGACTACATGGACGTCTCGCCGCGCCAGATGGTGTCGGTCGCGACGGCCATGATCCCCTTCCTCGAGCACGACGACGCCAACCGTGCCCTCATGGGCGCGAACATGATGCGTCAGGCGGTGCCGCTGATTAAGTCGGAGGCCCCGCTCGTCGGCACGGGCATGGAGTACCGCTGTGCCACCGACGCCGGTGACGTCATCAAGGCGGAGAAGGACGGTGTGATCCAGGAGGTCTCGGCCGACTACGTCACCGTCACCAACGACGACGGCACGTACACCACGTACCGCATCGCCAAGTTCTCCCGCTCGAACCAGGGCACCTCGGTCAACCAGAAGGTCGTCGTCTCCGAGGGCGACCGGGTCATCGAGGGCCAGGTCCTCGCCGACGGTCCGGCCACCGAGAACGGTGAGATGGCGCTCGGCAAGAACCTGCTGGTCGCGTTCATGCCGTGGGAGGGTCACAACTACGAGGACGCGATCATCCTGTCGCAGCGCCTCGTGCAGGACGACGTCCTCTCCTCGATCCACATCGAGGAGCACGAGGTCGACGCCCGTGACACCAAGCTCGGCCCGGAGGAGATCACCCGGGACATCCCGAACGTCTCCGAGGAGGTCCTCGCCGACCTCGACGAGCGCGGCATCATCCGTATCGGTGCCGAGGTCGTCGCCGGCGACATCCTCGTCGGCAAGGTCACGCCCAAGGGTGAGACCGAGCTGACCCCGGAGGAGCGCCTGCTCCGCGCGATCTTCGGCGAGAAGGCCCGTGAGGTCCGTGACACCTCGCTGAAGGTGCCGCACGGCGAGACCGGCAAGGTCATCGGCGTCCGCGTCTTCGACCGCGAGGAGGGCGACGAGCTTCCCCCGGGCGTGAACCAGCTGGTCCGCGTCTACGTCGCCCAGAAGCGCAAGATCACCGACGGTGACAAGCTCGCCGGCCGTCACGGCAACAAGGGTGTCATCTCCAAGATCCTGCCCATCGAGGACATGCCGTTCCTCGAGGACGGAACTCCGGTCGACATCATCCTCAACCCGCTGGGTGTCCCGTCCCGAATGAACCCGGGACAGGTCCTGGAGATCCACCTCGGCTGGCTCGCCAGCCGCGGCTGGGACGTCTCCGGCCTCGCGGACGAGTGGGCCGAGCGCCTCCAGGCGATCGGCGCCGACCAGGTCGCTCCGGGCACCAACGTCGCCACCCCCGTCTTCGACGGTGCGCGTGAGGACGAGCTCGCGGGTCTGCTCCAGCACACGATCCCGAACCGCGACGGCGAGCGCATGGTGCTGCCCTCCGGCAAGGCGCGTCTGTTCGACGGCCGCTCCGGCGAGCCGTTCCCGGACCCGATCTCGGTCGGGTACATGTACATCCTCAAGCTCCACCACCTGGTCGACGACAAGCTGCACGCCCGGTCGACCGGTCCGTACTCGATGATCACCCAGCAGCCGCTGGGTGGTAAGGCCCAGTTCGGTGGCCAGCGCTTCGGTGAGATGGAGGTGTGGGCGCTGGAGGCGTACGGCGCCGCTTACGCCCTCCAGGAGCTGCTGACGATCAAGTCCGACGACGTGACCGGCCGCGTGAAGGTCTACGAGGCCATCGTCAAGGGCGAGAACATCCCTGAGCCCGGCATCCCCGAGTCCTTCAAGGTGCTCATCAAGGAGATGCAGTCCCTGTGCCTCAACGTGGAGGTGCTGTCCTCGGACGGCATGTCCATCGAGATGCGCGACACCGACGAGGACGTCTTCCGCGCAGCGGAGGAGCTCGGTATCGACCTGTCCCGGCGCGAGCCGAGCAGCGTCGAAGAGGTCTGACGGGAGTCCGGCCGGGGTACCAGCAATGGTCCCCCGGCCGGCCCCAGGACCCCCGTATCAGACCCCTAAGACTTACAACCCTGAGAGGGATTGACGCATAGTGCTCGACGTCAACTTCTTCGATGAGCTCCGGATCGGTCTGGCCACCGCTGACGACATCCGTCAGTGGAGCCACGGCGAGGTCAAGAAGCCTGAGACCATCAACTACCGCACGCTCAAGCCCGAGAAGGACGGACTCTTCTGCGAGAAGATCTTCGGTCCGACCCGGGACTGGGAGTGCTACTGCGGCAAGTACAAGCGTGTCCGCTTCAAGGGCATCATCTGTGAGCGGTGTGGCGTCGAAGTCACCCGCGCCAAGGTGCGCCGTGAGCGGATGGGCCACATCGAGCTCGCCGCTCCCGTCACCCACATCTGGTACTTCAAGGGCGTCCCGTCGCGCCTTGGCTACCTGCTCGACCTCGCGCCGAAGGACCTCGAGAAGGTCATCTACTTCGCCGCGTACATGATCACGTTCGTCGACGACGAGCGCCGCACGCGTGACCTGCCGTCGCTGGAGGCTCACGTCTCCGTCGAGCGTCAGCAGATCGAGAACCGTCGCGACTCCGACCTGGAGGCCCGCGCCAAGAAGCTCGAGACCGACCTGGCCGAGCTCGAGGCCGAGGGTGCCAAGGCCGACGTGCGCCGCAAGGTGCGCGAGGGTGCCGAGCGTGAGATGAAGCAGCTGCGCGACCGTGCGCAGCGCGAGATCGACCGTCTCGACGAGGTCTGGAACCGCTTCAAGAACCTCAAGGTCCAGGACCTGGAGGGCGACGAGCTCCTCTACCGCGAGCTGCGTGACCGCTTCGGCACGTACTTCGACGGTTCGATGGGTGCCGCGGCGCTGCAGAAGCGCCTGGAGTCCTTCGACCTCGAGGAGGAGGCCGAGCGCCTCCGCGAGATCATCCGTACCGGCAAGGGCCAGAAGAAGACCCGTGCGCTCAAGCGCCTCAAGGTCGTCTCCGCGTTCCTGCAGACCGCGAACAGCCCCAAGGGCATGGTTCTCGACTGCGTGCCGGTGATCCCGCCGGACCTGCGTCCGATGGTGCAGCTGGACGGTGGCCGCTTCGCGACCTCCGACCTGAACGACCTGTACCGCCGCGTGATCAACCGCAACAACCGTCTGAAGCGTCTGCTCGACCTCGGTGCCCCCGAGATCATCGTGAACAACGAGAAGCGGATGCTCCAGGAGGCGGTCGACGCCCTCTTCGACAACGGCCGTCGTGGTCGCCCGGTCACGGGCCCCGGCAACCGTCCGCTGAAGTCCCTCAGCGACATGCTGAAGGGCAAGCAGGGTCGATTCCGTCAGAACCTGCTCGGTAAGCGTGTGGACTACTCCGCGCGTTCCGTCATCGTCGTCGGTCCGCAGCTGAAGCTGCACCAGTGCGGTCTGCCGAAGGCCATGGCGCTGGAGCTCTTCAAGCCGTTCGTGATGAAGCGCCTTGTCGACCTGAACCACGCGCAGAACATCAAGAGCGCCAAGCGGATGGTCGAGCGCGGCCGCACGGTCGTGTACGACGTCCTCGAAGAGGTCATCGCCGAGCACCCGGTTCTGCTGAACCGTGCGCCCACGCTGCACCGCCTCGGCATCCAGGCCTTCGAGCCCCAGCTGGTCGAGGGCAAGGCCATCCAGATCCACCCGCTCGTCTGCACCGCGTTCAACGCGGACTTCGACGGTGACCAGATGGCCGTGCACCTGCCGCTCTCCGCGGAGGCGCAGGCCGAGGCCCGCATCCTGATGCTGTCCTCGAACAACATCCTCAAGCCGGCCGACGGCCGTCCGGTCACGATGCCGACCCAGGACATGGTCCTCGGTCTGTTCTTCCTGACCACCGACGGTGAGCTGCGTGACACCAAGGGCGAGGGCCGCGCGTTCGGCTCCACGGCCGAGGCGATCATGGCGTTCGACGCCGGCGAGCTGGCGCTGCAGTCCCCGATCGACATCCGCTTCCCGATCGGCACCGTTCCCCCGCGCGGCTGGGTCCCCCCGGTCGCCGAGGAGGGCGAGCCGCAGTGGCAGCAGGGTGACTCGTTCCGTCTGCGGACGACCCTGGGCCGCGCGCTCTTCAACGAGCTGCTGCCCGAGGACTACCCGTTCGTCGACTACTCCGTCGGCAAGAAGCAGCTCTCCGAGATCGTCAACGACCTCGCCGAGCGGTACCCCAAGGTCATCGTGGCGGCGACGCTCGACAACCTGAAGGCGTCGGGCTTCTACTGGGCGACGCGCTCCGGCGTCACCGTCGCCATCTCGGACGTCGTCGTGCCCGAGGCCAAGAAGGCCATCGTCAAGGGCTACGAGGAGCAGGACGAGAAGGTCCAGAAGCAGTACGAGCGCGGTCTCATCACCAAGGAAGAGCGCACTCACGAGCTCATCGGCATCTGGACCCGCGCGACCAACGAGGTCGCCGAGGCCATGAACGCCAACTTCCCCAAGACGAACCCCATCTTCATGATGGTTGACTCGGGTGCCCGAGGAAACATGATGCAGATGCGGCAGATCGCCGGTATGCGTGGTCTGGTGTCGAACGCCAAGAACGAGACGATTCCGCGTCCCATCAAGGCGTCCTTCCGTGAGGGTCTCTCCGTCCTCGAGTACTTCATCTCGACGCACGGTGCCCGTAAGGGTCTGGCCGACACCGCCCTGCGTACCGCCGACTCGGGTTACCTGACCCGTCGTCTGGTGGACGTCTCGCAGGACGTGATCATCCGCGAGGAGGACTGCGGCACCGAGCGCGGTCTGAAGCTGAAGATCGCGGAGAAGGGTGCCGACGGCATCCTGCGGAAGACGGACGACGTCGAGACCTCCGTGTACGCGCGGATGCTCGCCGAGGACGTCGTCGTGGACGGCAAGGTCATCGCGCCGGCCAACGTCGACCTGGGTGACGTGCTCATCGACGCCCTGGTCAACGCGGGTGTCGAGGAGGTCAAGACCCGTTCGGTCCTGACCTGTGAGTCCGCGGTCGGCACCTGTGCCTTCTGCTACGGACGCTCGCTGGCCACCGGCAAGCTGGTCGACATCGGTGAGGCGGTCGGCATCATCGCCGCCCAGTCCATCGGTGAGCCCGGTACCCAGCTGACGATGCGTACCTTCCACACCGGTGGTGTGGCCGGTGACGACATCACCCAGGGTCTGCCCCGTGTCGTCGAGCTCTTCGAGGCTCGTCAGCCCAAGGGTGTCGCCCCGATCTCGGAGGCGGCCGGCCGCGTCCGTATCGAGGAGACCGAGAAGACCAAGAAGATCGTCGTCACCCCGGACGACGGCAGCGACGAGACGGCGTTCCCGATCTCGAAGCGTGCCCGTCTGCTCGTGAGCGAGGGCGACCACGTCGAGGTGGGCCAGAAGCTCACCGTGGGTGCCACCAACCCGCACGACGTGCTGCGGATCCTCGGTCAGCGCGCGGTCCAGGTCCACCTGGTCGGCGAAGTCCAGAAGGTCTACAACTCGCAGGGCGTGTCGATCCACGACAAGCACATCGAGATCATCATCCGGCAGATGCTGCGCCGTGTGACGATCATCGAGTCCGGCGACGCGGAGCTGCTGCCGGGCGAGCTCGTCGAGCGCTCGAAGTTCGAGACCGAGAACCGTCGTGTGGTCACCGAGGGCGGTCACCCCGCCTCCGGCCGTCCGCAGCTGATGGGTATCACCAAGGCCTCGCTGGCGACGGAATCCTGGCTGTCGGCCGCCTCCTTCCAGGAGACGACCCGAGTTCTGACGGACGCGGCGATCAACGCCAAGTCCGACAGCCTCATCGGCCTCAAGGAGAACGTCATCATCGGTA
The DNA here is from genome assembly GCF_055564335.1 of Streptomyces sp. NPDC029139. Classification (NCBI taxonomy): domain Bacteria; kingdom Bacillati; phylum Actinomycetota; class Actinomycetes; order Kitasatosporales; family Streptomycetaceae; genus Streptomyces; species Streptomyces sp. NPDC029139. The sequence continues at coordinate 14,658 of NZ_JBVHWN010000017.1, read as the reverse complement.
AGCTCATCCCGGCCGGTACGGGTCTGTCCCGCTACCGCAACATCCGGGTCGAGCCGACCGAGGAGGCCAAGGCCGCGATGTACTCGGCCGTCGGCTATGACGACATCGACTACTCGCCGTTCGGCACCGGCTCCGGCCAGGCCGTTCCGCTGGAGGACTACGACTACGGTCCGTACAACCAGTAAGTAGATCGAAACCGAAGGGCGGTCACCCCGTGGGGTGGCCGCCCTTCGGCATGTTCGCAACAGCCGGTCTACCGGCCCGCGAGCTCCCAGACGGCGAGCATCAGGCCGGCACTCGCCGTCAGCGCGGCGATGCTGGTGAGCGGCCACCGGCCGCGTTCCAGGGCGTCCAGCCGGGACTCCATGTCGGCGAGCTGCTTGTCGGTCTGGTCACTGCGCTGCACGAGCAGCGCGAGCGAGCCGTCGGCCCGGGCGAACCCGGCCTCCAGCGTGCCGCGGAGCCGTTCCAGTTCCAGCGCGACGGTGACCGGATCGTGCTGATCAGACTCGGTCATCGGCGCCCCCTTCCGGGGAGCTGCGGAGCCAGGACGGCAGCAGCTGCTGGACGGCCGTGACGGCCATGACGCGGGTCAGTCCGCCCGCCACGGCCAGGGCGCCGGCGACCCAGGGGAGGGTCGCGGGGATGCCGGAGGCGTCGACGATCGCGGGGAGGACGACGGCGATGCCGACGGCGGACTGCAGGACGGTACGGGCCGTGCGCTTGGCGGCTTCGGTCATGAGGGTGGTTCCTTATCCGGTGTACGGGACCTTGAGTGCGTTCCAGGACATGGCGCCCGGCCAGCCGTCGGCGTCGGAGCCGCTGAAGCCGAGCTTGCGCTGCCACTTGGCGTAACTGCGCCGGTCCGCCTCGCCCCAGCGGGGGGACGGGCCGACGCTGTACGCGGAGCAGCCCTCGGCGACCAGGCGGCGGCCCATCGCGGTCACGATGGGCGAGCTGGGGTCGGCCTTGAAGAACGAGGTGCCGGGGAACGGCTGGTAGCGCGGCGCGGCGGGCTTGGCGGGCTTGGCGGGGGCGGTGGGCCTGGCCGCGGGGGCCCCGGCGAGCCGCTTCTGGACCCGGTCCCGCATCCCCGGCATGGCGAAGCCCTTGGGGTCGCTCTTCCAGTCGGACCATTCGAGGTGTCCGATGACCGACTTGGCGCCCCAGCCGTGGGCGCGGCAGAGCGCGGCGGACGCCCGCTCGATCGCGTCGAGCTGGGCGGCCGGCCAGGGGTCGGTGCCGTTGCCGAGGTTGACGCACTCGAAGCCGTAGAAGCGGGCGTTGCCGTCGACGGCGCCGGGGCTGCCCTGGTGGACGCGCGGGGCCGGCGGCCGGTCGCCGTACGCCTCGGTGATCACGGCCTGGAGGACGGACGGGTCGCCGCCGCCCGCGTGGTTGGCGCGGCCGTTGCCGACGAGGTGGACCGTGCCGTCCTTGGCGATCACGCCGTGGCACAGCGGGCCGGGCAGACCCTCGTAGCCGTTGAAGCAGAGCTCGACGGACGAGGCGGTGCCGCTGGAGACGGTGTGGTGGATCATCACGCCGTTCACCGGGCCCCAGGCACCGGCCTGGTTGCGGTGGTGGCTGCGCCAGCCGTCGTGTTCGACGACGGTGACGCCTTCGGCGCGGAGCGCGGCGACGAGCCGGTCCGCTGAGAGGGGGGCTGCCATCTGGGTCCTCCGGGCATGAGAAAACCCCGGCCGGTTCGGACGGGGCGAGTGGAGCGGCGTAGGGGCGGCCTGGGGCCGGCGCAGGGGTCAGGCGACGGGGTCGGGCTGTTCCGGCTGGTGTTCCGGGACCGGCGGGGGAGCGGGGGCCCAGGCGGTGCAGAGCGCGGCGTAGGCCGACCGGCGGGACTCGAAGTCGGCGAGGGCGGCGGTCACGGCCTGCTGGACGGCGGTCGGGTCGGGCGTGACCGGGACGCCGTTCTGCGAGGGGACGACGACCGTTCCCGAGCCGCGCAGGACGGAGTCACCCTGGCCCGGCTCGTTCAGGTCGGCGGTGACGTACACCGACGGGTACTGCCCGGTGACCGGGTCGCGTTCCAGGGTGTAGCCGAGCGTGTTGTCGTAGACGCGGACGTTGAGGGTGTGGCCGCTGTCGGTGACGGTGGCGCGGCCCGCGTAGTCGATGGCCACGCCCCAGGGCTCGTTGGGGTCGATGTTCATGGCGTACTCCTCGTACGTCTCGGTGGACGGATCAGGTCTGGGCGCCGTGGATGAGGACGGTCTGGGCGTAGACGGTGCCGCCGCTGGCCAAAGCCTGGACCTCGATGTTCATGGTCTGGCCGAACCGTGTCTTCATGTCGCCGGGCAGCAGCCCGAGGTGCTCGTACGTGCTGCCCGCGGTGACCGTGGGCCCGAACTGGGTGCCGTCGACGAGGACGCGGACCTGGCCGGTGGCGCCCGACGACGCCGCCGTGCTGAGGACGATCCGCATCTTGGGCTGCCAGATCGGGTTGGAGCAGCGGGCGATGGTGGTGAAGACGGTGCTGGTGGTGGACGGCCACTTGGCCACGTCGCTCGGCAGCGGCGGCAGCAGCGGCAGCCAGGGCCGGGCGAGGCCGCCGGTCATGATGTCGTCGGCGAAGATCTCGTGGCCGTAGCCGTCGAAGATCCGGAACAGCGGCCGGTTGATGGTGACGCTTCCGGTCTGGGCGGGCGGGCGGATCTCGCTGACCGCCGGCCGGGTGTTGACGGCCGTGGACAGGGCCTTGATCCGGCGTTCCATCCGGTTGAGCCGGTCGATGATGTCCTCGGGCAGCTGGGGCATCAGGCCTCCTCAAGGTAGAGCTCGGCGGTGTCGGGACGGCCGCGCTCCGGGGGAGTGACCTTGACGCCGATGATGCGGTAGCGGGCGTCGAGGCCCTGGGGGTGCCACTCGTCCGTGATGCGGACCCGGGCGACGCGGCCGATGAGCGCGGGCGGAACGATCCCGCCGAGGTGGATGCTGATCGCCGGGATCACGACGGCGCCGCGGGCCTCGTCGAGTTCCCGCTTGGCGAGCGAGTCGAGCGTGGTCTGGTCGGTGACCTCGTTGTGGTCCGAGGACAGGTCGATCAGTGGCCAGCCGTCCGCGAGCAGGTCGCTCGCGATCTGCTGGGTGGAGTAGATCGGGCGGGACTCGGTGCCCGCGTTGGCGTTGACGGAGGCGCCGCGCGCCAGGGAGGTGGTGCCGCCGCGGGTCGCGTCGTACGGGAAGGAGTACGACAGGATGACGCCGGGCCGGTCGAAGAGCAGGTCGGTCGCACCGTTGACGATCTTGGGCGAGCCGAGCCGGAGCTGCCGGACCCGCTTGCCGTCGGTCGGGTCGCGATAGACCAGGATCTGGTGCTCGAAGCCGCCCTCCAGGGCGGCCAGCTGGTCGAGCGCCTCCAGATAGACGGTCTCGTCACCCTTGCGCCAGGAGGCCGTCCGCAGGACCTCGGACTTCTCCTTGCCGAAGGTGATCCCGAGACGGCGGGGCTCCTTCCCCTCCGGCAGGGGGACGGCGGGATCCTCCTGGAGGTCGAGCTCCTTCCACAGCCGGCGCGCGATCTCCAGCTGGTCGGTCGGCGTCGTGTACGTGATCTCGGTGCGGATGCGGCGGCGGCCCGCGTACGAGTCGAAGGTGGCGGCCTGGATGCCGAGGGTCAGCACACCGCGGCCGCTGGACTGCAGGGTGGTGGTCCAGACGATGCCGCCCCACCACAGGTCGCCGCCGCGCTCCAGGTAGACCGCGGTGCGGCCTTCCCGGACCTTCTTGACGCGGTCGGCGAGGTCCTTGTTGGGGATGGGGATGGTGCCGGAGAGGGAGCCGGCCTTGCCGATGTAGTCGTCGAAGGAGACGTCGCGCAGCGGCAGGATGTCGAGGGTCTGGTCGGTGATCAGATCACAGAAGATCGCCCGGTAGGGCGTGTCAAGTGTCATCGGGTGCCCCTCACTGGACGAAGGTCGCGGTGATGCGGATGGGTCGGCTGGCGGTCAGGAGCCCACCGGGCGACCAGGTGCGCAGGGTGATATCGCCGGTGCTGTGGACGACGGCGGCGCCGTGGCCGACGCCGTCGGAGGCCACCGCCTCGAGGTTGATCGGCGGGCGCCATCCGACGGGCAGGGTGCACAGCGGCTCGTCGGTGACGTTGCCCGTGCTGCCGGCGGTGACGTCGGCGCCGGTACGGGTGACGTTGACGTTGAACGTGACCACGCCGCGGGTCCGGCGGGCGTATGTGTACGTCACGGACCAGTTGGCCAGGGCGGTCACGCCGGTCGTCAGGTTCTCCACCTCCACCGGCGGTTGGTAGTTCACCCATGCACTGCCGCTCCAGCGCTGCAGGACGCCGTTGGCCTCGCGGAACTGCCCCACGTAACTTCCCGTGGACAGGGCCGCGCTGGGGGCGATGCCGCCGATCTCCTTGGGGTACGGGACCCAGTTGGTGCCGTCCCAGCGCTGCAGGAAGTGGGAGTTGTCGTTGTCCTGGTACTGACCCGGATAGGCCCCGGGCACACCGGCGTTGTTGTAGACCGGCAGGATGCCGCCGGTCGCGACGGTCGTGGTGCGCAGGTCGGTGAGGGTGCCCGTGGTGGTCCACGGGATGCCGCCGTTGCCCGCGGAGGCGCCGGCCGGCACCCGCACGGTGAACAGCGTCAGCGAACGCTCGGGCGCGGGCGGCGCCACCGGCGTGGCCTTCGCCTGACCCTGGACGATCTCGACGCCGGCCTCGTACTTGCCCAGGGAGTCGGCGTCGTTGTCGTACACCCGCAGCACGACGAGGTCGAGCCGCGGATTGAGCGGGTCGCCGTCACCGAAGGTGATGGTCAGGTCCTGGTCGAGGGCGACCGGGTAGGCGCCGTCGTTGTTGCCGCCCTGGACGACGGCCTTGCCGTGGTAGACGGCGGCCGTCATGGGGCCTGTGCCGCTGAGCCAGAGGCCGCCGACCCGGAACTTGCCGTCGTACGTCCCCGGCAGGATGCCGGACCGCACGCCGAGCGGGTTGACGGGGGTGGTGGCGCCGATGTTGGTGATGCGGGTGTGCTGGCGTGTCTGCCCGGTGGGCGACAGCCAGCCGGAGCGTACGGGCATGGGTCTCTCCTGAGGGAAGGGGCGGTCGGGCGGCGGCCTCGCGGGCTCAGTACTGCGGCGTGACCAGGATGAAGGTGTTGTCGAACCAGGCCCGGATGTTGGCGTGCGAGGTCCGGTAGTACGCCGTGACGGTGTAGACCGCGCCCGGCGTCAGGCTGTGCAGGCGCTGCGTGGTCGAGACGGCGACGCCGTCCGTCGGAGTGGCGGTACGGGCGTTCACCACGCTCAGCTCGTCCTCCACCTCGCGGTGCACGTTGGTGCCCTGCATGACCCGGACTCCCATGAAGCCCGTGCAGGAGGTGTTGGTGCCCGTGGCCAGGACCAGCTCGATGCGAGAGCCGAAGGTGAGGATCACCTGGCGGGTCTCCGGCGCGACGAAGGTCACCGACAGCGGGTTCGGGGTGCGCTCGGTCAGCGCGTTCACGTAGGTCGTCGAGGCGGTGTAGCCCGCGTCGAGCGAGTCGTTGAAGTACGGGCCGGGGTAGGCGGACACCCACGCCGTACCGGTCCAGCGCTGGAGCGGGCCGGCAGGGGTGGCGCGGTACTGGCCGTTGTAGGTGCCCGGCGTGGAGGTGCTGACGGAGGTGGGGACGATGCCGCCGAGGGCGTGCGGGTACGCCACCCACTTGCCGCCGTCCCAGCGCTGAAGCTGGCTGCTCGGCAGGTCCACGTCCTGGTACTGGCCCGGGTAGGCGCCCGGGGCGACCGCACCCTCGACCGGCAGGATGCCGCCGGCGGAGACGACGGAGGTCCGCAGGTCCTTGAGGGCGGTGTTCCACGGGATGCCGCCGTTGCCGGCGCTGGCGCCGGCCGGGACCGTCACCTCGTACAGCGGGAGGCTGCGCGGCGGGACGAGCGGGGCCTTGGGAGTCGGGCCGGCCTGGCCCTGGATGACCTCGACGGCGGCTTCGTTGCGGGTGCCCTCGTACAGGCTGTCGTGGATCCGCAGGACGACGAGGTCGATCCGGCCGTACTGGGCGTCGCCCTCGACGAAGGCGACCTGCTGGGACAACGGCAGGGCGACCGGGTAGACGCCCTGGGAGATGTCGCCCTGGATCACGGCGCGGCCCTCGGACACGGTGGCCGCCATGGCGGAGGCGCCCGTCATCCAGAAGCCGGACAGCCGGTACTTGCCGTCGTAGGAGCCGGGCAGGATGCCGGAGCGGACCTGGACGGGGTTGAGCGCGTTGGTGGCGCCGATCTGGGTGAGGCGGGTGTCCTCACGGGTCTGGCCGGTCTCGAGGACCCAGCTGCTGCGCAGGTTCATGGAATTCTCCGATCAGGAAGGAGAGCGGGTGCGGGGGTCAGGACTTGATCCACTCGGCGGCGAGGTTGCAGGAGTAGCCCGATCCGCCGAGCGTCTTCACCGCCGCCGTGTGGGACTGGTAGGCGGCGAGCTGGAGGGTGTTGCCCGCGGTGAGCTTGATCAGGCCGGTGCCGCCGACGGTGATGGCGCCGTTGCCGGCCGGGGTGAGCCAGGTGGTACGGCTCACGCCGCCACCGTTGACCAGGAGGCGGGCGCCGCGCATGCCGGTCTGGGCGTCGTTGGCCCAGGCGACGTGGCCGGAGACGCGCCACCAGCCGGTGCGGGGCACGACGTAGGTCGTGGTGCCGTTCCAGCCGGCGGCGTCGTCGACGTCGACCGTCGGCATGTTGACCGGGGTCCACGTCGCCGGGGAGATGGTCTGCTGGTTGGCCGAGAGCAGCTGGGAGACGCTGAGCAGCACGGTCGCGGTGCCCTGGGCGTACTGCCAGGCCGAGCCGTCCCAGCGCTGCAGGACCCCGGAGCTGTCCCGGTACTGGCCGGTGTAGCTGCCGGACGACCCCACCGCGCCGGCGGGCGCGATGCCGCCGATCGCCTTCGGGTACGAGACCCACGTCGCGCCGTCCCAGCGCTGGAGAAGGCCGCCGGCGTCGCGGTACTGGCCGGCGTACGCGCCCTTGAAGCCGCTCGTCGGGCTGATGCCGCCGAGGGCCACCACGGGCCAGTGCTGGGTCGTCACCGCGCCACCGGTCCAGGCGATGCCGCCGGTACCGGCCGAGACGCCCTTGGGGACCTTGACGGTGTAGAGCGGCTGGGTGCTGCCGGGGCCGCTCGCCGGGGCGACCGGAGCGGCCGCGGGCGTGCCCTTGACCAGCCGGACGACGGCCTCGGTGACGCCGGTTTTGTCGTAGTCGTTGTCGACGACGGCCAGTTCGATGAGATCGATCCGGTCGTACTGTGCGTCGCCGTCCTCGATGGTGATCGTCTCCGGCGAGATCGCGCTCACCAGGTAGGCGCCCTGACGGGTGTCCTTGCCCTGGATGATCGCGCGGCCGGTGCCGATCGTGCACTGCATGGGGGCTCCGCCGGTCAGGACGAAGCCGCCGGGCAGGATGCCCGGCCGAGAGCGCAGAGGGGTCTCCTCCGAGGTCTGGCCGGAGGGGGTGAGCAGGGCGGCCAGGGTGAGGCGGGTGTCCTCACGGGTCTGTCCGGTGGACTGGAGCCAAGCGGCGCGAACGGTCATGGTTCACCTTTCCGTCGGTTGCGGGATGCCGGGTGTCACCACTCGGCGTTGCGCCAGCGGACCGTCATCAGCGCCTCCGGGCTGTCGTCCGGCCGGAAGGAGAGCTCCGCGCGGCCCGGTTCGAGCAGGAAGAGCTCTTCCGGGCTGGAGTCCGCCATGGCGGTGTGCCGGCGGGAGGCGGTGCCGTTGAGGGTCACCGTGCCGTTGGCGGTGTCGACGACCAGCTCGTCGCCGGTGGCCAGGTCGATCGCGTACCGCAGCCGGCGCTTGCTGACCCGCTCGGTGACGGTCGGCATCGAGCACGGGCCGCGGAAGGTGATGACCGGGTGGGTGGCGGCCGAGCCGGTGTTCTCGGCGACGACGTCGCCGGTGGACGTGGCCTGGCCCCAGTCGAGCGGCCAGGTCAGCGGCCAGTCGAGACCGGCCTCGGGCTGCGGCGCGACGGTGGAGACGGTCTGCTCGCCGACCGCGTAGCGGCGCGGGTCGGAGGCCAGCCACTGGACGGACATCTTGGAGCTGCCCTGGGTGGCGAAGCCCTGGTCGGCCGGGACCACCCGCTGGGCGATCCGGGCACGGACGGTGAGCATCTCGCCGTGCAGCCGGACGGTGAGCCAGCGCTCCTCGTCGAGCAGCGCGAGGGCCTGGCGCAGCGCGCGGATGGCCTCGGGGGCCGATCCGTACTCCGGTATCAGGACGATCGTCCCGCCGACCTTGCGCGGCTTGGCGTAGCGGGAGCCGGACCAGGCGCCGTGCGAGGTGGGCCGGTCGGCGTCGGAGGAGTCGTACTCGGGCAGGTCCTCCCAGCCGGTGAGGCCGGAGCGGTCGATGGCGAAGGGGGTGCCGGGGCCGATGAGAAGCCCGGCCCACTGCATCTGCCCGTCCTGGGTGATCAGCGAGCCGGGCGCGACGTCGGCGGTGTAACCGTTTCCGGTGGCGTATGCGGTTGTGGTCTCGGCCATGGGGGCCGTCACCTCACTTCTGATGGGGTGTCAGGGGCGGGCGGTCGCGAGGAACAGCAGGTCCTCGGCGGTCGACCGGGGTCCGGCGCCGGGCTGCTCGTGGAAGTCCCGTATGCGGCGAGCCGGTCGGGCCGGCTCGACGAGGGCCGGGACGCGGCGGTTCTCGAGCACGGTGAGCGAGTCGATGCGCGGGGCGTCGGCGGCGCCGGGGAAGACGACACCGCCGTCGGCCAGCATCGGGATCTTGTCGAGGTCGACGCCGAACTTCTTGTCCGTGAGCGGGATCGAGACGGTCAGCTTGTTCAGGCCGTCGATGATCCAGTTGGCGAAGGCGATGAGGCCGTTGATCGGCCCCTTGACGACGCCGACGACGGCGCTCAGGGCGCCCTTGATGAGGTCCCCGATGCCGCGCAGGGCCTTGCTGACCGCGTCCTTGGCGGTACGGAAGAAGCCGGGGATCTTGTCCGTGATGAAGGACACGACCGGCTTGACCGCGCTCTTGATCCCGCCGAGGGTGCGCGAGGCGATCCCGCGCAGCGCGTTGGAGGCGGAGGTGACGGCGCCACGGATCTTGGAGATGCCGTTGATCGCGGCCCCGACGACCTTCAGGGCGGCCTTGAAGAGGGTCAGGTACGCCTTGAAGTAGGTCCCGACGGCCTTGCCGAGCACCTTCATGATCGGTGAGAGGAAGGTCCAGATCGCCCGGAAGACCTTGAGGGCGGCGTCGAAGGCTTGCTTGAGGAACTTCTGGCCGGTCTTGGAGTTGACCGCGAGCTCGATGAGGTAGGCGGCGACGGGCACGAGGATGCCGACGAGGAAGCCGATGGGGTTGGCGCGCATGGCGAGGTTGATGCCGGTCATCGCGATGGAGGCGACGGTCATGACGGTGCCGTAGGTGTCCATCAGCTTGCTGATGACGTCGGTGACGGGCAGCAGGGGAGCGAGGATCGCGACCAGACCACCGATGCCGGTGCCGATCTTGGCGGCGGCGGTCCTCGCCTTGCCCGCGGCGGTGCCCGTCCTCCGGATCCCGGTGGCCGCCTTGGACTGCTGGATCTTGCGGACGGCGGTCACCGCGCCGGAGGCGCTGGTGCCCAGGGTGCGTACGGAGGAGCCGGCGGTGCGAAGGCCGGCGGCGAACGTGGACATGCCGCCGGCCGCCTGCTGGACACCCTGCTTGAGCCGCTTGAGCGAGTCGCCCGCCTGGCCGACGCCCTGCCGCAGGGAGTTCATCACCGGAGTGACCGCGCCGAACCGTGGCATGGCGAACCGCGGCATGGCGACTGCGGCGGCACTCATCCGCGTGCCTTCGCCAGGTACATCAGCGCGTTCGCCGTCGACTGCGGGTCGGTGCCGCGGGCCGCGTGGTAGTGCTCGATGTGCAGCGAGGCTCCCGCGCCGCCGCCGGCCTGCGCCTGGGCCGACATACGGGCGCGGCGGGCGGTCTGGGCGAGCAGCCGGTCCAGCTTGGAGAGCGGGAGGACGGCCTCGGCCTCACCGGCCTCGGCGAGGATCGCCGGGACACCGCCGTGGCGGGGCATGACGACACCACCGGTGGCGAGCATGGGAATGGTGGGGATGTTGACCCCGAAGGTCTTGCCGCCGACGAGCGGGACCCAGCCCGGGACGCTGACCTTGACCCGGTTCAGACTGCCGATCATGCCGTTGATCAGGCCGATGACCGCGTTGATTGGGCCCTTCACGCCGTTCTTGATGCCCTCGAACGCCCGGGACGCGATGTCCTTGAGGCCGTTCCAGATGGAGGACATCTTCTCTTTGACGGCGCTGAAGGCCTTCGGGATCGCGGTCTTGATCCAGTTCACCACCGGGGTGATGACGGCCTTGATGCCGTTCCAGACGGTCCGGATGACCGTCCGGATCGCGTTCATGACCGTGGTGATGACCGTCTTCCAGATCTTCACGTAGGTCTTGATGACGGTGGCGACGGCCTTGACGACGGTGGAGATGGCCTTCTTGATGCCGTTCCAGACCGTCTTGATCAGCTGGCCGGCCTTCTTCATGATCGGGCCGATGGCCTTCATGACCGAGCTGATGACGGTCTTGATCGCGCTGAAGGCCTTCTTCATGATCGTCTGCATGGTCTTCGAGCGGGCCGCCATGTCGACGATCTTCTCGATGAGCGGCATGAACAGCTCGATCAGACGGGCGAGGATGTTGCCCTTCATGGACTTGTTGAGCTTGTCCTGGCCCTTGGCCGCCTTGCCGGCGCCGGACTCGTACTTGCCGAGCTTCTTGCCGGCGGACTCGGCGGTCTGTCCGGCCTTCTTCATGGAGCGCTCGGCCTGGTCCGAGGCGGTCTTGAGGTTCTTGAGCTGAGTGCTGGAGCTCTGGGCGCTGCTCTTCAGGTTCTTGAGCTGCCCGTTGGCCGCCCGGCCGGCATCACCGACCTTCTTGACCGAGGTGCCGGCGCCGGATGCCTGCGTCTTCATGGTGCGCAGGGAGTCGGACGCCCTCTTCAGGGAGTTGGTGAGAGACATGGGTGTACCTCCTTTCGCGGGTGGGGATCAGAGCGTCTGGTCGGCGCGCTGGACCGAGGCCCTGAAGTTGTTGAAGGCCTGGGCCAGGTTCCCGCCCGCCGTCGCGAGGTCGTTGGCGGCCCGGGCGGCCGCCGAGAGGTTGCTGGCGTTCGGAAGGTTCTCCGGATTGAAGTGCCGCTGGGCGCCGGCGAGTTTGCCGGTGGCTTTGGCCAGTTCCGCGATCTTGGTGGGGTTGGACTTACCTACGGCCTTGTTGGCCTTGTCGAGCGCCTTGGTGTCCAACTGGTGTTGGTTGTACTTCTCCACGCCCTCGGCGATCTTCACGAGCTTGTCGGCGACGGAGGCCATCTTGGTGGGGACGGCGGCTGTGATGGCCGTGTTGACCTTCGTGACCGCTTTCGCGGTCTTCTCGAGCGAGCGGGCGCTCGGGAGCTTGCGGACCTCGGTGTTGAAGGTCGTGATCTTGCTGTTGACGCTGCCGATCGCGTCCCGGAGCTTCTTCAGCTTCTGCTCGTCCGGGAGATCGGCGATGGGGACACCGGCAGCGGCCAGCCTCTCGCGCGCCTCGACATGGGCCTTGGGCTGGAACCCCCAGCCGTCACCGTTGTCGTTCTTGGCAAGGATGAGATTGCGCGGGATAAGGCCGCGGCTGACTATCGACGCCACGTTGAGAAGGACGCCCTGGATGGCCCGCTGTATGACGGTGAACCTGGCCAGCAGTACGAGGCCGATGCCGGCGAGGATCGCGGGAACTACCAGGCCGACGATGGCCGAGTAGAGCCATTCCTTCCAGTCCGCGTTCCTCTCGTGAAACTTTTCGTACGAGGCGGCGAAACCTTCCAGCCCCATGGACTCCAGGTACTCTGTCATCGGCTCCTTTTGGAGCTCCTCGTACATCTCCGCGAACCGCTTGACGAAGTCGTACGGCAGCATCGCGTCGTGGACGATTCTGGGCTGGCCGGTGATGAGGGCGGCCTTGAACTCGGAGACCTTGAAGGTCTCCTCCTTCTCCTTCTTCGTCCCCTCCGGATCCTTGACGTCATCGAACTGATCCATGGGGTCTTTGGCATACGTGACCTTGACCTCGACGTCACCCTTGCTGAGACGTTCGTGGAGATCGTTGAGCTGCTTACTGAGCTCTGCGTTCGTTACTTCTGGCATGGGTTGCTCCGCTTCCGGCCGGTGAGGGCCAAGCGCCGAAAAGCCCCTGCCGCATCCCGGCAGGGGCTCGTTCGTAGGGGCAGCGCGCTGCGGCTAGGCGTCCTCGTCCCGGCGGGAGCCGCGGCGGGTCGTCGCGAGGGCGTCGTTCCAGCCGGCCGCGTACGCGAGGGTCTCGTAGCGGGAGACCTCGGCGTACAGCGTGCCGAGCAGCGCTCTCTTGTCGAGGGCGACGGGTCCTTCGAGGAGCTGGCGGAGGCGGTCCTGGAGCGGGATGTGCGGTCGCGATGCCTCGGCCTGCTGAGTCATGGACGCCTGCCTTCCGGTTGCTTGCCCGTGCGTGCGTGGCGGCGCCGCGGAGTGAGGCGGGGGCACCACATGTTCGAACTACTGTACGAACAGAGTGTGGAACACCTGTTCGGTATTTGTCGAGCCGAATGCTCTGACGGCGTGTCTGCTTCCGGCGGAACATGACCGGTTGATGATGCAACGTTCGCTGAGACCGACCGGGTACGCTGGATACGCGTTCCAGACCGGACCACCTCGGAGCGTCAGGGGCGCGAGCGGCGCGAGGGGACCCCAGGGGGCGGAAGGCATACAGGCGTATGGACAGGGAGCGGGGCGATGGCCACCGCGGACGGGTCGTCGACTGGTTCGAGACGAACTCCGACCTACCCCATCTGTTCGCATGGATCTCCGAACTGGTCCACGTCCACGGGTACGCGCCCGAGGACCTCGTCGTGATCGCCAGAGCCGAACTGGACCGCCGCGAGACGGCCACCTTCACCGCCGGCTGGGCCGAGGCCGTCTCGGAGGAACTTCCCCGCATACGCCGCGAGTACGAGAGGCGCGTCGCCGACGCCTACGCGCAGGGCCAGCGTGACGCGCGTGGAGTCCGCCGCCCCCAGCGCCGCACGGGCGAGGCCGAGGACGGCGCGCGGGTCATCCCGCTGCCCTTCGCCCGGCTCCTGGAACCGCCCGCCGCCGTGATCGAGGCCGAGGAGCGCCTCCGTCGGGAACGCGAACAGTTCGACCAGCGAGGCCGGCACCCCGAGCCCGACCGGACGCCCGACCGGACGCCTGACCGGTCGTCCGAGCGGATGCCCGACCGGACGCCTGACAGCGCGTCCGCGCCGGATCCCGCGCCCACGTCCGGCCGCGACGCCCAGCTCGAACACGCCACCGCCGGCCGGGACGACGACGAGCCGCCCCGCCCGCGCACCGAGGCCCCGGAACCGGAGCCGGAACAGGACGTACTGCTCACCGCCCAGGAGCTGCGGACCCGCAGGACGGCCCATTCGGTACGGAAGGTGGTACGCGGCAAGGGCGGGCGCCCCGTCGTACCGCCGCTCGGCCAGGTCCCCGGCCAGTCCGGGCCCCCCGCCGACCGCCGTGCCCCCGACCCCGGCGAACCGGAGACGCGCGGGCGCAGGGGACGACGGCTGTCGGAGCGGGCCAGAGCTCTGGAGGAGGAACTGGTCGACCGAGCACAGGAACCGCCCCCGGAGCCCGCTCCCTGAAACGGGAACGGGCACCGGGGGCTGGGGAGGGGGCGAGGCGGGTGCGGGGCGCGGGCGTCAGCCGAAGAACCGGGCGAGCGCTCCCGGGGAGACCGCCTCGGCGGTCTGCTCCGGCGTGGAGTTCTCGTCCCGTTCCTCTCCGTCCTCGTCCGTGCCGCCGGGGCGGGGAACCGGTGCCGGAGGCTCCGGCTGGTCGCCGTCCTCCGAGGCGTTGACGCACTGGAACATCCAGTTGGCGACGGCCAGATGGTCCACCGTCGCCGCGAGCAGATGGTCGGTGATCGACCACTCCGCTGCCTCGCCGTGGAGCTCGCGCTGGACCGCGCTGTCCCGTGGCAGGTGCTTGATCATCACCAGCACGCGGCGGCTGGAGAGCTCGCCGCGGTGCCAGTCGAGGAGATCGGTGCCGTAGTAGCGGAGGAGATCCGCCTCAAGGGCCTCGGCGTGTTCTTCGACGAACTCGACGAGGCTCAGTCTTCCCCCAGGCCGAGCCCCGTCTCCTTGCCGTAGGCCTCCAGGATGGCGGCGATGTCCTGCATGGTGATGTCGTGCTGCTCGAAGCGGGCGAACTGCTCCTCACCCATCAGGAGCGCGAGCAGCCCGTCCACGTCGTTGTCGTCGAGCTTGCGCAGAGCCTTCGCGGTCGCGCGGGAGAGCTCGGTGGGGAGGGTGTAGGACTCGCCGTCCAGCTCGAAGGACCAGGCGCGGCCGTGGGCCTCCTGGCGCTGGGCGCGAGCGGCGTTGACGTCGAAACGGGCCATGGTGATGCGTACTCCTTGTTCGAGTGAGTGAAGAGGAGAGGGGGCGGGGGGGGGGGGGGGGGGGGGGGGGGGGGGGGGGGGGGGGGGGGGGGGGGGGGGGGGGGGGGAGGGGGGGGGGTGGGGGGGGGGGGGGGGGGGGGGGGGGGGAGGGGGGGGGGGGGGAGGGGGGGAGGGGGGGGGGGAGGGAGGCTCCG
>NZ_JBVHWN010000016.1:18155-163067 GCF_055564335.1 Streptomyces sp. NPDC029139 | reverse complement strand
AATGATACGGCATACGAGATGTTACTTGTCGTGACCCGCCCCCCCCCCCCCCCCCCCCCCCCCCCCCCCCCCCCCCCCCAACCCCCCCCCCCCCCCCCCCCCCCCCCCCCTGCGCCCCCCCGGGCCTCCGGGCTCCCAGGGCTGTTCCGCGTGGGCTGATCGGCGGGGACTGTTCCGCGTGGGCTGTTCCGCGTGGGCCGTCCTGCGCAGGGCCGACATGAGTGCACCGAAGTCGTGGGCCGAAGGGCCGGGATGTGCGGGGGCCGATGCACGCGGCCGAAGGGCGCACGTCTCCACCCGTCCCGCCCGCGCACCGGGGACACGACGGGGCCCGGCACCGGAAGGCATCGGTGCCGGGCCCCTCTGGTCGGTCTTCGGCCGGACCCTCAGCCGGCGAAGCCGACCCGCGCGAGGCGAACACGCCCGCGCAGCTCGATGTGCAGGTCCGCCACGCCCTGTGCGAGGACGGTGGAGCCCAGAGTGGTGTACACGTACCGGCCGCCGGTCTCCGGGACGTCGATCTCGGTGAGCGGCGTGCGGCCGTCCAGCGAGAGCCCGATCCGGCCCGCGCCCGCGACCTCCACGGCCACCTCGGTGACGCCGTCCCCGAAGTCGCAGCTCCTGAAGACCAGCCGGCCGGGCGTCGACGGATCGGCGGGGGCCACGGCATCGCCCGACACCTTGGTCAGATCGACGATCTCCGTGCCCGTCTGCTCGTCGTGGTCGACGGCGGCGAGGCCGTGCTCCAGGACGGGTCGAGGCCCCGGTCGTATCCCCTCGATCTCGATGACGGCCGACCCGCGCGGATCCGCGCTGGACGGGCCGATCCGGAACTCGTACGGCCCCGGCTCCACCGTCCACCGCCCGTGCGCCACGTCCCAGAAGCCGAGCGCGCAGAGCGGGATCTCGAACGACAACGTCTCGGAGGCGCCCGGTCGCAGCGGCAGCCGGCGGTGCGCGACCAGCTCGCCGTGCGGGCGCGGTACGGACGGGGCGACGGCCCGCACGTACACCTGGGCCACCTCGTCCGAGGCGACGGTGCCGGTGTTGGTGACCGTGCATCCGACCCGTACCACCTCGCCGTCGACCGCGGCCGACAGCTCGCCGTACGCGAACGACGTGTACGACAGGCCGTGTCCGAAGGGGAACAGCGGTGTGCCGTCGAAGTACAGATACGTCTGTCGCCCGCCGATGATGTCGTAGTCCAGCATCCCGGGCAGGTCCGCGTCGGCCGCGTACCAGGTCTGTGGCAGCCGGCCCGCGGGGGAGACGTCACCGGCGAGCACGCGGGCCAGCGCCGTGCCCGCGGCCTGGCCGCCGTGCGCCGTCCAGAGCAGCGCGGGCAGCGCGGCGGCGGCCTCCGGTACGGCGTACGGGTAGGAGGAGACGAGGAGCAGCGCGGTGCGGGGATTGGCGGCGTGGGCCGCCCGCCACAGCCGGTCCTGCTGTGCGGGAAGCGCCAGCGTCGTGCGGTCCTCGGTCTCGCGACCGCACAGATGCGGATCGTTGCCCGCCACCACGAGGACCGCATCGGCGTCGGCGGCGGCCCGTGCCACCGCGTCCTCCCCCCGCTCGACGGTCTCGACCGTGAAGATCTCGGCGGATTCCCGCTCGGCGGCAACCTTCACGCCGTCGGCGGCGACAGAGACGTATCCGCCGGTCCCGACGTGCGCCAGGAGGTGACCCGTCCCATGCGCCTCCCACCGGAAGACCTCCTGGACGACCCAGCCCCCCGGCTGGTCGGCCGAGGCCCGCACCCATTGGTCGTCGGCGACCGAGAGATAGCGTCCGTCCGGGGCGCGCAGGGTGAGCAGTCCGTCGCCCCAGTCGACCAGCGCCAGCTCCGACCCCTCGGCGTCCGTGGTCAGCGGCGGGAGGTCGGTGCGTCCGGCGATCAGGGCGGGATCCAGGGCGCCCTCGGCCGCGCGCGCCGTCTTCGGGGCGCCGCCCTCCGGGACGCGCAGCCGGGCGCCGGAGGCGGTCCGCAGCCGCACCCGGTCCACGCCCTCCGCGAAGACGACGCGATCGGCGCCGAACCGCTCGCGCAGCCCGTCCAGCGGGGTGGAGCGGTGCAGCAGTGTCCCGCTGTACCAGTCGAGTTTGCACTCGTCGGCGAGCAGCCCCACGACCGCGATCCGGGCGGCGGGGCGCAACGGCAGCAGACCGTCCGCGCCGTCGACCGGGTCGTTCTTGAGCAGGACGACGGCCTGCTCGGCGGCTTCCCGGGCCAGCGCCCGGTGCGCGGGCGTGTCGAAGTCCCTCTCGTCCGCGTACGGGTCCAGCTCCGGATCGAACTCGCCGAGCGCGAAACGCACGGCCAGCTGGCGGCGGACGGCCCGGTCGATGTCCTCCTGGTCGATCAGGCCCCGCTCCAGCGCGCCGCGCAGCCGGGCCACGATCGTCGAACTGTCGGTGCCGTGGTCCGTGAAGGAGTCGACGCCGGCGCGCAACGCCGCGGCCGTCGCCTCCTCGTGCGTGGCGAAGTACTTCTCGGAGTCGACGAGGTTGGAGGGCGCGCCGGCGTCCGAGCAGACCAGGAGCTCCTGGTCCGTCCAGGTCCTCAAGTGGTCCTCCAGATACGGCGAGAGGTGGTTGGGCCGCCCGTTGACCAGGTTGTACGCGGGCATGACGCCGGCGACCGCGCCCGCCTCCACGGCGCCGCGGAAGGCCCGCAGGTCGTACTCGTGGAGCACCCGCGGGCGGACCGAGGCGGAGGAGGTGTCCCGCTCGGCCTCGTTGTTGTGGGCGAGCCAGTGCTTGAGGACGGGGGCCGTGCGCCAGTACATCGGGTGGTCGCCGCGCAGCCCCCGGGTGTACGCCGTCGCGAGGGCGGAGGTCAGCCCGGGGTCCTCCGAGTAGCCCTCCTCGCCGCGGCC
Source organism: Streptomyces sp. NPDC029139 (assembly GCF_055564335.1). Taxonomy (NCBI): domain Bacteria; kingdom Bacillati; phylum Actinomycetota; class Actinomycetes; order Kitasatosporales; family Streptomycetaceae; genus Streptomyces; species Streptomyces sp. NPDC029139. The sequence continues at coordinate 160,191 of NZ_JBVHWN010000016.1, read as the reverse complement.
CCACAGCGGGTTGCGCAGCAGATTCACGGTCGGAGCCCAGACGTTGAGCCCGACCCGGTCGTCCTTGGCGCGCATCGCCCGGGCCTCGCGGGAGACGGCCTCGCCGATCCGGCGCACGAGGCCGGGGTTCCAGGTGGCACCGAGACCGACGGCCTGCGGGAACACGGTGGCGGGTCCCATCCAGGCGACGCCGTGCAGGGCCTCCTGACCCGTCCGGAACGCCGCGACGCCGAGCCGGGGCACGGCGGGCGCGAACTGGTGCAGCATCGCGATCCGCTCGTCGGGGGTGAGCCGGCCGAGGAGGTCGTCGACGCGACGGCCGACAGCGGTCGCGGGGTCACGGAAGAGCGGCCGTTGAGCGGTCACGTACAAATCCCTTGGGCAGAGGAGAGCGAGTGGTTTTCGAAGCGCTTCGATGCTCGACTCCGCACGAGGGTGTGTCAAGGCGTCCGGAGTCATCTCGTCGCATCGGCCCTCACGGCAGGCGAGTTCGGCGGTCGAGAGCCGAGGAATCTTGGAATCGGCTCTTGCCGGGGTGGTGACGTTCACTTAACCTCGCAGCAACATCGAAGCGCTTCGACAGTGCGTGTCGACAGCGCCGCGGGCCGCCGCGCCCGCCCGCTCCACCTCACACACCGCAGCCGACCGGCGGCCCGCTTCCGCCGGATGTCCTGGCGCGCCACGAAGGGTTGACGCAATGACGCCGAACGCCGTCACCACGGGTTCCCCGAGCTCCCCGGGGATCTCCGGGAACTCCTCCCCGAGCCGGAGAGGCTTCCTCGGTTCCACCGCGGTCGCCGCGGTCGCCGTGGCCGGCGGGATGCCGCTCCTCGCGGCCTGCGGCGGCGGGGAGAGCGGGAAGAAGGACGGCACGACCACCGGGAAGGACGCCCAGAAGATCCTCCCCGCGTACGTCGCACGCACCGTCGTCACCCCCGACATCGCCCCCAAGAACGGCTCGGCGGCCGGATTCACCCGCCCCATCGCCAAGGAGCGGCTCGCCACCTCGGTCTCCGGCAAGCGCGGCAAGGGCAGCACGATCCGCGTCATGGCCCCGCTCTGGGGCACCCCGCCGGCCAACGACAACCCCTATTACACGGCCATGAACGAGGCCATCGGCGTCAAGACCGTCTGGCAGAACCAGGACGGCAACGTCTACGACCAGAAGCTCGGCGCCGTCCTCGCCTCCAGCGACATCCCGGACCTCGTCGTCGTCCCCGGCTGGAACCTCGGCGGCAAGATCCCCAGCGCCATCAACGCCAAGTTCGAGGACCTCGGCCCGTACCTCTCCGGGGACAGGATCAAGGCGTACCCGAACCTCGCCGCCATCCCCACCGACGCCTGGCAGCGCTCGATCTTCGGCGGCAAGCTGCGCGGACTGCCCATGCCGGCCTCGTACGTCACCAACATCGCGCCCTTCTACCGCAAGGACGTCTTCGACGCGAAAGGCTGGCAACTCCCGAAGAGCGCCGAGGAGTTCCTCGCCCTCGCCAAGGAGATGACCAGCGCCAAGGCGAAGGTCTGGGCCTGCGACGACATGACCTGGACCGCGTTCAACATGTTCGGGGTCCTCTCCGGCAGCGAGAAGTCCCTCGGCTGGCACCTGGTCGACGGCAAGCTGGTCAACCGCATCGAGACGCAGGAGTACCTCGAAGCCCTGGAGTGGAGCCGCAAGCTCTACGACGCGGGCCTGGTCCACCCGGACGCCAGGGCGCAGAACCAGGGCGACGCCGGCAACCGCTTCACCTCGGGACAGGTCCTCGTCTACAACAACGACATCTCCCACTGGTACGCCAAGACCACCGAACAGGCCGCGCAGAACCCCGAGTTCGCCATCTCCGCCATGGACATCCCGGGCCACGCGGGCGGCGACCCCACGCTCTGGGCGACGAACCCGGCCAACATCTGGGCCTTCGTGAAGAAGGGCAGCTCCAGGACGGTCGTCGAGGACATCCTCGCCATCGCCGACTTCACCGCCGCCCCGTACGGCACCAAGGAGCGGATGCTGACCGACTACGGCGTCGAGGGCATCGACCACACGGTCAAGGACGGCCTCCCGGTCAAGACCGACCAGGGCAACAACGAGGTCAACAGCTCCTGGCTCTTCGTCGCCAACCCCGCCCCCTACGTCGCCCACCCCGACACCCCCGAGGTCACCCGCGCGATGGTCGAGTGGCAGCAGCGCATGGGCGCCTTCACCATCAAGTCCTCCTTCTACGGCATGACCGTCACCGAGCCCTCCCAGTGGATCGGCCTGATGAACGACTTCGAGCAGCTGGAGAAGGACATCGTCCGCGGCCGCAGGAAGCTGTCCGACATGCAGCAGGCGGTGTCGGAATGGAAGAGCAAGGGTGGCGACCAGCTGCGCGACTGGTACAAGAAGCTGCTCGATTCCCACGGGTCCGCGGCGAGCTGACCGTGGCCACGCTCCATCCGCACCGGCCGGAGGACCGGCAGAAGCCGGCCCGGCCCACGACGGTCGCCCCGGCCGCCCCGGTCGCCTCCGACGCGCCCCGCGCCTCGGCGAAGGTCCCCCTCGGCCGCCGTCTCCGGCGGGACCGGACCCTGCTCCTGATGACGCTGCCCGCGCTCGTCCTGGTCCTGGTCTTCAACTACGTACCGATCCTCGGCGCTGTGATCGCCTTCCAGGACTACGACCCCTACGTCTCCACCAACGGCGTCACCGCCATGCTGGAGAGCCCCTGGGTCGGGTTCGCCCAGTTCGAGCGGGTCTTCTCCGACCCCTCGTTCTGGCACGCGGTGGAGAACACATTCGTCCTGTTCCTCCTCCAGCTCGTCCTGTACTTCCCCGTGCCGATCGCCCTCGCCCTGCTCATCAACAGCGTGCTCAGGCCCCGGCTGCGGGCGATGATCCAGGCGGTGCTGTACCTGCCGCACTTCTTCTCCTGGGTGCTGGTCGTCACCGTCTTCCAGCAGATCCTCGGCGGCGCCGGCATCATCGCGCAGACGCTGCGGGAGCGCGGCCACGAGGGCTTCGACCTCATGACCGACCCCGAGATCTTCAAGTACCTGGTCACGGCGGAGGGCATCTGGAAGGACGCGGGCTGGGGCATCATCGTCTTCCTCGCGGCCCTCGCCGCCGTCAACCAGGACCTCTACGAGGCCGCGGCCATGGACGGTGCCAACCGCCGGCGCCGCATGTGGCACGTCACGCTGCCCGCGCTGCGCCCGATCATCGCGCTGCTCCTCGTCCTGCGCGTCGGCGACGCGCTCACCGTCGGCTTCGAGCAGCTGCTGCTCCAACGCGACGCGGTGGGCCCCGGCGCGGCCGAGGTCCTCGACACCTTCGTGTGGTGGACGGGTCTGCGCAGCCAGGACTTCAGCTACGCGGCCGCCGCCGGACTGATCAAGGGAGTCGTCGGCCTCGTGCTGGTGCTCTCGGCGAACAAGGCCGCCCATCTCATGGGCGAGCAGGGGGTGTACCGGAAATGACCGTGACGACGACGGCCCGCGGCCGCTGGGCCGCTCCCGCCCGGCCCGTCTGGGAGGAGCCGCCCACCCGCGCCGGCCTCACGGCCAAGGCCGCGGTGCTCGGACTCGCCTGCCTCGCGGTGCTCTTCCCGCTGTGGATCGTGATCGTCACCAGCCTCTCCTCCAAGAAGACGATCACGGAGGCCGGCGGACTGGTCATCGTCCCCAAGGACATCACCTTCATCGCCTACCAGGAGCTGCTCAGCGGCGGCCAGGTCACCCGCGCCGCGCTCGTCAGCGTCGGTGTGACGGTGGCGGGAACCGTCTTCTCCATGGCGGTGTCCATCCTCTGCGCCTACGGGCTTTCCCGGCCGGGCTCGCTCGGCCACCGCGCCATCCTGCTCACCCTGATGGCCACCATGTTCTTCGGCGCCGGACTGATCCCCACCTACCTGCTGGTGCAGACCCTCGGCCTGACGGACACCTATCTGGCGCTGATCCTCCCCAGCGCGGTCAGCGTCTTCAACATCCTGGTCCTGCGCGGCTTCTTCATGGGAGTCTCGCCCGAACTCATCGACAGCGCCCGTATCGACGGCGCCGGCGACCTGCGGATCCTCTGGCAGATCGTGATGCCACTGTCCCGCGCCGTGATCGCCGTGATCACCCTCTTCTACGCCGTCGGCTACTGGAGCGCCTGGTTCAACGCCTCCATCTACCTCAGCGACCAGAAGATGATGCCGCTCCAGAACGTCCTGATCCAGCTCGTGCAGAAGCAGGAGATCCCGGTGGGCCTCGGCCAGGCCGTCAAGGCCGGCTCGCTGTCCGGGGTCGCCGTCCAGATGGCCGTCATGGTCCTCGCCCTGGTCCCCGTCGCCGTCTTCTCCCCCTTCGTCCAGAAGCACTTCAAGAAGGGCATGCTCACCGGCGCGGTCAAGGGCTGAGCCCTCCGCGCGCCGCTGCGCCGTCCCCCACCTTCCTCCCCGTCGAGCGCGAGGTTCGCCATGCCGCCGTCCCTTCCCGTGCCCACACCGTCGTCCGTCACGGTCTCCCGGCGTACCGTCCTCGCCGGCGCCGCCGCCGCGACCGCCGCCACCGCCCTGCCGGGGCTCCCCGGCACGGCGCACGCCGCACCCGCCGCCGGCCCCGCGGTCCGCGCCGCCGCACGCCCCGACTCCGGCGCCGCGAGCACTCCCTACCGCTGGCGCACCGCGGTCATCGGCGGCACCGGCTTCATCACCGGCGTCCTCTTCCACCCCGCCGTACGCGGCCTCGCCTACGCCCGCACCGACATCGGCGGCGCCTACCGCTGGGACGCCCGCGCCGCCCGATGGACCCCGCTCACCGACCACCTCGGCTGGGACGACTGGAACCTCCTCGGCGTCGAGGCGATCGCCGTCGACCCCGCCCACCCCGACCGGCTGTACCTGGCGCTGGGCACCTACAGTCAGCCGTGGGCGGGCAACGGCGCCGTACTGCGCTCGGAGGACCGCGGCGCGACCTGGGCCCGCACCGACCTCACCGTCAAGCTCGGCGCCAACGAGGACGGCCGGGGCACGGGCGAGCGCCTCCTCGTCGACCCGCGCGGCAGCGACACCCTGTGGCTGGGCACCCGCCACGACGGCCTCCTCAAGTCCACCGACCGGGGAGCCACCTGGGCACCCGCGACCGGCTTCCCCGCCCAGCCCTCGGCGACCGGCCAGGGCGTCACCTTCCTCGTCGCCGCCGGCCGCACCGTCTACGCCGGCTGGGGCGACGACGGCGCCACTCTGCTCCGCTCGACCGCCACCGGCTGGGAGCCCGTCCCCGGCCGGCCGGCCGGCACCGCCGCCAAGGTCCCGATCCGCGCCGCGTACGACGCCTGCGCCCGCGAGCTGTACGTCACCTACGCCGACGCGCCCGGCCCCAACGGCCAGACCACCGGATCGGTGCACAAGCTGCACACCGTCACCGGCCGCTGGACCGAGGTCACCCCCGTCCGCCCGGGCGGCACGACCTCCGCCGGCAGCCCCGACACCTTCGGCTACGGCGGCGTCGCCGTCGACGCCCGCCGCCCCGGCACCGTCGTGGTCTCCACGAACAACCGCTGGGCGGACGTCGACACCCTCTTCCGCTCCACCGACGGCGGCGCGACCTGGACCTCTCTCAAGAACACCGCGGTCTTCGACGTGTCGGAGACCCCCTTCCTGAAGTGGGGCGAGGAACACCCCAAGTTCGGCTGGTGGATCCAGGCACTCGCCCTGGACCCCTTCGACGCGAAGCACCTGCTCTACGGAACGGGCGCGACGCTCTACGCGACCCGGGACCTCACCCACTGGGCCCCGCGCGTCCGCGGCCTGGAGGAGTCCGCCGTACGCCAGCTGATCTCGCCGCCGGTCGGGACGGCGCACCTGATCAGCGGGCTCGGCGACATCGGCGTCATGTACCACGACAGCCTCACGGCGTCCCCCTCCGACGGCATGGCCACGCATCCGGTGTTCGGGTCGGCGACCGGACTCGCGCAGGCCGCGCTGCGGCCGCACCATGTCGTCCGCACCGGCTGGGGCGACCACGGCAACGGCGCGTACTCCACCGACGGGGGCCGGACCTGGGCGCCCTTCTCCGCCCAGCCCCCCATCGCCAAGGACGCACCGGGACCGATCGCCCTCGGCGCCGACGCCACGGCACTGCTCTGGTCCTTCGTGCACTGGGACGGCACCAGGCACGCCGCGCACCGCTCCACCGACAACGGTGCGACCTGGACCGAGGTCTCCTCCTTCCCGAAGGGCGCCACGCCGGTCGCCGACCCGGCCGACCCGACGCTCTTCTACGCGTACGACACCGACACAGGAAACGTATACGTGAGCACTGACAGTGGCGCGTCGTTCACGGTCGGTGCGACCGGACTTCCGTCCGGCGACACCCAGTTCCGCATCGCCGCCGCCCCCGGCCGCCGCGGCCACCTCTGGCTCTCCGCCAAGTGGAACGGCCTCTACCGCTCCACCGACGCCGGCCGCACCTTCACCAAGGTGACCAGCTGCTGGGCCTCGTACGCCCTCGGCTTCGGCAAGGCGGCCCAGGACCCCGGCTACCCGGCGATCTACCAGACCGGCGCCACCGCCGACTTCGTCGGCGTGTACCGCTCCGACGACGAGGGCGCGAGCTGGACCCGTATCAACGACGACGCCCACCAGTGGGGATGGACGGGCGAGGTGATCACCGGCGATCCGCGCCTCTACGGCCGCGTCTACCTCGGCACCAACGGCCGAGGCATCCAGTACGGGGACATCGCCTGATGCCCGGCCTCGACGACGTGACCCGCCCCCACGGCGGACGGCCGGACCGCCCGGCGCGCATCCTCTTCGGCGGCGACTACAACCCCGAGCAGTGGCCCGAGGAGACCTGGCCCGAGGACATCCGCCTGATGAAGGAAGCCGGCGTCAACTCGGTCACCGTCGGTGTCTTCTCCTGGGCCAGGATCGAACCCCGCCCCGGCGCCCGCGAGTTCGGCTGGCTCGACCGGCTCATGGACCTCCTGCACGCCCACGGCATCGGGGTCGTGCTCGCCACCCCCACCTCCTCGCCCCCGCCCTGGATGGGACGCCTCCACCCCGAGACCCTGCCCCGCGACGCCGACGGCCGGACCGAGTGGTGGGGGTCCCGGCAGCACTTCTCCCACTCCAGCCCGGTCTACCGGCGCCACGCCGCCGCCCTCACGGAAGACCTCGCCGCCCGCTACGGCAGCCACCCCGCCCTGACCATGTGGCACATCAACAACGAGTACTGCACCTTCGACTGGGGCGACGAGGCCGCCCGCACCTTCCGCGGCTGGCTCCAGGAGAGGTACGGAACCCTCGACGCGCTCAACACGGCCTGGGGAACCGCCTTCTGGAGCCAGGGCTACGACAGCTGGGACGAGATCCTGCCGCCCCGGCACGCCCACTACATGAAGAACCCCGCCCACGTGCTCGACTTCCGGCGCTACACCTCAGACATGCTCCTGGAGTGCTACCGCGCCGAGCGGGACATCGTGCGCCGCCACACCCCCCACGTCCCGGTCACCACCAACTTCATGCCCTTCTGGACCGGCCAGGACGCCTGGACCTGGGCCCGCGAGGAAGACCTCGTCTCCGTCGACATCTACCCCGACCCCAAGGATCCGTACGGCGGCCAGTACAACGCCATGATCGGCGACATGACCCGCTCCCAGGCGGGCGGCGGACCCTGGATGGTGATGGAGCAGGCGGCGGGACCCGTCAACTGGCGAGGCGTCAACCACCCCAAGCCGCAGGGCCTCAACCGCCTGTGGTCCCTCCAGTCCGTCGCCCACGGAGCCGACGCCCTGTGCTACTTCCAGTGGCGGCAGTCCCGCCAGGGCGCGGAGAAGTTCCACTCCGGCATGCTCGGCCACGCCGGGGAGAAGGGCCGGGTCTTCCAGGAGGTCAAGGAGATCGGCCGCGAACTCGCCCTCCTCGGCGAGCAGGTCGCCGGCCGGCGCGTTCGGGCGGACGTCGCCGTCCTGCACGACTGGAACTCCTGGTGGGCCGGCGACCAGGACGGCCGGCTCTCCCACCTCGTCGACCACGCCGAGATCGTCCGCGCCTGGCACCGCGCCCTGTGGGAGTCCCACACCACCACCGCCTTCGCACACCCCGCGCACGACCTGTCCGCCTACCGCCTCGTCGTCGTCCCGCACCTCTACCTCCTCGACGACACCGCGATCGAGAACCTGCTCGCCCACGTACGCGGCGGCGGCACCCTCGTCTGCGGCTTCCTCACCGGCGTGGCCGACGAGGACGACCGCGTACGCCCCGGCGGCATGGACCCCCGCCTGCGCGAACTGCTGGGGATCGACGTCCTCCACGAGTGGTGGCCGCTCGACGCCGGGGAGCGCGTCGACTGCGGGGACTTCCACGGCACGCTGTGGTCCGAGGAGCTGGCGCCCGCACCGGGCGCTCAGACCGTCGCCGCCTACCGGGGCGGGGAGCTCGACGGTCTGCCGGCCGTGCTCCGTAACGGCCGCGCCTGGTACGTCTCCACCCTGCCCGAGCCCGGCGCGCTGCGCGCGCTTCTCACCCGGATCGCCCAGGACGCCGGAGTGGGGCCCGTCCTCGACGGCCTGCCGGACGGCGTCGAGGCCGTCCGCCGCGGCGAGCTGCTCTTCGTGCTGAACCATCACCGCGACGAGGCCACCGTGAAGATCCCGGGGCACCACCGGGACCTGCTCACCGGCACACGCGTCGACGGCACACTGCGCCTGGACCGGTACGGCGTCGCGGTCCTGGAGGAACCGGCATGACGGCCGCGGCGGGGGAGTCCGGTCCCGTCCACGGCACCTGGGAGGCGGCGCCCGCGGACCGCTGGGAGGACGCGTCCCTCAGCGGCAACGGCCGGCACGGGGCCATGGTCCTCGGCGACCCGGACGACGACCGGGTGATCGTCACCCACCACGGGCTCGTCCGGCCGAACAACGCCGAGGAGGACACCCGACCCCCGCGCCTCGCCGACCGGCTGGCGGGGCTGCAGGACCGGTTGCTCGCCGGGGACGTCGCCGCAGCCGAACGGTTCACCGACGGCCGGCCCCTGCGCTGGGTCCGCCCCTTCCACCCCGCCTTCCAGATCCGGCTGCGCGGGCAGGACGGCGGATCGGCGCGGGGGTACCGCAGAGCCGTCGACTTCACCACGGGAGTGGTGACCTCGGTGCGCGGTGCGCGGCGCGGCGAGGTCGTCGTCTCGCGCGCCGACGACGTGATCCTGCAGTACGTGACCGGCCCCGGCCCCGCGGCCGAACTCCACCTCGACCACCGGCTCCCGGGCGTCCCGGCGGACCTGACCGTCGGCCGGGGCGTGGCGCTCACCCCCGACGGCGTCCTGCTCACCCTCCGGGCGGGATACCCCGGCAGCCGTCTCGCCTACACGGGCGTGGCCCTGGCGGTCACGGACGGCGGCAGGACGGCGATCACCAGGGCGGGCGTACGGTTCATGGACGCCCGCGAGCTGCTCGTCCTGACGCGGGTGCGCCGACACGAGGGTGATCTGGACACGGTCGCCGAGGCGGAGCACCTGCGGGCGCTCCTCCGCGCCGACGAGACGCCGACGCCCCCGGGCCCGGGCCCGGCCGCCACCGAACGGGACGCCTCGCTCACGCCCCTCGCCGCCGCCTACGCCCGACTGCTCGACCGTCATACCGCCCTGCACCGGGCCGCCTACGGTCGCGTCACCCTCGATCTCCGTGCCGACCCGGCCGAGCGCGCGCTCCCCGGTGCCGCGCTCCTGCGCCGTCCGCGGAGCCCCGCGCTCATGGAGCGGCTCTTCGCCGCCGGTCGGTACCACCTGCTGTCCGCCTCCGGCATGCTGCCGCCCCGGCTGACCGGACTGTGGACCGGCGACTGGAACACCGCCTGGTCCGGTGCCTTCACCACCAACGCCAACCTCAACCTCCAGACCGCCTCCGCCGTCGCCGCCGACCTCCCCGAGGTGGTGGACGCGCATGCCCGGCTGATCATGGGCCAGTTGGCCGACTGGCGGGACAACGCCCGCAGCGTCTTCGGTGCCCGGGGCGTCGTCGCCCCCTCCCACACCGACGGAGTCAGCGGCCACACCTATCACTTCAGCCGCGAGTACCCCCTCCACCTCTGGACGGCGGGAGCCGACTGGCTCCTGAAACCGCTCGTCGACCACGACGAGTCCCGAGGGACCCGCGACCCCCGCCTCGCCGCCGTCCTCGCCGAAGTGGCCGACTTCTACGAGGACTTCCTCACCCGGACCGGGCCGGACGGCAACGTCGTCGTGGTGCCCTCCTACTCGCCCGAGAACCGGCCCGCCCACGCGAGCTGGGGGGCGATCAACGCGACCATGGACCTCACCGCCGCCCGGCACGCGCTGCGGACCGCCGCCTCCTACCGGCCCGGCCCCGCCGCGGACCGCCGCCGCGCGCTCGCCGGCCGGCTGCCCCCGTACCGGATCAACGCCGACGGGGCGCTCGCCGAATGGGCCTGGCCCGGTCTCGGCGACACCTACGACCACCGCCACCTCAGCCATCTCTACGCCGTCTGGCCGCTCCACGAGATCAACCCGTACGACACCCCCGACCTGGCGCGCGCCGCCCACCGCGCCCTCGCCCTGCGCGGCGCCGAGAACGACTCCGCCCACGGCCACCTGCACCAGGCCCTGGTAGCGGCCCGCCTCCGGGACGCTCCCCGGGCGGAATCCGCTCTGCACCGGGTCCTCGCGGGTGACTACTTCCACGGCTCCCTGATGAGCTCCCACTACCCGGGCCGTGACGTCTACAACGCCGACGCCGCGCACGCCCTGCCCGCCGTGCTCATCGAGATGCTGGTGCAGTCGACGCCCGATCGCCTCGTCCTGCTGCCCGCGCCCCCCGCCGCGTATCCGAGCGGCCGGATCACCGGCATCCGCACCCGCTTCGGCGCCCGTGTCGACCTGACCTGGGCGCCGGGGACGTACACCGCGGTCGTCCGCCCCTCCCGCAGCCACCGGATCGACCTCCGAAGCCCCGCCGGCGCGCACCCGCTCGACCTGTGCGCCGGCGTCGACCGCGTCCTCACCCCCGAGACGCGGTAACCCCCCCACGGAAGGACCGACCATGGCACCACGCACGACCGCGGCCGCCCGGTTCCGCACCGCGCTGCTGGCACCCGTCCTCGCCCTCGGCGCCACGCTGGGCCTCGCCGCCGCCCCCGCCCAGGCGGCCGTCTGGAACAGCTGCGACCGATGGGGCAACACCACGCTCGGCGGATACACGCTCTACAACAACATCTGGGGCTCGGGAGCGGGCAGCCAGTGCGTGTGGGCCAACTCCGGCACCAACTGGGGAGTCTGGGCCGACCACCCGGACACCGGCGGCATCAAGTCGTACCCCAACGCCAAGAAGGTGGTGAACCGGAAGATCAGCGCCATGACCACGCTGACCAGCAGCTACAACGTCACGGTGCCGTCCTCCGGGGCGCACAACAGCTCGTACGATATCTGGGACACCGACCACGACTACGAGATCATGCTCTGGGTCAACGCGACCGGCCCCGTCGGGGCGCTCGGCGACCACCAGGGCACGGCGACCCTCGGCGGCCACACCTGGTCCGTGTACAAGGGGAAGGTCTACAACGCCGACGGCTCGTACCACGAGGTGTTCTCGTTCCTGCGGACCTCCGACTCGACCGCCGGCACCGTGAACATCCTGCCGATCCTGAAGTGGATCAAGGACACGAAGAAGTGGATGGGCGACGAGACCATCGGCGACGTCCAGTTCGGCTTCGAGATCACCTCGTCGTCCGGCGGCAAGGACTTCCGCACCAACAGTCTGACCGTCAGCTCCGGTTGACCGACGGTGCGGGCCCCGAGCTGTCCCGCACGGTCAGCTCGGGCGGCAGGAGTACGACCCCCTCGTCCGGCCGGCCCCGCAGCTTGGCCATGAGGAGCTCCACCGCCCGCCGCCCGAGCTCCTGCGCGGGAACCGCGACGGAGGTGAGCCGTACGGACGCCTGGACGGCCACCTGTTCGGGGCAGACCGCGACCACCGAGACGTCCTCCGGAACCGCCCGCCCGCCCTGCCGCAGCAGGGCGAGCAGCGGCTCCACCGCCGCCTCGTTCTGGACGACGAGACCGGTGGTGCCGGGCCGCTCGTCGAAGATCCTGCCGAGCGTCCCCGCCAGGGAGGCGTAGCCTCCCTCGCACGGGCGGTGCAGCACGCTCAGTCCCAGCTGTGCCGCGCGCCCGCGCAGTCCTTCGAGGGTGCGTTCGGCGAAGCCGGTGTGGCGTTCGTAGACGCCGGGCGCCTCGCCGATGACGGCGAGGTCCCGGTGCCCGAGCGCCGCCAGGTGTTCGGCGCACAGGGCGCCGGTCGCGGCGAAGTCGAGGTCGACGCAGGTGAGCCCGGAGTGATCGGCCGGCAGGCCGACGAGGACGGCGGGCTGGCCGCCCTCGCGGAGCAACGGCAGCCGCTCGTCCTCGAGTTGGATGTCCATCAGGATCATGGCCTCGGCGAGGCCGCTGCCGGTGACGCGCCGTACGGCCGCGGGCCCTTCCTCGCCCGTCAGGAGGAGGACGTCGTAGCCGTGTTCGCGTGCGGTGGTGGCGATGGCGAGGGCGATCTCCATCATCACCGGTAGGTACATGTCGGTGCGCAGCGGCACCATCAGGGCGATGATCCGGGACCGGTTGCTGGCGAGGGCGCGGGCACCGGCGTGCGGGTGGTAGCCCAGGTGCTCGATGCTGTCGTGGACGCGCTGCCGGGTGACGGCGGAGATGGAACGCTTGCCGCTGAGGACGTAGCTCACCGTGCTGGCCGACACTCCGGCGTGCCGGGCGACCTCGGCAAGGGTGACCATCCCCACTCCCGATCGTGTGAAGCGCTTCGACAACGGCAAGCGCTGCTTGTGTAGCTCTGAACAGGGAGACGGTATCTCGGGCCCTGGCGAGTGTCCAGGATTATGGACACGGTATCGAAGCGCTTCGATGAGACACCGGCGGGCGCGCCAAGGGTCTCCGCAGGGGTGTGCCTCGCTCAGACCCCGTCGGACGCCGGAGGAGTGGGCGGCACGATCGCGACCGGACAGTGGGCGTGGTGCACGACGGCGTGGGCGACCGAGCCCATGAGCAGCGACTCGACCCGGTGCCTGCGGTGGCGGCCCACGACCACGAGGCCCGCGGTCCGCGACCCCTCGACGAGCCTGCCCGCCGCGTCCGAGGGGATCACGGCCGGGACGACCTCGACGTCCGGGAACCGCTCGGTGAAGGGCCGCAGGCGCTCCTCCTGCCGCCGGGAGGTCTCCCGGACGAGCTCGGGCATCTCGTCGACGGGGAGCGGCGGCGGAACCTGTAGCACCGGGGCCGGCGGGCTGGCCAGGATGACGGGGGAGGGCGGGAGCCGGTAGGCCGTCACCGCCTCGACGGCCACGCTCCGCTGCCGGGCGGCGTGGAAGGCGAAGTCCAGCACCTCGTCTGCGGTCTCCTCCGGGTGCAGCCCGAGCAGCACCCGGCCCGCCGTCGCGCCGCTCCCCAGCGACACGTCCCGCGCCTCGTGCGGCACGACCACGACCGGACAGGGCGCGGCCGAGGCGAGGGCCCGGCTGGTGGAGCCGAGCAGGAGGCTCGCGAACCCGCCCCGCCCCCGGGACCCGGTCACCAGGAGCCGCGCCGACCGTGCCTCGGCGAGCAGGGCGTCCGGTACGGAGCCGTCGAGCGACGTGTACCGCACCGGCACGCTCCCGCCGTGCTCCTCGATCCACGCGCGGACACCGTCGAGGACGCTGTCGGGGATCTCGGCGGGCTCGCCGAGCGAGGAGATGCGCGCGGCGCCGAGCTGGAGGGCGTCGGAGCGTACATGCGCGACCACGAGCGGAGCGTCGAGCCCGCGCGCGGTGTTCAGCGCCCATTCCAGGGCCCGGTGACTGTGCGCGGAACCGTCCACCCCGACCACGACCGACTTTGCGCTCATATCCGGATTATCACCCCTCTCCATGGCATCGCGCCGAAGGAGGGCGAGGCCGCGTACGGACGGCGGCCAGGACGCAGCTGTGCCCGTACTGCCAGACGCTCCCCACCGCGCCGAAACCCGCCTTGCGCATCAGCTCCATGTGGCGCTGCGCCGTGAGTCCGTTGTCGTCACCGAGGTCCAGGCCGCGGGCCTCCCGCTCCGCCAGGAGCTCCGCGAACCGGCCGTCGGCGGCCACGCCGGCCCACCACCCCTGCCAGTCCTCGGCGGACCGGGGGCCACGACGCGCGTCGTGGCCCCCGGCGACCGCGGCGGCGAGCCGGCGGATCGCGGTGTCCTCCTGGAAGAGGTGGTCGGCGTTCACCAGCACCCCGCCGGGGCGCAGCAGCTCGTGGACCTCCTCGTACACCGAGGCGAGCACGTCCAGGGGCAGGTAGTGCAGCGCCGTGGTGGACACGACGGCGTCCAGCGGGCCGGCGGCGGACAGCTCCGCGGCCCGGGCCCCGGAGCCGATCCGCGCGTCGACGAACCCGACCGCGCCGCCGTGCACCGCCCGCCCCAGGGCCAGGAGCAGCGGGTCGTGGTCGACCGCCAGGACCCGGGCGTGCGGCAGACGGGCGGCCAGCCGGGCGGCGAGCGAACCGGGTCCGCAGCCGAGATCGGCGACGAGGGGCCGGTCCATGCCCCGTGTGCCGTGCGCGACCACGTCGGCCACGACGTGGAAGCGTTCCTCGCGGGCGGTCGCGTAGAGCTCCTGCTGGCGCTCCCAGCGGTCCACCCAGAGACGGGCCGCCGTCTCAGCCGTCATGTTCCTTGCCATGGTGCGTCCTTGCTGTTGGTGCTGTTCGTACTGGTGGCGCGGGCGGTGCGACGGGTATGTCCTCCGCCGCGGACGCGAGCGGGCCGGCGGGCGCCTCGAGCCGGCCCGTCGCGGCGACCAGCGCCGCGACCGCGGTGGCCGCCGCGGCGGCGAGGAAGCCCCAGGTGTGGCCGCCCTGCCGGTCGACGACGACGCCGGTGACCGCGGAACCCAGCGCGGCCATCGAGAGGTTGACGGTGGTGAGCCAGGTGTACGCCTCGTTCAGCATCCGCTCCGGCACGACCTGCGAGACGAGCTCGGCCTCCACCGTCAGCGCCGGGGCGATGACGGCACCGGAGACGAAGAGCACGGCACCGAGGGCGTACGAGTTCGGCATCAGCGCCCACACCGCGTACCCGGTGGCGAGCGCGCCGAGCAGCACGAGGAAGCGCCGTCCGAGGGACCCGCGGAACGTACGGCTTCCGTACCACAGGCCCGCCGCCGCACTGCCGATGCTCCAGACGGCGATGAGTACACCGGTCACGCTCTCGGCCGACGCGCCGTCATGCGCCTTCGTGTACGCGGCGATGGCGACCGGCGAGCCGCCGAAGGAGAACGCGATGCCCGCCGCGCACAGCAGCAGCATCCGCAGCGCCGGCTCCCGCAGCGGCCCGATCCCGCGGGCCGCCTTCCCGCCGCCGGACGGCAGCGCGCGCATCGCCCGGCCGCGCGCCACCACGAACGTGCCGAACCCGGTGCACAGCGAGGCGAAGACCAGAGCGGCCGCCGGGCCCGCCGTTCCGGTGCCGGTGTCCAGGGCATCGCCGAGCGGGGTGCCCAGGAGCATGAACGCGGAGAACAGCAGCGGCCCGACGACGAAGACCAGCTCGAACAGGGTGGATTCGGCCGCCATCGCCGCCTGCCGTACGTCCCCGCGGCCACTGTCCTCGTTGGTCAGCGTGGTCCACGCGGCACGCAGCGCCGGGCTGATCGCGGGAAACGCGGCGCCCGACAGTGCGGCGACGGCGCACAGCACCCCGAGGGGCAGCCGCGCCAGCACCGCGGCGAGCAGCACCAGCTGGAGGGCGGCGTAGAGCGCTGCGTACAGCGGCAGTACCCGGCCCGCGCCGTAGCGGTCCGCGAGGCGTCCGGCCACGGGAGCGGTGGCCGCCGTGGCGAGCGAGATCGTGGCGCCCACCAGGCCCGCCTCGGCGAACCCCCCGCTGGTCTCCTTCACCAGGAGCAGCCAGGCGAGGACCGTGACTCCCTGTCCGAGGCGGGCGACCACACCGCCCACCAGGAGCAGCGGAGCCCCCGGCACCCGCCACAGCCGGCCGTACTGCGCCATGCCGGTCATCGTCCGCCTCCACAGGTCTCGCCGGTCACCCGGAAGTCGCGCGCGGTCGCCTCGACCGCTGCCAGGACGGCCGCGCTGTCCGGACCGCGGAACCGGAACCGGCCCCCGACGTGCTCGTAGTACGCGTCCGCCGCGGGCAGGACGTCGCCGGGGCGCAGCAACTCCTCCGCGTACGGGCCCGGTCGCCGGCCCCGCATCGGTGTCACACCGGTGATGACGCACGGCCGGGCCGCCGGGGCCGGGGCGAGCAGCCATCCGGCGGTCTCCGTCCGGGGCGGCGGCGCCCAGGGTCTCGGTTCCTGGCCGAGGGCGATGCGGAACGCGGCCTCCATCAGGTCGTAGCCGTGCACCTCCCGCCACACGTACGGGATCTCCGCCCCGCCCACCCGCGCTCCCACCTCGAGGAAGGTGACGCGCGGACCGGACGGCGCCTCGGTGTCCACGAACACCTCCAGATGGAAGGGGAGGGGGGAGGAGGTGAGCGCCCGCAGCGCACGGACCGCGAAGTCGCCGACCGCCGCCACGACGTCGGCCCGGTCCTCCTCGACCGAGCCGAGCGTGGCGCCGTGCCGGAACCCCAGACAGGAGTTGACGTAGCGGGACGCCTTCCAGCAGAGCAGCTCGTGGCCGTCGAAGACCCCGTCCACGTGGAACACCGGATGCGGAATGTGCGTCTGGGCGATCAGCGGCCGGTCCGCGGCGAACTGCACCTCCTCCAGGTCCCGTTCGTCCCGGACGAGCACGACCCCCTCGCTGCTGCTGCCGGTCGCCGGCTTGACGACGACCGGGCACTCGTGCGCGTCGGCGAGCGCCCGCACGTCGCGCGGTCCGGCGACCCGGGCCGTCGGCGGGACGGTGAGCCCGGCCCGCGCCACGGTGGCCGTCATCAGGTACTTGTCCCGGAAGGGCAGCAGTTCGTCGGGGCGTCTGCCGCGGCAGTCCCACTCCAGGGCCACCTGGGCGGCCACGAGCAGATCGTCCTCCTTGAGCGCGACGACCGCGCTCGGGGCCCCGTGGCGCGCGGCGAGGCCGTCGATCTCCTTGCGGACCCGTGCGAGGTCGTCGGTGGCGGGCACGACGACGGTCTCGGCCGCTGGGGCTGGCACGGCCTCCGTCCCGACCTCGGTGGTCACATAACTGACGGCGTACGCGGAGTGGTCGACGTACCGCGCGTAGTGGGCGTAGTCGGCCCGCCAGCGGTGCAGGACCACGAGATGAGGCCGTCGCCCGGTCACGCGCCGCCCTCCAGGTCCGCGAGGGCGTAGAACCCCGCGCCGTCCAGGTAGTGCACGGTGTTCAGGTCCCGCGCGAGCACATGCTCCGAGGCGTGCGCCAGACCGATCATCATCGGCTCCGTGGTGTCGTCGACGGTCAGCGGCAGCTGTCCGCCCTCCGGCACCGCGATGTGCACGTTGTGGAAGCTCTCCAGCGCCTCCACCTGCGGCAGCAGGGGATACCCGGCGAGCGTTCCGCTGACCGGCGAGGTCAGGTACGCCATGGCGACGTGCCGCTCCACGCGGTGCGCGTCGCCGACGGAGGCGAGGAAACGCTCCGGGCGCAGATAGGCGTCGACGGTCCGCTCGATCTGCGACTCGCCGGCCGCGAGCCGCGCGAAGTAGGCCGCGTCCGCGCCGCACAGCCGGATGCCCGCCTCGACCAGCCGCGGCCCGTCCGGGGTGAGCATGATCTCCAGATGGGCCGGCCCGTGCCGGACCTCGAGGGCGTCGAGCACCTCGAAGCCGTACTCGATCAGCCGGGCACGCTCGGGGGAGCCGGGGTGCGTGGAGACGGCCGCGCTGATGCGGTCGGTGACACCGTTGGCGGAGATCTTCATGTACCGCCACACGTCGGTGCACCGGTGGTGCCCGTCGCGGCTCACCGTGTTGACGACGTACTCGGTGCCCTCCAGGTGCTCCTGGACCACCACGCCTTCGTTGCGGAAGGAGAAGATGTTCGTCGCGGCCATGATCTTCTCGTACGCGGCGGCCGTCTCCTCCGGGCTCGCGCAGAAGCTGACGTGGTCGTTGCCCGCGCTGCGGACCGGTTTGACGACGGCCCGGCCGCCGAGTGCGCGGTGCCAGTCGGCGGCGTCCTCGGCCGAGGCGGCCAGATGCTGGCGGGTTCCGGGCAGGCCGGCCGCCTTGATCGTCTCGATCTGGGTGTGCTTGTGGCGGCGGGCGCCGCTGAGCCGGGTCCCGTTGCCGGCGAGCCCCAGCGCCTCGGCGAGCCGGTCGGCCAGCTCGACCCCCAGCTCCCCGCCGGTGAGCACGGCGGCCGGCCGGTGGGCGGCGACCGCCCGCAGCGTGGTCGCGAAATCACCCTCGTGCACGATGTCCTCGGCGAAGTCCTCCCTCCGGAACGAACCGCGGTAGACCGGGGGGACGGACGGGGTGCTCTGGACCCGGACCACCGGACGGCCGGCCTCCTCGAAGGCCCGGGCCAGGCGCAGGGTCGGCGCGTACACGTCGACCATCACGACCGGCGCCGGGTCCTCGCCCCGCCCGCCGGCTTTCTCGTCTCGCATGGTTCCTCAGCTCTCCCGGTCGAGGCCGGCCAGGACCTCCAGCAGGTGGTCGATGTCGTCGGGGGTGTTGTAGACGTGCAGGCTGACCCGCACCGAGGAGTCCTTCTCCCCGGAGTGCCCCTGGCAGTGCCCGTCCGCACGCACCATCAGCCCGTGGCTGGCCAGGATGAAGCCCAGGTCGTTGGAGCCGATGGCGCGATGGCGGAAGGTGACGATGCCCTGGCGGCGCTGCACCGTGGACGCGGCCGTCAGACTGAGCGGACAGCCGAGCACCTCGTACGAGGCGAGGCGGCTGAGCCCGTCCGTGAGGCGGACCCCGAGGTCGACCGTCCAGCGTTCGATCCGCCGCGGGTCCGCCTCCTCCAGCCAGTCCAGCGCGGCGTGCAGGCTGACGATGCCGCTGGTGTTGGGGCTGCCGCTCCACCCGCCCGGCTCGAACACCGGCCCGCGCAGATTCCGGGCCCAGATGGCACCGACACCGGGCAGGGCCATCGCCTTGTGCCCGGAGAAGACGGCGAAGTCGACGTCGAGGTCGCCCAGGTCCACGGGCTTGTGCCCGATGCTCTGCGCCGCGTCCAGACAGATCACGACGTCGGGGCCCGCCGTCGCACGGATCCGGTGCACGTTCATGTCCGCGCCGTAGACGTGGTGGACGTGCGTGGCGGCCACGAAACGGGTGCGTTCGTTGACCAGCCCGGCCAGCGCCCGCTGGTCGTAGTCGCGGGAGTCCGTCTCGTACGGCATCTCCCGTACGGTGATCCGCACACCGCGCTCCGCGAGCAGCCGCCGGGCCTCCAGCCAGGGCACGGCATTGGCCTGGTGGTCGGCGAACGGGACGACGATCTCGTCACCGTCGCGCAGGTACGAGGTCAGCCAGTCGCGCGCGACCGCGCGCAGGCCCTCCGTCGTCCCGCTGGTGAAGTGGACGCCCGACTCTTCCGGCCGGGGATCGCCGAGGAAGGACTTCACCCGCTCCCTGGCTCGCTCGATCAGCTCGGTGGTCCGGTTCGCCCAGGGGTACGTGCCCCGCCCGGCGTTGGCGTTGGACGTGGTCAGATAGCGGTGCACGGCGTCGAGGACGGCCTGCGGCTTCTGCGCGGTGGCCGAGCTGTCCAGGTACCGGACGTCCGGATGACCCGTGACGATGGGGAACTGGGCCCGCAGCTCCGCCTGCCAGGAGGCGAGATCGGCCGGCGGGGCGGGAGTGGTGTCGAGAGGCAGCGTCATGTCAGTCCCTCACCAGCGGAGCGCCGGCGTCGCGCCAGGCGATGATGCCGCCCTCGAGGCTGCGCACATCGGTGTGTCCCATCCGGGCGAGCAGCGCGGCGTAACGCACCGACTGCTCGCCGACCGGGCAGGCCAGGAGGACCGGCTGTGTGCGGCCGAACGGGAGCCCGCCGTGCAGGAGTTCCGCGAAGATCTCGTCGACGATGTTCACCGAGCCGGGGATGTGCAGCGCGTCGTAGGCGAAGGACCCGCGCAGGTCGACCACGAGGGGCCGCTCGTCGGCGATCCACCGACGGGCCTCTCCCGCGTCGATGGAGGTGGCGGCGGCGATCTCGGCGTCCGTGAGCGTGGCGACGGAGTTGCGCCGGGCCGGCTGCCGCAGCAGCTCGGGCCGCCGCTGCCGGACGTAGCTCATGTAGCTCTCGACGCGGTCGCAGACGATGAAGACGGCGGTCCTGCGCTCCTCCTCGTCCGTCAGCGTCTCGTCGATGGCCCGCAGATGCCGGACGGCACCGAAGTAGGCGGCTCCGCCCGTGGGCCCCGCGAGCATGCCGCAGCGGCGGACGAGCGTGATCATGCCGTCGATGGCCTCGTCCGCGGAGACCGACTCGATGGTGTCGTACGTGGCCGGGTCGAAGAGGCCGACCTCGTGCACCTCGTCGATGTTCCGGATGCCCGGGATGAAGTCGGACTTGTGGGCGACCAGGCCGATCACGCCGACGTTCGGGTCGTGGCCGCGCAGCGCGCGGGCGGTGCCGGTCGAGGAGCCCGCGGTGCCGACCGCCGCGACGAACCAGTCGGGGGCCCGGCCGCCGAGGTCCTTCACGATCTCCGGCCCGGTGGCCGTCCGGTGCGCCTCGATGTTCAGCGGGTTGTAGTACTGGTCCGTGTGGACGTAGGCGCCGGTGTCGGCGGAGAGCATCTGGTGGATCTTGGTGAGCGGGTCCTCGGTGTTCGTCGGGTCCAGGCACTCGGCCTGCCCGGGAAGCTCCTCGATCTCCGCGCCCAGGAGCAGCAGCAGATCCTTGATCTCGGGGACCTTCATGCGGTTGGTGACGCTCTTGAACGGCAGCCCGTGCATGCCGGCGATGACGGCGAGCGCCTTGGCGGTGTTGCCGCTGGACAGCTCCACGACGGTGCGCGCGGCCTTGCCGTCGCCGCCGCCCTCACCGTCGCCCTCCTCGTCCGCCGCCAGGAGCGGCTGGACCATGTTCCAGGCCGCCCGGTCCTTGACGGAGCCGAAGGGGTTGAGCATCTCCAGCTTGGCGTAGAGATCGATGTGACGCAGTCCGTGTATCTCCGGTGCTATGCGGACGAGCGGAGTGTCGCCGATGACATCGGTGATCGAGTCGTACTTCAACAGTCTTCCCCCGTGGAAGTGATGGGCCAGTAGTTCTCGTCGAGGCACCAGTCCCACCGGTCGCCCGCCCGGTAGGCGGCGACCTTGCGTGCGATGGGCTGGTGCAGGGCGTGGTCGGCGCTGAAGTCCATGAAGTAGCCGGCGGTGTTGGCGAAGGCGAGCAGGTCGCCGGGTGCCGGACGGCGGGGCAGGTACACCAGCCGGCGCGTGATGAAGTCGGCCTCCAGGCAGAGGTTCCCGATCAGATGGACCCCCACCGGACCGTCGCCGCCGGCCTCGGCCCTGCCGCCGGGGCGCTCCACGAGCACCGGGTCCATCAGGACGCCGTGCTCCTCCAGGCTGACGTCGGAGGCGTTCATCTCCAGGCGTACGAAGCAGTCACCGCCCGGGGTGTCGCGGACCTCCAGGACGCGGGCGAGCGCGACACCGCACTGGTCGACCAGCGCGCGACCCGGCTCGATGTGCAGGTCGTACAGGCTCTCCAGGAGCAGGGTCGCCAGCGGACGTCCCAGCGACTGGCCGCGTGTCGCGAGGAGTTCGTCGAAGTAGCGCGGCCCCGACACGGGCCGGTGGGCGGGGTAGAGGCCGAGCGCGCCCCGCAGCGTCCCGCCGTCGTTGCGCAGTCCGTAGCCGTGCCCCTGCCAGGTCAGGGCAGGGCGCCTGCCCAGCACGGCGTTGGTCAGTTCCGAGGTGTACGTCTCCCACTGGGCGCCGTCGGCGAGGTAGTCCACGCCGAAGCCGCCTCCGATGTCGACGACACGGGGGCGCAGGCCCCGGGCGGCGCATTCGTTCATCACCCGCAGGCATCCTTCGAAGGCGGTGGCCTTCTCGGCGGCGCCGATGGTGTCGAGGTGGTAGGCGACGCCCTGGAAGTCGAGGGACTCCCGGTGCTTGTCGAGGATGTCGAGCAGCACGGTGGCCGAGGCGGCCGGAGTGCCGAACCGGCTGCGCCGGCTCAGCACGGTGACCCCCGTGCTGTCGAAGTCCGAGAGCCGCAGCAGGACGCGGACCGCGGGGAGCCGGTGCTCCTCGACGAGCGCGGCCAGCGTGCGGAGCTCGTCGGCCGAGTCGACGTTGACGACGACCCCCGTCCGCGCCGCCAGCCACAGGAACTCCGGGCTCTTCGGGCCCGTCGCCATGATGCGCTCCGGCGCGAAGCCACAGCCCAGCGCGTGCTGGAGCTCGTGCAGCGAGGCGATGTCGATGTGGGCCTCGGTGGCGGCGAGGCGCCTGACGAGCGCGCTGGAGCGGTTGGCCTTGTGGGCGAAGTAGATCGTGCCGGCCAGCCGGTGCTTCGCGTACACGTCCTGGAAGCGGCGGACGTTCTCGGCGATCTGGTCGGGAAGCACGATGTTCAGCGGCGAACCGAGCGCCCGCGTCAGCCGGTGGAGGAGCTCGGTGTCGTCGAGGAGCGACGCCAGCCGGGGCTCGAGTCGTGGAGCGAGATACAACGGAGTGCTCATGAATGTGCGGACTCCTGGTCTTCTCGTAGGAATGGTCCGGCGGCGGCACCGCCGCGCCGTTCGTCCGCCTCGACCCTAGTGCGCAACGACAATCGTTTTCAATCAAGGAATGGTACGTGCCGCTTGTGCAGGTCGCCGTGGCACGCGAGGAGTTGAGCCGAGCCGGGGGCGGCCTCCTTCAGGAGCGGAGCGTTCCGCACGCACGCCTCCTGGACGGGCGCGTCCAGCGCCGGGAAGAGAGGGCAACGGTTCCGGAAGGAGCAGCCCTCGCCGGTCGACGGCAGCGGGTCCCCGCGCAGCACGACGCGCTCGCGCTCCCGAACCGGATCGGTCGAGGGCGAGGCGTCGACCAGGGCCCGGGTGTACGGATGGCGGGGCCGCCCGAGCACCTCCTCGGCGGGACCCTGCTCCACCACCCGCCCCAGATACATCACGGCCACGTCGTCGGCGGAACGGCGCACGAGCCGGATGTCGTGGGACACCAGCACGTAGGAGAGGCCCATCCGGGCCCGCAGGCCGTCGAGCAGGTCCATCACCCCGGCTCGCAGCGGCACGTCCAGCGCGGACACCGGCTCGTCGAGCAGGACGAGTTCCGGCCCGGTGGACAGGGCCCGGGCGATGGCCACCCGCTGCCGCTGACCGCCCGACAGCCGGCCGGGCCGGACCTCCGCGACGCTCTCGGGAAGCTCCACCAGACGCAGCAACTCACGGACTCGGGCTGCCTGTTCGGCGGGCGTCGAGCCCCGCAGGGCGAGCGGCTCCGCGATGATCTCCCCGACGCGCATCCGCGGGTCGAGCGAGGACGCGGGGTCCTGGAACACCACGCTCATCCGGTGCCTCACCTCCCGTCGGCCGGAGGGCGGGAGCGAGGCGAGATCGCGCCCGAGCACCTCGATCCGGCCGGCGGCGGGGGCCCGCAACCGCAGGATCTCGTGGAGCGTGGTGGTCTTCCCGCACCCGGACTCGCCGACCAGCGCGAGCGCCCTGCCCTTCCGCAGGCTGAGGCTCACCCCGTCGACCGCGCGTACCGCCCGGCCCCGCCGCGCCGCGTAGTGCCGCTCCAGGCCCTCGACACGCAGCACTTCCGGAGGCGCGGCCGGGACCGGCTCGTGGTCCGACACCCTCATCGACGTGACGGCCCGCGTCGTGCCGGTCCGTGGTGCGGCGGCGCGCCGGCCGGTCGGGGCCTCCTCCATGCGCCGGGTGGCGGCCAGCAGGTGCCCCAGATCACCGCCCGAACCCTCCCCGCCCGTCCTCCCGCCACCGTCCCGCCCTCCGGCCGAGAGCAGCGCCGCCACCTCGCCGGCCGCGCCGAGGCGGCCGTCGCGCATCACGGCCACCCGGTCGCAGCAGCGGGCCACCACCCCCAGGTCGTGGGTGATCAGGAGCAGCGCGCACCCCAGCTCCGCGCGCTGACGGTCCAAAAGGTCCAGGATCTGCGCCTGCACGGTCGTGTCCAGGGCGCTCGTCGGCTCGTCGGCGATCAGCAGTTCCGGGTCGCCGGCGAGGGCCACCGCGATCGCGACCCGCTGCCGCATCCCGCCGGACAGCTCGTGCGGGTACGCCCGCGCCCGCCGTGCCGCGTCCGGGATCCCCACCCGGTCGAGGAGGTGGACCGCCCGCACCCGGGCCGCCGCGCGCGGCACCCGCCGGTGGGTCCGTATCGCCTCCTCGATCTGCCGCCCCACCGACATCACGGGCGTCAGCGCCGCCAGCGGGTCCTGGAACACCATGCCGATCCGCGCCCCCCGGATCCGCGACAGCTCCCGGTCCGGGAGGCCCACCAGCTCGCGCCCGTCGAACCGCACCGAGCCACGGACCTCGCCCCGCCCGGGCAGCAGCCCGATCAGCGCCGAGGCCGTCACCGACTTCCCCGAGCCCGAGGTCCCCACGACGGCGAGCGACTCAGCACGCGCCAGGGTCAGATCCACCCCCTCCACCGCGCGCCGCGCACCCGCGGCGAAGGTGACCGACAGACCGCGCACCTCCAGCAGCGGCTGTGCCGTGTCCTCAGGCGTCACGGCGCTCATGGGCGTCGTGGTCGTCATGGCTCTCCTCCTCGTCCAGTGCGCGCCGCAGCGCCTCGCCCAGCAGTCCCACGGCCGTCACGGTCAGCACGAGGAAACCCACCGGGGCGAGGAACACCCACGGATACGTCAGCGCCGAACCGCTCCCCACGGCCAGCAGCGTCCCCAGCGACACATCGGGAGGCTGGATCCCGAAGCCGAAGTAGCTCAGTCCCGCCTCGCCGAGGATCGCGGCACCGACGTGCAGCGTGCAGTCGATGACCAGCAACGGCACCAGATGCGGGACGAGATGGCGGCGCAGGATCCAGCCCGTCGGCGCGCCCATGAAGCGGGCCGCCGTCACGAACTCCCGTTGCCGCAGGCTCACCGCCCGGGCGCGCACGACACGCGCGGTGAGCATCCACTGGAACAGGGCGATGACCAGCACCGTCCACAGCCAGGAGCGGTCGCGCAGCGCCGGCGAGAGCACGGCGACGACGAGGAAGGACGGCAGGACCAGCAGCATGTCCACGCCCCACATCAGCGACCGGTCGACACCCTTGCCGACGTATCCCGCCGTCAGCCCGACCAGCGTCGCGAGCAGCGTGGAGAGCCCGGCCACCAGCAGCCCGATGAGCAGGGACTTCCGCAGCGCCATGAGGCACTGCGCGAGGAGGTCCTCGCCGAGTCGGGCCGTTCCGAGCCAGTGCTCCGCGGACGGCGGGAGCAGCGCCGCCCCGGGATCCTGGGTGACATGGTCGTACGGCCAGAGCCAGGGCCCCGCGAGCGCCGAAACGGCCAGGACGAGCAGCAGGACGGCCCCGCAGAGCGCGAGCGGGCTCCGCAGGAGCCGGGCCGGCACCGAGGAGGGGGCGGTCACGCGGCGGCCCTCCGTGTCCGGGGATCGAGAACGGCCAGCAGCGCGTCCCCGAGCCACCCCGCGAGGACCACCAGGACGGCGATGAACAGGGTCACGGTGGCGACGACCGTCGCGTCCTGCTCGTGGATCCCGGTGAGCAGCCAGTCACCCATGCCGTTCCAGCCGAAGATCCGCTCGGTGAACACCCCGCCCGTCAGATGCAGGCCGAACGTGAACGAGAAGAGGGTCACCATCGGGATCAACGCCATCCGGATGCCGTGCCGCACCACCGCCGTGCCGCGCCGCAGGCCCTTCGCCCGCGCCGCCCGGAGGAAATCGCTGCCCAGCACGTCGAGCATCGCCGCCCGCTGATAGCGGCTGTAGAACGCGGCCTGGGGGAGCGCGACGGCGAGCGTCGGGAGGGCCAGGTGCCGCAGCCGGTCACCGAACGCCTCCCACCCGGTGAGCTCCGCACCCGGAGTCGTCTCGGCGGAGAAGTACAGCAGCTGCGTGCCGACGGCCTCGTTGACGGGGAGCCACGCCATCTTCAGAACCGTCCCCAGGACGAACACCGGTATCGCGAGCAGCACCAGCGAGCCCACGAGGGACACCCCGTCGCTCACCCGGCCGCTGCGCAGCGCGTTCCACACCCCGATCACCACCCCGGCGGCCATCGCCAGCAGACTCCCGGCGAGGAAGAGCCGGACACTGGTGCCGCAGCGCCGCCACAGCTCGTCGGCGATCCGCTGCCCGCCGACCGTCTCGCCGAAGTCGCCGCGCGGAACCCCGGACAGCCAGTCGAGGAAGCGCATGGGCAGCGGCGAGTCGAGCCCCAGACGGTGCGCCCGCGCGTCGATGACGGCCTGTGGCGGCCGTGGCTGGTGCCCCCTCAGCTCCGCGAGCGGGTCGAAGCTGAGGGAGGCCAGCACGTACGCGGCGAGTGTGGCGGCCAGGCACAGTCCCACCCGCCAGGCGAGCCGTCGCGCCAGATGGACGGCCGCCCCCCTCACTTCACGTACCCGGCGCTCTCGAAACCGTACGAACCCAGGCCGCGCGCGCCGTAGTTGGCGAGGTCCTCGCGGACCGCGTACGCGCCGGAACCGGCGTAGAGCGGCAGATGGTGGGCGTGCTTCCAGGCCAGTACGTCGATCCTGTTCGCGATCTCGCGCCGCTTGCCGGGGTCCAGCTCGGCCAGGCCCCGGTCGTACAGCTCGTCGATCCCGGGGACGTGGACACGGCCGAAGTTGCTGCCGAAGTCATCGCCCGCGGGCTTCTGGAACACCGGCCGGTCATGGGCGAACGGGGAGGCGGACTTGGTCCACTCGAAGGCGATGAGGTCGAAGTTGCCCGGCAGGAGATAGCCGTCGTAGAAGTTCTCCAGCGGCACGGTGCGCGTGCGCGCCTCGATGCCGACGGCCCGCAGCTGCTCCGTGATAAGGCCGGTGACCGTCCGGCCCACGGGCGTGGTCTGGCCGACGAGCCGCAAGGTCAGCCGCTTGCCCTCGCGCTCGCGGTAGGGGCCGTTCTTCTTCCAGCCCAGCCGGTCGAGCTGCCGTCCCGCCGCCGTGGCGTCGAAGGGCAGCGTCGCCGAGTTGTCCCGGTAGCCCGGGTCGCCCGGCGGCAGGATGTGGTGCCCGACCGGTGCGGCCCCGGGCACGATCCGGCCGACGAGGGCGTCGGTGACCGCCTTCGGATCGACGGCCTGGGCGACGGCCCGGCGCAGGGCTTCGTCGGCGAGCGGAGCACCCTCGGCCCCGTTGAAGGTGAGCTGCCCCGCGAGACGTTCGGGGGCCTGCCGGATCTCCACTCCGGGCATGGCCCGGGCCCGGGTGAACAGATCCAGGTCCGCGCCGACGGGGTAGATGTCGATGCCCCGGTTGGCGAGCTCGTCGGCGCGTGCCGCCGGGTCGAGGACCCGCAGGACGACCCGGTCCAAAGGCGGTCTGCGGGCCCACCAGGACGCGTTGCGCTTCAGTGCGATCGTCTTCCCGGTCCGGTCGATCCGCTCGACGGCGAACGGGCCGGAGGTGATCGGCGGCTCCTCCAGCCAGCCCCGGTTGAAGGAACTCGCCCTCACGGTCAGCTCCTTGGGCACCAGCGGCCGGAACAGGCCCTGCCATTCGGCGAACGGCCGGCGCAGCGTGACCACGGCCACCTTGTCCGAGGCGCCCCGCTCCACCGAGGCGATGTCCGCGTACCCGACGTTGCTGTACCCCTCGTACGCCGTGTCCCGGCCGCTGAGCGCCTGCCACTGCCCGCGCAGGTCCTCCCAGGTGAGGGGGCGGCCGTTGCTCCAGACCGCCTTGTCCGCGATCGTGTACGTGATGACCTGCGGAGAGGTCGACGTGAGGGCGGCCGAGGTGAAGAACGCCTTGTTGAGGGCGTGTCCGCCGTCCGGGGCCTCGGTGAAGGCGCTCGGCAGGATCGCCTCGGCCAGCTGCCAGGTCACCACGCGGGCGCCGTTGACCTGGACCGGGTTGTAGTTGGTGGGCAGCGCGTCCACGGGGATGCGCAGCTCGCCTCCGTCACGCAGGTCGCCGACGGGCCGGGCGTTGATCTGCTGCTCGCCGCGCACCGCCGGGGCGGCTCGCTGGGCCCCGCGTCCCGGGCCGTCGGGCGAGGCGCTGCACCCGCTCAGCAGCGCGGCGGCGCAGCCGGCCGCCAGCCAGGCGGCCCGGATCGGCCGTCTCGAGGTTCCGGTCATGGTCGTGCATCCCCCTTCTCCGGGCAGCGCTCGCTGCGCGGCCGCGGGCCGGGGGCCGGTTCGGCGGCGGGTCGAACCGCCCCCCGGTGCGAGCAAGACGATAATCGTTTTCAATAGACGCTCGCAAGTAGGATCGGAGCGCTCATCGAGATCCAACAGAAAGAGGGGGAGCCATGGCCGTGCTCATCCTGTCCGGCGTCCTCGTGCTCGCCGTCGGAGGATGCGTCTGCGTCGTCTGGGCCGCGCGCGGCGGCCCGCGCTGGACGCGCGCCGTGGCCACCGCGACCCTCGCGGTGGGCGAACTCGTCCGCCGCTCGAATCGCGCGAACCGGAAGACCGGCACGGACGCGAGCGTCACCTCGGGCGACTGACCCCTCCCGCGCCCCTCCCGGACGGATGCGCGCCCGCCGGTGCCGCCATACTGGACGCGGCGGGACCCGAGAGGCGGAACAGTGAGTCAACAGAACACGCGCTACGACGTGTTGGTCTTCGGCGGCAGCGGCGTCGACACCATCGTCCGGGTCGACGCCCTGCCCGTGCCGCTCGCCGACTCGGTCCACGTGGGGCCGATCGAGGAGTGGGCCGGGCACACCGGGGGGAACGTGGCCCTCGGCACCCGCGCCCTCGGGCTCCAGGTCGCGCTGCTCGACTGCATCGGCGACGACGGGACCGGGGCGCTCGTACGCAAGCGCATGGCCGAGGGGGACGTCGAGTTCGACCCGGTGATCTCGCCCGCCGGCACGCGCCGCGCGGTCAACCTCGTGGACGCGACCGGACGCAGGATGTCGTTCTACGACGCCAGGGACCCCGCCGACCTGCGGATGCCCCGGGAGTTCTACCTGCCCCGGCTGCGGCGTACCCGCCACGCCCACCTGTCCATCATGAACTTCACGCGCTTCCTGTACGACGACATCGAGGCCCTGGGCGTCCCCGTCTCCACCGATCTGCACGACTGGGACGGGCTCGCCGACCACCACCGGGAGTTCGCCCTCCGCTCCGACCTCGTCTTCCTCAGCGCGGAGGGCCCCGGCGAGGGCACACCGGCGCTGATGCGGGAGATCCTGCGCGAGGGCCGTGCGGAGACCGTGGTCGCCACGGCGGGCGCGAACGGCTCCTACGTCCTCACCCGGGACGGCGGCACCACCCCACGTCACATCCCGGCGGTCACCCCGCCCGCGCCCGTCGTGGACTCCAACGGCGCGGGTGACGCGTTCGTCAGCGGCTTCCTCTACGGCAGGCTCGCCGGCCGGGACGTCCTGGACTGCGCCCGTCTCGGCGCGGTGGCCGGAGCACACGCCTGTACGGCCCCGGGCTCCACCGCCCTCATCACCGCGGAGGCACTCCTGGCGGCATCCCAGGACTGACGGCTCGCGCACCGGTGGACGGGATGCGACCCGGGGCGTGCCGCGAAAGCAGCCCCGTCCACCGGAACGGCGTCAGCCGCCCGCCTTCGCCTTCACGTGGTCGATCACCTCGGTGAACTCCTTCGTCGGCGAGAAGTCGACGTAGTCGCAATCCTCAAGGGCCAGCGGGGCGTGCCCGGGCGCCCAGTAGAACGCGTCACCGGCGCGGTACACCTGCTCCCCGTCCTTGGTGCGCATCTTCACCGCGCCGGAGAAGAGGTAGCCCCAGTGCGGGCATGGGCACAGGTCGTCCGGCATCCCCTCCAGGGCGGGCCCGAGATCGGTGCCGGCGGGCAGGTGGACGAACGCCACGCTGATGTCGCCGCCGATGTCCTGTGTCCGCAGCTCCACGCCGTCACCGGCGATGGCCACAGGGGTGTCCTCCCGCGTCGTTGCCCTCATTGCTCCTCCACGGCTGGTCCGCTCCGACGGTCCGGAGCTGCCCCCCTGGCGGGCTCTCCTTCCAGTCTCTCCCCGCCGGCCGCTCCCCGCGCGCGCCGACCGGATCGCACGGCGGGGAGCACGGTGCCCGGGCCGGGCCCTCAGGCCCGGAAGGGCGGCAGCGCCGCGAACTCGGGCGCCGCCGTGACGCTCGCCGCGAGCGCCCCGAGCACACCCCGGACCCGGGTGAGGGGATGGTCCGGGAACTCGGCGTCGTACCGCTCGTGGTCGGCGGCGTGGAACGGCAGGCCGTCCCGTACCTCCGGGGCGTAGGGATGCGCCCGGAAGAAGGCGTCCGGACCGACCTGCGCCATCACCATCGCCTCCCGCATGCCGGTCATGCCGCGCTCGGGCGCCTGGATCTTCACCACGGTGCTGCACTCCGCGCGTGGCACGGTGTAACTGCCGATGAAGACCTGCCCGTTGGGCTGGCCCGGCAGCGGCAGCTTCAGTATCTGCCGCAGCGCGGGCAGTTCGCCCAGCGACTTCACCGACGCCTCGATCAGCCCGCCTCCCGCGTCCGCGGTGAG
Organism: Streptomyces sp. NPDC029139; assembly: GCF_055564335.1. Taxonomy (NCBI): domain Bacteria; kingdom Bacillati; phylum Actinomycetota; class Actinomycetes; order Kitasatosporales; family Streptomycetaceae; genus Streptomyces; species Streptomyces sp. NPDC029139. The sequence continues at coordinate 129,657 of NZ_JBVHWN010000016.1, read as the reverse complement.
GCGGGTCAGGGCGGCGCGCAGCGACGGGCCGTCGTCCAGGGAGGCGGGCAGATCCGGACGCAGCGCGAAGAAATGCAGCGACAGCACGTCACCCGCGTCGCTGACCCAGACATCGGGCTCGACGAGTCGGAAGCCCGGCAGTTCGATGCCGACAAGAGCTCTCATGACCGGTGATCATCGCGCACACCCCCGGATTTGGCGAAGCCGGTGCGCGTACCCGGTCCACAGACTCCCGGCCCGCGCTCCGGGAGCCTGTGGACCGGGGCTCGCAGCCCGGGAGCCGGTGGACCGCGGCCCACGCTCCGGGAGCCTGTCGACCGGGGCCCGCAGGCCCGGGGACCGACGGACCGGGAGCCCTCGGACCGCAAGCGCGTCGGCTACCGGAAGGACGCCTGGTGCAGCGCGTCCGGGCCGATCGGCAGGCCGGGCAGCGCGTGCTTCCGCAGCGGCGCCGCGCCGCGGACGGACGCGGGCGTGCCGGCCAATGCCCCGTCGACGTGGGCGTACAGCGCCTCGGTCACGGGGTCCGGCAACGGACGGCCCTGCTCGTCGAAGCGCTGGTACTTCATCAGGTTGTAGCCGATGGCGACCTGGCGACGGCCGTCCTCGGTGGACAGCGCCCAGGTGCCGGCGCCGAAGACAGCCCCGTCGTGCCCCCAGTACCAGCCGCCGCTGGGCATCTTGAGGGTGTAGATGCCCAGGCCGTAGCGCATCACCGGCTCCTCGCCCGGCTGCGTCTCATGGGCCGGCACGGTGGTCTTCATCTCGCGCAGCTGCGCCGCGCCGAGCAGCCGCCCGCTCAGCAGCGCGCGGTAGAAGTCGTTGAGGTCGCGAGGCGTCGAGACGAGGGCGCCGGCCGTGCCCGCCCACGACATGTCGTAGACGCTGTAGTCCCGGGGCGGGTCGATCAGGCCGAAGAACGACTCGTACATCCTGGCGTGCGGGCCCTTGAGCGACGCCGAGGCCGGGAAGTACGTGTGGCGCAGGCCGGCCTTGCGTATGACGTTCCGGGTGATGTAGATCTCGGCTTTCTGACCCGTCACGCGCTCCAGGATCAGCCCGGCCAGAATGTAGTTGGTGTTGGAGTACGCGTGGGTCCCGCGCTGCGCGACGGGCTCGGCGGCGAGTCCCAGACGGGCGAGTTCCTCGGGGGCCATGCGGCGCAGGCGGTTCTCGTCGAGCGTTTTGCCCGGGTCCTCGAGGATGCCGGGGAAGGCGGGCAGCACGTAGTCGGCGATGCCGCTGGTGTGGTTGAGCAGCATGCGTACCGTCACCTGTCGGCCGCGCTCGCCGGGCACGACGTCGGGCAGATAGCGGCCGACAGGAGCGTCGAGGTCGATGCGCCCGGCGCCGGCCTGCTGGAGCACGGCGACGGCCGTGAAGGTCTTGGTGATGCTGCCGACCCGGTGCTCCAGGTCCGGCCGCGCGGGCCGGCCGGTGTCGACGTCGGCGAACCCGGCGGCGCCCCGCCACTGCGCGGACCCGTCGCGCACCGCCGAGTAGGCGCCGTACATCCCCGCCCGGTGGAAGGCGTCGAGCGAGCCGCGCAACGCCGCGCGGTCGAGACCGCGGCCGGTGGTTACGGCGGTGGAGGAGCCGGGCGCGGCGGCGACGGCCTGGGCCGGTAACGCCGTGACGGCGAGCGCCATCAGGGCGGTCGCGGCGACGACCGAGAGCCGGGCCCTGCGGGACGAGTACGAGGAATTCGATGAATGTGACGAACGCGACGAATACGACAAGGACACGGATGGATCCTGCTTCCCTCGATGAATGCGGTGGATCCATCCTCGTCGCGGCCGCGCGGCCCGCCCTCCACCCCCGGGAGGATCTCGTGCACGGGAACCGGTGACATTTGTCAGTAGTCCCGTCCCCGGCCGGGCAGTGGCACACTGACCGCTGATCGTCCTGAGGAGCCCCACGTGCCCATCATCCGCAACCTGCGACGCACCGTCCGCCGCGCCTACCGCCGGACCGTCGACCTCAGCCATCCGGCGCGCTCGCCGCTGGGCAGCGCGGTCGTCAACTGCGTGCTGTACGAGGACGGGGCGCGGCAGCGAGGGGCCTGCCCGGCGGAGGAGGCGGTGCGGCGGGTCCGCAAGACCGGCGACGGGTTCGTCTGGATCGGCCTCCACGAGCCGTCCGTCGAGGAGTTCGCCGGACTGGCAGACCTCTTCGGGCTGCACCCGCTGGCGGTCGAGGACGCCGTCCACGCCCATCAGCGGCCGAAGCTGGAGCGGTACGACGAGACGCTGTTCGCCGTGTTCAAGACGGTCCGCTATGTCGAGCACGAGGAACTCACCGCCACCAGCGAGGTCGTCGACACGGGCGAACTCATGGTCTTCACGGGTTCCGACTTCGTCATCACCGTCCGGCACGGCATGCACGGTTCGCTGGGCCCGGTGCGGGAGGCCCTGGAGGCCGACCCCGAACAGCTGGCCAAGGGGCCGGCCGCCGTCCTGCACGCCATCGCCGACCACGTGGTGGACGACTATCTCGCCGTGGTCGACGCCGTCCAGGACGACCTCGACGCCGTCGAGACGGCCGTCTTCAGCGAGCAGGCCACCCGGGGTGACGCCGGCCGTGTCTACCAGCTCAAGCGGGAACTCCTCGAACTCAAGCGGGCGGTGACCCCGCTCCACCGCCCGCTGCAGACCCTCGCCGCGCAGCCGCTGCCGCTCATCGGCCCGGAGATACGGCCGTACTTCCGTGACATCGCCGACCACCTGTCCCGGATCACGGAACAGATCGCCTCCTTCGACGCCCTGCTCGACTCGATCCTCCAGGCCCACCTGGCGCAGGTGACCGTCGCCCAGAACGAGGACATGCGCAAGATCACGGCATGGGCGGCGATCATCGCCGTGCCCACCATGGTCTGCGGGGTCTACGGAATGAACTTCGACCACATGCCGGAACTCCGCTGGACCTACGGCTACCCGCTCGTCGTCGTCGCCATGGCCGCCGCCTGCTTCCTCCTCCACCGCAGCTTCCGCCGCAACGGCTGGCTCTGACCGTTCCGCGCCGCTTCGGCGGCCGCCTGCCCGGCGCGGTCGCCGCCGAGTGACGGTCGGGGCCGCGACGCCGAGGCCGACGGGGAGGCTCAGCCCTGGACGCGCAGGGACGAGGTGTGCTCCCGGACCTGTTCGGGCGTGAGGTAGGCGTCGGTGTACTCGAAGTCGGTCAGCTTTCCGGACCGGGACGCCAGGAAGCCCGTACGGACGAAGTCGTCGCCGGCCACGGCGTTGAGCAGCCAGTTCGTCAGCACCCGGGTCTTGGCCACATTGGTCCGCAGCGCCGCCCAGTGGTACGCGCGGGCCACCGCCTGCGCCGGCGTCCCGTGCAGCTCGACACCGAGCGGCTTCGAGACGGCGTCCCGCCCGCCCAGGTCCACCACCAGACCGAGATCCCGGTGGTGGTAGGGGTACGTCTGCTCGCCCCGCAGCGTCGCCACGATGTTGTCGGCGACCTGCTTGCCCTGGCGCTGCGCGTGCTGGGCGGTCGGCGGGCAGATGGCCCCCTTCTCCTTCTTGGCCAGGTCCGGTACGGCCGCGGCGTCCCCCAGAGCGTGCACCCCGTCCATGCCGGGCACGACCATGTCGGCCCCCACCACGAGCCGGCCGCGCGCCGTCTCCGCGCCCAGGGTCCCGATCAGCGGGCTGGCGGCCACGCCGGCCGTCCAGATGAGCGTCCGGCTCGGCAGCACCCGCCCGTCGGTGAGGGTCACGGCATCGGCGTCCACGGAGGCGACCGACACACCGAGCGAGACCTCGATCCCGCGCCGGCGCAGGATGTCCAGCGCCGCACTTCCCAGCCTCTCGCCGAGTTCGGGCATGAGCTTGGGCGCGAGGTCCACCAGATGCCATTTGATCAGCTTCGGATCCAGCCGCGGGTAGCGCTTGACCGCATGGTGCGTGAGCCGCTGCAGACAGGCGACCGTCTCCGTCCCCGCGTATCCGCCGCCCACCACCACGAACTGCAGCCGCGCCGCCCGTTCGGCCTCGTCCGTGCTCGCGTCGGCGAGATCCAGCTGGGCGATCACGTGGTCACGGATGTAGACCGCTTCGGCGAGCGTCTTCATCCCGCGGGCCTGGTCGGTCAGACCGGGGATGTCGAACGTGCGCGTCACGCTGCCGGGTGCGAGCACGAGATGGTCGTACGGCTCGTTCACGAGCTCGCCCGTGATGGTCCGGACGACACAGATCTTCGCCTTGGTGTCCACGCCGACGGCGCCGCCCGGAATGATCCGGGTCCGGTGGCGCCGGCTGCGCCGCAGCGACAGCGCGACCGACTGAGGGGTGAGCACCCCGGCCGCCACCTGGGGGAGGAGAGGCAGATACAGCTGGTACGAGAAGGGTGTGAGGAGCGAGATCTCCGCCTCCCCCGCCGTCAGACGCCGCTCCAGCCGCCGCACACAGGCGACGCCGGCGAAGCCGGCGCCCACCACGAGGATCTTCGGTCGAGTCACGTGCCCGCCTCCCGGGTCGTCGGTCCTTAAGTGCTGACTAACCTGTTTGGCCGTTCGAAAACCCGGTCTGTCCGCCGAGGGGGTGACGCCGGTGCGGCTTCCGGAGGGAGAGTGCACAGTGTGATAAAAGGGAAAAACAGGGTGGTATCCGAGAACGGAGCCTACGGCCGTGGGGAGACCTGAGGGCACAGACACCACCGGGCAGGCACCGGCGTTCGGCGTCACGGACTCCGTCGTCCTCCTCTTCGACACGGGCGGGGCGGTCGTGGGCCGCCCGTACGCCGCCGAGCGGCTCCTCGGCCACTCCGCGCGGGATCTGCGCGGCCGGCGCGTCGAGTCCCTCCTCGCCCCGGGCGAGGCCGCGCGTCTGCCCGCGATCGTGAAGCGCTGCGCGACGGACGGAGGCTGGTCGGGCAGCCTCCTCGCCCGTCACCGCAACGGCCGTGACATCGCCGTCGACGTCACCGTGCTGCCCCTGCCGGGAGACGCGGCCACGGCACGCTGGCTGGCCGTGGCCACCGCCGCGGCACCCTCCCGGCAGTGGACCATGGGACCCGCCCTGCTGGAACGGATGGTCACCCAGGCACCCGTCGGCATCGCGCTGGTCGACACCGAGCTGCGCTGCGTGTGGTCGAACACCGCGCTGGAGCGCTTCGGCGGCGGCCGTGCCGACCAGCGGCGCGGCCGCCGCCTCGCGGAGATCCAGCCCGGTCTCGACGCGGAGCTCGTCGAGTCGAAGATGCGCCAGGTCCTGGACACCGGTGAACCGGTCAGCGGGTACGAACACGTGGGCCGCACCCGGGCCGAGCCCGGCCGCGACCACGCCCACGCCATGTCGTTCGTCCGGCTCGACGACGACAACGGGCGCCCCCTCGGGGTCTGCTACGCGGTCGTCGACATCACCGATCGCTACCGCGCACGCCTCCGGCTCGCCCTGATGGCCCGGGCGAGCGAACGCATCGGCCGCAGCCTGGACGTCATGGGGACGGCCCAGGACCTCGCGGACGTGGCGGTGCCCGGCCTCGCCGACTTCGTCGCCGTCGACCTCCTGGACGCCGTGATCGGGGGCGCGGAGCCGTCCCCCGGGCCGACCGCCGGGGCCACCGCCGTACGCCTGGTGCGCGCGGGCGGGCAGACGGTGCGCCCGGGATCGCCCGAGGCGGTGGTGGAGCCGGGCGAGGCGGCCGCCTACCGGCCGTCGTCACCCCAGATCGACTGCCTGGCCCGCGGCCGGTCCTGGCGCGCGGCCCGGCTGGACCCGGCCGCCAGGCAGGCGGCCCTCCCGGCCCGGCCACCCCAACGCCGCGAGGGAGCGCCCGCCGGGGCGGGAGCGGGGCAGACCCCGGCGGAAGGCGTGGAGTGGGCTCCGGCGGAGGACGCCGCATGGGCCCGGACGGAGCCCACCGAGCCGCCCCCGACGGCGGAGACCGAGCAGGACGGCTCCACCGAGCCCGTACCCCCTCCGTCCACCGTTCCCGCGCCCCCCGAGCCCGTACCCCCTCCGTCCACGGCCCCCGCGCCCCCCGCGTCCGCCCCGCGGCCGCCCACCGCCTCCCTGGCGCACACGGCCATGGTCGTGCCGATCCTCGCCCGAGGCGTCACCCTCGGCGTGGCCACGTTCTTCCGCTCGCGGCGCGACGAGGCGTTCGACGAGGACGACCTGCGGCTCGCCGAGGAACTCGTCGCCCGCGCCGCCGTCTGTCTGGACAACGCCCGCCGCTACGCCCGGGAGCGCGCGGCCGCGCTCGTCCTCCAGCGCAGCCTCCTCCCGCACGGCGTCCCCCTGCAGGAGGCCGTCGACGCGGCCTCGTTCTACCGTCCCGCCGACGAACTCTCCGGCCTCGGCGGCGACTGGTTCGACGTCATCCCCCTCTCCGGCGCACGGGTCGCGCTCGTCGTCGGCGAGGTGCTGGGCCACGGCATCGAGGCCGCCGCCACCATGGGGCAGCTCAGAACGGCCGTACGGACCCTCGCCGACCTCGACCTGTCGCCCGAGGAGCTCCTCGCCCATCTCGACGACCTCGTCCTCCAGGCGACCCGGGAGGGGCGGGAGGACCGCATCGGCGGCGCGGCCAATGCCGGGGCGATCGGCACCAGTTGCCTGTACGCCGTCTACGACCCGGTCAGCCTGCGCTGCGACCTGGCGAGCGCCGGCCACCTCGCGCCCGCCGTCGTCGCCCCCGACGGCACGGTCGGCTTCCCCGAGCTGCCCCCCGGCCCCGCCCTGGGCATCGGAGGGCTGCCCTTCGAGTCCGTCGAACTGCCCCTGGAGGAGGGCAGTGTGCTGGCCTTCTACACCGACGGCCTGATCGCCGCCCCCGGCGCGGGCAAGGAGGGACTGGGGCGCGCCCTCCGGTCGCGGGAGCTGCCGCTCGACCAGCTCTGCCGGAGCGTGGTGGAGGAACTGGCGCCGAGCAGGCCCTACACCGACGACGCGGCGCTCCTCCTGGTCAGGACGCGCAGCCTGGCGGCCGGGCAGGTCGCCGCGTGGGACCTGCCGGCCGACCCGGCCGTGGTGGCCCGCGCCCGGGTGATGGCCGCGCGCCAACTGGCAGCCTGGGGGCTCGAGGAGCTCGCGTTCACCACCGAACTCGTCGTCAGTGAACTGGTCACCAACGCCATCCGGCACGCCTCGGGGCCGATCCGGCTGCGGCTCATCCTCGAACGCACCCTGATCTGCGAGGTCTTCGACGCCAGCGCCACCTCGCCCCATCTGCGGCACGCCCGCACGACCGACGAGGGCGGCCGGGGCCTCTTCCTGATCTCCCAGTTCACCCGCCGCTGGGGCACCCGCTACACCGCCGAGGGCAAGGTGATCTGGGCCGAACAACCGCTGGACCAGGACACCTCCGCCCCGGAATGATCTTTATTCGATTGCCCGGCATCCGGTGCCGTGCAAGGGTGGCCTGCCGCACGGAGACACCGGCGGAGACGACAAGGAGACCCCGCCTGTGAGTGCGCCCGCCGCCGAGAACACCGTGCTGACGAAGCAGGGAGCGGTGCGGGGTACCGTCGCCGACGGGCTGAGCGTCACGCTGGGGATCCCGTACGCCGCACCACCGTTCGGCGCCGGCCGTTTCCGCGCCCCGGAGCCCCCGGCGCCCTGGGACGGGACACGGGACTGCACCCGCTTCGGACCGGTGGCCCCGCAGTCGGCCGAACTGCCCGGCGCACCGGCCTGGCGCCCGGACGAGGAAGACGTCCTCACGCTCAACATCTGGTCCTCCCCGGAAGGCGAGGGCCCCCGCCCCGTCCTCTTCTGGATCCACGGCGGCGCCTACACCTTCGGATCCTCGGCCCAGCCCGACCACGACGGAACGGCCCTCGCGCGCGCCGGACTCACCGTCGTGACGTGCAACTACCGGCTCGGCTTCGAAGGGTTCGGCCACGTTCCCGGCTTCCCCGACAACCGGGGACTGCTCGATCAAATCGCGGCGCTGGAGTGGGTGCGCGACAACATCTCCGCCTTCGGCGGCGACCCGGGCAACGTCACCGTGGCCGGTCAGTCCGCCGGTGGAGGCGCGATCGCCTGCCTGATGAGCAGCCCTCGTGCCGAGGGCCTGTTCCGTCGCGCCGTCGTGCACAGCGTCCCCGACGCCACCTTCCCGGCGCGGTTCGCCGGGGCGATGGCCCGCGAGGTGGCGGACGAGGCAGGCGTCGCGCCCACCGCGCAGGGCCTGCTCTCCGCGAGCCCGAGGGCACTCGTCGAAGCCTCGGACCGGGTGGCGGCGCGGTACGCGGACGACCCCTCCTCGGGCTCCCTCCATTACGACACCGTCCTCTACGGCCCCGTCCTCGACGGCGAGACGCTGACGCGCGACCCGGTCGACGCCCTGGCCGACGGCGCGGGCAGCACGATCGACCTCCTGGCGTGCCACACCACCGAGGAGTACCGGCTCATGCACGAGGTCGGCTCCATGCCTTCGGTCACCACCGAGGACGGCCTCGCCCGGTTCGCCGAGGCGTGCGGTCTTCCCCCGGCCCTCCTCGCGGAGTATCGCGCCCTCATGCCCGGCGCGCCCGTGCTCGATGTATTCCTCGCGCTCGCGGGCGACGCCGTGTTCGCCGCGCACACCGTCCGCCTCGCCGAGGCCCACGCCCGCGCGGGCGGACGCACCCACCTGTCCCGCTTCGACCGCCGCCGCACCCGCCCGGACGGCAGCCCCGTGCGCGCCTGGCACGCCGCCGACGTGCCGTTCGTCCTCGGCACCCTGGACGCCATTGGCGTCGGCTTCCTGACCGGCGGCCCCGCCGACGCCGAGGACCGGGCCCTGTCGCGGCGGATGATCCGGGCCCTGGTCGCCTTCGCGAGCACCGGAGAACCGGGCTGGGCCCCGCTCACGGACCCCGCCGACCCAGCGTTCCCGGTGCGGGTGTGGGCCGTCCCGGAGGACCGCACCGAGGGCGCGCTCGCCGCCCACGCACTCTTCCACGACGTACGGTTGGGCCCGCCCACGCTTCCGTAGCGAGGCCACGGGATAATCACCGGGTCGCGGCGACGTCGGTCCGCCCCGCGCCCAGAGACACGCAACGCCCCGCACGGCGGGAGAAGGAGAACCCCGATGGACGTCCAGCACTTCGAGCAGATCACCGCGTTCATCGAGGCACGCCTCCGCCCGCTCTTCGACCCCGAGACCGGCAGCGACCACGGGTTCGGCATGGACGACACCTCCCGCGCCCTGCGGGCCCTCCTGGGCACCGTGAAGGCCGCGGCGGCCGTCAAGGGACTCGCCGAGCAGCGGGCGGCGGCCGACCCGGCGATGCGCAACATCATCGACCAGGCCCTGGAACACAACTGGGACGTGCTCCGCGGCGTCGCCCGCAACTGGGAGGACCACCCCGACTTCGTCCGCGCGTTCAAGCGCCACTCCTGGGAGCTCGACGAGACCCCCGCCCCGTCCGCCTGACCCCGCGCCATGACCCCTGACATATGGGCCGCGCTCCCGGCCACGTCCCGCGCCGCCGTGGACGACCTCGTCCGGCTCGACCGCCGCATCACGGCGATCAAGGAGCTCCGCGACGGCTTCCCCGAAGAATCCCGACCGGGCCTGTACGAGGCGCTCGACGTGGTGGTGTGGCGTTTCCGGGAACTGGGAAGGCGCTTCGAGCCCGGCCCGACGGAACCCCTCGACCCCGCGGACCTCGCCGCACGGCCCGCGCGGCTCCCCGGCCGGCCCGTCGCCGTCGAGGCCGTGTGGGACGGCGACTCCTTCGGCTGGATGGTGAACCTCGTGCTCGTCACCGACGACCCGGACGCCGAGCACGACTCGCCCTGATCCGGCACGGCGGCGACCTGAGGCTGCTCAACGGAACGGTCCCGCCCTGGCCGGAGGCCCAGGAGGCTCGAAGCGCCGGCGGCGCCCTGGCCGAGCGGCTCGGCGTCCCCTTCCACTTCGCGAGCCCCGACGAGCCCGACGACGAGGCCCTCCGGTGGCGCGACGGCCGGAGCACCGGCCCTTCCTGACGGAGCACCGGACGTCGCACCGCGCAGCGGCCCCTCCCGCCGGAGCACCGGACGCTCCCGACGCGGCGCCCGCCGTCCCCGACGGTCGTGCGGCGAACGGACGCGGCGACGCGCCGGCTCTGCCCCGGTCGGGTGAGTGCGCCGCTCTTCCGACAGGGTCGGACGCGGAGGGGGTACGTATCGCCGCATTGCCGTCACCCAGCGTCGGAGGATGCCGTCCCATGCCTGTCTGGAAGGTCCGCCCCGGCCCGCGTGTGCTGACCGCCGCCCTGTGCGCGACACTCGCCGTCATCGGCTGTATGACGGTGTCGCCCGAGGACTCCGCGCCACCCGCCGCGCCCGCGACCCGCCCCGCGGCCAAGAACGCCGGCCCCCACGCCGCGCCCCGGCCCCCCGCGCCCGAAGCTCCTCCGGGTGTCGGCCCGCTCACCCGGACGCGCATTCCGGACGGCACGAGCCAGGCGCTCGTGGTGACGGGCAGGACCCGGGACACCAACGTGGCCACGGCGGTGCTGTACGAGCGGGACGGGGGCGGGAAGTGGCGGCGCTCCGCGGGGCCGTGGGCCGCGCACAACGCGCTGCGCGGCTGGACGAACGACCACCGGGCCGGCGACCTGCGCACCCCGGTCGGTGTCTTCAGGCTCGGCGACGCGGGCGGACGGCTGCCGGACCCCGGAGCCCTGCTGCCCTACGACCAGGACGAGGAGTTCGCCTCGCCCGGCACCGGGTTCCTCGGCGAACCCCTGGAGGGCTCGTTCGACTACGTGGTGGCGATCGACTACAACCGCGTGCCCGGTACGACCCCGTTGAACAAGGTACGGCCGCTCGGCGCGGACCGCGGCGGAGGCGTGTGGATCCATGTCGACCACGGCGGCCCCACCCAGGCGTGCGTCTCCCTGACCGAGGACGTCATGCGGCAGCTGCTGCGCGCCCTGAACCCAGCCCGCGAACCGGTGATCGTCATGGGTCCCGTCGACGAGATCGCCCGCTGATCCGCCGAAGCTTCCGCCCGGACCTCCGCGGCCTCCGCCCGACGGACCACGTGCGACGTCCTCGTCCCCCCGGAGGGGCGACGAGGACGTCGGACCGGAAAGCGGTACGGATCAGCGGTGCGCCAGCCAGGAGGCCGCGGGCAGGAGCCTGCTGTCGTAGTCGAACAGCGCCTGGTTCTCCCAGCCGTTGCCCGACGCGGGATCCGCCGGGTCCCAGCCGTTGCCGGTCACGGCGGTCCAGGTGGGCTCCCAGTAGACGACGCCGATACCGCGGCCGTTCGGCACGGCCTCCACGACGTTCATCACGTCGCGCAGCCAGGTGGACTGGCCGGCGGCGCTCGCCGGGTACCCGGAGACCAGCTCACTCGTGGTGTCGATGATGTTCTCGTGCGCGTCCTCGCTGTCCAGCCGGAAGGGATACGCGGTCTCGGCGACCATGACCTTCTTCCCGTAGCGCGCCGAGACGTCGTCGAGGTTGGCCTGCAGGTCCGACAGCGCGCCGTGCCAGTAGCCGTAGAACGACAGCGCGATGACGTCGTACGGGACACCCTGCGCGGTGGCGTTGTCGAACCACCAGCGGTACAGGGCGTTGTCGCCGCCGTGGGCGAGGTGCAGCGCGATCTGGGTGGACGAGGAGACGGCCTTGGCGGCGGAGACGCCCGACTTCAGGAGCCCCGCGAGCTGGGACCAGTTGTTCGTGGAGCCTTCGGGCCACAGCATGCCGGTGTTGATCTCGTTGCCGATCTGCACCATGTCGGCCGTCGTCCCCTGCGCCTTGAGGGCGTTCAGCACGTCGTACGTGTGGTTGTACACGTCCGTGCGGAGCTGACTGTACGAGTGCGAGGCCCAGGCCGACGGCTTGGACTGCGCCCCCGGGTCGGCCCAGGTGTCGGAGTAGTGGAAGTCCACGAGGAGTTTCATGCCCTGCGCCTTGATGCGCTGGGCGGTCGCCAGGACGCGGGCCTTGTTGTTGTAGCCGTCGGCGGGGTTCACCCACACCTTGAGGCGGCCGTAGGTGGCGCCGGCCGACTTCAGGATCGCCACCGGGTCGGCGGTCGCCCCCGCGCTCGTGCGGTACGTGCCCCCGAGGTCCTCGCTCTTCTTCAGCGAGGAGATGTCGACGCCCCTGACGGACAGGCCCGTCGAACCGGAGGTGAAGGTGAGGTCGTCGACGTTGAGCCACTGGCCCGCGCCGGCCTGCGAGGTGATGCTGATCGTGCACTGGCCGCCCGTCACGACGACCGAGGTCACCAGCCGGATCCAGGCACCGTTGGGCGTGGGCGGGAGATCGGTGCGCTGCTCGGCGGAGCCGCAGTTGCGCAGGGCGAGGTAGGCGGAGCTCTGGCCACCGCTGGAACGCACCCAGGCGCTGAGCGTGTGGCTGCCGTTGGTCAGCCCCGACAGGTACTGGTATGTCTCCACGCGGTAGGCGGAGGAGGACCAGTGGCTCAGCCGGTAGCCGCCGCTGCGGCCGCCGGCCTCCGTGAACGAGGCCGCGTTCTGGCCCGTCGCGGAGTAGGTGGACCAGCCGGACGGTGTCGCGGTTCCACGGCCGTCGGCCTCGAAACCGGTGTTGGTGAGGGTCGTCGCCGCCTGGGCCGGCTGTGCGGGCAGCGCGGCGAGGAGCAGCGCGCCGAGCGCGGAGGCCACGGCGACTCTCAGTCGTGTACCTGACATGAATGCCCGCAGGGTGCGGGCGCGGGGAACGGCGTACATCGTCTGTCCCTTCGACGGTGGAGGGAGGGGGGTGGTGGTGCGGTGGTGCCGTTCACCCGGGGGCGCGCGTGCGGGACGCCCGCCCCCGGGGAGTCACGAGGGGGGAACGGTCAGGCGTCGAGCCGTACGACGCGGACCGACCCGGCCGGGACGGTGATCTTCCCGGCGGCGCGTTCGCCGAGGAGGAGTTCGGTGCCGGGAGCCTCCAGCGGCACCTCCGCGTCCCGCGCGGTGTGGTTGAGGGCGAAGACGTACGCGCCGCTGTCGCCGGAGCGGCGGACGATCTCGACGTCACGGGGCAGCTCGCCGTGCGGCGCGATGCCGGCGTCCTCGCAGGCCGCGGTGAGGATCGTGTCGAGCGAGGCCGCGTCGAGCCGGGTGGAGACGTACCAGGCGGTGCCCTCGCCCAGCCGGTGGCGGGTGACGGCGGGGCGGCCGGCGGCCGGTCCGTCGGCGTACGTCCACACGGGCTCGGCGCCGCGCTCCACCACGAACTCGGTCCAGACGTCGGCCGGCAGCGTCGCCCCGCCGGGTCCCGTGATCCGTACCGACTCGCCCGCGCCCAGGGGCGACCACTCCTCCACGGTCAGCCCGAGCACGTCGCGCAGGGCGCCCGGGTAGGCGCCGGGGTGGACGGCGTCGTGCTCGTCGACGATCCCGGAGAAGTACGAGACGACGAGCGTGCCGCCGTTCTCGACGTAGGCGCGCAGGTTGAGTCCCGCCGCCTCGGTGGTGAGGTAGAGCGCGGGGACCACGACCAGCGGATACGCCGAGAGGTCGGACTCGGGGTGGGCGAAGTCGACGGTCAGGTGCCGGTCGTAGAGCGACTCGTAGAAGCTGTCGGCGCGCTCGCGCGCGTCGTGGTCCTCGGTGGGACGCCACTCCAGGCTCTGCGCCCACCACGACTGCCAGTCCCACAGCATCGCGACGTCCGGGACGGTGCGCGTACCGCGCAGCGCGGACAGCGAGTCGAGATCGGCGCCGAGCCGGACCACCTCCCGCCAGACCCGGGAGTCGGTGCCGGCGTGCGGCACCATCGAGGAGTGGAACTTCTCGGCGCCGCGCCGGGACTGGCGCCACTGGAAGAACATCGCTCCCTCGGAGCCGCGGGCGACATGCCCGAGGGAGTTGCGGGCCATCTCGCCCGGACGCTTCGCGGGGTTGCGGGGCTGCCAGTTGACGCCGGACGTCGAGTGTTCGAGCAGCAGCCACGGGGCTCCGCCCGCCACCGAGCGGGTGAGGTCGGCGGCCATCGCCAGGTTGACGTGGGTGCGACGGCCGTCCGTGATCAGGTAGTGGTCGTTGGTGACGAGGTCGACCTCGCGGCCCCAGGCCCAGTAGTCCACCGCGTCGCACTGGCTGAGCGCGGTCATGAAGTTGGTGGTGACCGGGACGCCGGGGGAGAGGCGGTGCAGGATGTCCCGCTCCGCGACGAAGTTCTCCCGCATGGTGTCGTCGGCGAAGCGGCGGTAGTCGAGCTGCTGGGCCGGGTTGCCGACGGTGGGCGTCAGACGCGGCGGGTCGATCTGCTCGTACGAGGCGTAGCGCTGGCCCCAGAAGGCGGTGCCCCATGCCTCGTTGACGGCGTCGACGGAGCCGTACCGGCGATCGAGCCAGTGCCGGAAACGGCCGGCGCAGGTGTCGCAGTAGCAGGCGCTGACCGGGACGCCGTACTCGTTGTGCACGTGCCAGAGGGCGAGGGCGGGATGGCCGGCGTAGCGCTCGGCGAGCCGCGTCGTGATCGCCGCGGCGGCCGCGCGGTAGGCCGGCGAGCTGTGGCAGATCGCGCCGCGCGAGCCGAAGGAGTACCGCACACCCTCGCGGCTGACCGGCAGGGCCTCGGGATGGGCGCGGTAGAACCAGGCGGGCGGCACGACCGTGGGCGTCGCCAGGTCGACCCGGATGCCGTTCTCGTGCAGCAGGTCCAGGACGCGGTCGAGCCAGCCGAAATCGTAGGCGCCGGGCTCCGGTTCGAGCAGCGCCCAGGAGAAGATTCCGACGCTCACCATGGTGACGCCGGCCTCCCGCATCAGCCGGACGTCCTCCTGCCAGACGCTTTCCGGCCACTGCTCGGGGTTGTAGTCCCCGCCGAAGGCGAGCCGGTGCAGGCCCTGGGGAGTCATGTCCGGCATGGGTTCTCTCCTGAACGTCAGAACTCAACAATCTGTGAACGTACACACATCAGATCTCGATGTGGCAACGCAACATAACCGCACACGATCCACCATTGACAAGTGTCCGGAACGTTTCTCTACTGTGAACGCTCACAGATGCATGGCCGGTCTTCCCGCCACGGGAGGGCCGCTCGTCAGGGGAGGGGCTCCATGCCCATCGTTTCGCGGAAGCGTTTCAACGTGTTCGCCGCCACCGCCACCGCCGTCGCCCTCGCCGGGGTCGCACTCACCGCCTGCGGCTCGTCCGGGGAGAGCGGCGAGGAAACGGCGTCCGGTCCCGTCTCTCTCACCTACTGGGCCTGGGCGCCCAACATGGACAAGGTGGCGGCGATCTGGAACAAGAAGAACCCGGACATCAAGGTCACCGTCCAGAAGCAGGCATCCGGCGACGACCTGGTCACCAAGATCATCACGGCGTCCAAGGCCCACCAGGCCCCCGATCTCGTCCAGGCCGAGTTCCAGGCCCTGCCGACGCTGGTCAGCAACGACGCCCTCGCCGACATCTCCAAGGAGGTCGGCGGCGCCAAGGACAAGTTCGCCCCCGGTCTCTGGCAGCAGACCACGCTCGGCTCCGACGCCGTCTACGCGGTGCCCCAGGACTCCGGGCCGCTGATGTTCTTCTACCGGACCGACCTCTTCCAGCAGTACGGCCTGAAGGTGCCCACCACCTGGGACGAGTTCGCGGCCACCGCCAAGGCGCTGAAGGCGAAGGCCCCCGACAAGGCGCTCACGACCTTCTCCTCCAACGACGCGGGCCTGTTCGCCGGCCTCTCCCAGCAGGCCGGCGCCCAGTGGTGGACCACCCAGGACCAGAAGTGGAAGGTCGGCGTCGACGACGCGGCCACCCGGAAGGTCGCCGACTTCTGGGGCGGCCTCGTCAAGGAGGGCGCCATCGACAACCAGCCGATGTACACCCCCGCCTGGAACAAGGCGTTGAACACCGGGGAGCAGATCGCCTGGGTCAGCGCCGTCTGGGCCCCGGGCGTCCTCGCCACCGCCGCCCCCGACACCAAGGGCAAGTGGGCCATGGCCCCGCTCCCGCAGTGGGACACAACCAAGCCCACCACCGGCAGCTGGGGTGGTTCCACCACCGCCGTCACCACCGACTCGAAGCACAAGGCGGCCGCCGCGAAGTTCGCGACTTGGCTGAACACCGACCCGGAGGCGCTCGCCGCCCTGGTCAAGGAGGCCGGCATCTACCCGGCCGCCACCGCCGCCCAGACCGGCGGCGCGCTCTCCCAGGCCCCCGACTTCTTCGCCAACCAGCCCGACTTCTACACGCGGGCCGCCGCCATCGCCAAGACCACCGCCCCCGCCGCCTGGGGCCCCAACGTGAACGTCGCGTACACCTCTTTCAAGGACGAGTTCGGTAAGTCCGCCAAGGCCAAGTCCGACTTCTCCGCCGCCCTGAGCGCCATGCGGGCCGCCACCGTCGCGGACCTGAAGAAGCAGGGCTTCGAGGTCGCCCCGTGACGCAGCCCACCCAGGGCGCGCGCCGGTCGTACGGGGTCGAGCCGGCCCCGTACGACCTCCCGTCGCCCACCACCCTCAAACGAGCGCGAAGCGCCCCCTACCTCTTCATCCTTCCGGCAGCCGTCCTGTTCGCGCTCTTCTTCGCGCTGCCCATCGGCTACGCGATCTGGCTCAGCTTCCACAAGATCGAGGTCAAGGGCCTCGGTCTGGGCAAGGGAGCCCGGAGCGAGGTCTGGGCCGGCCTGGAGAACTACACCGCCGCCCTCACCGACTCCGAGCTCGGCGCGAGCGCCCTGCGGATCCTCGGCTACGGCGCGATCGTCGTTCCGGTCATGCTGGGCCTCGCCCTGCTGTTCGCGCTGCTGCTCGACACCGAACGGGTACGGGCCCGCTCCTTCTCCCGGCTCGCGATCTTCCTTCCGTACGCCGTCCCCGGTGTCATCGCGGCCCTCATGTGGGGGTTCCTCTACCTGCCGGACGTCAGCCCCTTCTTCTACCTGCTCGACGCCCTCGGCCTGCCGCAGCCCGACCTGATGGACGGCGGACCGCTCTACCTGGCGATGTCCAACATCGCCGTCTGGGGCGGCACCGGCTTCAACATGATCGTCATCTACACCTCGCTGCGGTCGCTCCCCGCCGAGGTCTACGAGGCCGCCAAGCTGGACGGCTGCTCGGAGCTGCAGATCGCCCTGCGGATCAAGATCCCCATGGTGGCCCCCTCGCTGGTGCTCACCTTCTTCTTCTCGATCATCGCCACCCTCCAGGTGTTCAACGAGCCCACCACGCTCCGGCCGCTCACCAACGGCATCCCCACCACCTGGAGCCCGCTGATGAAGGTCTACAACGACGCCTTCACCGGCGGGAACATCCACGCCGCGTCGGCCACCGCCGTGGTCCTCGCCCTCGCGACCTTCCTGCTCTCCTTCGGCCTCCTGCGGGCCTCCAACCGTCGTACGAAGCAAGGAGCCACCCGATGAGCGGGCTCGCCACCCCGCCGCAGGTGCGCAAGGCCGCGCCCGCGGCCGGCACCACGCCCGGAACCTCCCAGGGCCCCCCGCGCCCCCGTCGCGTCGCCCTGCTGCCCACCGCGGCCCTCGTCCTCGGCGCGCTCTACTGCCTGCTGCCCATCGCCTGGGTCCTCGTCGCCTCCACCAAGTCGGGCGCCGACCTCTTCTCCACCTTCACCTTCCTGCCCGGCGACGGCTTCGGCGACAACCTCGCCGACCTGGCCGCGTACCGCGACGGTCTCTACTGGCGCTGGATGGCCAACTCGGTGTTCTACGCCGGCCTGGGCGCCGTGCTGTCCACGATCGTCTCCGCCTTCGCCGGCTACGCCCTCGCCATCTACCGCTTCCGCGGCCGCGAGACCTTCTTCAACCTGATCCTCACGGGCGTTCTCATGCCCCCGGTGATCCTCGCCATCCCGCAGTACCTCCTGATGGCGGAGGCCGACCTGACGGACACGTACCTCTCCGTTCTGCTGCCGCTGGTCCTCTCCCCGTACGGCGTCTACCTCGGCCGGATCTACGCCGAGGCCGCCATCCCCATGGAGCTGGTCGAGGCCGGCCGGATGGACGGCGCGGGGGAGTGGCGGATCTTCGTGCGGATCGCCGTGCCGATGATGTCCCCCGGCCTGGTCACGATCTTCCTCTTCCAGTTCGTGGCCATCTGGAACAACTTCCTGCTGCCGTTCATCATGCTCGGCGACGACGAGAAGTTCCCCATGACGGTCGGGTTGTTCACCCTCCTCAAGCAGGGAGCGGGCCAGCCCGCCCTCTACACCCTCGTCATCACCGGGGCCCTGCTCGCGATCGTCCCGCTCATCGCCCTGTTCCTCGTCATCCAGCGGTTCTGGAGCCTCGACCTCCTCTCCGGCGCCGTAAAGTCCTGAGCACAGGGGAACAGGGGAAAACAGAGCATGAGCACAGCAGCGAACCGGCGCCGCCCGGCGACGATCCACGACGTGGCGCGCGAGGCGGGCGTCTCGCGCGGCACCGTCTCGCGCGTCCTCAACGGCGGGCACTACGTGAGCCCGACGGCGAAGGCGGCCGTGGACGCCGCGATCCGCAGGACGGGTTACGTCGTCAACCGGCACGCCCGCTCGCTGATCACCGGCAAGTCCGACTCGGTGGCGTTTTTGCTCACCGAGCCGCAGGAGCGCTTCTTCGAGGACCCCAACTTCAACGTGCTGCTCCGCGCCTGCACCCAGGCACTGGCCGCGCGGGACATCCCGCTCCTGCTGATGATCGCGGGCACCGAGGCCGAACGCCGGCGCAACCTGCGTTACATCCGAGCGGGACACGTCGACGGCGTCCTGCTCGTCTCCAGCCACTCCGGCGACCCCGTGGTGGCCCAGCTGCACGAGGCGGGCGTCCCGGTCGTCGCCTGCGGCAAGCCGCTCGGCCAGACGGCCAGGATCGGTTACGTCGCGGCCGACGACCGGGAGGGAGCGCGGGACATGGTGCGCCACCTGTACGAGACGGGCCGCCGCCGGATCGCCACCGTCACCGGCCCCCTCGACACCCCGGGCGGCGTCGAGCGCCTCGCCGGGTACCGCGAGACGCTGGCCGAGCACGGACTGCCCGTCGACGACGACCTGATCGCCGCGGGCGACTACAGCCGCGCGAGCGGCGAGTCGGCGGCCGCCCTGCTCCTGCGGCGCGCCCCGGACATCGACGCCGTGTTCGTCGCCTCGGACCTGATGGCCCAGGGCGTGCTCGACGCCCTCGACCGCGCGGGACGACGGGTGCCCGAGGACGTCGCCGTCGGCGGCTTCGACGACTCGCCGGCCGCACTGTCCTCACGTCCGCCGCTCACCACGATCCGGCAGCCGTGGGACCGGATCAGCACCGAGATGGTCCGCACGCTGCTCGCCCGGATAGCCGGGGAAGAGCCGGCCGCGGTCATCCTGCCCACGGAGCTCGTTCACCGGGAATCCACCTGAGCGTCAGCCGGTCGTAAGACGATTTCCGCGCGCCGCCCCCAAACGGGGGCGGCGCGTCCGCTTCTGACGATAGATCAATTCTGGTCACGTATCGATTATTTTGAGCCACCTCACGGCCGAAATCGTCACTCTGTGAAGATCGCCGGTAACTTCAGGGCGTCGCCGCCACACCAGGGGCACACGGCCCCGACGGGACTAGCGGCCCGAAGGACATCTCTTCCTTTGACGACAGCGACCGACAGCTTCAAGGTCCAGCCGTACACGCAACACTGCCAAGTGATCCGCATCGAAGGCGCCCACGCCGTCATCGGCATCTCCCCCGGAAACGGCTACTTCTCCGCCCAGCGGGTGGCCGACCTCGCCGCATGGGGACTGCGCACCTTCGAACAGACCGACCTCATCTACACCGACCTGCATGTCGCGGACATGTACGAGGCTCTCGGCTACCCGCCGGACGAAGCCCGCCGCAAGACGGTGAAGAACCTCCGCGGCGTGCGCGCCAAGGTCAACAACGCCGTCGCCGCCCTCGACCCCAGCGGCGAACGGCTCCGGGGACGCCCTATGTCGGCGCTCCTCGACATCCCCGCCTACCGGCACCTGCGCAAACACCTGGACGACCTCCTCGCCACCGACGCGGAGTTCCTCGCCACCTGCGAGAAGCTCGTCGATGCCTTCCTCTCGTCCAAGGTCCTCGAAGGGCAGACACCCACCGCCCGTCAGCGCGAGGTCTGCCTCCAGTACGTCTGCGCCGAGGCACCGCTCTTCCTGGACACCCCCGCGATCCTCGGTGTCCCCTCCTCGCTCAACTGCTACCACCAGCTCCTGCCGATGGCCGAACTCCTCTACTCCAGGGGCTCCGGGTTGCGCGCCTCCCGCAACCAGGGCCACGCCATCGTCACCGCGATTTCCGGAGACCACGATGACCACTGACACGCCGATCGACTTCCCGTTCTCCGCCCGCGGCGACCGACTGCCGCCCGAGGTCGAGTCCCTGCGCGCCGAGCCGGTCACACGGGTCCGCACCATCGCCGGCGACCCGGCCTGGCTGGTCTCCTCCTACGAGCTGTGCAAGCAGGTCCTCGAAGACCCGCGCTTCTCGCTCAAGGACACCTCGGCCCCCGGCGTCCCCCGGCAGTACGCGCTGACCATCCCGCCCGAAGTCGTCAACAACATGGGCAACATCACCGGGGCGGGACTCCGCAAGGCCGTCCTCAAGGCCATCAACCCCAAGACCGACGGCCTCACCGACTGGATGCGCCGCCATGCCTCCGAGCTCGTCGACGAACTCCTCGCGTACGGACCGCCCGTCGATCTGCGCGGCCGCTTCACCAGCCCGTACGCCGAGCACCTCCACTGCCGGATCCTCGGCATACCCGAGGCCGACGCGCCGCGCCTCTCCGCCAGCCTGGACATCGCGTTCATGAACTCGGCCTGCCCCGTCACCGGCGCCCGGCTCAACTGGGACCGCGACATCGCCTACATGGTGGAACGCCTGGACGACCCGGCCACCACCGGGCTGATGGCCGAACTCGCCGCACTGCGCGGGAACCCCGAATACGCCCATCTGACCGACGAGATGCTCGCCACCGTCGGCGTCACTTTCTTCGGCGCCGGCGTGATCTCCACCATGGGCTTCCTCACCATGGCCATCTTCTCGCTGCTCCAGAACCCCGACGTGTGGGAGCGACTGCGCAAGGAACCGGAGCGCATCCCCGCCGCCGTGGACGAGTTGCTGCGCGTCAACCTCTCCATCGCCGACGGACTGCCGCGCCTCGCCCTCGAGGACGTCACCCTCGGGGACGTCGAGGTCCGCAAGGGCGAACTTCTCCTCGTCCTGGTCGAGGGGGCCAACACCGACCCGGCCGTGTTCCCCGATCCGCACACCGTCGACATCGCACGCCCCAACGCCGGCGCGCACCTCTCCTTCGGCGGCGGCCAGCACTACTGCCCGGCCACGGCCCTCGGCAAGAAGCACACCGAGATCGCCCTGGAGGTGCTCCTCGACCGGATGCCGGACCTCCACCTCGCGGTCCCGGTCGACCAGCTCGTCTGGCGCACCCGGTTCATGAAGCGCATCCCCGAGCGTCTCCCGGTCGCCTGGTGACCTTCGTCTGATCTCCTCCGACCGCCGTCCGTCCTCGCCCCCCGGCCGCCGCCCCGGCCGGGGGGCGACGACGCTCCCGCGACCGCGGCGGGGAGGGGACGCCGGCCCCCTGGGGGAGTGACACGACCACGTCCCGGTCCGCGACAGCTACGACACGGTCGCCGAGGAGTACGCGCGCACCGCACGAGGAGCCGGCGGGCAAGCCGCTCGACCGGGCCCCTGCCGCCTCCGACGGGCCGGCCCCTGACCGTCAGGGGCGGCGGCCCAGGACGGTCAGGGGCCGGGTGCGGCGGTCAGGGCGTGGCCGTGATCGTCAGGCGCGGGGCCGCATGTCCCCGCCGTAGACCGTCCGGTAGTCCGGTACGACGACGCGGCTGCCGGGTGACTCCCGGCGGACCTGCGCGACAAGCCCCGCCAGATCCATCGCGGGGTCGGGGCGTACGGGACCGCGCAGCGGCGTCTCGAAGTTGTCCCAGTGGACGGGGACGACCACGCCGGGACGGCCCAGCGCCCGCAGCAGCCGGGGCACGTAGCGGTGGGTCGAGGTACTGGAGGGGACCGCGACCATGGCAACGTCGGGGCGCAGCCCCTCCACCTGACGTTCGGCGAAGTCGCTGGCGCCCATGAGGAAGAGGGCGGGACCGCGGGCACCGGCCGTGACGTGGAAGGCGAGCGTGTCGCCCTCGGGCAGGTCGGAGATGGTCGCGGGGGCGGTGGCGGGCGGCGCCGTCAGCGTGCCCGGGGCGAAATAGGAGTGGTTCTTGTTGCGGCTGTGGAGGCTCGACACCACCTCCACCGTGAGGCCGTCGCCGAAGTCCAGCACCTCGCCGCCCTTCACCACGGAGATCCGGAGCGGATCCACACCGAGGGCGACCAGCAGATGGAACGTGGTCTCCGTTCCCACCACGCGGGCACCGGTGGCCTTGGCGATGTACGGCACGTCGGCGATGTGGTCCCAATGGGCGTGGCTGACCAGGATGAGCTCCGGGCTCCCGGCGTACTCCCGTACGAGCCCCGCGTCGGTCTCCGCGATCTTGGTGGCCGGATCGAAGGCCTTCTCGAAGAGGCCGGTCCTGAAGCGGGTGAGGTAGGGGTCGAAGAGAACCGTCCGGTCGCCGACGTCGATCCGCCACCCCGACGTGCCCAGCCAGCGCAGGGACGCCGCGTCGTGCTCGGGGGAGAGGCGGGGCCCGGGGGAGGTGGCGGCGTGGTCACGGGCGTGGGCCGCGGCCGGCAGGAGCGGTAAGGCCGCTCCGAGCGCGGCGCCCCGCAGTACGGCCCGCCGCCCGTGGCCGTGGTCGGTCCGCGTGGTCTTCTTCGTCTCGTCGTTCATGACGCCAGAAGATCAGCCGGACGGCGCCGCTGTCCATGATCGGAGCGCCATGGAGTGCGGGGGCCGACGCGTACGATCCCCGGTCGGACCGGGCCGGGTGGACGCCGTCAGGAGCTGCGACGGGGCTTGCCGCGCTTGACGTTCTTCGCGCCCTTGCTGCTCTTGGAGCCCTTCGCGGCACCGGACCGGCCGGACGCCCCCGCGCCGCCGGAACGGCCGGAACCGCTTCGCGGGTTCCGGCCCGCCGGCCCGCCGCTCTTCTCCGGGCGCTTGCCCTTCGGCTGCGGGGGCGTCGCCGGACGGCCACGGGTGCTGTTGACGGTCCGCCCCCGGACGATCCCGATGAACTGCTCCACCAGATCCGTCGTCTCGTCCTGCGGCCAGGACAGGGCGACCCGGGACTCGGGGGTGTCCGACACCGGGCGGTAGGTGAGGTCCTTGCGGTGGTGCAGACGGGCCAGCGACTGGGGAACGACCAGGAGCCCCACTCCGGCCGCCACCAGGTCGATCGCGTCGGCCGTGGTGGCCGGGCGCTCGAGCGCCGGCAGCCCCGGCGGGCGCTCCCAGTCGAGGGTGTCGTCGAGCGGATGCAGCACGATCTCCTCGGCGAGGTCCTCGGGCGACACCTCGTCGACCGCCGCCACGACGTGGTCCTTGGGGATCACCACGACGGTCGTCTCGGCGTAGAGGGGGATGGCGCTGAGGTCCGTACGATCGACCGGCAGACGTACCAGACCGGCGTCCGCGTCACCGTTCCGCAGCGCGGCGAACGCCTCGGCGGCCGGCACCTGCACGAGGGTCAGCGGAACGTCGGGCAGCCGCTCGTTCCAGATCCGCACCCACTTCGTGGGCGTCACTCCCGGGACGTAGGCGAGCCGGAACGAGGGGGGTACTTCCTGGCCAGTCACCCCGCCAGGTTACCGGTCGTGGTCAGAGGTAGCTCACACGCTCGATACCCTTGACCGTATGACGTCGCACCAGACCACCCAGACGATGAAGCCCGCGACCGCGGCGAAGAAGCTGGGTGTGTACCTCGAGGCCACCCCCGCCGAGTTCCAGGAGGGTGTCGTCTCGCGCACCGAGCTGAACGCCCTGCAGACCGACCCGCCCGAGTGGCTCCGCGAGCTGCGGCGCAACGGACCGCACCCCCGCCCCGTGATCGCGGCGAAGCTGGGCATCTCCATCTCCGGTCTCGCGCGGGGCGGCATCACCGACGCCCTCACCACCGAGCAGATCGAGGCGCTGAAGAAGGACGACCCGGAGTGGCTGCGCAAGGAGCGCGCCACCCAGGCCGACGTCCGCAAGGAAGCGGCCCGGATCAAGGAGAAGCAGGCCGAGAAGGCCGCGAAGACCGACCGCTAGACCTCCCCAACCGGCCCCCCGGGCCGGGCGCCCGCCCCACGCCACCGCCGCGTCCGCCGCCCCCGGCGCGGCCGGGGGCGCCTGCGACAGCGGACGGTCACGCCACGGTGGCCCGGACCGGCGTCGGCTCAGGGCGCTTGGCCGTACGGCCGTCCCCGGAGGAGCGGCCGCGCAGACGCCGGCCGACCCAGGGACCGAGAAAGGCCGCTGCCCACCGCAGCTCCCCGAGGGCCGCTCCCGGTCCCGACCGCGACGGCCCCGGCAGCGCCGGGAGCGGATGGGTCCAGGCGTCGTCGCTGCCGGGCAGGCCCAGGGCGTGGGCGACGGCGGCCGCGATGCGCTCGTGCCCCAGCGGACTGGCGTGGAGGCGGTCAGGACTCCACAGGCGCGCATCGGTGAGGACGGGGTGAGGGTGCATCTCGGCCACGGCGACACCGTGCCGGCCGGCGGCCGCACGGATGCCGGCGTTGAGCGCCGTGACGCGAGCCGTGAGGGGCCGGGCGAACGGAATCATCCGCGCCACGTCCGGGAACGTGACGGTGGCCACCCGGGCTCCCTGGGCGGTGAGTTCGGCGAACATCGTTTCCAGATGACCGGCCACCTCGTCCGCGTCGAAACGGGGCCGCAGCAGGTCGTTCATCCCCGCGACGACGGTGGCCACGTCCGGTCGCAGCGCCAGAGCCGGCCCGAGCTGCTCGGCCCGTACCTGCCCGGCCAAGCGCCCCCGTACGGCCAGATTGGCGTAGGTCAGCCCCGGGCCGGCCTCCGCGATCAGCTCCGCGAGCCGATCGGCGCAGCCCCGCAGCCCGATGACGTCGTCGCCGTCCCCGAGCCCTTCGGTCTG
This sequence comes from Streptomyces sp. NPDC029139, assembly GCF_055564335.1. NCBI lineage: Bacteria > Bacillati > Actinomycetota > Actinomycetes > Kitasatosporales > Streptomycetaceae > Streptomyces > Streptomyces sp. NPDC029139. The sequence continues at coordinate 104,789 of NZ_JBVHWN010000016.1, read as the reverse complement.
GCTGTCGCCCAGGGCGACGTACCGCGTGTACGGGCCGTTGTGCATGAGCGCTTCGCTCCTCCACTGGCGTCGTGTCGTGACCGGCACGACGCGATGCATGCAACACGTCAGTTATTCAACTCGTTGACTATAGCGCGCGGGGTGGCCGACACCGGGCGGCGTGTCAGTGGCCCTTGCGAAGATCGCGGGATGACCGACACCACTGCCGCGATCACCGCCTACTGGGACGCCGCCGCCGCGGCGTTCGACGACGAACCGGACCACGGCCTGCGGGCCGCCCGCACCCGAGCGGCCTGGGACCGGCACCTGCGCGACTGGATGCCCTCCGGCCCGGCCGACGTCCTCGACATCGGTTGCGGTACGGGATCGCTCTCCCTGCTGCTGGCCGAGGCGGGGCACCGGGTGACCGGCGTCGACCTGGCGCCGAGGATGGTGGAGCGGGCGCGCGCGAAGTTCGCGGCAGCCCACCTCACGGGCCGCTTCCTGGTCGGGGACGCCATGGCGCCACCGACCGGAGACGCGCGGTTCGGCGTCGCGCTGTCCCGGCACCTGCTCTGGACCCTCCCCGATCCGGAGGCCGCCCTGCGCGACTGGACCGGCCGTCTGCGACCGGGCGGCCGGCTGATCCTGATCGAGGGCCGGTGGCGGGAGGCGGGCCAGCGCGGCGTGCCGTACGTCGCCGGAGCCTCGTCCCTCCCGTGGCACGGCGGAATCACGGCCGACGCCCTGGCCGCGGCCGTCCGTCCCCTCGTCGCCGGCGTGCGCGTCGAGCACCTGGACGGCGAGGGGGACGGCGACCTGTGGGGCAAGCGGGTGGACGACGAGCGGTACGCCCTGATCGCCGACGTGTAGGGCGCGCGCGAGGCCCGGCCCGCGGGTCAGTGTGGCCGGGGCGCGAGGTGGTAGCGGTGGAACGGGGCGTTCTCGATGGGCAGTTCCGCGCGCCAGGTCTTCAGCGCCTGGGCGGACGGGGCGAACAACGGCCGGGGAAGACGGTCGGGTTCGGTCCACTCCCAGCGCCGGATCTTGTCGGGCTCCGCCACGGCCGGGGTGCCCCGGAAGTCACGTACCACCGCCACCGCCGTCAGGCGCGTGAGGTCCTTCGAGGTGAGCGCGTCGAGCAGGATCCCGATGACCTCGACATCGCTCGCGGCGGCCAGGAGCGTGGTCTCCTCGGCCAGTTCACGCACCGCCGCCTCCTCGATCGACTCGCCGGGGTCCACCTTGCCGCCCGGCAATTCCCAGCTGCCCGTGGGGTGCAGGCCGAGAAGGACGCGGCCCGCCGCGTCGGTCACCACGACACCCACCCCGAGCGAGGCCTGCGCCGTCGGCGGTCGGACGTTGCGATGGGGGCCGTGGATGCCGGGGGGCTCGGAGGGCTGCTCGGCGGCGGACATGACGACTCCTCGTACGGGCTGGACGTGTGTCGCCCCTCAGCCAACACCATGCGCCACCGCGTCACACGCCCGCGTTCCGCAGCCGCCGCAGGGCGAGCAGGCCGCCCACCCCGGGGATGACGGCGATCCGACGGATTCCCGATGGGGCGGCGTCGGAGACCTGCCAGGCGGCCGCGATCACGACGAGGTAGGCCGTGCCGTGGACCGGGCCGACGAGGCCGGAGACGGCGGGCGTGTGCGTGGTGAGCAGATTGGCGGCCAGGACCATCAGCGAGACCGCTTCGGCCCCGGCGGCGAGGCGCAGGGTGCGCATGACGGTCACGCTCCCGTGGTCGAGCCGGGGCGGGCGATCATGAGGACGACGACGATCGCCCACAGGAGGTTGAAGACCCCCGTGAACATCGCCAGCCGCGCCGCGAGCGCCCGCGGCGCGCCGTCCTCTGCCATGTGCGGACCCTCCGCGAGCATCCGCCGCTGGCGGGGCAGGATCGCCAGGACCAGGACGCCCGCGGCCACCGCCGTCAGAATCAGCGACGAGATCAGCCAGGCGTCGGTGAGCACGCCGAGCTGGATCGCGGTCGCGATCCCGAAGACCGGAACGGCGACACCGGCGACGGCGTACCCGCGGCAGGTCCGGTGCAGGACCGCGGCGACTGCGGAGTCGCGGTCCTGCCGCGCGTAGCGCGGGAAGAGCGAGGCGGCCACGGCGATCGGTCCGACCACCAGGATCGCCGCGAGTACGTGGATGGACAGCAGCAGCTTGGTCACCGAAAGCCCCTCGTCGTGGTCAATATGTTGGCTGCCAATAGATAGCATGCCTACGCTGATAGTGAGTAGGCTGCCTACCTATGAGGGCGGATGCGGTGCGAGGGCACCTGGACGGACTCCTGCTGGCCGTACTGGAGCAGGGGCCGCTGCACGGTTACGCGATCATCGCGGCCGTCCAGCAACGCAGCGGAGGCGCGCTCGACCTGCGCACGGGCACGATCTATCCGGCGCTCAACCGCCTGGAGCGGATCGGTCTCCTGAGCAGCAGCTGGGAGTCGGTCGGCGAACGCCGCCGCCGCTGTTACGCGCTCACGGACGCCGGCCGGAGTGCGCTGGCGAGCGAGCGCACGGCCTGGCAGGAGTTCACCACGGCGATCGGCTCCGTGCTGAACCCCGCCACCTCACCCCGGCCCGCCACATGAGCGCCCTCACCGCCCGCCCCGGCGACCCCGTCGAGGCATACGCCGCGGATCTGGCCGGCGTCCTGCACGGCCCGGCGCGAGCCAAGGCGCGCCTGGTCGAGGAGGTGCGCGACGGGCTCGCCGACACCGCGGAGGCGTACACACGCGACGGAACGCCCTACGAGGACGCCGTGCGGCAGGCGGTACGGGAGTTCGGAACGCCCGACGAGCTCGCGCCCGGCTGCCAGCGGGAACTGACCGTCGCCCAGGCCCGGCACACCGCCCGGTCGGTCGTCCTCACCGCCCCCTTCCTCCTGGCCTGCTGGTACACGCTCCTGAGCAGTAGCACCGGAACCGGTCAACTCCTCGCGGTCCATCTGGCCGGGGTCGCTGGCATCGCCGCACTCCTCGCCGCGACCGCGCTGGCGGCCTCCGGCACCCTGGCCCGCCGACTGCCCGAACCCCGCCGACTGCCCCTCGTCGTCGCCTGGACCGGTACCACCGCGAGCGTCTCCATGGCGATGGCGACGCTGACGCTCGCCGTGGCCGCCCTCATGGCCGCCGACTGGCCGCTGATCGCCCTCGCCTGCGCACTCGCCGCGGCGTCGCACGCCCTGACGGCACCCTCCGCCCGTGCCTGCCGCCGATGCGCCCGACTGCCCGCCTGACGGGTCCGCCGGACTCCGACGGAACTCCGGCTCCTGACGGAACTCCAGCTTCTGACGGAACTCCGGCTCCTGAGGGGTCGACCCGTTCCTGACGGTTCCGCCCGCCTCCGGAGGCTCCTCCGGCTGTGCTCTACGACGACGGCGCGACCAGGACCTGCAGCGGGGCCCGGAACGAGAGCAGGTCGAGGACGGGCGGGGGAGGGGCCGAGGGAGCGAGGCGGAGCCCGGGGAAACGGCGCGCCGCCGCGCGGAGCGCGACAGCCGCCTCCGTGCGGGCCAGGGACGCGCCGGGACAACGGTGGCGGCCCACGCCGAAAGCCAGATGATGCCGGGAGTTGCCACGGTGAGGGCGCATCTCCTCCGGATCCGCGAAGACCTCGGGATCGGAACCACTGCCCATGAGCATCAGCAGCAGCTCCGCGCCCGCGGGGAGCCGTACCCCGCCCAGCTCCGCCGGCCGCTCCGTGACCCGGCGCCAGGTGGTCACCGGTGGCTCACGGCGCAACACCTCTTCCACCCACGCCCGGGCAAGCCCCTCCTCCCGCGCCGCCCGCGGCCAGACGCCCGGCTCGGCGAGCGCGCCGCGCAGTACGGTGGCGATGAGCTGACCGGTCGTCGACTGCCCCGCCACGAACACGAAGAAGCAGGCACCCACCGCTGTCTGCACGTCCAGCAGCTCCCCGTCAGGCAGACGGTGCCGCACCAGCGCCCCGACGAAACTGTCCGCCGGCGCCGTCCGGTCGCTCACGACCGCCGTGAGCCACTGATGGAACTTGGCGACGAGCGCGGCGAGTTCGAGCTGCCGCTCCGGTGTCGGACGTCCCCAGAACAACTCCAGCGCGGCGTCGCTCCAGCGCACCAGGGTCGTGGTGTCCAGACCGTCGATGCCGAGCAGCTCCATCATGACCCGGCAGGGCAGGGTGTGAGCGAACGCGCCGAAGAGGTCGCTGCCCCCGGTGGCGTCGATCTCACCCCGTACCGTGTCGAGCAGTTCGTCGGCGACCCGCTCGATCACCGGCACCGCCGCCGCGACCCGCTGAGCGTTGAAGAACCGGGTGACCACCCGGCGCAGCCCGGCGTGGCTCGCGCTCCCGTTGTTGGCGAGCGCGGGGCGCACCCGGAAGCCGGCCCGGGCGAGCACCCGCAGCGCCGGAACGCCCAGCGGCGTGACCGCGTGTTGCGCGTTGTCCGGCCGGAACACCGCCGGATCCAGCAGGACCCGCCGGATGTCCTCGTAACGGCTGACCAGCCACAGGCCGGTCGCGGGATCGTGATGGACCGGGGCCTCGGCCCGCAGGACGTCGAGCCAGGGGTACGGGTCGCGAACGAACCCCTCACCGAACAGGTCGAGCGCTCCGAGCGGCGGAGCGGACGAGTCGCCGGCCGCCCGGCCGTACGGGCAGGGGCCGACCGGTCCCGGAGAGAACGCGGGCCCGGCCGGCCCGCCGACGGCGGATGTCACGGTCGCGGACGCTAGCACGCGGCGGGCCACCTACCGGCCGGTGTGTGCGGGGGATCACTTCGCCGTTCCCGCAGGCCAGAGGAGGTTTCCGGCCGAGGGTCCGGGCCGGCGACCCGCCGACCGGAACCTTCCCCCGCACCCTTCCCCCGGGCAAGAACACGCCCGGGTCCACGCGCAGGCGGCGCCCGCCCGCCGACGCCAGGAAGCCTCACCGGTCCTGGGAGAGGGCGAGCAACTCGGCGAAGAGTCCGCCGGCGTGCACCAGGTCGTCGTAACCGCCCTGCTCGGTGATCCGGCCGCTCTCCATACAGATCACCCGGTCGGCGATCCGCGTGTTCTCGAGCCGGTGCGTCACGACGATCGTGACGCGGTCCGCGGCGATGGCCTTGATGCGCTCGAAGATCCGGTGCTCCCCGCGCGGGTCCATCTGCGAGGTGGGCTCGTCGAGGATCAGCAGCTCCGGACGCCGGTACAGGGCGCGCGAGCAGGCGAGACGCTGCCACTGCCCGCCGGAGAGCTCCACGCCACCGAACACCTCACGGGCCAGCAGGGTGTCGAGACCCTTCGGAAGGTCCTCCACCGCGCTCCTCATGCCGACCGCGTCGACCGCCTCCCACACCGCTTCGTCGTCGACCGTACGGGGCCGGCCCAGCGTCACGTTCTCGCGGACCCGCAGCGGCCACTGCGCGAAGATCTGCGGGACCAGACCGGTGCGCTCCCAGACACTCGCCGGGTCGAGGGCGGCGAGATCGGATCCGTTCCAGGTCACGCGCCCCTTGTCGGCCAGGTAGATCCCGGTGATCAGCCGCGTCAGGGTGCTCTTGCCGGAGCCGTTCACCCCCACGATCGCGAGGATCTCCCCTCGGCGGAGCGTCAGCGAGAGGCCGTCCACGGCCGGCTGTTCCTTCCCCGGATACCGGTAGGTGACCTCCTCCAGCCGGATCTCCTCCACGGGCGCGGTGACGGCGAGCGCGCCGCGCCGGGGCGCCCGGCGCCCGGCGTCGTCGAGGAACGCCTGCATGTCACTCAGGTAGAGGCTGGTGTGGAAGACCGCGGCCCCGTTGACCACGACCTGCGACAACGCGGCCAGGGTCGTCTGGACCGCGACGACGGCCGTGGCGGCGACGGCGAGCGCGATCCGGCCCGTGACTGCGAGCCAGGCGAGGGCCGCCCAGGTGGCGACGAGGAACACCCCGCCGGCCGACGAGGCCAGCAGCGCGATGCGCAGCGTCCGAGGGGCGGCGGCGAGGGTGCGCCGGTCCACCCGCTCGGACAGCGAGCGGTACCAGAACAGCAGATAGTCGGTCATGCCGTTGGCGCGGACCTCGTCGGCGTACTTCGGGGTCGTCGACCACCAGCGCATCATGCCCCGTACGTTCCGGTCGGCGATGTTGGCGTAGTGGATCTCGTAGTCGACACGCGCGGTGAGCACCGCGCCCACGCCGGCCGGGAGCACCGCCAGGAGGAGCAGCGGCAGCATCAGCACGTTCAGCACCGACAGCACCCCGGCCGCGGTGACCATCCTGACCAGGGCGGACATGAACCGCTGGGCGTCGGTGACCATCACATGCGTACGGATCACCCCCATCTCCGCCGCCTCCTGCCGGTCGGCGAACCCGTCCACCGCGTAGGCCGACGCCTCGACCCGGCAGACCGCCTCCACCAGCGCGGAGTCCGTCACCGTGGTCAGCCGGGGCGTGATCCGTCGCTCGGCGTAGGTCGCGAGGGCACCCGCGCCGCGTGCGAGGGCCGCCGCCCCCGCCACGACGAGCAGGGCCGGCAGCGCTTCTCGCAGCCGTGCCGCGACGGCCCCGCTCCCCAGGATCGGGCCCATGGCGCCGGCCGTGGCGCTGAGCAGCACGGCGGCCGCCACACCCGTCACGAGCTGGCAGGCCAGGAGGAGCAGGACGGCCCGGCGGTCCACGGCCCAGGACATGGCGGCGATGCGCCGCAGCACGGCGGGCAGCCGGGCACACATCGCCCGGAAGGTGACGTCGCCGAGCGGATTCACGGAGTATTCCCCGCTGTACGTGATCTCGGCGGGTGGCGGCGGTGGTGGTGGTGCGGCAGGGGACGCGCACGGCTTCGCGGCCTGCGTGTCGGCGGTCTCGGCTGAGGTCAACTTCGTTCTCCCGGACGGTCGTCGGAGCCTCTTCGGCGTGGATCACCGGGGTCAACGACGAACGCATGGGCGTCGAGCACACGTATGTGAGCCGGAGCGCATTCCGCGCGGGGACGCGCCCGGCGTCGGATGTGCGGTGCATCCACCCTTGCGGCGAGCGGACCGACACCGGGTGGACAAATGGCCGAAACGCCGGAGTCGATACGCATGTGACGCACGGGGTTCCCGAACGCCCAGGCTCCGGCCCCTGGGGGCGGAGCCGCGGGGAAGCCTCTCGGGAATCTCCGTGGAGCCGAACGGCATCGACGGCGATGATGACGGCGTGATCACTCATGCGCATCCCGTGGAGGCACTGCTCGTCGTCGACGTGCAGTCGGCCTTCGTCTCCGGCGACACGGCCGTGCCTCGGGCCGACCGGCTCCTTGACCGGACGGCCGACCTGATCGCGCGGGCCCGGCGGAGCGGCGCGCTCGTCGTCCACGTGCAGAACGACGGGCCGGCAGGGGCGGACGACGAGCCCCACACGCCGGGCTGGGCCCTCCACCATCCGGTCGACCCCGGCCCCACGGAGGTCGTGATCCGCAAGCTCAGGGACGACGGCTTCGAAGGAACCACGCTCGGAAGCCTGTTGACCGAGAGAGGGGTGCGGACCGTCGCGGTCTGCGGCCTGATGTCGGAGATGTGCGTCCAGGCGACGGCCCGCACGGCCCTTGCCCGGGGCTACCGCGTCGTCCTTCCGCACGACGCCCACGCGACGCACGACATCCCGGCGGCACCCGGCATCAGCGCCCCGGTCCCGGCGGACACCGTCTCGCGGGTCGCGGCGTGGGCGCTGAGCAGGGAGGCGGACGTCACCACTCCCGCCTCGGAGGTCACCTTCACGGCTCCGCCGCCACCAGAATCCGACCGGAGCGTGTCCAGGCGGCTACCCACCGGAACCGCATTTTCCAGTTGAATCATCAACCGCTATGGTTGTCCACGAAGGCTCGCTGCCGCATCTCCCCCGTATGCGGCAGCGGGCCTTTTTCGTTCTCTCCCGCCATGTCCGCGCCGGGCCGTCGTGAACGCCGCGCCCGGCGATTGCTCGCCCCATGTCAGGAACCTCGCCGGCACCGGGCCACGGCCCGGGCGCCGTCGCGTCCCGGCCGCCGGGCTGTCCTTGACGCACGATACGGTCGTCCTTCGTACGCCTGCTCGTGCGCGTGACCGACGAACCGGAGAACAGATGGCGATGCAAAGGCCGGGACTGCCGGGGGACTTGCCGTCCCCCGAGGTGCTGTGGGCGCGCTGGGCCCTTGTCGCCGTCCTGGAGGCGACCACCGCGGACGAGGAGGGCAAGGGCTACCGGACGGGTTGCTGGATCGACGACGAGGGACTCCACCTCGACGACTGCGGCTGCACCTGGTGGACGTTCTCCCGGATCGGTGCCGACCGGTACGTCCTGTACGGCGAGGACGAGTCGAGTGCCGTCAAGTGGCATGAGCCGCCGGTCGACATGCTCGCGGGCGGCCCGGACTGGCTCCCGTACGAGGAACTGCGCGACAGGCTCGCGGGCAACGAACTGGGCTGCGTCTACTGGTACGAGAACGGCGCCTGGGCCCGCGCGCCGTACCCCGACGACCTCGACGACGACGGCCTCGACTGCGGGATGAGCCGCTTCACCGACCGGCGGCAGGCTTTGGGGCTGCTGGCCGACCACGTCCCGGGCGACGGGCCCGCCGGCATCCTCATGGAGCACGCGGAGGCGTACCGGCTGACGCCGGAGCTGCTGGAGTCCCACGCCGCCCCCCGCGACGGAAGCACTCCGGACCTTCCGGCCATGACCAGGGCACTGCGACGGGCGGAGCTGACGGCACGCACGGCCACGACCGGCTGAGCCACATGCGCGACGGCTTCGGCGCCCCACCTAGGGTGCAGCGGTGACCGATCACCCCCAGCGACCGCTGCTGTTCCTCGACGTCGACGGACCTCTCATCCCGTTCGGCGGAGCGCCACAGCAGTACCCGACCCACCCGACAGCCCGTGACCTGCCGGGCGCCGACGCGCATCCGCTCCTGACAAGGATCAACCCCCGGCACGGTTCCCGGCTGGCAGCGCTCCCGTGCGAGGTGGTCTGGGCCACGACATGGCTGGAAGACGCCAACGAGTGCATCGCTCCCTTGATCGGTCTCCCGCCCCTGCCCGTGGTGGCCTGGCCGGACCCCTCGGACCTCGACGACCGGGACGCGCGCGACGGAGTGCACTGGAAGACCCGGGCCCTCGTCACATGGGCGGCCGGACGACCCTTCGCCTGGGTCGACGACGAGATCACCGACACCGATCGCGCCTGGGTCGCCGCCCACCACCGAGGACCCGCCCTGCTCCACCGGGTCGACCCGCGGCTCGGCCTCACCGATGACGACTACGCGGCACTCGACTCCTGGCTCCGACGCCCGTCCTGACGCGCGCCGGACCGAAGCGATCCCCCGTCGGAGGAGAGTGACGCCGAGTCGGGCGTGAGTGACGCCGGAAGGGGGAGCGACGCCGGGACGGCGGAGGAGCCGTCACCCGACCAGACGGTGTGTCAGCTTCATCAGACGCGCGCGGGCCTCGGCGTCGTACGCCTGCTCGTGCGCCCGCACATCCGTGAACCGGTCGAAGTAGCGACCGGTCGTCGTGGCGAGTTCCGGATCGAGCAGCAGGCGCACGGTCGGCCGGACGCCCTCGTCCGTGGTGGTGAGGGGGGTGAGGCCGTACGCCCGGACGCCGTCGGTGTCCATCAGGTGGGCCGGATGGAGGGTGTTGACCGTGACGCCGGTGCCGTCCAGTTCCGAGGCCAGCTCGAAGGTCGCCATGATCATCGCCAGCTTGCTTCTGCAGTACGCGCGCAGGCCCTCGTAGTCCCGCTCCAGCATGACGTCGTCGAAGTCGATGGTCTCCTGTCCGATCGACGCGACGTTGATCACTCGGGCGGGAGCCGAAGCGGCGAGCAGAGGCAGCAGACCGCGCGTGAGGGCGTAGGGTGCGAGATGGTTCACGGCGAAACGCAGCTCATGGCCCTGGCGGCTCAGCTCACGGGTCAGCGGTTCGGCGCCGCCGCCCGCCACCGCGTTGTTGACGAGGCCGTCGAGGTACGGCTCCTCCGCGCGGATCCGCTCGGCCATCGCACGCACCTGGTCCAGGTCCGACAGGTCGGCCAGGTACGTACGCACGGCGGTGTCGGGTGCGGCGGCCCGAGCCTCGGCGGCCACGGCCTCCAGCCGGGCGCTGTCCCGCCCGTGCAACAGGACGGTGCCGCCGCGCGAGGCCAGGTCGAGTGCGAGAGCCCGGCCCATGCCCTGGGTCGCGCCGGTGATCAGAGTGGTGCGTCGGTTCATGGCAGCCACTCTGGCAAGGCGGGAAGCGAGACGGGAGGGTGTGTCGATCCTGGTGTTGCCACCACCTGGCTCCACGTGGACCGGTGACCACGTCAGCACCACGCGAACCCCCTACGCCGCTCTCTCACTCGGCGTGGAGGATCCGGAAGCGACCGGGTGCCGCCGGATCGCGATCGACGACGTGGATCGGCGGCCACGCCCATTGCCACACGCTGATGCCTGGTGTGCGGGTGAACCGGATCCGCCCGCGGGTGCCTTCGACCGCGATGTGCGGCCAGGCTTCGGCGACGCTCGCCCGGTCCACGCCATGAGAACGCAGTGCGTCGGCGACGACGGTGATCGCGTCGTAACCTTCGAAGGCGACGAAGGAAGGCGCCTCGGCCAGCCGCTCGCGCACGGCCGCCTCCACCCGCGCACCGAGTGGGCCGAGGCGCTCGGGCAGATACCGCAGGAACGGGATCGCTGCGCCGTCCTCGCCCAGCGACGCGGCCCATGCGGCGAACTCCGGCTGCCCCGCCGGAGCACCGATCAGGATCTCGCCGAGCCGCCGGTCGTGGCGGACGGCCGTGACGATCGACACGGCCGGTTCCGGATGACCGACCAGAAGAAGGAGGGCCGTCGCGCCACTGTCGACGAGTGCGTCGCACACCGCCGTGGAGGTGAACGCGCGCATGTCGAGTTCGACGACGGTGCCGCCGCGCGGGGCGAGGTGGTCCCGCAGTACGCGGGCGCCGGCTGCCCAGTAGACACTCGGATCGGCCGCTACGGCGATGCGCGTGTGGCCCGCTCCGAGGAGGAAGTCCCCGTAGATCCGCCAACCCCGCGACTGGGCCGGGGCGATGCGCGCGACCCATTCCGTCGGCTGTTCGGTGAGCGCGTCGAGGACCGCCGACGAGCAGAGGAACGGCAGACCGAGGGCGTCGGCCCTGCCGGCGGCGGCGCGAGCGACGACGCTGTGATACTCGCCCACCAGGGCGACCACGCCCAGACGTGCCAACTCGTCGACCGCCGCCGCGGCCCTCTCCGGATCGGCCGCGGTGTCCCGGATCACGAGCTCGAGCGACCTTCCGCCGATCCCACCGCCGTCATTGACGTCACGCACGGCCAGCTCGAGCCCGGCGAGCAGATGCTGCCCCGCCTCGACCCAGCCGGGCGGAGTGAGCGGCACGAGAGCGCCGACCCGGACGGCTGATGCGTCGCTGGGCTCCGCTCCGAGCGGCGATGAGGGCGTATTCATGCGGCGGTGCCTCCCCGTTGACGACTTGTGGCCGCTGCCCGGATCGCAGAGCGAACGGGAGCGGCGCCGAGACTAGCCGAGCCGGCATCGGCCCCCTTCGGCGACGCCGCCCCCGACCACCTGCGCATACCTGCCCCGCACCGATGGGGCTTCCAGGACCGACCGGTGCGTGCGGAGTCCCGGAGCCGGTCCACCGGCGCCGGCTCCATAGCCCATGGACCGGCCTGAGGCAGTAGCTCGTGATGGTGAACCCGGGGCCGGCGCGGGCCGGGAGCCGGCGCCGGTGCGGAAAGCTTGGCCGGTGCGCTGGATCATGCCTCTTGCCCTCGCCGCCCTGCTCGCCGTCAGCGGCTGTGTGTCGGTCGATTCCCACCGGCCGCCGCAGCAAGCCCAGTGGGTACCGGCGGAGGCCCGCTCGCCTTCGCCCCTGGCCGCTCCGCCGACCGAGCCCCCGGCCCGCGAGGAACTCGCCTCCACCGATCCCACCACGCCCGTCGTCGTGCCGAGCGGCAGGGCCAGGACGACCCCGCCCCGCCCCGCCGTACAGCGCAGGCCGCCCCGTGCCCGCCTCCAGCAGCCGGCCCCGCGTCCTAAGGCGACGACGGTGCGCAAGAAGAAGCCCTCCGCCCCGCGGCAGCCGGCGGCCGTCCCCACGGCGCCGTACGACATGAAGCGGATCTGCGCAGCGGCCGACAGCGTGGTCTCGCCCTCGATCGCACAACTCTGTCGCTCCGCCTATGCCAGGTGACCACTCGGCACATGGCGACGTGACGCCGTAGGGCAAGCACGCGGGGCGTCGTCCGCCCGAGCCGCCCGAGCCGCCCGAGCCGCCCGAGCCGCCCGAGCCGCTTCGGCTTCGCGGAGCGCTTCGTGCCGAGAGGCGGCCGGCGGGCGGGTCAGCGGTTGATCATGTCCCGGGTCTGGGCGTACACCGTCGCGTCGGTGAGCAGGCCGTTATGGCTGAGGCAGGCCGTCCGGCTGTTGACCGCGCCGGACAGCGATACGGAGCTGTCCGGGTTGATCACCGTGTCGCAGGGCGACCACCAGGTCGCGTACCGGGACGAACCAGGGGTCTCATCGCCGGAGTTGAGGGCGGTGAGGAAGCTGGAGCCCACGCGCATCTCGGTGCAGGAGGTGTCGAAGCAGCTGTTGGCGGTGTCGGTTCCGTGGTTCGGGCCACCGAGCGACACCCATGCGTCGACCTTGGCGGTTCCTCCGAGGTTCTTGAGGTAGGAACGGGAGGAGAGCCCGCCCATGGAGTGGCTGACGATGTCGACCTGGGTCGCGCCCGTTTCCGAGAGCAGGCGATCGACCTCGGCGGAGAGCTCCTGGGCGGTGACGGTGTTCGACTGGCGCGAGTCGTAGTTCCATTGGCGCAGGTGGGAAGCCGGCCAGCCGTCGGCCCTGAACCGGTCGGCCATGGTGTTCCAGTTGCCGGCGTTCCCGTTGTAGCCGTGCACGAAGAGAATGGGGTTGCTGCCGGAGTCGAAGAGCGGGCCGTTCGATGCCTGGGCGAGATTCGGCGCCTGCACGGCGAGAAGGGCGCCGACTGCGGCGGCGGCTGCGGTCACGACGGATCTCTTCATGTGGTTCTCCAAGGGTGAGGCGGGGACATGGAGCAGAACGGACGTGGCGCGATGGGGTGGGGAGAGCGCGTGGGGGGCTCCCGGGGTACGGGAGGGGTGCGGCGGCAGGTGGGCGTGCCGAGCTGCCGGCTTGCGCGGCCTCCGGGGTGGGACACCGGAGTCGTCGAGGGGTGGGCTGAGCGTACTGATCAGTAGGTACGGCTGGTCAAGAGGCGTGCGCCGAGTTTTCGCGCCCGCGTCCGTGCCGCGCCCGCCCCCATGTGTGCCCGCCCGCGCCGGCCGGGCCCCGCGCCGCCGGACGGTGCCGCGCAGGCCGGCAGCGTTCGCGGGAGGACTCCGTCAGGAATACCGGCGTGCAGGCGGTGAGCGGGCCTGTGATTCCCGGCGGCGGCACTCTCGTGGTCAGGGGCGGTGGCGGCACCCTCGTGGTCAGGGGTGGTCAGGGGCAGTCAGGAGCAGCGTCGCCAGGAAGGCCGTCGAGGATCAGGGAGACGGCCTCCACCGCACTGTCCACCTCCTGCAGCCGGCCGTCGGCGAACCGCACACGGTAGCGGCCGCCGCCGACCGAGGTGACCCGCGGCAGGTCTTGACAGATGGGCGGCGTCGCCCGACGGCTGAAGGTGAGCCAGTTCAGGCTCCGCCCCGGTGACAGAGCTCGAAGCCGCGGTTGCGCGGCAGCGGCCTCGAGCAGTTCGTGGAGCCCTGTGTCCTGAGTCCGGACGGCGGCGTCACGCAGTTGGCGCCACCGAACCGGCACCGCCTCCCCCCGCTCGTGGGCCTCAGCCAGTTCCCAGGTGCGCAGGAAGGGCCACTGCTCCACGAGCTCGCATACCAGTGGCCCGCGCGACCAGTGATTCACCGCGCCGACGACGTCGGACATGGCGCCGGTCTCGCCCGAGGCCATGCGGACCCCACCGGCCCAGCAGTCCACGATGAAGCAGCGCTCCCGCTGTGCCATCAGAACCCGCGCCGAGCGGCCCTCGACCACCATGCGCGCTGCCACGTGACGCCAGCCCGGTGAGGACGTCAGCTCGAGCACGAAGGGGTAGCCCGCACGATCCACCGCGGCCTGCAGTGCGTTCCGCAACGAACCCGCCCGCACCACGTCGGGATAGAGAACCGCGTACGCGCCCATCGGATCGCTCGGTGCTGCGTCGGGAAGCTGCTCGGGCATGTGATCGAGTCTGCCCCATGCCGCCGCGCTGCCACAGCCTGGGCCCGGGCTGTCGGCCCGAACCGGGGACGCGATGGCCGCTGAGGGAGGGCAAGGGCTCGGGGCAGGTGTGACTGACCCCGGCCCATGCTCACCGCACCTCACACCGAGCGGCTGTGCGTGCCGGCTCTGCCCTTCTCCCAGCCGCGGTCGAACGCCGCCTTCACCTCCCGGACCGGGGCCTCCCTCAGCCACGGCAACAGGTGCCTCGCGGCCGTGCGGTGCGCCTCCGCCTTCTCCGGATCGCTCCGCTCCAGCTCGGCCAGGTCCACGCCGCCGCAGGTGTACGAGCGGCACAACTGCTCGGCCAGCAGTGACAGGCGCTCGGCATGCGGCGCGTCGTCGACGGTGACCGGGCCGAGGGTGTTCCAGAACGTCAGCGCGCTCCAGAACGCGCGCGCGGCCTCGTCCGGGCTGTAACCGGGCCCGTACGTCAGCTCGCTCGTGTAGAGGTGGATGGTGACGAGCGGTCGGCGGTTCGCGCCGTAGACGACGATCGTCGGGTCCGTCGGCTCCTCGAGGAGGTACACGCTCGACTCCTCATCGGCGGTCCTCGGCTCCTTCTCGGCGTCGGTGGTTCTCGGGTGCTTCTCGGCAACGGTCATGGGGCCTGCCTCCGGGTGCGATGTGTGGGCATGGTGGACTGCGGGTGGGGAAGCAGTGCGCGCCTGCCCCGCAAACCGGGTTCGGCACGTGCCGGAAGTGCCGTACATGTGAGCGACAGTCCACCCGATGTGGGTCGCCGGATGCCGTTGATGCTGGTGACTTGATGATTCTGGCGACCGTCCTGGCCCTGGTCGTGCCCGCAGTACGTCACTGCGCTCGACGTTCCCCCTCGCCGAACGCAACCTGCTCCCCAGCCCGCCGCCATGGACGGCGCCTGGGCCGGTGCGGATCCTGCGGTCGATCGCGCTCCCGATCTCCTGGCCTATCCTGGGTGTCGTGTCGATCTTCGCGGTCGTCGGTGTCTGGAAGGACTTCCTCTGGCCGATGCTCACGGCCGACCCGGCGAAGCGGACCCTCAACGTGGGGATCTACTCACTGTCCAACGGAGTGCCGGTGCACTGCTCGTGGCCGCGCTGACGATCGCCTCCGTGCCGACGCTGCTGCTCTTCCTGATCTTCCAGCGCAACATCATGAGCGGCCTGACCGCCGGCGGCCTCAAGGGCTGACCGATCCCCGCCCCCGCCCGAATCCCACAAGCCTTCACCGCTGGTCCGTCCGCCGCCCCGCTGTCCGGGCCGGCGGCGAAGACCCGACCTGCCCGAAAGGACCGTTCCTGGTAGCCCCTGACAGCTCCCGCACCGATGGCTGGTGGCGAGTGCCGTCATCTACCAGGTGCATCCGCGCAGTTTCGCCGACGGTGACGGCACCGGGGACCTCGCGGGCGTCCGGGCGAGGCTGCCCTACCTGGCCGCACGCGGTTTCGACGCCCTGTGGTTCACCCCTTGGCACGCCTCCCCGCTGGTCGACGGCGGCTACGACGGACTGGCTGCGCCGGACCATGGGCGACACCCTCGCCGAGCACGCCCCGGTCGGACGCCGGCCACCTGGGTCCTGTGCAACCACGACGTGACGCACACCGTGACTCGCTACGGCCGCGAGGACACCGGTTTCGACTTCGCCAAGAAGCGCTTCGGGTTCCCGAGCGGCCAGCCTGGAGCGGGGCACTCGCCGGGCCCGCGCGGCGGCTCTGCTCACGCTGCCTGGTTCGGTCTACCTCTACCAGGGCGAGGAACTGGGTCTGCCCGAGGTCGACATTCCCCCGGACCGGATCCAGGAACCGATGCACGCCCGCTCCGGCGGGAGGGATCCGGGTCGTGATGGGTGTCGGGAGTCCGGTGCCGTTGGCGTGTGTGGGGCTGTCGCCGGGTGACGGGACCCTTCCGTCGGACACGGCCGTTCGGCTGCGTGCCTGACCGGGCCACTCATGTTGGGGGTTATGGGCGAGGTTTGGTGTGGAGGATGTCGCGGGCTTGCTCGGCGGCGCGGGTGATGCTTTCGGTGACGTGGTCGAGGAAGCGGGCGATGTTTTCGAGGCGGGTGGCGGTGGGGGTGTGGGGGCCGAGGATGGGGATGCCTTGGCGGGCGGTGGCGACGAGTTGGGCGGTGGAGCGGGCGCTGGCGATCATGGATTGGTACCAGATGTCGTCGTCGACGACGTAGCGCTCGCGGCGGCGTTCGCCCTGTTCGCGGCGGATCATGCCTTGGCTGTCGAGGTAGGTGATGGCTTTGGAGATGGACGCGGGGCTTACTTGGAGGTGGTGAGCGAGTTCGGAGGCGGTCATGCTGCCGGTGTCGGTGAGGGTGATGCTGGTCAGGACGCGGGCCATCATTCTGGGCATGCCAGACGCGGTCATGACGGTGGTGAAGAGTTCTTCGTACTGGCTGACGGCTTCGCTGTCGCGTCCATGGGGCTGGGGGTGGGTGGGCGCGCCGGGGGGTGTGGTGTTCCGACGGCGGTGGGCGCGGCGTTCGGTGGCGCGGTGGGCGAGGTCGGCGCGGTAGGCGGTGGGGCCTCCGTTGCGCATCACTTCGCGGGTGATGGTGGAGGTGGGGCGGCCCAGGCGTTTGGCGATCTGTGCGTAGGGGAGGCCGTCGGCCAGTCCCAGGGCGATCTGCTGGCGTTCGGGCTGGGTGAGCCTGCCTCCCGGCATCGCGGTCTCCTTCGTGCTGTTCGAGGGTCCCAGCATAACGTTCACCCACAATTCATTGCAACAGGCTGGTCGAGGAATATTGCGTGACGCGCTGAACCCTTGCATTGAACACCCTGCAATCATCTGCACTGATGGCAGTGTTACGCAGCAAGTATGTTGCCGCGGTATTGAACGCAACGTAGCTTTTCCATTCAAGGAAACCGCTGAGGGGGGAGTGCGCGGGGCGAGCTCGGTGGCTTGAGTCTCCTGGCGCAGGGTGTTCAAGCGCGTAACTAGCGGTGCGGCGGCGCCGCATGACCTGGGTGCGGATCACGAGGAGCCCCGCTGCTGGCAGTGCGGCGAGGGCGAGGGCGGGGCCGCCGAAGGTGAGGAGGCGTCCGATGGAGTCGGCTGGCGCGTATCCCGCGCCGGCTTCCGCTGCTGTCTACGCGGGTGCTACCAGGGTGCTGTAGAGGGTGATGTGGCGATACGGCAGTCGTGCGGCTCCGGCGAGGGGGGTGCCCAGGACGGGGACGAAGCGGGAGAGGAGGACGGCCTGGCCGCCCCGTCGGGCCATGAGGTTTTCGGCTCAGTGTCAGGCCGGGTCGGGCACGCGGCGGCCGAGGCGTCCGGTGCGTAGGCGGTCGCCGAGGAGTCGTCCGGTGCTGTGGGCGAGGAGGTCTCCCGCGATGGCGGCGACGGTGGAGACGGCGGACTCGGCGAAGACCACGGCGCGGCCGTAGTTCGCCACGCTGATGTTGCCGTACCGATAGCTCAGACCGCCGCACCGGCCCGAGCGCAGTGCCCGGCTCGCGAACTTCGCGGTCTTGGCGAGGCGGTAGGCCCGGTACGCCGTATAGCCGGAGCGCGTCGCCGCGATGAACTGGCCGCCGGGTGCGAAGGTCAGTGCCGCTGCCCCGATGTTCCACTTGTTCTTCCGGGCCCAGCGTCCGGCCTTCTTGCACCAGCCACAGCTCCACCTGCCGTCCAGGTCGTACTGGTTCAGCGGGTCGGGCGCGTTCGTCGAACCGCCATAGACCGGGTCATGGGAGAGGAAGCGGCCGCCTGGCCGGCGCGGGCGTTGCCGTGCTCGGCGGCGTCCAGTGCGACCGGTGCCTTGGAGGTGGCCAGCGGGAGCTGCAGAGCCACGTCGCCGTGGATGGTGCTCAGCTGGAGCACGGTGTCGCCGGTCTTGGTGGTGGTGGCGCCCAGTCACCGGAGCCGTGTCCACGTGAACGTGCCGGTGCTCCGCATCCCCGTGACGTCACCGTTAGGTGCAGGGCATTGACGTGAGTGTCAGTTTGCCTGACGATCAACGCGACCAATGGGTGATCGTTTAACTATCTCCTTCCCTCGGTTCTTGTTCGTGCCTGTGAAAGGCATGGGCATGGATCGGCTGCTCAAGAGTGGAATTGCGAATGTCTGCAGTAGTTGTGGCGCGGCGCGCCGTCGTCGGCGGCGTGGCCGCGGTGTCTCTGGCCCTCGCCGGTGGTTCCGGTGCCTGGGCCCAGGACACGCCGGGTGGTGACGGCTGGGAGAAGCGGAACGCCGGGGCGTACAAGGCGGAGAGCACGGTACCGGCGCAGGACACCAGCGGGGAGTGCGAGTTCTCTCTCGACGGCAAGACCTGGGCAGCGGCAGTGAAGGTGGACGACCTGTCCCTCAAGCCGGGCGTCGACGGCAAGGTGCACATCCAGGTCCGGCCCGCCCGGGGCAGTGCCGGCTGCACCGTCTCCCTCGCTTCGTACCGCACTCACGGTCCGACGTGGAACACCTCCGGGCTCCAGGTCTTCCACGACTTCGACGCCGCGTCGGTCAAGAGCGGCGTGAGCGAATCCCTCGACATCTCCGTCCCCGACGCTGGGTGCTACGCGCAGGTGGACCTGTACCGCGGCAACGTGAAGTACGACGGGCTGCACGATGCCAACGACGGCTTCGAGCACGGTGAGGTGCCGGAGGGCCCGGCACGGCCGGTCATCGCGGAGAAGAACATCAGCTGGTGGAACGGCGGCAGCCGCGACTGCACCGCCGAGAGCACGCCTTCCCCGAGCGCGCCCACACCGGCCGCGCCCACGCGGGAGCCCGCCCCCGACACGACTGCCCCGACGGCCCCCAGCACCGCGCCGGTGACCTCGACCTCGCCGTCGGACAAGGCCTCCACGCCGAGCGGCTCCGCCCCGGCCGAGACTCCGGCCGCCTCCGACACCCCGTCTTCGTCGCCGACGTCCGCCGACGACCTGGCCGAGACGGGCGGCGGGAATGTCACCGTGATCGCGGCCGCTGCCGCGGCCCTGTTGATCCTGGGCGGCGGGCTGCTCTTCCTCCGCCGCCGGAACGCGACCAACCGCGTCTGAACCGCTGACTGACTGCAGCATGAGGAACGCAGCATGACTGACCGCCCCGGCGAGGTCCCCGCCACGATCCGCCCTGTGGCGGACCTCGCCGAGGCGGACCCGGCCGACAGCTTCGGGTGGGTGCGTCGGTCTCGGTCAGGATGTTTGGACGGCGGATGATCCATGCAGCGACGGTCCGAGGCGAGGGCGGCCGGGCATCACCGGCTGCGGTGCGGTTCGGGCACGCCCAGGATCACGGAAACAGGACCTAGACCCGCTCCAGCGGGCGGTGGGGAAGGGGCGGGAGTTCGACCTGGATCGAATCGTCGGGGCGGACGGTCCCTCCACGGCGGACCACAGCCATGACGCCGCACTTGAAGGTGAACTCGCCGGACACGGGGTCCATGGCGAAGACCTCGCCGAGCAGTCCCTGGCGGAAGTCGTTGATCTTCGAGCACGGGTTGCGCAGTCCCGTCACCTCGAGCACCGCCTGCTCTCCGAGATGGAGCAGGGCGCCGGTGGGCAGGCCCAACAGGTCGACGCCGCGTGTGGTGATGTTCTCGCCGAGTTGGCCAGCGGAGACCTCGAAGTCCTTGAGCGCGAGCTCCTCGAAAAGTTCCTCGTGCATCAGGTGGACCTGGCGGAGGTTGGGCAGGTCGGGCTCGTAGGTCATACGGAACTGGTGACGGATCGTCTCGCCCGCGTGAACGTCTCCTTCCACTCCGAGCCCCGCGAGCAGCGTGATGCAATCGCGGTTGGACTTGCTGAACTTGTACATTTCGTCGCGGCTCACTGCGGCGACCTGACCAGTCATCACGCCCTCCTCTGTGGTCGTTCTGTAGCTGGTCGATCTTAGATGCGGTGCAGTGGGCCCAGTGAGTGAGGCAGGCATGCCGTGAGCGGACGTCGTCGGGCGGATGTGCAAGGGCGTAAGGAATTCGACCCGCGCCCCGTCCCTCGACATCCAGGAGACAGGATCTGGTGACCTGCGTCAGAGATTCGGTGGAGTGGGCGGCGACTTGCCGAGATTGCCGTCGGCGGCGGACTTGGTCCGGACGAAGGGCCGGGGCTGTTCCTTCGAGTCGGTGAGCCGGCTACGGGTGTTGCGTGCGAGGGCAGTTCCTGAGCGTAGCCACCCTGCTCAGGCGTATCTTCGCTGACAGGAGTTGATCACAATGGTCACTCCCTGCACTCCTAGGGGAGATCCATGCACCAGCTGACCCGTGGCCGCCTCGTTGCGGTGGCCGCCACCACCGCTGTTCTCATGTTCGCCGCACAGGGCACCGCCACAGCAGCCCCGCAACGCGCCGTCACGGAGGGCGGCTACGCCGAGTGGAACGCCGACCCCTACAACGGAATACCCGGTGACTCGATACGCGCCTGTGACACCACGGCCGACGGGTGGGGAATCGAGGCATGGCTCGACATCGACCGGAACGGCTCCATCGACCGCATCGCCTCGACCCGTGGCCACAACGCCCCTTACTGCACCGGCTGGATCAGCGGCAACATCGAACCTGAGGGCCGGCCCATCCAGATGTGGGCGGTCACGGTGAAGGGCAGCAGTACCAAGGAAAAGGGCGGCCTCATCTGGAGCCACTCCTGATTCACCGCAGACACCGCGCGAGGGCCGCATCCGCAAAGACGTCACACATCTACGTCGAGCGGGCGCGGCCCACGCCCGTGAACAGGCCAAGCACACAGGCGGTTGGTCCGGCCCCGAGCCGTACGCACGGAGAAGCAGTCGCGACGGCTGACGCAACCGGTGGCACCGGGCTGCGACCCTGCCGCGCGCACCGGGAGGTAGCGGCGCCGCCCCCGGGGGACCCGAGCATTGCGCAAGCGGTGGAGCGGCAGCCGCTGCGATGCGTGGCGCAGCCGTGGCGCATTGCCCGAGACCGGAGTTGCCGTATCGGACGGGGTCTTCGAGTGCAAGGATACTGAGTCAACACAGGCGGAAGCCCTCATGAAGGCTGTCGTGCTGGACACCGACGACCGCTACCGGGTCACCGACGTCGAAGAACCCACCCCCGGCCCCGGCCAGGTGGCGATCCGGGTGGCCTATGCCGGGATCCAGTGGGGCGACACCATGGTCCGGGACGGCCACTTCCCCGTACCGCGTCCCTTCGTGCCGGGGTTCGAGGCGGCCGGGCGCATCGTCGCGGTCGGCGCGGGCGTCGACGCCCGCCGGATCGGTGAGGCCGTCGCCGCGCTGACCGCCTCAGGCGCCTACGCCGAGGTGGTCCTGGTGTCCGATGTCCTCACCTCGGGCATCGGCGACATGCCGCTGCGCACAGCCGCAGGTCTCGGGTGGGGAGCACCGACCGCCTACGACCTGATCAACACCGTCACACATGTGCGGCCCGGCGAGCGCGTGCTGATCCACGCCGCCGCCGGCTCCGTGGGCACCCTCGCCGCCCAGTTCGCCCGACAGGCCGGAGCCGACCGGATCGTCGGTGTGGTCGGTACTGCCGACAGGGCCGCATACGCCGCGCGGTTCGGGTACGACCAGCTCCTGTTGCGCGAGGAATTCCCCGCCACGCTCGGCGAAGGCGCGTTCGACGTGATCCTCGACCCGGTCGGAAGTTCGGCTCGCCGATCCAGCCTCGATCTGCTCGCAGCGCACGGCCGACTGGTGGCATACGGCAACCTCGCCACGTACGAACCCGTCCTGGCCGATGTCAACGACCTGCTCATGCACGGCAGTCGCTCCTGACCTACAACAGCAACCTGCTCAGTCAGACCCGCCCTGAGCGGCTCGCCGACAGTGCCCGCCGCGCACTCGGCCTCGTCGCCGACGGCCGGGTCCGCGTGGACATCACTGACGAGTACGACCTCGGGGATCTCGCCACGGCCGTGCAGCGCCTCGCCGAGGGTGCGACCCGAGGCAAGAGCATCCTCCGCGTCATCTGACGACATCAACGTTAGGCAGCGGCCTTGGCCCGCTGCTGCGCGACTCGGCGGCTCCCCGGCGGTCGGCGGCTCCCCGGCGGGCCGGATCCTCAGCAGTTCCCCTGCGGCAACGGGCACTCGCCCGCCTCGCCGGCCTCCACGCGCAGGTTCTCCGCCACGAGGCCGAGGAGCCGGGCCAGTTCGGCCCGGTCGTTTGGGACAAGTCCCTGCAGGGAGAGCTGCTCCAGGTCCGACCAGACGCCCTCGACGCCGGTGCGCAGCGAGCGCCCCTCGTCCGTCGCCTCGACCAGGACCGCGCGCCGGTCGGCCGGGTCGGGGCCGCGGCGGACATGCCCGCACTGCTCCAGGCGCTGGAGCATCTTGGTCACCGTCGAGGCGTCGAGGCCCAGGGACTGGATCAGTTCGGACTGGCGGACGGGGCCGCAGTCCCAGAGCCGCATCATCATCATCTCCTGGCCCGGGTAGAGGCCGAGTTCCTTCAGGCGCCGGCCTGCGGCGATCCGGTGCATCCGGGCCACCCGGGCCAGGGCGATGCTGACGGGTCCGCCACGGGCTGCGGACGGCGTCGTCTCCGTACAGACGGGGTCGGTCCCTGACATCGGTGCTCCTCCGGAAGGCTCTGCCCACAGATTACCTTGGCCGACCAATGAATGCGTTACAGTGACACCCGGGCCGGATACTTGGCCGACCACATAAATCGTGAAGGGGACAGCCATGACCACCGCCTTCGACCCGATCGACCTCGCAGGGACCCGGCTCGCCAACCGCATCGCCATGGCGCCCATGACCCGCAGCCGCGCCGAGGCCGAGAGCCGCACCCCCACCACGCTCGTCGCCGAGTACTACGCCCAGCGTGCCTCCGCGGGGCTGATCATCACCGAGGGTGTCCAGCCCGTCCCTCAGGGTCAGGGCTATCCCTTCACCCCCGGGCTGCACAGCCGGGAGCAGATCGCCGCCTGGCGCGAGGTCACCGACGCCGTGCACGAACGCGGCGGAAAGATCTTCGCCCAGCTGATGCACGCCGGCCGGATCAGCCACCCCGTCGTCCTCCCCGACGGGCTCCATCCCGTCGCGCCCTCCGCCGTCGCCCCGGCGGGGCAGCTCTTCGCCGGTACCGGACTCATCGACTTCGTCACGCCGCGCGAGCTCACCGCCGACGAGGTGCCGGAGGCGATCGCCGGCTTCGCCGCCGCCGCCCGCAACGCCGTCGAGGCAGGTTTCGACGGCGTCGAGATCCACGGCGCCAACGGCTACCTCGTGCAGCAGTTCCTCGCCTCCGGCTCCAACCACCGCACCGACCGCTGGGGCGGCTCCGTCGAGAACCGCATCCGCTTCGCCGTCGAGGTCGTCAAGGCCGTCGCCGACGAGATCGGCCCCGAGCGCACCGGCCTGCGTATCTCCCCGGGCAACACCTACAACGACATCGCCGAGACCGACACCGAGGAGCTCTATCCCGCCCTCGTCGCCGCGATCGACCCGGTCGGCATCGCGTACCTCCACGTCACGGAGGCCGCGCCCGAGATCCGCGAGCTGACCCTCGCCCTGCGCAAGGCGTTCTCCGGCACCTTCATCCTCAACCCGGCCACCGAAGGGCCGACCGGCGCCGACGCCCTGACCCTCGTCGAGGACGGGACCGCCGACCTCATCGCGTACGGGGCGCTGTTCCTCGCCAACCCCGACCTGCCCGCCCGCCTGAAGGCCGGCGGCCCGTACAACACCCCCGACCCCGCCACCTTCTTCGGCGGCGACCACCGCGGCTACACCGACTACCCCACCCTGTAACGGCCTACGGCAAAGGGCGGGGATCCGGCACCGGACCCCCGCCCCTTCACGTACCTGGGACCACTTCCACGCCGCCATGACCGCCCGGCTCGGGCCCGGCGCCCGCTGCCGTGCCCCTCGAGCTGTGGTCCAATGGGGACCTTCGGTAGGTCAGCAAGGCGTGATGGGCCGTGCCGGCCTCCACCTCGACGTAATAGGCGTCGCCGGGGAGACCAGCCGTCGCCCTGCCCGAGCCGCTGGTCGCGGTGTGCATATGAAGGAGCCGGTCCCCGTTCTCGTCGAACAGGGTCGTGAAGAGGGCATTGCCCGCAGCTCCCGCGTGCATGGCCCCACGGCTGAGAGACACCGAGGCCACCTTCTGGCCGGTCGCCATGTCGGTGAGGTCGGCACCGGTATTCCAGTGGGATGAAACGATGTCCCCTGCACCGGTGCTCTTGGTGTTGGCGGCCCAGTTCAGCTCCGTTGCCGCGGAGCCGTCCGCCGGAACCCAGGACCGCGTGCCGTCAGAGTCCGGAGGACGGGACTCGGTCAGGAAGCCCGTGGCGGTCGCACCGAAGACGGTGCTGTACTTCGGGAACGGCACGACGCTCGTCGGCGTTGCTGCTTCCGTTGCGCCCTCGACGGCCGGCACGGCGATCGCCGGAGCAGTCAGCGCGCTCGCGCCAACGGTGACGGTGAGCACGGTGACGACGGCTGCGGCGAGCTGCCGGCGGGCGGGACGTGCGTGGGACAGGTGAGTACTCCTCAGGTAGACCAAACTCGCCATGCGTTGCAGCCGATCAGACTCTCGATCAAGCAATAGTTGTGCACCCTGCGGCATTTTCGGGTGCTGACTTCCCGGGCCGGCAGCGGGCTCGAGCGGCCTGGGTGGGCGCATACAGGCCTCCAGGTCCAACGACTGATCGGCCTCACCCCGACTCCACAGAAGAACTGACGCGCCGATCATGTACGACACCACTGACAGTGCCGCCCATGGAGGTTCGTACGCCGCTTGTCAGAGGCTGCTGGCAGTATCGCCGCTGTGAACGTCATCCGTACCACTCCACCGCGGCCGTTCGACGTGGCCTCGGTCTTCCCTCAACTGACCCCGCTGGCACGCCCGGCGACCCGGCTGCATCCCCGCTCCGGTTCACCGTCGCCGTACCAAAGCTCGATCGGTGGACCACTGCTGTGGCCTGCAAATCAGCCGTGGCTGTACTGCGACAAGTGGCACGAGGGTCCGGTTTCCCCTCTCCTGCCGGTGGCCCAGCTGTACGTGCGCGACGTGCCCCAGCTACGGCCGCCCGGACGGACCGACCTGCTCCAGGTGCTGTGGTGTCCCTCGGAGCACCCGCCGGAGCACAAGCCTCCGACCGAACTGTTCTGGCGAACCGCCGCTGACGTCAGCCATGTTCTCGCTTCACCGCCCAAACCGTCCGAGGCGCAGTACGGTTACACGCCGAAGCCATGTGTGCTCGCACCGGAGCAAGTCACCGAGTACCCGAACTTTCTTGAGTTGGACAAGGGGCTGCAGCGGCAGCTGAGCGACTGGAGCGCGTGGCAGGCGGCCGGCGTCGAGATAGATGATTCCTACGAGGCCGCTCCGGAGGAGTTCTACTCCAACGAGCTGTCCGTCGCCCCCGGCTGGAAGGTCGGTGGATGGCCGCCGTGGGGCCTCACTGATCCCATCGCCCGGTTCTGCATCAACTGCGGCGCCGCGATGCACCCGCTGCTGACCATCGCCTCGAACGAATGTCGTGACCACAGAAGGGGTTGGGTCCCGTATGAGGACCAAGCCATCGCCGTCCTCGACAACGACAACGTGTCGAACCCGCCAGGGATCCAGGTCTCTGACGCGAACAATCTGCAGATCTACTCCTGCCCGAAGTGCTACACGTATACCGACCTGATCCAGTAGGTCATTGCTCGTGTCGGCCAGGCCCCTCACTTCGTGCACTGCTTCGTGCCCGTCCACCACGATGATCGGCCCAGCCATCGCCCCGGGTGGGCGGCGGTCTTCTCCACACTGCCATGAGCAGACACGGAACGGGTCGGTGCGTAGCAGGCGCCGTGGGGGATGTGCTGGTCGTCAGCGGTTCCCTCGGGGTGTTGCCGGGCAGGCCGCCGACGCCGTCACACTCGCCCTACCATCCGCCTTCATCTGCCAGAGGCCGATGTCCTCGGTGGCGTTGTCCTCCCACTTCTCGCCCTCATCGACGTACTCTCAGAACACCGGGCTGTTCTTCGCCCATCCGCACTGAGCGGGCAGCTTCTTGGGCCGCTTACTGGCAGCGCCACAACACCGCATGGACGCACCGACATCGGGCGGAAGAAGCGCGGGAGTGGAGCCACAGAGTCGTCCGATCGGCGGCGAGACGAAGGGCCGATTCGGTGTACGGGCCCTTCACCGTTGCGGAGCGGATCCTTGGTCAGCCGGTGGTCCGCTGCCGAGAGCCAACGAGCCTTCAGAATGCATCCTCGATCTGGCCGACCGCGTCGATGGCGGCAGTCTGGACGACGCCGGCTGACAAGACGCGGCCACAAGTCCGCCCGTGTTCACCCCTCGCGAGGGAAGCTCGCGTCAGGGACATGGGCCGGTGAGATGCCGAGTGCGGGAAGGCACTCCATGATGAGCTGGCGCCCCTGACGGCCCACCGGGCGGAAGCCGGCTTTTCCCCATGCACGGATCGCGCGCATGTTGGACAGTTCCGGGTCCACGGTCACCCGGTCCCAGCCCACCACCGTATGGAGGTGCCGAACGAGGGCGCGAGCGGTGTCCGGGCCGATGCCTTTTCCCTGGGCCTGGGGCAGGAGGACCATGTCGAGGCCGCCCTGGTCCGGGCCGGCAGTTGCGTACTGGGCATAGCCGACCGGGATGGGCCGGGCGAGGATCAGGTAGGACTCCACGTCGGGGCGGCGCCTTCCTGTGTACTTCGCGGCCACTTTCTCGCGGGTGAGGGGATGTCCGCCCCAGTTCCGGACGAATTCGGGGTCGGCGAACCATCGGGCGAGTATGGGCAGATGGGCTTCGGTGGTCGGGATGAGGCAGGTCAGCTCGCCCGTGATGACGCCGTCTGCCGGTTCGTCGTGCATTGCTGTGCCTCTTCCGGTGAGAGGGTTACACCGGGTGCGAGTGTCCCAAGGAGAGGGTGTTCCGGTGCGGCCTGGAAGTGGAACGGCCGCCACATGACCGCGACATCAAGAGGGTGGCGGACCTGCCTCGAAGTCCGAGATCATCCGACCATGTCGGATGGCGCAGCAGGACATGGTCTTTCGGGCGGCTTAAGGTTCCGGCCATATCGCGGAGACGAGGACCACGGTCCCATGGCCGCGGTGCGGCTGGGCTGTGTTGAACGGGACCGGGTCGACGCCCGTTCGGTTGTGGAAGGGCTCCCGACCCCGGCTGAGATCGCCGAAGCGGCTGCCCAGTTGGAGGAGCCGTCCAAGAACCAGATCCTGGTGGTGCGCGAGGGGAGTGTCGTCGGCTACTCGACGATCCGATGGTGGCAGGAGCGGGACGGCACGTGGGTGTACCTGCACCGCGGCTACCTCTTGCCCGAGTACCGCCGCCAGGGCATCGGTTCGGCGATGCTGGACTGGGCTGAAGAACGAATCCGCCGACTCGTCGATCAACATGGCACGGCGCGGACGGCAGTGGTCGGCGCGAACGCCATGACCTCCGAGCGGGATGCGACGGCGCTTCTGCTCGGAGCCGGCTACCGACGTGTCTTCAGCCTGATCGAACTGGAGCTGGGCGATCTCCGGCAGTTGCCCGATCGGGGCGGTGATCTGCCCGCCGGGATACGGACGGGACCGATGGGGACAAGCCACTACCGCGCAGCCTGGAGGACGGTCGTCGATTCGTACGGGGACGCCGACTTCACTCCAGAATGGCCTTTCTCGGACTTCGTGAACGCGGCGGCCCCGGCATGCTGGAGGGCAGCGTGGAAGGGGCAGGACATCGTCGGCGTCGCCCTCTGCTCCCTCCGCCGTCACGACGACACCGTGGGCGAGATCGAAGAGCTGAGTGTCCGGGCGGACCATCGGCGTCTCGGAATCGGCCGGGCCCTGCTGCTGGACGGACTGCGAAGTCTTCGGGACCAGGGTGCGATGACCGCCCGGCTGTTCACCGGCACGGCCAACCCGCACCAGTCCTATGAGCTCTACGAAAGTGTCGGGTTCCGCAGGCGGAACGAGTACGTCCGGTACCGCAAGCCGTGCCCATGATTGCCGCGTCCGCGTCCGCGCCCTGCCCGCTGGTTCACGAGAAGCGGCAGCGCCCCGTGGGAGGCGCGAGCGACGGCGGCTCCTCTGCTCGTATCGGCGTACTTCCGCGGGACTGATCCGGAGTGGCCGCCGCTGCAGGGGGAGCCAGATGGGGAGCCACACACGGCGACATCCAGTGGACGAGGGCGAACCCGGCGGACGTCGTGGCTCCCTGGCGCAGCGGTGACTGGGCGCGGGATCGAGGCCCCGCGATCCGCGGCGGCATCACCTGTCGCGGCTGCCCGCTGGTCTTCGGCGTCGACGATACGGGCCGCCACCACGCCGGGCGCAGACCGGCCGCTAGGTCATGTCTCTCTGCGGGAGCCTCGTGGCTGGGGGCCTGCCGGAGCGGGGCCATGGTGCTACGTCGTGGCAGCGTCGGAGACCGTGTCGCGGATCTGCAGGACGTCTTCGGCACCGGTGATGGCGCACAGGCGCCGGACCTGCACCGACGGTGCTGCCACGCGCAGCCTTCCCGTCCGGTGGGCGAGGATCATCAGATTCAGGAAGGACGAGTCCGCGAAGGTGACCTTGGAGGCATCAAGGATGACCTTCGGATGCGTGTCGGTCGCCGTCTTCAGTGCGTCGGCCAAAGGCCCGATGGAGTCCATGTCGTAGTCGCCACTGGCCTCGACGACCTGCGCCCCGTTGTGCTCGTACTGGAGCACCACGGCCTGCGGCGACGCATCCTCGGCCGCCTGTCCCGCCGGTGGCTCACTGTCGGATGTGGACAGGAGTTCGATGGCGGCGACATCATCCCAGGACATTCGTGGAATCCCTCCCGTGATCCCTCCGCAGGAGGGAGACGCGACGTCGAATGCAGGAAATTTATGTCATGCATTTCTGTTCTGGCAAGCCGGGTCGCGTAAAATCCAGGACATGCTTGGAGTCCCTGAATCCCACACCGGATGGACGTTCGTCACGAACCACGCCCGTGTACTGGCTGCCATCGCGGACAACCCGAACGCCCGCATCCGGGACATCGCCGCTCGCTGCCGACTCACCGAGCGCGCCGTGTCGCGGATCATCGCCGACCTCGAACAGGACGGTTACCTCTCCCACACGCGAGAAGGGCGGACGAACACCTACCGCATAGAGCCAGGCAAGGCGCTGCGCCATCCCGCGGAAGCCGGCCTCTCCCTGGCCTCCCTCCTGTCCCTGCTCGTACAGAACGAGGCGGAGCGCACCGGCAGGCAGTCGGCTGCGACCTTGTCCATGCAGGACTGACACGGCGCCCTTCGCCACTCGTCGGCCCGGGTGCAGCGCGCTGGATGACGTGAGGTTCCAGCGCTGCTCGAGCACCCCGGGTCGAAGATGTGGCACGCCGTGCTGGTCGGCTCGGAGGGCGTGATCGGGACCGGTGTGGTGGGGCGCGGCGTGGGCACGCCGCGTCGCCGTGGTGAGGGAGGGAGTCGCGGGCACCGTCGGCGAGGGGCGGCTTCGGCTCGATGGGGTTGGCGCGGGTCCTCGAGGACGACGGCCAGGAGACACGCCGCGATCAGGGTGACGGCGACGGCCAGGGCAAGCAGCCCACGACGCGGCAACCCGCTCAGCCGGCCGAAGGCCGCGGCAGCGCGAAGCCACCTTGGACGAACCGCATCGGCCTAGCTTGCGGTGCGGAGAAGATCCGCGGGGGAGATCCTTGGGGCAGCCGTGCGTTCGTTCACTGCCAGGAGGCTCGCTGTGGAGCTCACAACCGTCGTGACCATGACCGTGAGCGACAGTGCTCTCGAAGAGGCGCGCAGCGCTCTGCGGAGCCTGACCGATGGCGGCCGCGATCCGATGGAGGACCCCGTTCCCCGGGCCGACGCGCGTGGGGCCAGAACCAAGATGGTGCTGTCCCTGGACGGCGATGTCCGGCAACAGGTGGACGAGCAGCTCGCAGCGGTGCCCGTCCTTGCGTACGACGTCAAGGTCGTGCCGAAGGCGGGATGACCGCCTCAGGTGTTCGGCCGGTACGGCGAGCCTCGCCATCCTCCGCCATGCGAAAAGGCGTATCGCGCCCACCGCAGCCGCTCCCTTCCTCAAGACTTCCGTGCGGCATCTGCGCCGGCGCCCTCGTACGTTCTGCACACGACGCCGGCCCACGCCCTCTCCCCGACCACCTCGTCGGGCCCAACCCGCTGGCGACCGGCCGAGCGGGTCGCAGGACGGCCCGGCCCCGTTCGACGAGGTGTGTGCCCCCCTCGACGCCTCCTGCGGGTCCGACTGAGGTGGCGCTCAGTCCTTCACCAGCAGTCCGCGGCGGCGCAGCACCGCCCGCTCCAGGGGGCTGAACAGAAGCAGGTCGACAGCGACACCGACGAGCAGGATCAGGATGATCGCCAGGAAGATGCCCGGCATGTCGAAGTTGTTGCGCCCGTTCTCCAGCAACTGGCCCAGGCCCAGACCCAGGTCGGGAGAGGACGCGATGATCTCGGCGGCCATCAGCGAACGCCAGGAGAACGCCCAGCCCTGCTTCAGACCCGCCAGATAACCCGGCAGCGCGGCCGGCATCACGATGTGCCAGGCGCCTTTGAGACCGGTCGCGCCGAGCGTCCGCCCGGCCCGCAGGAAGAGCGGCGGGACCTGGTCGACACCGGCCACCAGGCCGTTGGCGATCGAGGGGACCGCGCCCAGCAGGATCACCGCGTACATCATCTGGTCGTTGAGCCCGAGCCAGAGCACGGCCGGGGCGACCCAGGCCACCGACGGCAGCGACTGCAGGCCCGACAGGATCGGGCCGATCGCGGTGCGCACCACGCCCACCCGGGCGACGAGCAACCCGAGCGGTGTGCCGATCGCCAGGGCGAAGAGGAAGCCGAGCAGGGCTCGGGAGACGCTGGTCCACAGGATGTCGAGGAGCGTGCCCTCCCTCCACATCGTGACCAGACTGTCCCATACGGCGGACGGAGCCGGCAGCTTGCCCTCGTCGGCCACCTTCAGGGTCACGAGCAGCTGCCATGCCGCCACCACCAGCACGACAGCGAGGACCGGCGGCAGGATCTTCTTCAGGAGGACCTCGCGCACCGGGGTCCGGCGGGTCTGCACGGCGTCGAGGGCGTCGAGGCCGGCCTCCAGGCCGGCCAGATCGTCGGCCTTCGCCGCCGTCGTGGTGGTCGTCTCAGTGCTGCTGGCCATGACGGCGGATCTCCTTGCGCAGTTCTTCGGTGATCTCGACGGACAGCTCCGCCACGGCGGCGTCCTCGATGCGGCGCGGCTGCGGGATGTCGACGGTCCACTCGCGGACGATCCGCCCGGGGCGGGACGACAGCAGCACCACACGCTCGGCCAGCCGCACGGCCTCGCGCACGTTGTGGGTGACGAACAGGACCGACAATTTCGTCTCCCGCCAGATCCGGGACAGTTCGTCATGCAGCACGTCCCGGGTGATGGCGTCCAGTGCGGCGAACGGCTCGTCCATCAACAGGAGTTGGGCGTCCTGGGCGAGCGCCCGGGCCAGCGCCACACGCTGGCGCATGCCGCCTGACAGCTCGTGGACCCGCTTGCGGTACGAGCCGCTGAGCCGGACGAGTTCGAGGAGGCGCTCGGCCTCGGAGCGCCGCTCGTTCTTCGGCACCCCGCGCAGCTTCAGCGCGAGTTCGATGTTCTTGCCCGCGGTGAGCCACGGGAACAGGGCGTGTTCCTGGAACAGCAGGGCGGGCCGGCCGGCCGTCGTGAGAGAACCGGTGGTGGGCGAATCCAGGCCCGCGACCAGGTTGAGCAGGGTGGACTTGCCGCAGCCCGAGGCTCCCAGGAGGGTGACGAACTCGCCCGGGGCGACGTCGAGTGTGATGTCGTCGAGGACGAGTTGTGCGTCGGCGGGTCCGCCGAAGGTCTTCGAGACGTGCTCGATCCGGGCGGCGTGCGTCACCGCCGTACGGTCCTCGTCCTGCGTCTGATCACCGGCCTTGGCGAGCGTCGTGGTCGTGGCCATGGTCGTCACCTCCTGGGAGTTCGGGCTGCTACGGACTACTTCGCGCCGAGACCGGCGTCGGAGACCTCGGGCTTGCCCGCGTCTTTGAGGACCTTGTTGAGCAGCGCGAGGTCGTAGATTCCCGCGAGCTCGGGCTGCTTGAGCAGACCGGCGTCCACCGCGTGTTCCGCCTGCGCCTGGAGGGTGGCGGCGAGCGGGTCGTCGGTGACGGTGATGGACGGCCAGGCCGCGTCGATGACCTTGGCCGACAGCGGCTTGCCGGTCTCCTTCTTCAGCGCCGCGTTCACCGATTCCTTGGCCTTGTCCGGGTTGGCGGTGATCCACGCGTTGGTCTTCACCGTGCCGCGCAGCACGGCTTCGACCACGTCCGGGTGATCCTTGAGGAACGCCTGCCGCACGATGATGTTCGTGATCACGAACTTCTTCTCGGGCCACAGGTCCGACTCGTCGAGGAGGACCTTCGCGCCCTCGCTGACCAGCTTCGACGCGGTCGGCTCCGGCACCCAAGCGCCGTCGATGGAGCCGGACTTGTAGGCGTCCGGGGTCACCTTGTTGTCCGTACGCAGCACCGAGACGTCGCCTTTGCCGCTCTGTGAGTCGACCTTCCAGCCCTTCTCGGAGACCCAGTGCAGGAACGCGACGTCCTGCGTGTTGCCGAGCTGCGGGGTGGCGATCCGCTTGCCCTTGACGTCGTCCAGCGTCTTGATCTTCGCCGGGTTGACCACCAGCTTCACCCCGCCCGAGGCGGAACCGGAGATGATCCGCAGGTTCTGGCCCTTGGACTTGGTGTAGCCGTTGATGGCGGGGGAGGGGCCGATGAAGCCGATGTCGATCGCGCCGGCGTTCAGCGCCTCGATCTCGGACGGACCGGCGTTGAAGGTCGAGGGCTTGATCGCGGTGCCGCCGAGTTCCTTCTGGAGAAGGCCCTCCTGGACACCCACGAGAGCGGTGGCGTGTGTCAGGTTCGGGAAGTAGCCGATCCTCACCTCGCCCGCGGAGAGCTTCTTGGCGTCGGCCGCGACCTTGGGCTGCTCGTCGTCCTCGCTCGCCTGGGAGCCGTAGCCGCAGGCGGTGAGGAGGAAGGGAAGCGCCGCTATGGCGGCGACGGTGCGAAGGGCGGTGAGCGGTCTTGCGGCAGACACGGAGGTGTCCTTTCAGGGGAAGGATCGGGGAGCGTGGAGGTGCGCGACGAGGTGCCCCAGGCGGCCACTGGCGGCCGTCGTCGTGGGCCGTTTCGCGGGGGAGTGCTGGAGCCGGGAGATGGACGCGGGAACGCCGCGCATGACCGGGCCGCACGTCGAGCGGTTGGCCGGGGCTGGGGCGGGAGTGCGTACGGCGGGTGTTCTGCGGCCGGGAAGGCGGATCCGCTGAAGGGCCTTAGACGGGCCGACACATGGCGCTGGAGGTACGGCCGAGGTCGATGTGCCGGCGGGAGGTGAGAAGGGGAAGCGAGTCGCCTGCCTGCTTCAGCGTGCGCACGGCTACCACCTCTCGGAATCCCTAGTTTTCCCACCTGGTTGATAGGCATAGTGGCAGAGGCTGGTTTCCGCCCCAAGGGGCATTCCGTATAATGGACGACCTCGTCTTGAAATGTGGGAACCCGCACGTCAGTGGTAGGTGCCATTCCTTGGCCTCGCCCTGCGGCGGCCATTGAGGTAGTGGTCGCCGATGGCGCGCAGGCGGTGGGCGGCCGGGTGCTGGGCCGTCAGGGTGCGGGCGTTGCGCCAGAAGCGGTCCAGGCCATGGGCGTCCGCGAGCTCCAGGACCCGGGTGGTGATGTGCAGCGCCGCCTTTGTCGTGACGGTCTCGGCCATGGCGACCAGGGCATCGACAGCCGCCGGTTCCTCGGGGTCGAGCTCCGCTCCGGCACTCAGGGCGAGCGTCATCGCGTCCGTCGCCCTCTCGACCACGGCGGCGGCCGTCTGGGCGGCGGAGGCGAGTTCGCCGTACGTGAGGAGCAGGTCGGGGTCGTCGCCGGGCGGTCGAGGGACGCGGGCGTTCCTGCCGAGGTCGCGGGCTTCGGTGAGGGCCCCCTCGGCGATGCCCAGGCCGACGTGGCACAGGGCGAGGCGGAGCGCCGGCTCGGCGAGAGCGGTGAAGGGCGCCGTCGACTCCTCGTCCTGTGGCCGCGACCCCAGTACCTGTCGAGGGGGGATGACGACGCCGTCCATGACGACCGCGCCCGCGTCGGCGACGCGCTGGCCGAGACGGTCATGGGCGGGTTCGGCGATGACTCCCGGATCACTGGCCGGGACACGTACGACGAGCATGTCACCCGTCGCGACGCACACGGCGTCCACCATGAACTGGTCGGCGACGGTCACCGCGGTGTCCACGAGGCGGTGCCCGTTCAGCACATAGCCCGCGTCGAGCGGCGTCAGGGTGAGGCCCGGTCCGCCGGCGTCGTCCGCCGAGCCAGGGGAGCGGACGGTCCCCGCCCACAGCCACTGCGCGCGTACCGCCTCCTCCTCAAGAGCGGACGCACGGTGGTGTCGTGCGTAGAAGCGGCCGCTCCAGGCGTGTGCGTAGTGGCGGGCGAGGACTTCGCCGAGGGAGCTGTCCGCCGTGGCGACCTCCTGGACGACGGCGCACCCGGTGCGCCAGTCCACCCCGCCACCCGGAAGGGGCGGGGTGAGGGCGGCCGGCAGGCCGGCCTCGCGCAGCCGGGCGGTCTCGTCCACGGGTGGCTCGCCCGCCTGGTCGCGGACGATCGCGTCCGTGGCGAGGTCGTCCGCCACGTCGCGGGCGGTACGCAGGAGCGCGCGCTGCCGCTCGTCGGCGGACGGCGGGAGGGTCGTGGTCGGTGTCGTCGCCATGGTGCTCACCGGCAGGCCGAAGGGGGGAAAAGCGGCCCGGGGGTTGGCCGGACGCCGGTGGAGCGGTGGTGGGCGGCGGTGGTCATGTGCGCTACCTCCGAAGTGTGTTGAGGGCGTCCGGGCGCTCTGCGCGCCGGAGCGGCGATCAGATCCCTAGTATTCCCATCAGGTTGATAGGGATACTGGGCGGAGGGCGTTCTCCTGGCAAGAGGGTGACCGAACGGTGGACGGCCTCGTCTCGCGGATGGAGACAGCGACGAGGTGGTTCCTCACGCACCGTCTCAGGGATTGGTCCAGGCGGCCGGATCCTGGGCCAGGGAGTGCACGAAGTCGGGGAGCTCGCCCGACGCGATGTCCGCCAGCGAAACGCCTTCCAGGATCTGGCGGACGTTCGCGCGCAGGGCGACCCACAGCGGCAGTAGCGCCTGCGAAGGGTCGTTGTACGAGAGCTCCGGCGGGCGCACGCCCCGTACGGAGACCAGCGGGCCCTCGACCGCCCGCACCACGTCGGCGACGGAGATGTCCTCGGCGGCCCTCGCCAGCCGGTAGCCGCCACTGGCGCCGCGCTGGCTGACCACCAGTCCGCCGCGGCGCATGTCGTTGAGGATGCCTTCGAGGAACTTGTGCGGGATCTCCTGCGCCTCGGCGATGGCCTCCGCCTTCACGGGGGAGGCATGGGTGGCGCCGGCGAGGAGGAGGGCTGCCCGTACCGCATAGTCCGCCCTGGCTGAGATCCGCATGAGGGCATTGTCCCGCAGGTCACGTCACGGGTCGGGCGGGGTGGACCTGTCTGCGTCGGGCCACGCGCCGCGCCCGCGGGCTGACTCACCACTCTCACCCAGCGGCGCACCTCGCGAGAAACGGACGGATGACCGGCAGGGTGAGATCGATGCGCAGGAACGTCTCGAAGTGCCCACAGTCAGGCAGTTCGGCGCAGGTGGCGCCTGAGAGGTGATCCGCCGTGTCCCGGATCATCTTGAACTGCGGGTCGCGGGCCCCCGCGAGCAGCAGTACGGGCGCTGATGTGTGAGCGAGCTCGCTCACAACGCCGTCGCGGTCGGCGAGGGCGACGGTCAGTGCCGCCAATGCGTGCGGATCGGCCGTCAGTACCGCGGCACGCATCCATGCGGGGAGGGAGCACTGACGCTGCAGGACGTCGAGGAACGGCCTGGTCCCCTGAACGCGGAACAGCTCGGCTTCCCGCTGAACCTCGCCCGGCGCAGCGGCAGCGCGGTCGGCATGGGCTCCGCCGACGATCAGGCCGGTCAGCCGTTCGCAATGGCGGGCCAGCAGGTTGAGGCCGATGATGCCGCCCATCGACGCTCCCCACAATGCGGCCCGAGAGATGTCCAGCGCGTCGAGTACCGCGGTGACGTCCTCCACTTGCCGGACGATCCGGTAGCTGTCCACGTCGTGGGGCGCATCGCTTCCGCCGTGACCACGGGCATCGATGAGGACAAGACGATGACTGTCGGCGAGGGCGTCGACATAGCCGGCCGACCGCCACGTGGTGCGATCTTCGAAAAACCCGTGCAGCAGCACCAGCGGTGGTCCGCTGCCCACGGTCTCGAAAGCGATCCGTACTCCGTCGCCGCTCGTGACATGCATCGCTACTCGACCTCGGACGCAGCCGGAGCTGCCTGGTGCAACCCTACGGACGCCTCTCGCCCGTGCACACCCAGTAGATCACTTGTCGGGAGCCGCAGTTGGGGCCTTGGTGGTTCTCGCTGCGCAGACATTCCGCGGCCGGACGGGCCGCCGGGCAGGGGCGGGTGCCCATGCCCGGCGGTCGAGGCACTTCAGGCCGTGGCGGGGGTGTAGTGGGCGGCGTCGTCGCCCTCGACGACGTGGCTGAGGGCGCCGTCGACACCGGCCGGGACGTCGCCCGCGACGGTCACCCGGTGCAGCAGTCGGGGCAGGTCGCCGTAGTCGTCGGGGGCGTAGTGCTGGGTGATGCGGTTGTCGAACAGGACGAGGTCGCCCGGTGTCCATGCCACCCGCACGATGTTCTCCGGCCGGGTGACGTACGACTGGAAGATGCGCAGAAGGTCCCGGGAGTCGGACGGGCCGAGACCGACGATGCTCTGGGCGAAGCCGCCGATGAACAGGGCTCGCTCCCCGGTCTCGGGGTGGACGCGGACGACCGGGTGCGCGGTGCGGTACTTCCGGGAGACGAACCGCCGGCGGTGCTCGGCGGCTTTCTCGCTCTTCGGGGCGGCGTAGTCGTAGTCGTTGGTGTGCACCGCCCACAGCTTGTCGGCCAGCTCGCGCAGCGGCTCGGGGAGATCCCGGTACGCGGCGGCCGCATTCGCGATGAGGGTGTTGCCGCCGTAGGGCGGGACCACGATGCTGCGCAACGTGGACGCCTTCGGGGGAGTACGGACGAAGGTGACGTCGGTGTGCCAGTGGTTGGCGCGAATGCCCTCGTCACCGTCGACGGGCAGAACCTGGGGCCGGCCCTCGACGGAGGGAACGGTGGGGTGTGCGCTGGTCAGTTCGCCGAAGAGGGAGGCGAAGCGGAGCTGGCCCGCGTCGTCGAGGTTCTGGTCGCGGAAGACGAGCGCCTTGTGTTCCAGGAGAGCGGAGTCGATCTCGGTGACGACGGCGGGGGCGAGGTCGGTGGAGAGATCCACGCCGACGATCTCTGCGCCGATACGGCCGCCGATCCTGCGGACGTCGAGGCCGGTGCTGGTGGTCATGTGCGGGTGTTCCCTTCAGGAGGTGATTCAGCGGGGGAGGGGTCAGGAGGTGAGGGGCAGGGCGGCCTCGGACCCGGGCGGTCCGAGGACAGGGCCGACGGCCAGCAGCGCGCCGGACGTCCGGCCGCGCCCCCAGCCGATGTGGCGGCGGTAGCTGCCCAGCAGGCCCGCTCGGTCCAGGTGCTCCTCGTCCCGGGCGGTGGGCTCGTCGGGCAGCGGGCGGGTCAGGGGGGCGACGTACAGCGCGTCGGCCGGGCAGTTCGCCTCGCACTGGAAGCAGGTCTGGCAGTCTTCGCGGCGGGCGAGCACCGGGAGGCCGTCCTCGCCCCGGTCGAAGACGTTGGTCGGGCAGACCTTGATGCACGTGTCGCAGGTGATACAGCGTTCAGCCGAGACGAGTTCGATCACGAAGCCACCTCCAAGGGTGAGACGGGGGCCGCCGATGCGGTCGGCACCGTCGTCAAGGGCTCGATGCGAGTCCACACCCGGTCAAGACCACCGGTGAGTACGCGGTGGTGCTGACGGGGGTCCTGGGCCGGGAAGTCGAGCCGTTTGGCCATGCCCCGGGTCTCTGTACGTGTCAGCGCCGAGACGTACATCCAGCGGGCGTGCGCCGTCATCGCCGCCGCCTGCCGGGCCCGTACGGCCTGCCCGCCTTGGGCGTGCAGGGAGGCGCGCGACTGCGCCCAGACGGTGTCGAGGACCCGCAGCGAGGCGGCGAGCCGGCTGCCGTGACGCAGATAGTTCTTCTCGTACGGCAGCACCTCGTCCTGGACCGCGGCGACGACCTCGCGGAAGTCGTCGGCCGGGCCAGGCGTCCCGGTGGGCCGGAGCCCGGCGCCGCCCGCCGGTGCCAGGCGCCGGGTACCGGCCCGGACGCCGAGAGAGCGAGCGTGGCGGGCCGCGCCAAGGCCGGCCCAGGTGCCGGAGGCGATGGCCCAGGCGGCGTTGTGGCTGCCGCCACCGGTGAAGCCGCCACAGATCAGCTCACGGGTCGCCGCGTCTCCGGCCGCGTACAGGCCGGGCACGGTGGTGCCGCAGTCGTCGCCGGTGATACGGATGCCGCCGGTGCCGCGGACGGTGCCCTCGGCGAGGAGCGTGACGGCGAAGTGCTGGGTGAAGGGGTCGATGCCGAGCCGGTCGAAGGTCAGGAAGAAGTTCGGCTGGGCCGGCCGCATCGCCTTTCGTGCCGCCGCGTCCGCTCGGTCGAGGCGGCAGTACACCTTCTCGCTCAGGAGCGTACGAGCGATGACGGACCGGCCGCCCTGACTGGCCGCTCCCTCCAGGACCGAGCCGTCCTCGTGGTAGAAGGTCGCGAAGGAGTAGAAGGCGGTCTTGGTGACGGAGGTGCCCTCGGGTGCGATGCCGTACGCGTTGGAGAATTCCATCCCGGACATCTCCGCGCCCGCCTCGGCCGCGAACAGCGCCCCGTCGCCGGTGTTGACGTTGCAGCCCAGCGCGCCGCTGAGGAACGCGCAGCCGCCGGTCGCGAGAACGACCGCTCCGGCGCGCACCTGGTACGGCTGTCCGGCCTGGCGCCGGTGACCTCGTGCCCCGGCGACCGCTCCGGAGGCGTCGGTGAGCAGTTCGGTGACCGGGCTGTGGTCGAGGATGCGGGCTCCGGCCCGCTGGACGCGGATCCGCATCCTGCGCATGTACTCCGGTCCCTGCAGGCCGTTCCTGAGCTGCTCGCCGTCCGGCCCGGTCGGGAAGGGATAGCGTCCCGCCGCTGCCAGTTCGTTCATTCCCGCGTACGTCTGGTCCAGCACCCGGGTCATCCAGCGCCGGTCGGCCAGGAATCCGCCCAGTGCCTCCCGGCTCGCCATGGCGGCTTCTCGGGCGGCCGGCTCCGGGGGGACGTACCACACGCCGGTTCCGGCGGAAGCGGTGGCGCCGCTCGTGCCGCAGTAGCCCTTGTCGGCGAGGACCACGTCCGCTCCGTCCTGGGCCGCCTTGAGCGCGGCCCAGGTGGCGGCGGGGCCACCGCCGACCACCAGGACGTCCGCGGTGAGGTCCAGGCCGGTCACGCGGGTCGCTCCTCTGCTGTGGCCGCCGCGGCCAGGCGGTTGACGGGGCGGGCCAGGCCGTAGTGCTCGCGCAGGGTGCGGCCGGTGTACTCGGTGCGGAAGAGGCCGCGCCGCTGGAGGATCGGGACGACGTGGTCGACGAAGTCCTCCAGGCCGCCCGGCAGATGGGGCGGCATGATGTTGAAGCCGTCGGCGGCGCCCTGGGTGAACCATTCCTGCAGCTGGTCGGCTATCTGCTCGGGGGTGCCGGCGAAGACGCGGTGGCCGCGGCCCGCACCGAGGCGGGCGATGAGCTCGCGCAGGGTGAGCCCGTCGCGGCGGGCGAGTTCGGCGACGAGCGTGAAGCGGCTCTTGTTGCCGTTGATGTCCCGTTCCTCGGGCAGCTCGGGCAGCGGTCCGTCCAGCGGCAGACCGGTCAGATCCGTGCCGAGCATCCCGGACAACTGGGCGAGCCCGTACTCGGGCACCTGAAGCGCCGTCAGCTCCTCCTCCAGCGCGTGGGCCTCGACCTCGGTCGAGCCGATGACGGGGGCGATGCCGGGAAGCACCAGGAGCTGGTCCTCGGTGCGGCCGTAGCGGGCGAGCCGGGACTTGAGGTCCTTGTAGAAGGCCTGGCCGTCGGCGAGGGTCTGCTGGGCGGTGAAGACGGCCTCGGCGTACTGGGCGGCGAACTCCCTGCCGTCCTCGGACGAACCGGCCTGCACCAGCAGCGGGTACCCCTGGGGGCTGCGCGGCACGTTCAGGGGGCCCTGTACCCCGAAGTGCTCCCCGCGATGGTTGATCTCGCGCACCTTGTCGGTGTCGGCGTAGACACCGCGCTCACGGTCGAGCAGGATCGCGTCGTCGTCCCAGCTGTCCCACAGCTTGGTGGTGACGTCGACGAACTCCCGTGCCCGCTCGTAGCGCAGCCGGTGCTCCAGGTGCTCGTCGCGCCCGAAATTGCGGGCCTCGTTCACAGTGCCGGAGGTGACGATGTTCCAGCCGGCCCGGCCTCCACTGATGTGGTCCAGGGAGGCGAACTTGCGGGCGGTGTGGAACGGCTCGTTGAAGGTGGTGGAGACGGTGGCGATCAGGCCGACGTGCTCGGTGACCGCCGCGAGGGCGGACAGCAAGGTGAGCGGCTCGAAGCCGCCGAGCGCGTTGTGCCGGACCTTTCCCCACAGGGCCAGGCCGTCGGCGAGGAAGACCGAGTCGAGCAAGCCGCGTTCGGCGGTCTGTGCGAGCTGCTGGAAGTAGCGCAGGTCGGTGACGCGTTCGGGCTGGGTGCGCGGGTGGCGCCAGGCGGCGTCGTGGTGGCCGGCGTTCATCAGGAAGGCGTTGAGGTGCAGCCGACGGGGGCTGGTCGCGGTCATGGCTTTCCTCGGATCGGGAGAGAGCGACGTGGGAGACAAGCGGGGCGGTGCGACGCACCGGGTGGAAAAGAGACGGGAGGCGGCCGGGTCAGCCGTCGCCCGGTACGCGCCAGGAGCTGAGCCGCCGCTCCACGGCCACCAGGGACTGGTTGAAGACCACACCGATGGCGGAGATCGTGATGATGCCCGCGTACATCTGAGGGATCGCGAAGTTGTACTGCGAGGCGTTGATCAGATAGCCGAGACCCGCCTTGGCGCCGATCATCTCCGCGGCGACCAGCACCAGGATCGACACCGCTCCGGCCAGCCGGATGCCGGTGAACATCACCGGGACCGCGGACGGCAGGATGACCTTCTGGAAGAGACGGGGCGCGGACAGATCCATCGACCTGGCCAGCTTCAGCAGGGTCGGGTCGACGTTGCGGACCGCGCTGATCGTGTTGAGCAGGATCGGCCAGGTGCACGCGTACACCACGATGGAGATCTTCGAGGTTTCGCCGATCCCCAGCAGCAGAACGAACACCGGCAACAGAGCCAGCGCCGCCGTGTTGCGGAACGCCTCCAGGAGCGGCCCGAGCAGGTCGGCGGCCGGCCGGTACCAGCCGATCAGCAGGCCGAGCGGCACCGCGACGGTCACGGCGAGACCGAAACCGGCGAACGAGCGCACCAGACTGGCGCGGGTGTTGTCGGCGAGCTGCCCGTCGGTGACAAGCCCCCACCAGGCGCCGGTGACCTCACTGAACGGCGGCAGGAAGATTCTGTCGACCAGACCCAGTCGTGGTGCCGTCTCCCACAGCAGGAGCAGAGCCACGATCGCCGCGGACTTGGTCGCCCCCCTGAGCAGGAGGTACGGCAGTCGGCGGACCGCCGGTCGGATACGGGCAGCTGTGGGGCGGACGTGACGCGTGCTCGACGGCGACGCCCCGGGCGGCTGCGAATCGGACGACGGAGCGGAGGCCGGGACCCGGTCGGTGTCACCGTCGACGGCAGCACGATGGTGGTGCCCACCATGTACGGTACCGACGGCGACGGGCTCGACGGCGCTCACCGCGTCCAGCGCCGTGGTCCTCTCCGTGGCCGTGCCGGTCGTGGTGCTCATACGGATGCCTCCTCCTTCTCCAACTGCTGGGCCCTGGCCACCTCGTCGTGCAGCAGCGACCAGAGCTCGTGCCGGTACCGGGCGAACTCGGGGCTGGAGCGGAGGTCGTCCGTCGCCGTACGGGAGTCGAAGGCGACCGGAACGATCCGCTTGATGCGGCCGGGCCGCGATGTCATGACGGCGACCCGCTGCCCCAGGTAGACGGCTTCGTCGATGCCGTGCGTGATGAAGACGACGGTCTTGCCCGTGCGTTGCCAGATGCGCAGCAGTTCGTCCTGCAACGACTCACGGGTCTGGGCGTCCAGCGCGGCGAACGGCTCGTCCATCAGGAGCACATCGGGGTCGTAGGCGAGACTGCGGGCGATCGCCACCCGCTGCCGCATGCCGCCCGACAGCTCATGAGGATGGCGGTCCTCGAACCCGGAGAGGCCGACCAGATCCAGGAATTCCCTCGCGCGTACCGCACGTTGCCGCCGTGGGACGCCCACGGCCTCCAGGCCGAACTCGACGTTGCCCTGGGCCGTGCGCCACGGCAGCAGGGCGTACTGCTGGAACACGATGCCGCGGTCCAGGCCGGGGCCGGTGACGGGTTCGCCGTCCAGCAGGATGCGTCCCCCGGTGGGTCGGGTGAGGCCGCCGAGCAGGTCCAGCAGCGTCGATTTCCCGCAGCCGCTGGGCCCGACCAGGACGACGAACTCACTTGCCGCGATCTCCAGATCGATGCCGTCGAGGGCGGTGAAGCCGGCTGCCTGCCGACTGCCCTTCCGGTCCTTGATGGTGAAGTCTTTCCGTACGTCCTCGAACGCGATCTTGGGCGTGGTGGATGTCGGCATGGGATCAGCTCCCGCTCTTCGCCGCGGAGGGGGTTGTCGCGTTGCCGTTGAACTCATTGGTGTAGAGGTCCGACAACGTGACCTCGCCCTTCTTGATGTCACCGCGATCGGTCAGCCAGTCGATCCACAACTGGAGTTCCTTACCGGTGATCAGGCCGGCCCTCTCGGCGACGCCGTAGGACCGCCAGTACTTCAGCGGTGCGGTGTCCTCGTTCCGGCTCCGCTTCTTCACGATGTCGGTCATCCGGGTGATGACCTCTTCGCGTGGGGTGGAACGGGACCACTCGATGGCCCGGCCCACGGCGGTGACGAAGATCCGGGCCGTCTCGGGGTTCTGCTTCAGGAACCGGTCCGTCATCACGAAGGTGCCGGCGCTGAACGGGCCGAGCAGTTCATGGTCCGTGAACAGGGGGCGGATGCCCCCGGCCGCGAGGGCCTTGTCGCGCAGAATGCCGCCGAGCACGGCCACGTCGATCTGCTTCTGACGCAGCGACTGCTCGGTGTTGACCGGAGGCACCACGAGAGGCTCGACCTTGCCGATCTCCGCCCGGGACAGGCCGCCTCGCTGCAGGTAGATGTCCAGCATGGCCTCGGAGTGGGCTCCGAGGGTGTTCATCCCGACCTTCTTGCCGACCAGGTCCTGGGGTGAGCGTATGGGGCTGTCCTCGAGGACGTAGAAGCCGTTGTAGGCGTGCTTGTCGGAACCGTAGTAGCTGATGACGGCCTTGATGGGGGCGTTGTTCGCGGCCAGTTTGACGACCGCGCCGTTGAAGGCGCCGCCGAAGTCGGTCTGGCCGGTGGCCGCGGACTGGATGTCCTGCGGCCCGCTGATGGTGTTGCCCACCCACTTCAACTTCACGTCCTCCAGATAGCCGAGATCCTCGGCCAGTTCCGGCAGCGTGACCTGACCTGCCCAACCCTGGTAGCGGAGCGTCTTGGTCCCGCCCTTGGCAGAAGTGGCTCCGGTGGCGGCGGTGCCGCAGCTCACGGCCACCGCCGAAAGTCCGAGCAGAGTGAGGAACTGGCGTCGGGTCGATGCCGTAGTGGCCATGGCATGGTCCTGTTCAAACGAAAGTGGACTTACGTGGAATCGTCGGACGTGTTTCCCGAAATGACGAAGCGCGCTGCTCGTAGGGGCTTCGACATGAAGAGGCCCCAGCCGGAAGGTTGCTCGGCAGCTGAGTACGGCAAGGCGAACCCGGAATGGAAAGACCCGCGGCAGGAGTTACTGAGAGAAATCAGCGTTCTACGACAGCAGTGCTCTACGGCTACAGTGCTCTACGACAGGAGTGTCATGGTCATAGCAGCCGGCTTCGAGGCGGAGCGGGACGGGGCAGCGCCCGTCAGCGCGGGTTCAGTGGCCGGCGGCACAGATGGCGCTGGCCTGACGCCGCAGATCGACGTGCAGGCGAGCGGCTCGGTTCTCGAAGTTGCTCA
This sequence comes from Streptomyces sp. NPDC029139, assembly GCF_055564335.1. Lineage (NCBI taxonomy): Bacteria > Bacillati > Actinomycetota > Actinomycetes > Kitasatosporales > Streptomycetaceae > Streptomyces > Streptomyces sp. NPDC029139. The sequence goes on along the minus strand of NZ_JBVHWN010000016.1, from coordinate 60,491 downwards.
CAGCGACGAGAGTTGCAATGAAATCCGGCCAGGTCAACGTCGGATGCGCACTCGTCTCATATCCTGAGCCAGCCGACATGCGGGTGAAGTGTTGCGTTCACAATTGCTGGCCGTCTGGCCGGGTGGCGAATCCGATCACCGATTTCGGCGCTGAGGTTGCGCTCCTCATTCCTCTTGCAACAGGCGCCTGTCGTCGCGTGGGTTTCGGGTGCTCACGTACCGCACCCCCACTGTGGCGCTGTACCGGTTCGGCGAAAGGGCGTCGGTGTGCGGGGGAAGTCCTCGGTTCAGCGGGCGATGACGCGGTACACGCGGGGCCGGTGCGGATCGCACTTCCGTCGCGTACCTCTCTGCGGCTGACGCACCACGAGGACGCACACCGTTGCAGAGCCACCGTAGGCGCCAGGTTCACGCGCGATCAGGGCCGGGAATACCCGGCCCTGATCGCTCACCAGCGTGTCGAATTACGCCGGCCGCATGGGCCGCAGGCGGGAACGGTCGCCCTCGTGGCCCTCCGTGCCTTCACGGATGGTCTGCGCTCGGTCCATCTCTGCCCACCCGGCCCCGCCCTGGGTGTGCGTCTCCTCGCGGACGGCCCTGATTCCGTAGTGCTCGAACAGTCGCTGCTCCTGGGCCACGGTCAGCACGCCGTCAGGCTCCACCTCGGCGCAAGGCGCGCACTCGATGAGGGCCCCGGGATGCGGCACCGTCAGGCACCCATCGCTCAGTTCGGCGTGGCGCAGCGGGACGAAAACCCCGCCCGGCCCGGACCCATGCTCGGAGGTCCGCACCCACTCAGGCCGCCCCGTGGTGTCGTCCACGAGGAAGTAACCCACCACTCCTACGGACTGTCCTTGGACGGTCTTGACCAGGCATCCGCCCATGGCCGCAAGCTGTTGTTCGGTGATCACTACCGCTCCTTGCCTGCCCTGCCGCGCACCCTGTCGCTCCTCGACTACCCTGACACACCCCGGAGAAAAGCCCGGGACGGTGACAGTCCGTGTTTCTGAATGCCCGGGTGTCCTGCCGGCTGGTGGGCACTGCCTCCGGTCGGGGAGTGGACACGGTGCACGGTCACGGTCCGGTGAATGTCGCGCCCTTCCTGCCGGCTCAACCGCCTCGCCGAGCTGCCCGAGCACACCCGTCGCCTTTCGCACTCACCGGCTGACCGCGCGGCACTGCCAGCGTGGGGAGCAGGTGGCATCACACACCTCGTGCTGGGACATGAGATCGATTTCCGCGGGCACGTGGACAGCCGCACGACGCGCCCAAAGTACGGCGCGTTCCACGTACCGCAAGGGAGCTTCGACGTGAGCACGAGCCATATTCCCGTCCTCAGCAGGCTGAGCGACTCGGTGCAGACGGTTGCCTCACCCGAGGAAGACGTCCGCGGCCGCACCGTGACTTCTGCCGACGGCGAGGACCTGGGGAAGATCGCGGACCTGCTCATCGATGCAGAAGAAGGCAAGGTTCGCTTTCTCCTCGTGGAACATGGCGGCTTCCTCGGGCTGGGGGAGAAGAAGACGTTCATTCCCGTGGACGCCATCGTCCGCATCACCGACCAGCAGGTGTGTGTCAGCCAGTCCCCCCATGAGGTGGCCGGTGCCCCGGCTTACGACCCCGACCTGGTCGAGCAGAGTTCCTACTACGACGAGGTCTACGCCCACTACGGCATCACCCCCTTCTGGGGGATGGACTCCGTGTACCCGGTCTCGACCTTCCGGCGCTGACGCCCCTGGTCCGCCATCCCGTCGTCCGTCGAAGGGTTGCCAACGGACGACGGGGCGCGGCGGTCACAGGGGCTTTTGGTCGGGTTCTCTGCCTGTGCACAAACCACCGGGATACGCCGAATGGTTCCTGCGACGCACCAGCGGGCACGATCCGAGGGACTTTCCGTCAGCGAGAGTTTCCGTCAGCCCCGGACAGTGAGGGAAGCGCATGGCAGAGAAGAGCCCTCAATCGGCGGCCCAAGCAGCCCGGGCCGCGTTGGACGACGTTACCGACCATGGGCAGAAGGCCGTGGCTCTCGCGCTGCTCGCTGTCTGTGAGCAGCTTCGCGAGGTGGCCGAGACCGCACGACATGTGGATGCGCGCCTGGAACAGATCAATCAGTACCTGGGGGCCATCGCCAACAAGCCATGACAGCTCGGCCTTGCAGGGGCGCCACCATGCCAGGCGAGCCTGCTCGTGAGTGGCGAGAGCAGAGCGTTCCGAGGCAAGGACCTTGTTCGGCCGCGAACGAGCCGCACCTCTGGACAAGTGTCGGCCCTTCACCTGAGGTGGAATCCGCGCGCAGGAACCGACGCGGGAAGGCACGCATGCGCCCGGCGTAAGCGGAGTCGTCCACCCGCAAGGAACGGCACCGTGCTGCGCCTGTCTGCCTCTCAGCATGGGGGGTATGCGAACACGGCCCCTGTCGTGCGAACCGGTGAAAGGGACCCGGATGATCCCCTCTCGCCCCTCCCCATCTGGCCGTGCGGCCTTCGTCCGGACCCGAACCCCAAGAACCTCGCGGAACGTGCGAACCGTCCGCCAATGGTGGCCGGCGCTGCGGGCGGTCCCCGCATCGATGTGGCGTGACGACGTGGCCGACTGGGCCGCCGCCCTGACCTACTACGCGATCCTCGCGCTGGTGCCAGCTCTGCTCGTCGCGGTCACGTTGACCGGCCTCTTGAGCCCGGAGGCGACAGATCGGCTGATCTCCCAGATAGCTTCATGGGCGCCGGCCGAGTCCGGCGCCACACTTCAGGAGACACTGCGGGGGCTCGCGAACGAAAGCTCCGCCGCCTGGATGCTGATTACCGCGGGAAGCGTCAGCTCGCTGTGGTCTGCCTCGAGCTATCTCGCGGTGTTCCGTCGTGCCCTGCACGCCATGCATGGTGTCGACCACCGGCGCCCAGCCCTGCACACGGCTCCGCTCATCGTTCTCAACGCACTTCTTCTTCTGGCACTGTTGGTGACCAGTGCCGCCGTGGTCGTCCTCACCCCGCCCCTGGCCGCGGCTCTCGCCGACTGGCTGCCCACATCCGCGGCCGCCTGGACGCTGCTGAAGTGGCCGGCGCTTCTGGCCCTGGTAGCTCTCCTGGTCCTCGTCCTCTTCCGCACCGGCCCCGCACCCGCTCGGGCCGCCTCCCAAGCCCTGCCAGGAGCGGTGCTGGCTGTACTGCTGTGGCTGGCCGGCTCGGCGGCCTTCGCCCTGTATGCCACCAGCCTCGGCACCTACAGCAGGCTTTACGGCTCCCTCGCCGGAGTCATCGTCTTCCTCGTCTGGCTGTGGAGTTCGCACCTTTCCCTCCTGGCCGGCGCGCAATTCACAGCGGAACTCGCCCAAAGCCCTGAGCGACAACGTGCGGAGTGAGGTGTGCCGAGCCCTTCGCCTGGGCGGGCCTGGCGGCCCGCGTCCGGGAGGTGCTGGAACACGCGGCCACGCTGGGAAGGACCGAATCGTTCAGCAGCCCGCAGCCAGCAGCCGGTGTGCTCAGGTCGGGGTGTTTGGCGAGCTGACGGACTCGATCGGTGGCATGTGCTTCGGCGCGGAAGCCGACTGCTCGGCTCCGTAGCCAGAAGCCTCGTGCCCCACAGCGCTGGCGGAGCGAGCGGCAACGGCGATCCGCCCAGGAGCGGTCACGGCTTCTGGCGGGGGACGGTGGCAAGCGGCGGGAGCGACCAGTTCAGGGCCTTCGGGGCTGTGCCGGAGGTAACGTGCTGGATTCCGGTGCTGTCGAAGAGGTCGACCTGGTACTTCTCCGGTCGGCCGGCCCGCTCCCAGCGGGCGTGCAGGTGCTCGAGTTCGACCCACACGTCGCGTGGGCGGGGTGACGCTGGCGCCGCCAGACAGCGGCCCGTACGCCGACGAGGACGAAGACATCGACCTCGTCTGGGACGAGTCCTACGGCGGGGTGCTCCGGCTGCCTGCCGAAGCCGGAATGAGCGACCTGGTACAAGGGGGAGGACTTGGTGCCCCCACGCGGCCGCGCTGCGACGCGGCGGGCATAGCCTCCGGCGGAACGGCTCTCCAGGCATTGCCCAAGACGGCGTGAAGGAGACGGACGTGACCAACCAACTGGATCCGTGGGACCCCAACTACCGCAAGCTGACGTGCCACAGGAGCCCCGAAGGGCCGTGCGGACGGTGACCATGTGTCGTGCAGCCCAGCCGATGTTCGACCGGGTCCTGCGCAGTGCCGACCATTGGTGAGCCTGTTACCAGTGCTCCGAGCAGTTCAGCTGCATCGCCCTCAGCAGCTCCCTGCACCGGAGGACTTGCGCCCATGTTCGCCGTCGGGTGCCCACCGATCACGTGCGCCCGCAAGGGGAGGCGTACGACCAGGCATTGCAGAAGTGAGCGCACGAGCACCACGACTGCAACAGTCCGGAAGCAGAGGAGAGGTACAGCCCCCACCTGCGGCTCTACCTCATGACCCCAGCCAGGGTCCGCGAGTGGACTGCCGCGAACATCGGACCGCGGGGAGGACGGGACTACCGGCAGTACGAGGCGTGCCGACCGAGCGAGCCGTGACGGCCGAAGAGCGCCGTAACGCGCTATTCGGCCAGGTCCGATGGCTTTTTGTGCCATTGGTCGGCAACCCGCCTCCAACATCACCAAGGTGCCGCTACACAAGAAGGCGGACGGCACCGTTCAGCCGTCCGTGGGGTGAAGCCGGTCGGCGGGAGGTCGGGGGCGGTTGGTAACCATCAACGTGGCGGTGCTGCTCGCAGCGGTCGTCATCTGGCGACTTCGGCGGCGCACGGAGGCCCGCAGCCGCCTCGACGAGAAACCCACCGTCGTCATCATCCTGACACCGGGACGTTCCCACCCTGGCCGGGCAGGGGGTATTGAACATCCTGGGGCAGCTCACGAGCGGCGTCACTCAGGCCAGCCGATGAGCCCTCGCTCACACACCGTCCGGACAGTTCTCGCCGGCGCGCACTGCGGATCACGACCCCAGGGGGCGGGGGAGTGATGGCGGCACGTCGACGGCGCCGGCGCTTGAAGAAGCAGACCCGCAGGCAGCTGCAGGGCTCGGGCGCGGTGGTGGCGCTGGCCGTAGTGGTGTGGGTCGCCGCGAACTGGTCGACGGTGTGGCCCGTGCTGGTGACGGTGATTGCCGCGGCCGCGCTGGGCGGGGTCGGCTGGGTGCTGCTGCGGGCGCACCGCCAGGCGGTCGGCCGGGACAGGGCATGGCGGGCGCAGGAGGAGGCCCGGGCGCGCGAGCTGTCCATGGCTCAGGTCGACGCCCTGACGTGGCAGGAATTCGAGACGTACGTCGCGGAGCTGTGCCGGCGGGACGGCTGCACAAAGGTCGTCGTCAGCGGCAAGAGCGGCGACCTGGGCGCGGACGTCGTCGGCTACCTGGCCGACGGCCGCAAGCTGGTCATCCAGTGCAAGAAGTACGCGGCGCATCGGAGCGTGTCCTCCCAGGACATGCAGAAGTTCGTCGGCACCGCCCGTCTCGAGCACGGCGCGGACGTCGCCCTGTTCGTCACCACCTGCCGCGCGTTCACGAAGGACGCGCTGGGCCTGGCGCTGCGCCAGGACATCGTGGCCCTGCACCGCGACTTGCTGGGCTCCTGGGTCAAAGGCGCTCACCTGGAGAGCCTGATTCCGCTGAACGGCAGCGGCGGCGGCACCAGGCGGCGCCCCTCTGCCTGACCGCGACACGCTGCTACAGGTTTCTGGTCTGTCCCGGCGGATTCGTCGAAGTGGGCGACGAAGCCTGCAGCAGACCCGCATCGTCGTGGCTCCCTACGGATCATGCCGCCCGGCGCCGGGCGTGTCCTCGCCCAGCCGACGTCGCCCCGGTAGACCCGGCCCTGGCGCGCCCACCGACCCGGCGAAGACCAGGAAGACCGAGTCCGAGGGCTACCGCCGCGCGCTCGCCGCGCACCAGGAGGCCGCCGCTCCGCGCCGGGTGGACCCGCATATCACGGAAGCGGTGGAGCGGCAGACCGCCGCAATGCGCGAGCTGTCCCGCAGGGCATTCCTCCCGACCGACGTCGTCCCGGGCGATGCGCCGGCCCAGATTGGACAGTCCCGTGCCCAGCGCCGCCGCAAGGCTGCGGCGACGCCCTGCGAGCAGCGACCGAGGCCGCCGCGCAGGCTCAGTGCCTGTTTCGAACTGGGCGGTCGGGCTTTGGTGGTTGGGTAGGTTTCGACTGGTTGTTGGTGCGTGTTGTTCCGGTGGAGAGGGCGCTATGGAGCCGCTGGGGGCTGGGGATCCGGTGCGGGTGGGGAGTTTCGTGTTGCGTGGCCGGCTGGGCGCGGGCGGGATGGGGGAGGTGTTTCTGGGGCGTTCGCCGGGTGGGCGTGCGGTGGCGGTGAAGGTGGTGCATCCGCATCTGGCGCGGCAGGCGGAGTTCCGTCGTCGTTTCCGGCGGGAGGTGGCCGCAGCGCAAGCAGTCAGTGGTGCGTTCACCGCGTCGGTGGTGGCAGCCGGTCCGGAAGACGAGGCACCGTGGATCGCGACCGTCTATATTCCCGGGCCGTCCCTGGCCAACTCCGTCGCCGAGGATGGGCCGTTGCCGGAAGGCTCGGTGTGGCCCCTGGCAGCGGGACTGGTCGAGGCGTTGCAGGCCATCCACGCCAAGGACCTGCTCCACCGTGACCTCAAGCCGTCGAACGTGCTGCTGGCCGTGGACGGCCCGCGCGTCACCGACTTCGGGATCGCCCGCGCGATGGACGCCACTGTGTTGACCGGCACCGGCGCGGCCATCGGCACGCCCGGCTTCATGTCCCCGGAGCAAGCCGAAGGAGGCCAGGTCGGGCCGGCCAGCGACGTCTTCGCCCTCGGTGCCGTGATCGCCTTCGCCGCCACCGGCCAGGAGCCCTTCGGGCAGGGCCCGCCGCTGGCCGTCCTGCACCGCGTTGTCAACGGCGAGCCACGACTGGGCGGGCTGACCGGCCCACTACACACCCTGGTCGCCGCGTGCTTGGCGAAAAACCACGCAGATAGACCCACCACCGTCCAACTCCTCGAACAGATCACCACACACTGGGATCCGCCCGATGACTTCCCGCCGACCCCACCGTGGCCCCAGGCCGTGACCGCCCTGATCCAGGCACGCGCCGTACCCTCCACCGCGCCGTACACCACCCCACCCAGCCAGCATTCCCCGCCCCCGCCCACCACACCCCCACGGCACACCCCGACGCACCGGCACCAGCCGCCACCAGATACGGACCACCCGGCCGGCCCCGTCACGGACTCCGAGCCGAAGCCTCGCGCCATACGTCGCCGTCACTGGCGCGCGCTCAACCTCAGAAGGTCGGGCAAGTTTGAGGAGGCCGCGCGCGTGCTGGCCGACCTCATCCCTGATCTGGCTCGGGCGTGGGGGCCTGACCACCACCGAACCTTGGAGGTCCGCCGACACCACGCCCTGACCGTCGGGGACGTAGGGGAGCATACGGAGGCCGCGCGCCTGCTGGCCGACCTCATCCCGGACATGACACGTGTCCGGGGCGCCGACCACCCCGGCACCCTCGATGCCCGCTTCGGCCACGCCGTCTTCCTTGGAGAGGCAGGGGAGCATGCGGAGGCCGCACGCCTGTTCGCCGAACTGGTCGCCGACCGGACGCGCGTCCTGGGCCTCGACCACCCCGACACCCTGACCACCCGCCACAATCACGGCTGGCAACTTGGGGAGACCGGGGAGCACGCGGAGGCGGCGCGTTTGTTTGCTGAGCTGGCGGTGGATCGGACACGTGTACTCGGCCCCGATCACCCCGACACCCTGACCACCCGCGGGGGCCACGCCGGCAATGTCGGTGGGACAGGAGAACACGCGGAGGCGGCACGTCTGCACGCCGAACTCGCCGCCGACCGGGCGCGCGTCCTGGGACCTGATCACTACAACACCCTGCTCTCCCGCCATCACCACGCCTGGGAACTCGGAGAGGCGGGGGAGCATGCGGAGGCCGCACGTCTGTACGCCGAGCTGGCCTCCGACTCGGCGCGTGTCCTTGGGCCTGACCACCGCGACACCCTGAACGCCCGCGCCGTCGGCGCTATCAACCTCGGCAAGGCGGGGGAGCATGCGGAGGCGGCACGGTTGCTGGCCGAGGTCGCCGCCGACCGGGCACGCGTCCTGGGCCCCGACCACCCCGACACCGTGGATGCGCGGTCGTTTTCCGATCGCTGGAGCGCGTGAGGTGCAGCGCTGCGCCCGCTGGCCCCGTCTTGCGTGCCCGAGCCCGACGACGTGCACCACGTGCCGGCCCCGATCGAGCCGGCCCGCGCCCAGCGCGGCCGCCAGGGCCACCGAGGCCGCCGCGCTCGCGCCGGGTCCGCGTGGAGAAGGCCGCCCACCGCCAGGTCGTGCCGCAGCGCCCGCAGTAGACGGCGTAACCAGGGGCGCATCGAGGGCCGCCGGGCCGAAGGCGGGGCGGGTCTTTGGGGCTCAACTTGGTGCGGGAGCTGGGCGCGCGGGGCGCCTGGCAGAGGCGGCTACTAGCCAGCAGTCACGTGCTGCCGCTCGGCTTGGGGGTGCCGCAGTAGACGCAGGCGACTGGGGAGTCGGAGAGAGGACCAGCTCGGCGCGCTCGGCCTGGTCCTCAACGCCATCGTGCTCTGGACGACGAAGTACATCGACGCCGCCGTCGCCCAGCTCCAGGCGGAGGGCCACGAGATCCGGGACGAGGACATCGCCCGGCTCTCCCCGCTCAAGCACCGCGATCTGAACCTGCTCGGCCGCTACGGCTTCACCGCCAGCGTCCCGGCCGCCGGGCCGGCGCCCTGCGCCCGGTGCGCGACCCGGACGCGCCGGAACTGGACGAGGACGACGAGGGTGGCGGACGGGAGTAAGCCCCCGTTCGGCGGATCTTGCTCCTGAGGCATCTTTCTTCCAAGCCGCCTGGCCGGGTCGGGTCCGGTGGTCAGCGGGTGTGTCGGCGGACCGCGTCCAAGAGCTGGTCGATGTCTTCGGGAGTGTGGGAGAAGGAGGTGACGAGGCGGACGATGCCCGGTGCCCAGCGGTCGTGGTAGAAGGTGTAGCCCTCGGCGAGGAGCCCTTCGGTTGTCTGCTGGGGCAGGCGGCAGAAGAGGATGTTGGCCTGCGGGCTGCCCAGGAGTTCGGTGCCGGGGAGGGCCTTGAGACCGTCGCCGAGCAGGGTGGCCATCGTGTTGGCCTGGTGGGCGTTGCGCAGCCACAGGCCGTCGGCGAGGTAGGCGTCGAGCTGGGCTGTGTGGAAGCGCATCTTGGAGGCGAGCTGCCCGGCGCGCTTGGCACGGAAGGCGAGTTCGGTGGCCAGTGCCGGGTCGAAGGAGACGATGGCGTCGGCGGTCATCGCGCCGTTCTTGGTGGCCCCGAAGGACAGCACGTCGATTCCGGCCTTCCAGGTCATCTCGGCCGGGGTGGCACCGAGGTGGACCAGGGCGTTGGCGAAGCGGGCGCCGTCCATGTGGACACGCAGGCCCGCGTCCTTGGCGATGGCGGCCAGGCGGCGGATCTCGTCGAGGGTGTAGACGCTGCCGCTCTCCGTGGCCTGGCTGATGCTCACCACCGACGGCTGCACGCTGTGCACGTCACCGGCCTTGCGGCGCACCGCCTCACGGAGCGCGTCGGCATCGATCTTGCTGTCCTCGCCGGGGACGGTGACGAGTTTGGCGCCGTTCGTGAAGAACTCGGGCGCCCCGCACTCGTCGTTGTTGATGTGACTGTCGGGGTGGCACTGCACGCTGCCCCAGGGCGGGGTCAGGGCAGCCAGGCCCAGGCAGTTCGCGGCGGTTCCGGTGGAGACCGGGAAGACCTCGACGTCACGTTCGAAGATCTCGCTCAGCTGGTGGCGGACGATGCCGGTGAGGGGGTCATTGCCGTACGGCAGGGTGTGCCCGACCGCCGCCGCGGCGACGGCCTGCGCTATTTCGGGCGAGGCGCCCGCCATGTTGTCGCTGATGAAGGCCCGGTTGGAGCCGCTGACGTCGGTGGTGCTCATGGGCGGGTCTTCCTTGGCTCAGGTGCTGATGGGAGAGGCGAAGACGACGGTGATGTCCACGGCCTCGGTACCGGTGCGGTAGAAGTGCGGGGCGTCGCCGGCGAAGGCGAGCATGTCGCCGGGACCCAGGTCCTGCGGAGCATCGACCGGCCCGGCGGTCACGTTCCCGGAGGCGATGAGCAGGTGCTCGATCGTGCCGGTGGCGTGGGGGACGCCGGCCAGCTCCGTCTCGGGCGGGATGCGCAGCCGCCAGATCTCCAGGCTGTTGCCGCTGCTGATGCGGCGCAGCAGTTCCCGGGCGACCTCGCCCGGTTCGGTGGGCGTGCCCGGCCGGTAGACCGGCCCGGTGTCGGCGTCGCGCGCCAGCAGGTCCGCGATCGGGATGCGCAGTGCGACGGCGATCGCGTCCAGGGTGTCGATCGTCGGGTTGCCCTTGCCAGCCTCCAACTGCGACAGCGTGGCCTTGCTCAGCCCGGCGCGCCGGGCCATCTCCGCAGCGCTCATGCCGCGTTGCTGGCGGCGCAGACGGATCTTCGCGCCGACCGCGGCCGCGGTGCTGCTCACCGGTTGCCGGCCGGACCCGGACGACTCGGCCATCAGTGGCTCCGGTGGGAGGCGGAGTAGGACACGCGGATGCAGCCCTTTTTCACCTTCAGCGTCGGCAGGACCACCTCGGCCAGATCGCCGAGGCTGCGCACATGGGTGCCCCCGCAGGGGGCGCAGTGCAGTGCATCCAGGTGCACCACGCGCCGCCCCTCACCTTCATACCGCGCGAAGACGGGCAGATCCGCGGCGATCGCGGCGGTCGCCGCGGCCCGCAGAGCGGCGGTGACCTCCTCCCGCCCCTCCGGGTCGGCCAGCCGGGCATATTCCTGCGGCGCCTGGAACTCGATGCGGGCCTGACCGGGGAAGTGGTTGCTGCTGAGCATCTCCCACCCCTGAACGCGTCCGACCGCCTCGACCAGGTGCCCGGCCGTGTGCAGCGCGGCGTGCGTCATCCGGGCCTGCACATCAATCCGCGCCCGTACTTCCTGCCCCACGGCGAGGCCCGGCAGCTTGCCACCCTCGGGCGCCACCGCCACGACCAGCCCCGACTCCCGGTCCCGGACCGGGACGACCTCCACATCGTCCAGCCAAGCCCGGTCGGCGGGCTGACCGCCGCCCTGCGGATGGAACAGGCAGTGCTCGAGGGCAGCCCACGGCGCACCGTCCCGCTCACCTACGGCGATCACCTGTGTATCGGCCTGATCCAGATACGTGTCATTCAGGTAGGTGGCGACCTGGACAGCTTCCCGAAGCGTCTCGCTTGAATGAACCATATGTTCACTATAACGAACGAACCGAGCTGGTGAACATTTCGTTCAGTAAAACGAACGATCGCACGGCACCGCTCCCCACCCTTGGCTGGAGAGAAGCTCCTCATCACCTCGTCGCAGTTTCGGGAGGGCAGCCGCCCCGCCCACCCCCGCTGCCGGGCAGGGCGAGCGCTGCTACTTCATTACCGTCGTCGAACGATCGTCTGAGACAGGTAGGCGACGCGTCCAATGAACCCGGACGTTTCGGGACGCAGGAGCGGTGACGATCCAATCAGATCCGATGGTGGTCCACTCCTCCGTACGGAAGGGGCCCCTCGGTGGCGAATCTGCTCTACAAGCGGGTCTCGACCGCCGAGCAGGGCGCGCTCGACCAGGGAACGACCCTACGGCGAGGCCAGGGCTCACCCTCCGAGTGACCGGGATTTCCCGTACGCCAACTACTCACACCCTTATCCCCTGGCGGACGCCCGGCCCGCGGATGCCCGCCTGGTCGAGGCCGCGTCTCCACACGATCGACGCCGTCAGCTGCTGAGCAGCACGCGGGCGGCGCGGGTGAGGAACCGGACGTCGGTCAAAGCCCTCGGCGGCAGCCGCATGTTCACTACGTCCATGTACCGCTCGTTCACGTCGGAGTCGAGCACGGAGGCCTCGGTGAGCTTGTCGGCGACCCACTTCTGCACGCGGTAGCCGCGGGGGTACGGGCCGGTGACATGGGGCTGGGCGAGGTCGGCGGCCGTGGAGAGCTGCCAGGCGCCGTCCACCACGGTCTCGACGAGGCGGAAGTAGTCCCACGCCGGGCCCTGCGGAGAAGAGGTGGAGCGGAGGTAGGCGCCGAGGGCGTTGGCCGCCAGCGCCGACAGGGTCAGGCCCTGGCCGTAGATCGGGTTGACGCTGGCCAGGGCGTCTCCGACGACGACGAGACCGCCGGGGAAGCGGCTCAGGCGGGTGTGCACCCGGCGGCGGCTTTCGACGAAGCGGTACGTCTTGACGTCACCGATCATCTCGCAGGTGTCCGCCACCGTCCGGATCGGGGCGACGCAGCGGCGCATCCGCCGCAGGAACTCCTCCCGGTCGGGGCCGGGGCGGTAGTCGGCGTAGCCGGCCAGGACGACCGACCAGCGCTCGCCCTCCACCGCGGCGAGGGCGCCGGGCTCCGTCAGCGTGGGCTGGTAGTCGCTCGCGGGTCCCGGGCTGGAGTGGGCTATGACCGTGCCGCCCAGCTCGTCGCCGCGGCGGAAGGCGGCGGTGGCGTATCCGAGATCGATCCGCATGCTGTCGACGGGCGCCTTGTCCCAGCCGTGCCGGACGAGCCAGTCCTCCAGGGGGCTGTTGCGCCCCATCGCGTCGACCACGAACTCGGCGTCGAACGTCTCACCGGCACCGCCGCCGCTCTCGGGGGCCGCCGTGGTCACGCCAACCACGCGGCCCTCCTGGAGCAGGAGGTCGGTGACCTGCGCCCGGGCGAACCGCACGTTCTTGAGGTCTTCGACCCGGCGCCGCAGGTGGCTCTCCAGAAACGGCCGGGTGGCACCGAGCATGCGCGCCCCGGCCACCGGGGCCTTCAGACGCCCGTCCAGGTAGAACTGCACGTCGTCGCCCTCGCCGAGGCGCGCGCCGCCCGCCACCAGATCGTCGGTTGTCCCCGGGAACCAGCGCTCCAGCTGCGCGTGCCCCATGGACAGCAGAGCGTGGAGCTGGTGCCGCTGAGGGGTCCGCCGGCCGAGCCCGTCATCCCCTATGACGTCGGGCTCGATCACCACAACGTCCTCGGCGTAGTCGCTCAGCACGCGGGCGGCGAAAAGCCCCGCATAGCTCCCGCCCATGACGATGGCGCGCCTCATGTGAACCCCCCGCCTCAGCGTAACGGCCGCGTGCTCAAACGCTGTTGATGCCGCCGTACTTCGTGTCGGCTGCTCAGGACACTACCGCCCGGGCGCCAGGAGTCCCCTGCGGGTCTCCGTGAGGGCGGCAGCTGCGCGAGGCCGGTAGAACCTGGAGCGGTACGCCCCCGGCGACCACTGAGGAGTGTGTCGTCCCCGATGGGGCCACGTGCCTGTCAGCCCTGCTCGATAGGGTCCGCATCGCAGCCGGCCGCGGAAGGACTCTCACATGACAACGTTTGACGAGCTCACCGCCTGGGCCGGCACAGGGAACGTGACAAGGGCAGACTCGGCAGTCGTGTCGGGCTGGCATATCCCCGAAAATCAGAAGGCACTACTGGTCGAGGTCGGGATCCCCATCGTCGATCAGTTGATCGAGTACGTATCGTTCCAGGTGGAGGCGGCTCCAGCACTCCAGACGTCAGATGGTAGGTCGCTCTACCGCCTCACCCAGAATCACCATGGCGACCTCGTGCCCGGCATGGAATGGTCGTTCGGCGTCGAACCCGGGACAGGCACGGTCCACTACGTCCTTCCGCAAGGGGAGGCATGGTTCGCCAACTCCTCCATCGACCTGTGGCTGCGGACCCTTCACCACTACGGCCTGCACGTCAGCGAGTCCGAGATCCTGAGCGATCCGGACGACCGCGAGGACGAAGCCCTCGCCGGGCTCAGCATGCTCGCTGACGAACTAAAGAAGATCGACCCACCCGCCTTCGACGGCTACAACGGGTTCATCTGGGCCGAGTTCCTCGACCGCTGGCTCTGGTAGTTGCCCGCGGCCGCCACGAGCCCCAAGCGATCACTCAACGTGTCCGGCACGTCGAGCGGCTCGCGAATACGCGACACCGCAACATGCGAGCCCCCCAGCCCCGAGGTCGGACGGAAGCCGCACCGACACGGAGCGACCACGACGGGCCCAGCCATATCGCGGCAGCAGCTGCTCCCCCTCGCCACGGTCGGGCGGTGCGGTCGCCTCACGCTCCTTCATCGCCTCCCGGCCCGACGCGTTCGTAGCGGCGAATTGGCTCGCCGGTGGGCCGGTCGAGCCGGCGTCGCGCTGGAGCAGGATCGACTCGTCGCTGTGGAAGGGAAGTCGGCATGGTGGTTACGCGGCGGGTTGGGTGGGCCAACAGGCAGTGGTACCGGAACGAGATGGGGCATGGTCCCCGGCAGCACCGGTCGACCGGGGCCGCCGCGATCGGGCTGTGCTCGCCCGGTACCGACCAAGGGCACCCTCGTCGAGGCTGTGCGCGTTCATGAGAACGAAGGCGAGACCCGCCCGCGCCGCCCGCATCGGACCGACCATCACCGCGAACGCCAAGCGCGTGGTCACCGGACCGGACCGGACTGTCTGGCTGGAAAGCACACTCTGCGGTGGCGGAGGACCCTGGCGGGCAGACTGGCAGGGAATCATGGGGGAGCGAGCGGAGGGGCGTGGGGGATGGCCATTCGGGGGCGCGCGGCGGTGGTTCGGTGACGGCGTATCACATCAAGCATCTGCCGACCGGGACTCTGCCCGAAGACGGTGTCGGCGTCTGGTCCGTGGCCGGGGACGGTGTCGTCTCCCGGTCCGTGTCTGGAGGCAGCGTCGCCACCTGGGCTGTGGACGACGCCGAACGGTGGCGGAAGGCGGCGGTCCCGACCGTTCTCGCCCCGGTCGTGGGCGGCTGGGTCTTGGCCTTGCTGGTGGCGGCGGCGTACGTGCTGCTGTTCGGGATCTCGTCCGCGTCCGCGGCCTGGCACAGCGGGCCCGGTGAGGGGACGGACTGGCTGAGGTATCCGGGTCTGATTCTGCTGACCGCCCTGCCGCTCTGGTATCGGTACGTTCCGGTCGCGGCGATACCGGCGGCCGTGTTCGTCGCCGCAGAAGCGGTTCTGACTCTGGCCCGGCCCGGCGATGTGGACGATCCGGCGAAGGCCGGGTGGCTGGTTGTCCTCGCCGCCGGCGCCGTCGCGTTCGCAGGAGGCTGTCTGCGGCTGCGGGCCCGACGCCGGCAGCGGGCCCTCGCCCTTGCCGCTGCGGGAGAGCGCCGCTTTCCGCTGCCGGAAGGCACCCCGGAATCGGACGGCCACCGCGGACACCAGCAGGTCTACCTCGGGCTGGCGCTCTGTCTGGTCGCCGCAGCCATCCTCACCGAAGGTCTGTTCGGGGAACCGACCGCGTCTGGCGTGCCCTACGACGCCGTCGGACAGCAGAGGATCGGTCTGGTACTCCTTGTGGCCGGTACGACGTTCTACGGCTGGGGGCAGCTTGCCTATCTGGCGGCCCGGCGGTTGCACGGGGAGCCGCAGCCGGCATTGATCGTGGGCGTGCGCGCCGGAACGGATGGGCGCCACTGGGTGTGCGCGGACGCCCGCACCCGCTCAGCGGCCCCCTTGATCGCGTACGTTCCCCGCAAGAGCGACACGCGCGCGTGGACGCGGCTTCTGGGCAGCGGATCGGCGTATGACGTGGGGAACGGGCACCACGACATCGACCCCCAGCACGAGCCTTTCGAAGCGGTCCTGTACGGCACCGTCGCGGAGGGCGACGAAGTCGTCCTCGAGTACGCCTGTGCCGAATACCACCGCCACCAGGGGATGGGGCGGATGTACGCGAGCGTGACCACCGTCCCGCTCCGCCCGGACCGCCGCCACGGGCTGGGCCCGTGGGAGCCGGCGGACGGCCCTGCCCGGCAGCGCGAGCGGCTCCGGCAGGCCCGGGAGGAAGCGGAGCGCTACCGGGAGGAACAGCGCAAGGCGGAGGAGCGCCGCAGGAACCAACCGCGCGGCTCGTCGACCCGGGGGCGCGGGAGCAACTCCGACAACCGGCACAACGGGAGCGGCTGCGGTTCCAGTTGCGGGTCGAGTTGCGGGTCGAGCTGCGGCGGCGGCGACTGAGCCCCAGCAGCCACCAACAGCCCATCGTCGGTATCCGGTGGTCAGCGGCGAGCCGGACGACACCCAGGTCCGCCTGTCACCGCCCCGCGGGCCGCCCTCCTCGACGACGACGCCTCAACACGATCGCCGCCGACCCGGCCGACGTGAACCCGCCCGCCTCCGCGGCCGTGCTGCGCGACCACAGCGCTTCGGCGTCCGGATCATCCGCAACGACTGCACGTCGTGGGAGGAGCCCGGCGACAAGCCCGCCGTCGGCAGAACGCTCACGATCGCCGACGGCGGCCATCCGGCCACGGGACTCGTGATCCCTCACCGCCGTGAGCGGCGCTCAGACCGATATCCCGGAGTGGAAGGAGGAGTCCAACCGCGCCCACAAGCAGGTCCGAGCCCGTGTCGAGCCAGCGGCGAGCGCACGGACCGCAACTGCCCCTGCCCAGCGTGATCGAGCCGGTTGCGCCGACTGAGTTGTGCCAGGTGATCGAGGGGTCCGGTGGGGTCGTGTCGGCGGTGCGCGAAGGCCATGACACCCGGGTGGTGGCTTCGCTCGAACGCTTCGCCGACGTGGGGGACGCGCGAGCGGTGATCCTGTTGCGGCTGTGCTTCTACCAGAACGCGGCGGAGTGATTCCGGGGGCAGGGAGCGCGTTGTCAGAGGCGGACGACGATCAGTGCGATGTCGTCACGGGCGCCGCCGGCGACACCGAGACGGGTCAGCAGAGCGTCGGCGAGGCGTTCGGAGCTCAAGCGGGCGTGGCGGGCGAGGGCGTCGGTGAGCTGATGCAGGCCGACGTCGATGTCCTGGTCGCGGCGTTCGATGAGCCCGTCGGTGTACAGCACGAGGATGTCGCCGGGGTTGTACGGCATGGCGGCCTGCGGGCGTGCGACGTGTTCGGGGCGGGCGCCGAGCGGCGGGTCGGTGGCCTGATCCAGCAGGTCGCACGTGCCGTCGGGGTGCAGCAGAACGGGTGGCGGGTGGCCGGCGCTGCTGTAGGTGATCCGCCGGTCATGGGTGTCGATGACGGCTTGGACGGCGGTGGTGGCCAGTGCCCCGTCGATCGACCGGGCGTACAGGCCGAGGACCTCCAGCGATGTGGCCGGCTGCTGGAGGGTCCGTACGGCTGCGTTCAATGCGCTGCGCAGCATGCCCATGACGGCGGCGGCCTCCAGCCCGTGGCCGACGACGTCGCCGACCGCGGCGCCGAGGGAGCCGTCGGGCAGATCCACGACGTCGAACCAGTCGCCGCACACGTTCAGCGACCCGACCGCGGGCAGGTAACGCACCGCGACGTCAGGGTGCCGGTCGAGGTCTGGCGAGTGCAGCATGGCTTCCTGCAGGGTGACGGCGACCTGCCGTTCGCGGGTGTGCGCCTGACGGAGTTCCTCGTTCAACCGCTGCAGTTCCCGCGCCCGCGCATACAGCTCGGCCTCCATCACTTCCGGTCTGGCCAGCGGTCCGCCCGCTGGGTGCGCCCGGCGGGAGCGGACGAATTCGGTCACGTCCTCCACCCGGTGGATGATCCACGCCACCTGTCCGTCCGGGCCGAGGACCGGGGTGTTGATCGGCGACCACCAGCGCTCCTCGAAGGCGCCGTGCCGGGACGTCAGAGGGATGTCGTACTTCTGCACCGCCATCGTGTCCGGCCGGCTCGACTGCAGGACCCGACGCAGCGAGGCGCCCAGGTTCTGCACCCCATCGGCGTTCTCGTCCGCGGGATTGTCGGGGAAGGCGTCGAACAGGTGCTGGCCGACCAGGTCCCCTCTGCTCCGGCCGGTCGCCCGCAGGTATGCCTCGTTGACGTCGACGATCACCAGGTCGGGACTCAGCACCAGATACGGACTGGGCGTGGCCGCGAACAGCGCCTTGTAGTCAATGCTCGATTCCACGGGCTTTGCGCCGATCCTTTCCGCTGCTCCAGCAGCCTGAGGCGATTCGTCGACCCCGTCACAGCAGACTGAGAACCTCTGCCACGGGGCGGCGTGGTGTCGGCGCGCCTTGGGGGCCGTAGCCGAGGCGGAACACCATGTGAACGAAGCCGATCGGGGCACTCGGGTCGCGTACGGAGGTGCGCAGCTCCGGCCATTCGAGGGGCTGTGACATCAGCGAGGTCGCCATCCCGTCGAGCGTGGCTTGGAGGAGCACACGCTGCATCGCCTGCCCCGCCCGCAGCCAGTCCGCCGGGGTGTCCTCCATGGTGCCGAGCAGCGCGATCTGGGGCCGTTTCTCGAAGACGGCCACGTCACGGTCCGGCGTGCGGCGCTCGGGGTCGAAGTCCCGGGCGGGGGCGCTCACGCCGTACTGCCGTGGACCGAGGGCATCCGCCGGGATGCCCTCGGTGGCGGGTCCCTCACCGGGCGTGCCCGGGCGTGTCCAGGTGGCGATCTCCGCGCGCACGGCCTCGTTCGCGGCTTCGAGCATCTCGGCGTCGTGTACGAGTTCCATGACGGTGTCGGTGTGCCAGGCGCCCGGTGTGAGCAGCCGGCAGCCTTCTTGCAGGGCCGCAGAGCGAAGCTCGGCGAGAACTGGTGCGGGAATCCTCTCTTCGGAGAAGGGGTATCTGCTGGTGTGCCGCCGCCGAACGGCGGGATGGAGGTCCGCGAGACGGCGGTCCACCCTGTCGGTGGGCTTGAGCTCTACGTCGGCCAGGTGCCAGGGGTCGGTGGCGTCCGGGAGCAGCCGGGCGTCGGCAGTCCAGCCGCGGTGAGCGGCGGACACCCGTAGGTTGAGCAGGGCCGCGCCGCACCCCAGGTGCAGGGCGCGGTTGTCCGGGTCCGCGACCGGCAGCGTGCGGTCGGGATCGCCGTGCAGCTCGACGGAGCGGCTGCCGGTGCGATGGACGAACCTCCAGGGCTGGGCGTTGTGCGTGGAGGGCGCCCTCACGGCGTCCTCGACCAGCGCCGTCACGACCGCCGCGTCGAGTTCTGTGGTGGACACTGCTCGTCCCGTCTCTGAGGGACCGCCGCCGAGTACGGCGGCAATCACGTCTGCAGTGCAGCATCGGGTGTCGGGCACCGGGTACGGGGTAGCCCGCCAGGGTAGCCCAGCGTGGCCCGGGCCGGTGGTATCAGCCCAGGTGTGGAGGCCACGACAGCACGTCGGACATGTGCACCCCAGGGGCTCGGTCGGCTCTTCACAGCCCCTGCTCGCATTGTCTCAGTGCAGGCGGTGCCGCACCTCGCGAAACGCGACCGACTCTGAAGGGCGGCGGCGTGGTGGGCGGACGGCGGGGTTCCGCCCAGTCCGCCGGGGGGGCGAGAAGCCCGAGGAGCTCGATCGCACGGCCAGGGAAATCCCACTCGTTGCCGTACCAGGCATCACATGGACGTGACGGCCGTCGACAGGGCTGACTCGGCCTTTCAGATCGACGAGGCGGGATCGCCGACGATGTCGGCGAAGACGGGCGCATCGTCCGAATACTCCAGTCACCGGCCATCGGGCCGCCATGGAGCTGATGATCAAGCTCCAGACGGCCGCATCCAGCCGCCCCCTCGCACTGGCCGGGCGCGTTCGTGGTCAGGGGCGTTAGCTGGAGAGGTGGCCGGGGCTTGAAAGGCGGCCGTCCCGGTTCCGCCGGCCCCGCGCAGAGGGAGACACGATGTCCAGCACCGTCAAGGACATGCTCGCCACCTACCCGGCCGACCTCGGCGCCATCGACCAGGCCAAGCTCACCCGCTGCATCGAGGAGTGCATCGCCTGCGCGCAGGCGTGTACGGCGTGTGCCGACGCCTGCCTGTCCGAGGGCATGGTGGGAGACCTGGCCAAGTGCATCCGTACCGACATGGACTGCGCCGACATCTGCACCGCGACCGCCGCGGTCCTCTCGCGGCACACCGGCTACGACGCCAACATCACCCGCGCGATCCTGCAGGCGTGCGCCATGGTCTGCAAGGCGTGCGGCGACGAATGCGAACGGCACGCCGACATGCACGAGCACTGCCGCGTCTGCGCCGAAGCCTGCCGCTCCTGCGAGCAAGCGTGCAACGAACTCCTCGGCGCACTCGGCTGACACCCGCGTCATTCTGACGGCGCGCCGCGCATGCCCTGAGGCTCGCCGCTCCGTCAGGCGTCGGCGAGGAGGGGGTCGTACGGGGTGCTTGTGCGGCGGCCCGACATGAAGGAGAGGAAGTCGCCCACGAAGGCGCTCCGGCGGTAGGCGCCGTCGGTGGCGGCGAGGTCGCGGTGGAAGGCGGTGCGGAACAGGGTCCGGTACTCGTCGGCGTCGATGGTCCCGCTGCCGTCCTTGTCGGTGGCGTCGAAGAGGACTTCGGCGACGCGGATGAGCGCCGGTCCGGCGAGGGAGGGGACGGCGGCGGCGTACTCCTCCGCGCTGACGCGGCCGTCGCCGTCGGTGTCGAGGGCGGCCTGGAGTTCGCGCCACCAGGCGGCGAAGGCGTCGTAGAGGCGGGTCTCCTCGGGTTCGTCCAGGTCGAGGCGGGTGGAGAGTTCGCGGGCCATGGCAGCGAGGTCCGGCCAGGTGAGGTGGCCGTCGCCGGTCTGGTCCAGCACCTTGCGGAAGAATTCCTCAGCCGAGCGTCGCCCCTCCGCCGTGCCTGCCGTAGGCGCCGGGTCCGGGTCCGGGTCGGGGTCGCCGGCCAGCGGTGTGATGAGGCGGAGCAGGGCCGTCGCCCGCTTCATGCGGGCGTGCAGGGCGTTCACGGTCCGGGCGCGGGGATCGTCGCTGCCGGGGGAGAGCGAGAGGAGTTCGATGATGCTCTCGGCGTTGATCCAGCCTTCGGGCAGGAAACGGGCGAGCCCGGCTGCGCGGTAGGCGCCTTGCATGAGGGTCGGGGCGCCGGGCATCTCCGGCAGGCCGGCCCGACGCCGGTACGGTTCGGGGAGCGAGGCGACGGTGATCGCGCCCAGGAGCGGTCCGACGACGGCCCGGCCGGCCGCCCACAGCGTCGGCGCGCCCTCCAGCAGCGCCGGCGCGGGCAGGTGGTCGAAGAGCCGGTAGAGGATGATGCGAGCCGCCTCGGTGTTCTCCAACTCGTCCTCGACGACCCGGTCGAAGTACCGCCAGAAGTCGTGGAGGTCCTCGGGGAGTTCTGCGGCGTCGCCGTCGAGCGCGGCGAGGAACCCGCGGTACTCGGCGTACATCCGCTCCATCGTGTCCTGGTCGAGCGGCTGGCCGCTCAGCCGGCACATCGTGACGGCGCTCTCGAAGAGGGTGGCGACCACCCAGGCGCGGGTCGCGCTGTCCATCGCGTCGTAGCGCCGTCCGCGGGAGTCGGAACCGCTCATCCGGGCGTGCAGCCGGTTGAGCCGGGCCGCCTCCCGTTCGCGGACCGCCACGTCGGTGCCGAACATACGCCGCATGCTGAGGAAGGTGTTGCGCAGTCGGCGCCAGGGGTGGATGACGAAGGTGGAGTTGTCGGCGAGGGCGGCGCCGATCTGCGGGTGAGCCGCCTCCAGCACGGTGGCGCGGATGATGGCCAGCGCCCAGCGCGGGTCGTCGAAGAAGGCACGGAACTGCGCCTCCTGGCCGAACAGGGGGGCCTGATCGGCCGTTCCCGTGGTTCCGGTCGTCATGATGGGTCTCCGTTCGTCCGGGGCGGCACGCCGCCGAAGCGGCGGTCGCGGCGCCGGTAGGTGTGCAGGCAGGCGAGGAAGTCGGGGGCTCGGAAGTCCGGCCACAGCACCTCGGGGAAGACCCACTCGGCATAGGCGACCTGCCAGAGCATGAAGTTGGAGATGCGCTGCTCGCCGGAGGTACGGATGACCAGATCCACGTCGGGCGTGTCCGGGAACGGCAGGTGGTCCGCGAACAGCCGCTCGGTCACCTCGTCGGCGGGCGTCCCGCTGCGGATCAGCGACCTCGCGGCCTCGACGATGTCCCGGCGCCCGCCGTGGTCGAAGGCGACGGTCAGCGTCATCCCCCGGTTCTCGGCGGTCAGCGTCGCCAGGTCGTCGAAGTCCTGGGCCAGTTCCCGGGGGATGCGCGGATCGGTGACCCCGAGGAAGCGGCAGCGGATGCCGCGGGCGAGCAACAGCGGCGCGTGCTTGCGCACGACCTGGCGGACCAGGCGCATCAGGTAGTCGACCTCGCTGCCCGGCCGGTTCCAGTTCTCGGTGGAGAAGGCGTACAGGCTCAGCCACTCGACGCCGGCGCCGCGGGCCGCCTCGATGATGTCGATGACGGTGGTCTCCGCAGCCCGGTGGCCCGCCGTGCGGGGAAGCGAACGCCGCTGCGCCCAGCGACCGTTGCCGTCCATGACGCACGCCACATGCCGCGGCACCGCACGCGCCGCCCCGTCGTCCCGCCGCAGCTCACCGGGCCGCCGTTCCCGGCCCGGTCCGTCGTCCCGCCGCTGCCCGCCGGGCCCGTCGCCGCGCTGTCGCCCGCCCGGCTGGTCCTCCGTCGCCGCGCGTGCCCGAGGGACGTCGTGGTCCGTCACGCCGGGTCCCGTTCCGTCCGGATCGGCACGACCGGCCGTACCGCGCTCGGTCAGGCCCACTCCGTCTCCCGCCCCCGCCACGCCCCACCGGCGCGTTGCCTCCGGGAAGTCTGGCAGCGGGAAAGGGCTGTGACCGGCCGATCGGGTGGTCATCACCCTTGGTACGTGCGTCCGTAAGCCCTCGTGCAGGGCCGCTCACGGGAGCGTCCACGACCGACCGGACGACCGCAGCTGGGCGAGGAGTGAACGAGGCGAACGCGGCCGTGATTCAGGCCGGGCGAGACCGCGGCCAGAGGGTTACCCGCCGGTAGTAATGGCGTCGATCGAGCGGTAGCGTGGGAGGCCGAAGATCGGAGTGCCATGCCTCGTACGTTCAGCGTGTCCGACACCATCCACATCGCCGTCGACCCGGCCACCGTCTATCAGCACGTCTCCGACCCGGTGCTCATGGGCGGCTGGAGCCCGGAGAACCTGGGCGCGACCGTGCGCGGCGGGCGGGAAGCGGCGCATGTCGGTATGGTCTTCGACGGCCACAACAAACGGGGCCCCTTTCGCTGGACCACCCGATGCACCGTGTCCGCAGCGGAGGAGGGCCGGATCTTCCGGTTCAAGGTCCACGCCATCGGACTCAGGCAGCCGCGTCTGAGAGGACCCATCGCAACGTGGGAGTACCGGTTCGAGCCGGTCGACGACGGCACGCGGGTGACGGAGACATGGACCGACGACCGGCGCGCCTGGCCCGACTCCGTGGCAGGCGCCTTCGACCGTGTGGTGACGCGTGGGCACACCTTCGCCGACTTCCAGCGCAGGAACATCCGTATCACCCTGCGCAATCTCAAGACAGTGCTCGAAGCGCACGGAAGCACGGGCGCGGACTAGAGCCTGTCGTTCGGACCTTGCCGGGGTCGCGGGGCCACTGACCAGATCCGGCCTGATCCGAACGACAGGCCATAGTTGGCGAAGCGCCCTTGGGATCGATGATCTCCAGGTTGGTGCCGTCCGGGTCGTTCAAGTACGCGACCTTGGTGATGCTGGAGCCGGGCGGTTCGCCTTGCCATCGGTGCGCCCGCCCACCGTGTCCATGAACTGGATCAGGTCGATGCCGAGCCCGTCGATGTTGATCGTCGCGTACCGCAGCTTCGCGACCGGCCGCCCCTGTGAACGGCCGGACGGCCCGCTGCTCAAGGTGCCCTCGGCGACGGACTCCTGCCCGGTCAGGGCCGAGCAGAACGCGATGGAGGCGTCGAGGATGAATACCGAGATCCGACGTGGGCGCCTCGCGTGAGGTGCATCGGCGTGTCGACGACAGGCATGAAGCGAGTCCTCTCGTGCGGTGAAACTCGAATGCCGTGAAAGAGGCACAGTCGCGCCAATTCTCCTGAACCTCCCGGTTCGTGCATCCCCTCACACCGGACCCCGGCTCGCCGGTACCCGTGCACCCGCGGGAACCTCCTCCCCGGGCCCCGCGTCGTACCGGGCATGATCGAATCCATGGACGGCGAGGGCATCTACGACCCGTCCGAGACCACCCCCGAGCTGCAGGCGCTGATCGGCGCCTGGCAGGACATACAGGACGACGTCCGGGCGCAGGGGAACCCGGAGTACGACGAGACCGTCCTCGACTGCGTACGGCGACTGGTCGCCGACCCCGCAGGGGACCGTGCCCCGCTGTGGGTGCTCGGCCTCGCGATGACGCTCCCGTACGCCGACCGCAGGCCGGAGCGGGTGTCCGGCGCCGTGCACGACGCGCTCGACCGGGCGGACCGTGCGCTCAAGAACCGCCCGTGCACACACGCCGAGCACCCGTACCAGGACGGCCTCGACGACCCGCCGCGCTATCTGAAGGACGTCGCCCGCCCCCTGGCGCACGGTGACACGGACTTCTCCGCGATCGGCTGGACCGGCGAGCAGTGGGCCTGCCCGCGCAACATCGCAGGGCTCGCACGCGTGGGCATGGACCGGCTGGAGCCCGGCTCCGCCGCCGACGTGCCGGCACGCCTCTCCGAGGACGCCCAGGCCACGCTCGACAGGCTCACCTCCGTCCTGGAGGGATACGGGTTCGACGCCTACAACGAGATCGCCGACGCCGGTTCGGAACTCCGCTTCGTGACAAGTGACGGGGACCGGGCGGGCGGCGTGCTGGTCGCGACGGCGGCGTCCTGGTACGCGCTGTCCGGGGTCGTGCGCGAGCGATGGGTCCTCGACGACCTGATCGAGACCTTGGAGGAGGTCCCCCTCGATGCCCTCGACCACCCCTGCGCGCACGGCGACGAGGGGCACCCCGGGCTGCCCGGCTTCCTCGACGACGACGACGACGACGAACCGGACCGCCCCGCCATCGCCGACGACACCCTCACCCTGGGTGTGCACCTGGGCGACGACGGCGGCCGCGCCCTCCTGGAACTGGCCGGGATCGACCTCTCACTCTGGCTGTGCCCCCGGTTCACCGCCGCCACCGCCCGCGAAACCCTCAGCGAACTGCGCGCGGGCCGCGAGGAGTTGTTCGGGCACCGGGAGACAGGGCACCTCGACGCGGAGTTCCTGCGCGCCGACGGGACCCTCGCCATCGAGCCTTTCACCGCGCTGTTCGACGGGCGCGACGAGTCGGCCCGCGAGCTCCAGGGCATCTGGGCCGCCCGGCGGCACGCGCTCGCCGCGGACGACCGCGAGCGGACCGTACTCCTCCTGACCGCCGTCACAGCCCTGCGCATCACGCATCCCGGCCCGGCCATCGCCCTGGCCCGCGACATCCGGACGCTGCTGCGCACCGTCGCCGCGACCCCGCACCCCGACACCTGCGCCCACGACGACCACCCCGACCTCGAACGACTCGACGGCGCGGTCCTACGACACCTCCACGCCCCGGAGACCGTCCCGGCGCCGCGCCCCGACGCGGAGGCGTTCGGCTGCCCGGCCCACCTGGCCGCACTCGCCGCAGCAGGCGTGCGCGACGTGGACGGATGGTGCGGCGAGGAGGACTAGGGCGTGATCCGAGAGACACGACCTGGGCCGGGCGGCCCGCCGACCGTCACCAATGACGACAGATGGGGGCCATCGCTCCTGGAATAGCGCCCCATACGAGAAACGGTGAAGAAGACCAACCGAGCCGTGCGGTGGCGCCCCGCGGGCACCGCCCTCTACCTCGTCGCCGGACTCGTGATGGCCCACCGGCATCGTGGCCTTCCCCGTCAGCTCTGCCGAGGAGCCCGACACCAGCCCCTCCGGGGCGTCCGCCCCCTGCCCCTCGAGCGCGACGGCCCTTCCGAGTCGTACACCGCCTCCATCAGCGAGCCCAGGGTTCCAGGACGGAGGACGCTTCGGGCGGGTGCTCGAGGCTCGGTTGCCAGGCTGCCGCGCACAGGGACTCTGCCACGGCGGCTGTGTATCGGGCGGCGGTGAGCCAGTGGGTGGCGAAGCCGTCGGTGTCGGCGGGGAGGAGGCGGCCGAAGTGGTCGCGATCGCGCTGGGCAGCCGAAGCGCACAGGGCGGTGAGGAGGCCGGCGGCCGTGGGGAGGCCCGCGCGGCGAAGGCGGCGGGCTTCGGCGGTGACGTCGCCGAGCATGCCGAGGGCGGCGCGGCCCGCCGGGACCGTCTGCTCGACCCGGCGTTCCAGGAGGTACAGCGGCGAGTGCGTGCCCGACCCACCGGTCTGTGGCGGGGCGGGGTGCACGGGGGCGACCGGGTCCGGGAGGTCGGCACGGCGCAGGCGGTCGAGGCCGAGGTCGATCGTGCCGTCGGATGTGGGGTGCGAGCAGGCGAGGAGGATGAGCCGGGGGTGGAGGGCGGGCACCAGGCGGCCGATGATCCTCAGCCGTGTTCCCGGCGCCGTGGCCAGCAGCATCAGGTTGTCGCGGTGAGCCAGCGCGGGGTCGTCGTCGGCGACGGTGAGCCGGACGCGGATGCCTCCGTCGCACAGCGCGAGCAGGCAGGTGCCTCCCGACTCCCGTGCAGCTCCAAGCAGTTCGACGTCCAGGAAAAGCAGATCGCTGCCGCCGCCCACCGGGTCCGCGAAGCGGGAGGTGACCCGCAGGGCACGGGCGGCCTGTTCGGACGGCGGCGTCCCCCACAGTGCGGCGAGCGGCGGCTCCGTCCACGCCGCGCCCAGGGCGGTGACGGCCTTGACGCCCTTCCCGGCGCCCAGTCTGCCGTCCGGCGAGACCGTCGCCCCCGAGACCGCCAGGCCGGCCCGGCCAAGCTCCCGGTGCGTGAGCGCGCTGTCGCCCAGGCGCACGGCCCGGTCGGCCACGCCCAGGGCGCGCCCGACGCCGCCGGGTGCCACGTCGCCGACCGTGAAGAGCCGGCCGTCGGGTCCGGCGACCCACGTGCGGACGCCGCCGTGCCCCGAGTCGGTCACCACGGGCTCGGTGAAGAGGCCGTACAGACGCAGCGAGCCGTCCGGGCTGTACGGGCGGCGCGCGCGGCCTTTGACGGCTTCCAGCTCCGCCCCGGACGCCGTTCGCACCCGGTGGGCGGTGCCGAGGAGTTCAGCCAGGGCCGTGACGAGGTCGGCGGTGCGGTAGGACGGGTCCCCGGCGCGGGCCGCGCGCAGCAGCGTGACGACGGACAGCGCGGCGCCCGCGGCGCGTGGCAGGTGCCGCAGCCGGGCGGTGTGGGCGGCGCGGAGGAGGGCCGACTGGGTGACGGCTCCGGCCCCGTCGACGCCGGCCTCCAGCACGGCGGCACCCGCCGACCACAGGGCGTCGGCCGCGGCACGCTGCTCCGGGCTCGCCACCTCGGGCGAGGAGGCGCTGTCCGGGGCGGTGTCCGGAGGGGCGGCGAGGTCGGGGGCCGTGGGCTGGTCGGCAGGCTCCGGCGCCGGGTCCGCCGTGGGGGCGGCGCAGGCGGCGGCCGCGCGGTGCACGCATGCCGGGGCGAGCAGGCAGCCGCAGGTGATGGCGTCCGCCGTCGCCACCACGCCGCCCGGGGCGTACAGGCGCAAGGCGGTCTCGTCGTCGACCGCGATCGTCACCGTGTCCCCGTCGCGGTGCGTCGGGCGAGCGCCGAGTTTGGTGACGGCCGCGTCCAGCCGTTTGCGCAGCCGGGGGGAGAGGTCCTCCACCAGCGTGGCCGTGACCTCCGGCGCGACGGGTGGCAACTGGGCGGCGGTCATGCGGTCTTCTCCCCTATCCAGCGGGCCAGTTCTAGTGGACTGAGGGCCGCCACGGGCATGCCGGCGGCCACGAGCTGCCCGGCGACGCCCGTCGAATAGCGGGGCCGGCCGGCGTCGTCGAGGCTCGCGCATCCGAGGACGTGGCAGCCGGTGGTCACAAGGGCCCGCACTTCGGCCAGCAGTCCGCCGAGCGGAGCACCCTCCTCGAAGTCGCTGATGACGACGACGAGGGTGCGGGTGGGCACCGTGATCAGGCTGCGGGCGTGCCGCAGCCCGGCGGCGATGTGCGTACCTCCGCCCACGCTCACCTCCAGGAGGAGGGAGAGGGGATCGTGCACATGGTCGGTGAGGTCGACGACCTCCGTGGAGAAGGCCAGGAAATGGGTGCTGAGGGTCGGCACCCCGGCGAGCACGGAGGCGGTCAGCGCGGACCAGATCGTGGACGCCTCCATGGACCCGGAGACGTCGGTGACCAGGATCAGGCGCCAGTCGGCCGACCGGCGGGCGCGACTGCGGAACACCGGCTTCTCGGGGATCACCTGGACCGTGCCGTCGGCCGTCCGGCGGGCGGTGGCCAGGTTGGCGCGCAGGGTACGCGGCAGGTCCAGCCGGGCGCCGGGGCGGCGGGTGGGCCGGGCCAGCATGGTCCCTGTGAGGGCGGGCCTCAGACGGGTGGCGAGCTGCCGGGTCAGATCGTCGACCAGGCGGCGGACCAGGGGCCGCAGCGCGGCGAGGCGGGCCTCGGGGAGGCCGCCGGCGTACCGCAGGACCGTCCGGAGCAGTTCCACGGAGGGGGTGGCGGCCGCCGGGTCGAGTTCGGCGAGTACGTCCTGCCGGCCGGTCACGGCCGCGGCGGCGAGGACCTCCTCGCGGATGCCGGGGCCGAACAGCGCCGCCAGTTCCTCGGACCACTCGCGGACGCCGGGGAACGACGGTTCCCGGCCGCCGCGCGGTCCGGAACCGTCACCGTGACCGGGCAGGCCGCCGCGGGACCCCTCGCCCCGTCCGGTGCCATAGAGCTCGTCCAGGGCGGTCGCCAGGCGGGCGGTCCCGGACGGCAGTTGGTCGGGACGCCGGCCGAGCACGAGCCGCCACCGGTCGGCGGGCGCGAGGATCCGCGCGGAACCGGCATCGGTGGAGGGCGTGGTGGCGGTGGGGCGCGTTGCGGCGGGGTGGCCGGACGGTGGGGGGAACCAGTCGTCGTGCGCGGGCGGTGGGACGGGCAGGCCGAGGCCGGACAGGAGCTCGCGGGCCGCGAGGTCGGCGGCCGTTCGCCGGGCCAGCTCGGCCGGGTCGTCCGCGCCGAGGGTGTCCACCCGTTCGCCCAGACGCTCCTCCACGGTGTCCAGCAGTCGCTCCCGGGCGGCCGGGCTCAGGGTGTCGAAGCCACCGCGCAGGGCCGGAAGCCGGGCCAGGAACGCCGTGTCGTCCAGCTCGACGACGCGGTGCAGCAACGGGTCCAGGGCGCCGACGCCGACAGTCAGGAGCGGGCCCGCCACCGTCAGGACGCCGGTGAGGCGGGCGGTGAGCGCGGCCCGGGAGGCGCTGTCCACGGCTCCGTCCACCCAGGAGGCGACGCGCACCCCGAAAGCCTCGGCTTCTTCATGGCCCGTGAGCACCCTGACCGCTCCGGCGGCCGCGGCGATCAGCGGCGTACCGTCGGCGGCGAGGCGAGCGAGGGCGTCGGAGAGCCGAATGCCGCCCACCCGGTCGGCGCGCTGTGACAGTTCGAGCAGCGCCCGGGCGTCCTCGGGCTCCTCGGAGCCGGTCAGGCCGTCGACCTGGCGGACCGCGGCCGAGGTCAGGAGTTCGGCCGCGCGCGCGGTGCGGGCGGCACGGGCGGAGACGCCGCCGGTGGCATCCGGGGTTTCGGAGGCCGACGGGTCGTCGGGCCCGGCAAGGCCCGGCAAGTGGCCGGCGTCGATGCGGTCCAGCAGGTCGAGCCCGGCAAGAAGTTCGGGAAGGGTGCCGCTCGCGGGAAGCACGGCCGCCAGCTCCGTCAGCCGTTCGTCGGCCAGGGAGGGGAGTCCGCACTCGGCGGCCTCCGCGAGGCCCCGGACGACCTGGGCGGCCGTCGGGCCGCCCTCCCCGTGCTCGGCCGCGAATCGCTGCCTGAGCACGCCCTCGGCCGCCTGGGCCGGGGTGACGCCACGGGCGCCGGCCGCCGTGAGCATCGCGGCCGTGGCCGGGGTCCACCGCACCTGCCAGCGCGTGGTGAGTCCTTCCGTGCCCGCGGCGCCGGTCACCTGCTGTTCCTGCGCGTAAGGGATGCCGCACACCGTCAGCCTCCGCAGCAGCAGTTCGCGGCGCCGGTCCAGGGCGGAACGCGCCGGGTCGAGCCGCAGGTCGCGTGGTGCTTCCTCGTACGCGTCCTCAGGACCGGGGAGCGAGAGCGCCGCGGTCTCGGCCTCCACGGCGGGGCCAAGGCCGCTGCGCGGAGCGGCGGGCGCGGGCCGCCCCGTACGCCCTCCGACGAGTACGCGTTCGAGGGCCCGGGCGACGGCGCGGCCCGTGCCGTAGGTCTCGCCGCGCCCCATCACCGTCTGTACGGCTTCCAGCAGTTCACCGCGGCCGGGCGCGGGCAGGTCGCGCAGGCGGGCCAGGTCGCCTGCCACCCGGACGACCTCCCGGCCCTCCGCGGGGCCGTAGGGGTGGCCCTGTTCGCGCAAGGCGGCGCAGACGCGGACCACGGTGCGGATCAGTGCCTCGTGCAGCGCGGCCGGGTCTCCGGCGGCGTCCAGGACGGTGTGCTGCCACTCCGGGTCCCGGATGCCGGCCGGATAGCCGGACCGGGAGTCGAGCAGGGGGTACGCGTACGGAACCAGGGAGACGGTGCACGCGGGCGCTGCCCCGGCAGCGCCGTCCCTGTCACCGTCCGTTTCCGGCAGGACCGGCGCGTTCGACGCCGCAGCCAGGTCCGGTACGGAGTCCCCGTCGGCCCCGGCGGCGGCGGTCAGCAGCGCCGGAGTGTGGAAGGCTCCCACCACCACGGCGGGACGCCGCCCGTTGGACAGGGCCTCGGCGACATGTCCGCGCATGCACGCCTCGCGCGCCAGGTCCGCGCCCTGCACCCGGCCCTGCGCCTCGGCCTCGTACCGCAGCGCCCAGCCGGTGAGCAGGGCGGCACGGCGGAGTGCCTCGGGTGTCGAACCGGGCGCGGGGGCCTCCACCAGCCGGTCCCACAGGTCGTCGCCTTCCCGGCCGGTGAGCCGGGACCGGAGTGCGGCGGACAGCCCGTACCCCTTCCCCGGTACGGGTGCGGAGTCGGCGCCCGGGGCAGGGGCGGGGGCGGGGGCCGGAGCGTCCGGCCCGCCCCGCGCCCACGCCCGGTCGGCCATGGGCAGATCGCAGGCCACGGCAGGGACCCCGTTTCGCGCCGCCCAGCGCAGAGCGACGAGTTCCGGCGAGAAGTCCGCGAACGGGTAGAAGGCCGGCCCACGTTCGCCTGCCGCACCGTGCCCGGGTCCGTCGGCGGGCACGGCTGCCAGGG
The DNA here is from genome assembly GCF_055564335.1 of Streptomyces sp. NPDC029139. Taxonomy (NCBI): domain Bacteria; kingdom Bacillati; phylum Actinomycetota; class Actinomycetes; order Kitasatosporales; family Streptomycetaceae; genus Streptomyces; species Streptomyces sp. NPDC029139. The sequence goes on along the minus strand of NZ_JBVHWN010000016.1, from coordinate 29,490 downwards.
CCACCGGGGCCTCGGTCTCCTCATGGGCGAGCCAGCCCAGCCAGGGCTGGAACTCGGCGGGCAGCTCGACGAGGAGGACGTCGGGGGCCGCCGCGTCCAGCAGTGCCGGGAGGGCGGCTGCCAGCGAGGGTGCGTGGTGGCGCACGCCGATCAGGAACGGCGATCCGGGCCCGGTCGCCGCGAGGGCCGCCACGGCGGCTTCCGGGGTGACCGGCCCGTCCGCCGGAGCCTGCGCCGGTGCAGCGGCCGGCGCACCGGCGGTGGACGACACCTCGGCCGTGGGCAACGCCTCGGCCGTCGACGACGCGTCGGCGAGGGGCGACACCTCCGCACGGGGCGACACCTCCGCCGGGGGCGACACCTCGGCCGCGGGAATCGCTCCGGCGGTGGACCACGTCTTGGGGGTGGTCGGCTTGCTCATCGGTCAGTTCTCCAGCACCGCGCGCAGGTCCCACAGGGCACGCCACGTGGCCGACCCCTGCTCCGCGCGTCTGCGCACCGGTCCGTCCCAGTACCCCAGCAGCCGTGCCGCGTCGGCGGGGTCGTCCTTGCGGACGACGCCGAGCAGATGGCCGGGCAGCAGGGAGAGCACGTCCCGGTCGCCGGGGAAGTAGGCGGCGGCCAGGCCCAGCGATCCCGCGACGGAGACCGCCTCCGCCGTACTCATCACCGTGGAGGGACGCTCCACCTCCCAGCCCTCCACGGAGCGGCCCTCGCGCAGGTCCCGGAAGGCGGTGACAAGGGCTTCGAGGATCGCGTCGTCCACCTGGTAGGCGGCTCCCACGCGTTCGACGGCCGCCCGCGACTGCCGCCGTACGAGTGCGGTCTCGGCGTCCACGTCCCCGATGGGTCCGACGGTCTCGAAGTTGAAGCGGCGCTTCAGCGCGGCGGACATCTCCGAGACGCCCTTGTCCCGCAGGTTGGCGGTGGCGATGAGGGTGAAACCGGGAGCCGCGTGCACCTGCGCGCTCTCCCCGCCCGCGAGTTCGGGAACCGCGATCCGACGCTCGGAGAGCAGCGACACAAGGGCGTCCTGCACCTCCGGGAGGCAACGGGTGATCTCCTCGACGCGGGCGACGGCGCCCCGCGTCATGGCGGTGAGCACCGGGGAAGGCACCAGGGCCTGCTCAGAGGGCCCCTGCGCGAGCAGCAGCGCGTAGTTCCAGCCGTACTTGAGCTGGTCCTCGGTGGTGCCCGCGGTGCCCTGCACGGTGAGTGCGCTGGTCCCGCAGACAGCTGTCGCCAGCAGCTCGGACAGCATGGACTTGGCGGTGCCGGGTTCACCCACCAGGAGGAGTCCGCGCTCTCCGGCGAGGGTGACCACGCACCGTTCGACCAGGGCGCGTTCGCCGACGAACTTCTGCTCGATCACCAGGCGGCGCGGCACCCCAGGCCCCGGCCGGGCGCCCTTCGGCAGGCTCAGCGCCTCGCCCGCGCTGCCCGTCACGAACGTGACGACGGCGCGCGGCGTGAGCAGCCAGCCGGGCGGCCGGGGGCCGGAGTCGTGGGCGGCGAGGAAGGCCAGTTCGGTGGCGTACCGGTCCTCGGGCAGCGTGACCTGGCGGTGCTCCGGGCCGGGCTTGGTAGCCCGGTCCGTGGCGCCGCTCGTGTCGGCGTCCAGGGTGGTCGTGGTGTCGTTCGTCATCGGCGGCGGCCCTTCCGGGGTGCGCGGGTGTCCAGTTCTTCGAAGGCGGGGGCGTCGCCGCCGCGCACCCGTGCCCAGGCGGCTGCGTACAGCTCGGGCACGGGGATGTGGGGCAGGGTCCGGCTGGATCCTGCCACCGGGTACAGGCGTTCCTTCCAGGTCTCCAGCGGCAGACCGGGGGCGCTGCGCTCGAGCCAGCCGCAGGGGAGGAAGAGGCTGCGACCGGCGCGGGAGCGCTTCGCTTCCACGACGAGGTCGGTGGCGGCGAGTTCCGCCCGCGCCTTCTTGACGCGGACCGGCTTCCACTCCGTCCAGCGGACGCAGTTGCGGTCCGTCGGGTCGGGCAGGGCGAGCAGCATCAGGTAGAGGGCGGCGGCGTCCGCGCTCAGGCCGAGTGCGTCGGCGGCCTCGGCCACCAGGCCCGGAACCGTGTGCGTCGGGTCCTGGGCCGCACGGTGCGGGGAGCCGTCGGGGGTGCCCGCCGAGGCAAGCGCGTCGGTCTCCTCGCTCAGCAGTGCGCGCAGCGCGAGCAGATCACCGGCGCCGTGCGGGCCGACGGTGCCCTCGATGAGGCCGAACGCCGGGTCGTCGGGACCTGTCAGGCCTGCCGGACGGACCAGCAGTCTCTCGCCGTTCCCGTGACCGGGGGCGAGGAGCAGCGCCGTGCCTGCCCGGACCAGCCCGTCGGAGTCCGTGCCGCCGGACTCGGGGAGCCCGTGAGCGGCGCGGATGGCAGGGCCGATCGAGCTCCCCGATTCAGTCCAATCCAAGCCGAGTTCCAGCACCAGTCGCGGGTCGGCGAGACGGTCGCGCAGGGCTGCGAGCCCGACGGGAAGGTGCGCCCTCAGCGGATGTCCGTACGGCAGTGTGTAGGCGAGGGTGCGCAGGGCGGTCAGGGCCGAGGAGAGCGCACCGCGTCCCCCCACCCGGAGCAGCCCCGGGCGGCCGCTGCCGTCCCGGACCTCGGTCCCATGGGCGAGCCAGGTCCGGGAGCCCGTGTTGAGGATCAGGTCGACGGCGCTCAGAGTGGTACCCGCCAGGTCGAGTTCCAGCTCTTCCGGGACGCGGACCAGGGAGGCCAGGCGCTCCTGCCACACCTCGGCGGCGGCCCGGACGTCGGGGCCCGTGGACCATAGTTCGGCCGGGTCGACGGGCAGCAGCGCCCGGAGCAGGGTGTGCCGGTCGTCGCGGGGCAGCGCGTCCAGGCCGGCCTGTGCCGCCTCGAAGGCACGGGTCTTCGCCCCGAGCAGCGCGAGCGCCGCGGTGCCGGGCTCCGGGACGGCTGCCGACAGCAGGGCGGCGGACTGGAGGGGGCCGATTCCCGTGGTGGTGTGGAAAGCCTCGGTGGCTTCCGGCCGCCAGGGCGCCGGGCCCTGCTCCCGTACGAGTGAGGTGAGCCGGGTGAGCCGATCGCGGGCGATGCCCTGCCCATACACGTGCTCGCGGTCCAGGGTGAAGCCGGGAACGGGGCCGAAGGTGCCGGTCGGGTCGTGGTCCAGGGCGACCCAGCGTGCCGCGTCGTTGCGGTCGTTCCAGCCGCGGCTCGCGATGACCACGACGGTACGGTCGCCCCTGCGCAGCACCTGGCCGAGGCGGGGAACTGCCTCGTGGCGCCCCGCCCCCGATGTTCCGGTGCCCAACGGCTCGACGAGTTCGACCTGGCGGACCGTGCCCGCCGGGTCGGCCAGCGGGCCCGCAGCAAGGGTGTCCAGCAGTACGAGGAGCCCGGCGCGGTGCTCGGGAGAGGTGGTCTCCGAGGCGGCCCGATAGGCCAGTTGGGGCAACTTGTCCAGGAGAGAGGTCCACGTGAGGGAATCGCCGGGCACGGTGTACTCGTCCCGCTGCCAGCCGTCCACGGCAGTGAACGGAGCGTTGGACGGCGTGGGCGGGCCGAAGGCGGACTCGCCGCCGAAGACGTGATTGACGGCGAGAATCTGCCGGATCGTCGTCCACCGGCTCCCCGCCCCCCACCAGCCGCCATGGATCCGCTCGGAGGTCCAGGCGGTGGCGTCGCGCAGGGTCGTGTCGTCGGCGTGCTCCGGCTCGCGGTCGAAGAACATGCCCTGGGTGCGCGCGGCGTTCCTCGGAGTGGCTGGCTGGACGGGCTCCGGCGGTGCCAGGTAACGGATGGCTGCGGCAGCCCGCTCCACGGCGTTCCTGACGAGCGCCGTGACGCCGGCGAGCAGCCGGGCGTCGGACACCTCGGGCAGCACCCGGGCGACGGCCTCCTCGCTCATCGCCTGCGCCGAGGGCCCGGTGTACTTCTCGACGGCCCGGTACGCCGCCAGATGCCTGGCGACCGCGGCGGCGACCTCCTTGAACAGCTCTCCCGCCCGCGAGTCCTTCAGGTTACGCAGTGCGATGGAGCCCCGCTCGTCCCTCGGGCGCAGGGCGTGCCAGTAGGGGAGGGGAGGCACGTAGGGAGTGCCCGCCGCGTCGTTCCCGCCCGAAGAGTTCGGGGTGACGGACCACAGAGTGCCGCCGATGCCGCCCGTGTCCGCCGGGTGCGCTTCGACGGACCGGTGGTTCAGGGCCGCGAGCGGCCGGGATCCGCCGGGCAGGGCGAGGGCGCCGAGCGGGACCCGTGAGCCGCCGTCGGGCAGCGGGTGCGGCAGGGCGACCGTGCGGCCGTCGGGTGTACCGGCGACGATCCGGTGCCCGCCGGCGGGGGCGGCCGTGCCGGGTTCGGTGACCGTGCGGCGGACCCATCGGCCGACGACCGTGCCGTCCGTGCCGAACGGGGTGCTCTCCAGACCGGGCTGGAGGGGCAGCACCTGGCAGTGCTCGGCGAGCAGCAGGGCACCGTCCTGCACGCCGGCGCGCAGGAAGGCGGGGAGGGAGGCGCGGCCGTGGGTACCGGTGACCGGGTCGTACTCCAGCCACACCCGACGGGTGCCCTGGTGGCCTTCTCTCCAGAGTCCGGTGCCATCCGAGATGACGGCGCGCTGGGGCGGGAGGGAGGTGTCGCCCGCGTGCAGGGCCTTGCCGCCGGTGGCACGGCCGCCGCCGGGCAGTGGCAGGCAGACCTCGTCCGACGGTCCGGAGCCGCCCCAGCGGGGCACCTGCTCGCCGCCGACGGTGAACACCTCGGCGGGGCGGTGTGACCAGTAGCCGCGCTGCTTGCCGTCCTCCCACCACATGACCAGCAACTCGCCGTCGACGTAACGGAATGCGAACGTCGACCAGTGGTCGAGCGTGGCGGGCAAACGCAGGGTGTGCCGCAGCAGGACGCCCTGGGGGCCGACGACGACGGCCCGTTCGAGAGTGTTCAGGATGAGCGCGGGCCAGGCGCCGGTGACACCGACACCCTCCGACCGGTGATGCCGCTGACGCGTGGCGGAGGCCTCTGCGACCTCGGCCGCAAGCTCGGCGTAGGTCTCGTCGAGCGCGGGCCACCCCAGTTCGTCGAGGACGCCGGTGCGCAGTGTGGAGGCGAGCAGTGGCACGACGTCGTGGCCCTTGAGGAGTCGAACGGCCTCCGGGGCGACGTCCGCGACCACGGAGCGGAACGCCGAGAGCCTGTTCAGCGCGGTGCGCAGCCCGGGCAGTCCTCGCGCGCCGACGTACTCCTCGGCGCGCGCGGTGAGCCATTCCCGGAGGATCTCCGAGAGCACGTGGTGCGCCGCGAGCTTCGCCAGGCCGGATTCGTCCGTGCGCTGACCGCGGCGCTCGCCGAGGCCGCCGACGCTCTGGCTCAGAAGTGCGCGGAAGACCGGCCGCGCGGCGACGGCGGTGAGGTCCCTCGCGCCGGGCGCGGCGTCGGCGAGCCACGGCCCGACCTGGACGGCGAGCGGCTGCGCGGAGCCCTTGTCGTGCTCGTCCGGCTCGGCGACGGGGATGGCCGAGGCCAGACAGAGGTCAAGGAGGTCCAGGTCGGCGTTGCGCTGCCAGCGACCCTGGAACAGTTCGACAGGACACCCGTCGGCGCGCAGCCGGTCCGCCATCCTGGCGACCAGATCAAGGGTCTGCGGGCTGCGGCCCGGGGTGGCCCGGCTGCTTCGGCGGTGCGCCTCCCAGCGTGCGAGCCAGTCCGCCGGGGACACCGGTGCGGAAGCGGAGGGAGCGTGGCCGCAGGTGTCCACGACGGCGGTCAGCAGCTCTTCCGCGCCGCACTCCGCCAACAGCGCCAGCCACTCGGATTCACCGTCCGAGTCCTGGCCGCTCTCACTGAAATTCTCCGGGAAGAAGCCGAGGAGCCGGACCCGTACGGCCGCGTCCTGTCGGGCCAGGGCGACGAGCGCGGAGCGGTAGGCAGCCCAGAACGAGGCGGGGGCGCGGACGATCCCCGGAGATCCGATCAGATCGGCCACCAGCTCGCGTTCCGCACTCCCGCGGTCCAGCCCGGCGGCCTTGACCAGCGCGCGCACGTCCTGCGGCAGCGCCGCGTACGGCGGCACGCCGGCCGCGCAGCGCTCGACCAGCAGACGGCGGAACTGCGCCCAGGCTTCCGCCGGCTCGAGCCGGGCCGCCACATCGCGCACGTACTGCCGCAGGGCCTTGACGGTCAGCGCGCCGGCGAAGGCGAACTCCAGGAAGACGGCCCGCTGCCGGTCCTCGTCCACGGCCAGCCCGTGCACCCGCTCGGCCTCTCGGGCCTTGCCGAAGAAGGAGGCGGCATAAGTGGTGTTCTCGGCCCGGAGGAAGAGGCGCGCCACCTGCTCGTAGTACGTGGGGAGAAAGTGGGGCACGGCCCGGCCGAGCCGGGTGCCCAGTGCGTCGAATCCCTCCTTTGCCGCTCCGGCGCGGGTCCTGGCCTGCCGGCCCAGCCGTTCGATGTCCTTGACCAGGGCCAGTGCGTGGTGCCCGTTGGCCGGGTCGTTGACCAGGGCCCAGGCCGGGAAGCCCAGCGTCTCGCGACGCACCTGACCCACGACGGGGGCCTCGGCCGTCCGGGCCAGCCCGAGGAACTCCAGGGCCAGGTCCTCGGCTTCGCCGAGAGTGCCGGGCACGAGCCGGACCACGGGACGGTCCCCGAGTGCGGTGTGCGTGTACGCGCGGGCGGTCAGCGCGTCGGCGTCGTCGCGATCGATGGTTCCGGCCGGAAGAATCGCGCCCGCTTCCAGCAGGGCCGCCGCGCGGAACCCCCCGGCAGCGGAAGACCAGGGGTTGTTCTCGCCAGGGGCCTGGGCGGGGAGGAACGCCGCACCCGTGGCGGCCGTGTTCGTGGGGATGCTCGTCGTGGTGGTGCTCATGCCGCCCGCTCCTCGTCCTCAACGTCGCGGCCCGCGTAGAGCGCCGCTGCCATGCGCATGCCCTCGGACCACGCGACGGGGCCCACCTCGGCGGCCGTCAGCGCGCGCCCCGCGGGGTCGGTCCAGCCCAACGGGCCCGTCTCGGTGTCGTACTCGCCGTATCCGTCGTTCTCGCCGATCCACACGCGCGCCTCGACGGTCACGCCGTCCTCGACGACCGGACAGACCGCGTACCCGCCGCGCGACCGGTACCCGAGCTGGGTGACGCGGCCGTGCAGGAAGCGCAGTTCCTTGAACACGCCACCGGCGTACGTGTTCACGGAGGTGGTGTCCTGGGCGAGGCCCGGCGAACGCCGCCACACCTCGCGGAACAGCTGCTCGACGTTCTGACCCACCCCCAGCTCGACCGCGAAGTCCCGCAGGTCGTCCAGGTCGTCCAGGAGGACCGGATGGGGCACGCTGACCACGTCCGGGGTGATGCGGACCGTGTCACCGTCCAGGTCGACCAGGCCGAGCCCGCGGTCGGGGTCAACATCGCGCAGGAAGCCGGCGACGCCGCCGTCCGCGCCGGTGACCACCACGTCCCGCAGGGCCGCCTGCCACGCCGGGTCGGGCCAGACCTGGGCGAGTACGGCTGTGGGGACGGGCAGCGAACGCACCATCCACTGTTCGACGTCGGTCAGGCATTGGCGTTCGTGCCGCTCCAGCCACTCGGCCAACTGCCGGAGCCCGACGACCGCCGGGTCCTCCTTCAATGCGGCCGGGACGGATTTCAGCCGCCGGCCCTTCCCGTTGCGGCAGACCACCTTGCCCGCCTCCAGGGCGACTTCATAGTCCCCCGCCGTAACCCACCCCATGCGCTGTGCTCCCCGTTGTCCCGGACGGCCGCCGAACCGGCGGCACGCTGATGAAACCCGTCCGTGGCAACGCACCGTGACGAGTGAGGGAGACTCTAGGCGCCGCCAGTGACAATGGGTTCGGCCCCCTGCGCCGAGGGCGGTTTCGTTCGGATCGGAGTGGCTTGCAGCGCAGGCGGGCCGCAGTACCGACACCGAGGGCGAGCGGGGCCCGCTGTCCGGAGAATCGGTTCACACCGCCGCCGACCCGCCGACCCGCCGCCGCCCCTCGGTACTCCTCCTGGGCCGATCGGCTTGCCCCGCCCTTGTCGGCCGGTCAGTCGTCAGTAACTTTCCTTCTTCCTTGGCGGCTTGGCCTTCCCAGGTCGCGACTCGGGATCGACGTGGACGGGCCCCTGGACGGCCTCGCCCCGCGGGCCGTCGAACTCCTGCCAGCCGGCGCCAGTGCGATCCTCACGCTCGTCGGCCGCCGAACTCCGATCCGTGCCGGACTCCTTGGCCGTGAGGGCAGGCATCGTCCCCGAACGGGGGACGGCGGGTGTTGCCGCCGGCGAGGAGGACGGGTCCGGCTGTCCTGCCCGGTCCGACGAGGGCTCGGTCGTTCCATCCGCCCGGCCCGACGTGGATTCCGTCGTGGCCTGGCGCGGCCGGGAGGCCGCATCTTCATCCTCGGAGGGCAGACCACCGATCGAGCCGGTCAGCGTGGCTCCGAGCACGGCCAGTGCCGCCCCCGTAGCAAGGAGAACGCGGCCGGGACGGCGAAAGGCGGGGGCCGTGAAAAGATGTTCCGGGGCGGGGGACCCCTCGCCAGGTGTCGCCGCGAGCACCGGCCACACGCCCCTTGTTCGTGCCCCCGCGAACTCCGATCGCAGCGTGTCGTCTGCCGCGTTCCGGTGCTCACCTGCGTTCCGGACGTCCACCGATGGGCCGACCCCGCGGCGGGACGACGCCGAGTGCCCGCCCTCCATGGCGGCCAGTGCTTGATGGCAGGCGTGCGCGTCGGGCCGACGGGTCTCCTCCGGATCCGTCATGGCCTCCAACAGCTCTGCGAGATCCGCCGACAGGTCCGGAGGAATCGCCGGGGGCCGGTGCAGCCGCGCGATCGCTGCCTCCAACGGGGCACCCGCGTACTCCAACTCACCCTTCAGGGCCTCGAGGAGTACGAGTCCGAGGCTGTAGACGTCCGCGGCCGGCGCCGCTCCCTTCCCCAGCACCTGCTCCGGTGCCATGTACGCCGCGGTCCCCACGAGGGTTCCGGTGGCGGTGTGGGCGGTGGCGCCGAGCATCCGGGAGATGCCGAAGTCGGTCAGGTACGGGGTGCCCGTGCCGTCGAGAAGGATGTTCGACGGCTTGACGTCGCGGTGGACGACACCAGCCGCGTGCACGTGAGCCAGCGCCGACGCCAGCGCGGCCCCGATACGGCATGCCTCGGCGGAGGACAGGGGACCCGCTGTGATGCGCCTGCGCAGCGTCGTCCCCTTGATGAGCTGCATCACCAGGTAAGGCCGTCCGTCCTCGTGACCGGAGTCGTACACGGTCACCAGGCCCGGGTGTTGCAGGTGCGCCAGCAAGCGGCCCTCGCCGTCGAAGCGCTCCTCCGTCTGGGACTCGCCGCCCGGCCGGAAGACCTTCACCGCCACCGGCCGGTGCAGCCGCAGGTCCCACGCCTCGTACACGTCAGCCGCCCCACCGCGCCCCAACAGGTCGTCGAGCCGATAGCGGCCGGCGACCGCGTGGGCCGTGAGCCGGAGATCCGGTGGGGCCAGCAACGGGCGGACCTTCATCTGCGCTCCCTGTGTTCCGTCGTCGCCTTCCGCTGTCCGCCCGCCCCCGTACGTCCCTGCCGGGCAGGGAGTGCCGGCGTCCGATGCCTGGCCGTATGACCGCACGGTGCACGGCGGTCGACGCCGTACCGCCCTTCCGATGGCCGCCTGCCCGTGGGCGAGCTCGGAACTACGCGTGCCCCCTGAGCTCCGGGACATCCGTATGAAAGTCGGGAAATCCGGGGGGGGGAACTCCTGGACGCCACGGGCACGTACCCGGCATCATCTGCGCCTGGCAGGGCGCGGACGTGGAGGGCGGGAGCCGGCACTCTCCGCGCGCGTCAACTCCGTTAGATGAGCCACGACTTCGGAGCCCTCCTCCGGCTCAGCGGAAGGGAGCCTGTGAGGGGATACGGACCCGTCCCCGTCCCGGAGGTGACGGGGACGGCGGCGCGTCCGCCGGGACGACCCATCAGTCAGTGCGCCAACTCGTCGGCCACCTCCTTCACGGCGTCCAGCGAACCTGCCAGCGCCTCCCGTGACGCGGCTCGGGCCCGGCGCAATCTCTCGTACCCATACCCGGCGAACGCCACGGCCCCGATGCCGTACGCAGCCGCGAACGCCCCCGTCACCCGCGGCGCCGGCCACACCCGCTCCAGCGCCCGTACCGCCGACTCCTGAGCCGCCAGCAGGGCCAGCACACCGAGCACCCCGCCCGCACCCAGAGCCGCCGAGCCCCGGCGCCCCTCGGACACGGCAGCCACCAACTCCGCCTTCACCTGGTCGATATCCTCGCGGATCAACTCGATCACATCCTGTGACAGTGCTTGCATCCCTTCCCGGTACCCCCGGCGCGCCCGCGCAGACACGCGTCAGACCGACACGCGCGCACCACCGAGAGACGACAGCCTCGGTGCGGCTCCCGGGGATACGTCTGCCCGCCTCGATCTGCTTGACAGTCTCGCCGTTCACCCGACGAAGGCGAACCCACTCGCCGGGATCGACTCCAATGAGCGCACAGCGAGCGCTCGAGCCGGCAATCGGCCCCAACGCCGGACCGGGGCACCGGTATGACCGAAACCTCACAGCCACCCCGCCAGTCCCTCACCTGGCACCGACCGCACCCGCCGGTGCGCCTTCAGTCCCCACTCGCAGACGGCTGCGGCGGCCGCCGCGCCGACCGCCCGGCTGCCTGGCAGGCACCGGGGCGAGAAAGGCCCCGCAAGCTCTCCCAGTCCGACATCCTGCGCACCATCGGCGAGACGGGCTACGTTTCGTGCGGTGCGGTGCGGTGCGACCAGACGACCTACGTGGTCGCCGTCGACGGCGGACCGGTCGCACGACCCATCCGCTCCGAGGGCGGGGGAGCCGGCACCGGCTCCCTGCGGCGGTGCCTCATCCGGCCGGCAGCCAAGTCAGCCGGTATCTCGAAGGGCCCGCGGGAACTTGTGCCACAAGCCCAGCGTGGCACGCTCAAATTCCCACATAAGAAATCTATAAACGCACAGACTTTCGGTGCATGGTGGGATTCCGGCAGGGCAGACGAGCGCTCGGAGGTTGATAAACATGGTTCCCCTGCTTCTCGTTCTGCTTCTCGCGCTGATCCTGTTCGGCGCCGGCTTCGCTCTCGAGGCCCTGTGGTGGATCGCCGTCATCGTGCTGGTGGTCTGGCTCCTCGGCTTCGTGATCCGGCCAGCAGGCCATGGCGGCAACAAGGGCCGCTGGTACCGCTGGTAGACCAACTCCGCAAAGGGTGTGGGGTGGAACCGCAGACGTCTGCGGTTCCACCCCCCCCCCCCCCCCCCGCCCACGGAAAACAAACAAAAAAAACAAACCCCCCCACCATGGTTCTTCCCGCTCAAATTAATATCCTACACC
>NZ_JBVHWN010000016.1:0-18145 GCF_055564335.1 Streptomyces sp. NPDC029139 | reverse complement strand
CTTTGTGGGGGGGGGGGGGGGGGGAAGGGGCGCTGTTTTTTTTGGGGGGGGGGGGGGGTGGGGGGAAAAAAAAGGGGGGGGGGGGGGGGGGGGGGGGGGGGGACTCTCCCCCCCCCCCCCCCCACACCCCTTTCCGGACGAATGAGCAACGCAAACGGAAAGCGAGTCAATGAGGCTGGCTTTCCTGGGCAGGTGTATCAGCGCGGCCGGGGCGGGCGGCGTCACGCAGGGAACCTTGCGCCTCCAGCGTCGTCCCGCCTCGGCCGTACGGCGCGACGATCCGCCGCGGGAGTAGAAGGCACACCGTCGATGTCGATGCGGCGCTTCAGCTTGGAGCCGAGGCCCACCACATGACCGACCCTTTGCGCAGAGTGGGACATGACCGCGAGGGCGGAGAAGGGCGTCACAATCCACTCAACCCGCGCGGCCGTCGTCATGTCACGGCCGGCCCCGCACCACTGGGTAACGAGTTGTTAGGCTCTTGATCCGTGAGCATCCCGCCGTCGACCGACTGGGCCGGCCTGTACCACGCCTACGGCCGGGCGGCGGACGTCCCGGGCCATCTTGCGGCACTGTCCGGCTCCGACCCGGCCGTACGCCGTGCGGCCACGTCGGCCCTCACCAGCAGCGTCTACCACCAGGGCACCCGGTGGCCGGCCAGCGCGCATGTGGTGGCTCCGCTCGTCACCCTCGTCGACACTCCCTCGACTCCCGACCGGGACACCGTCCTCCACCTACTGCATGCCGTCGCCATCGGCAACCTGCGCGACGACGAACTGCCGTTCAACCCCACGCGGGCCTTCGCCGACGCCGACCGAGTCCGCCCGGCGGACGAGGATGCGGTGCTCCGGGTTCTTTTCGAGGAGGAGGACCCGGACATTGATGCCGTCGCCGACGTAGCCGACGCCGTGGCACTGCATTGGGCCGCCGAGGCATACCGTGCGGCCGAGCGTCATGCGGTCTCCTTCCTGAGGTGGCTGCACGACCCCGACCCCGCCGTGGCGACCCTCGCGGCGGCGTTGCTGGTCTGGTTCTCCCCGGTGCCCGGACTGCCGGGCGCGCTCGCCGCCGTGTCGTGTGACACCGCCGAAGCGCGGGCGTCGGCGAACCTCGCACTTGCCCACCTGCCCGGGCACCCCGGCTCCGATGAACTCGGAGCCCTGACGACGGGCCTTGCGTCACCCGACGAAGTGGTACAGGTCACGGCCGCGATTGCCCTGGCCCGCCGACAGGCGACGGCACTGCCCGACGCGGCACTGACCGTCCTCGTGCACGCCGACGCGGTCGCGGTCTCCGGTGCCGTTGAGGGCTGGGACCGCTCCTTGCGGGGCCACGTCGCGGTGGCCCTGCGCCGCCTGGGCCTGTAACCCGCCTTCGCCTGAACGCGCGGGACGCAGCCCGCAGCCCGCCCGGCGCCGGACCGGTAACAAACTCATGCGCAACCGGCGGACGGCATGTTGATCGCCCACCAGTCAAGCCGCCAGGACAGCAGGTTCGTGCGCCGGCTCACCGCGTCAGCGGACGGACCGACAGCAGCGTGCTGACATCCGGGGGTGGATACCGCCCGCTGCTGGGGGCACACGAGACCTCATGCACGGACAACATGCGCGTCCCACGAGCACTCTGTTCGGCCCAGACACCACAGCCCAGACACCGCCACAGGCCCACAAGCGTGCCAAGCACTCACGCCGAGGCCGGGTCACCGGCCGCCTGCGCCGCAGGATCCTCGCGTACCGGGCGATCGACTTCCTCTCCACGCACATCCCGGACCACTCCGGGACAGGGGAGGAATGCCTGCTCTTCGTCCACGTCCGCCAGGTCGTCGGCCAGGTCCACTACCGGATCTGCACCGACTGTGCCCAAGGCGTCATCACCGCGATCACCATCGACGAACGCTTCCACAGCACCGGGCTGGGCACCCGGGCGCTTTCGCACCTGCGCTCCCGCCACCCGGGCCTCGCCTGGCGCAGCACGCTACACATGCGCACCACACGCGATCTCCTGCGCCGGATGCGCATTCCCACGCTCACAGCTGACACGTCCTGTCCCCACAAGTTGATGCTGCCTGACCCGACACCCGCCAACGGCTGACAACGAACCGTTCAGCAGTCACCGTCCGCGAGACGGCACCCTTGCGTCGGGCGTACCTCACAGGCGACCTTCGGCAGACGAACGGCGGGCTTCTACAGTGACCGGTGCGCGCGATGACCAACGGCTCCTCGAGGAGATCCGCGGTGTGCTGGCCCCAGGCAGGGTCGACGAACCAAACCGCACGGGCAACTGGGGCCTGCAGGCGAGAAACGAGGGGGCTCTGTTCGGATGGGCGCTCGACGGGGATTGCGCGGGCCGTCAGCCACGCTCACGGTCACCAGTAGATCGGCAGCCGCGTACGACAGTGCCCGGTCGGCCAGGCACTGGACAGCGCACTGTCCGCGATCCTGAAGGGGCCGGCTTTCGGACCAGCGCCGTCGAACCCGGCTGGATGGCAGCTGGTAGCCCGAGCCGACCGGAGCGCAGCCGAGCCCGATGCGGGCGGGGCACTCCCACCGCGCCTTAGGTGAGACATGGTGAAGGCCGACAGGAACCCGACCATGGTGACCAGCCCTGTCAGCAGGTGCACTCTTCTGTATGCCTCGAGGTTCATGGTGTCGGCGATCATCGCCAGGATCGCCCCCGCCAGCGCGGTGATGGTCGCCATCACCGTCTCGGACGCCCCGCCCAGCGGGGCGTATCCGGCCAGCGCGGCCAGACCTCTGATGGCGGCGATGCTTCCCACAGTGCGAACACGTACCTGCGGCTGCGCCCGGCGCTTCGCAGCCCGGCGGCACGCACGAGCCCCTCGGGCAGGTTGCTGATGAGCCCCGCGCCCACCGCCGCCCTCGGGTGTCCGCCTCCGGGGCGGCCCCGTCCAGCAGCGCACCCAACTCGATGGCGTTGCCCGACCCCGGGGCCTCGGCCTCTGACGGCTGGTACTCGCCGGAGCGCTTACGGTGCTGTGCCCGCCGCGCCAGCAGGGCGTTAGCCCGAGTACACGGCAGCGCCACCCTCCCCGCCAACGACGGGCCCCATGCCCGAGCGCCCGTACGCCTCGGTGATCAACTCGAACGACACCGCGGCCATCAGCCCCCCGCTGCCGAAGGCCATGACAGGCCGGTCAGCCGAGGCGGGTCCCCAGCGAGCCGACAGCCGCCCCTGCCAGCAGAGCCGCACCCGAGAACAGCCCCCGCCCGCCACCAGCGCTCGACCCACAACGGCCCCTTCCAACGCCGTCGGCGTACGTACCCCCGCCCCGCCGGGCCAGAGACCAACGAGGGTTCGCCGCGTACAGAACACGTGACCCCTTGCCGCCTCGCGGACACGTGAGAAAGCGATCCCTGGGCTTCTCCCAGTTCCCATGTCGACACCGGTGCGCGCTCCGCCCTGATCGCGGTCCATCAACCGCAGGCATTGGTCAACAGCGGCAGGGCATGCGGGAAAAGGGGCGGATGGCCGCAACCGCGGCTCCGCCGGCGACGTCCAAGAGCCTCAAGGAGAAAAAGGTGAAGGGCTTCCGCAGCTTCATCCTGCGCGGCAACGTGGTCGATCTGGCCGTCGGTATCGTCATTGGAGCAGCGTTCACCGCAGTGGTGAACGGGTTCGTCGGCGCCTTCCTGACACCGCTGGTCGGGCTGGCCACCGGCGCCACCGGAGACATGAGCCGCAAGACCTTCACCGTGGGCGCCACCCAGTTCCCCTACGGCGCCTTCGTCAACGCGGCGATCAGCTTCATCCTCCTCGCCTCCGCCCTGTACTTCCTGGTCGTGCTGCCCATCAACAAGCTGCACGAGCGCCTCGCCCCGCACCACGATGTCCAGGCTCCCAAACGGGACTGCCCCGAATGCCTCAGCCCCGTACCCGCCCAGGCCCGACGCTGCGCCTCCTGCACCGTCCCCTTGCCGGCCGTACCCGCCCAGAGTGGGGAGACAACCCAGCGCGCCGGGTGACCGCCCACGCCCTCCGACCGGGCGGGTGCGGCTCTGCGACCTCCCGGTCAGCGCACCACAACACCTCGCCGGGCTGTGCACGAACTTCTGGCGCACGTCCAGGCAGCGCAGCCGGACACTGAACTGCCCCGCCGTGTCGGACGGTGCGACGTCGCGGTCGCCCACCGTCCGCAACGGATCTCACCGAACCCGGCGGTGCTGCCGGTAGGGCCGAAAGACCTGAACCAATACCACTACCGGGTCAGGCCGCGACGAGTTCCTGCTTGCGGTCCGGCGTCTTGACCTTGGTCTTCTTGTTCGGCAGCGAGAGCCGGAAGACCTTGTGCCACGCGGAGAACACCTGCTTGGGCAGCGGCCCGGTGACGTACTCCAGCTCGTACTTCTCGAACAGCGCGCGCACCTTCACCGCGACCTCGGCGTACCGGTTGCTCGGCAGGTCCGGGAACAGGTGGTGCTCGATCTGGTGTGACAGGTTGCCGGTCATGAAGTGCATGGCCCTGCTGCCGCTGATGTTCGCCGAGCCCATCATCTGGCGCAGGTACCACTGGCCGCGCGTCTCGCCCTTGATCGACCGGCGCTCGAAGACCTGCACGCCCTCGGGGAAGTGCCCGCACATGATCACTGAGTGGGACCAGATGTTGCGGACCAGGTTCGCGGTGAACGTGGCGGCGAGCGTGGGGAGGAACGACGGGCCCGACAGCAGCGGATGGATCACGTAGTCCTTGAGCACCTGATTGCGGATCTTGCGGCCGACGGCCTTGGCCCGCGCGCGGAACTCCGGGTTCTTGCGTCGGCGTTTGCTCAGGTTCTTGCCGAGCTCCAAGTCGTACGCCGCGATGCCGTACTCGAAGAAGCAGGCGTTGAGGAAGTTCCACAGCGGCTGGCCGAGGTGGAACGGGTGCCACTTCTGGTCCTCGTCGACGCGCATGATGCCGTAGCCGAGGTCGTTGTCCTTGCCGATCACGTTGGTGTACGTGTGGTGCAGCTCGTTGTGCGAGTGCTTCCACTGATCGGACGGCGAGACGTGATCCCACTCCCAGGTGGTGGAGTGAATCTTCGGGTCTCGCATCCAGTCCCACTGGCCGTGCAGGACGTTGTGGCCGATCTCCATGTTGTCCATGATCTTCGCCACGGACAGACCGGCGGTGCCGAGCAGCCACGCGGGCGGGAAGATCGAGAACAACAGCACGCCCCTGCTGACCAGCTCGAGCTTGCGCTGCGCCGAGATGACCTTACGGATGTAGGCGGCGTCCTTCTCGCCGCGGCCGGCGATCACCTCGTCGCGGATCGCGTCCAGCTCGCGGCCGAGCTCCTCGATCTGCTCCGCGGTCAGGTGGGCGGTGGGGTCGATGGCGGTCAAGCTGCTCCTACCGTTCGATGTCGCAGGGGCCCGCCGCGGCGGACACGCAGGTCTGGATGAGGACGCCCGGCTCGGCCTCGGTGATCTCGCCGGTGCGCAGGTCGCGGACGGCGCCCGCCTTGAGAGGCGTGATGCAGCCGAAGCAGATGCCCATGCGGCACCCGGAGGGCATGAGCACGCCGGCCTCCTCGCCGATGTCCAGCAACGGCGTGGCGCCGTCCGCGTCGACGGTCTTGCCGCTGGCGCTGAACGTGACCTCGCCGCCGTCGCCGGCGACGACGATGCTGGGACGGAAGCGTTCGGTGTGCAGGCGCTCCTGTACGCCGTGCTCGGTCCAGTGCTCTTCGGCGGCGTCGAGCAGGCCCGCGGGCCCGCAGGCCCAGGTCTCGCGCTCGGCCCAGTCGGGCACGAGAGCGTCGAGACGGGCGATGTCGAGCATGCCGTCCGTGTCGGTGTGCACCTCGATGAGCCGCAGCCTCCTGTGCGCGACCAGGTCGTGCAGTTCCTTGCGGAAGATCACGTCTTGCGGCTGTGGCGCGCAGTGGATCATGACGACGTCGTCGAACTCGGTGTCGCGCAGCATGCCCATCACGGGGGTGATACCGCTGCCGGCCGTCACGTAGAGCACCTTGGCGGGCTTGACCTGTGGCAGCACGAAGTCACCGGTCGGCTGGTCGAGCTGGATCAGCGTGCCCGGTTTCGCCCTGCGGACGAGGTGGTTGCTGACCTTGCCGCCCGGGATCGCCTTCACCGTGATCGTGACGCGGCCGTCCTGGCGATGTGTCGGCGAGGTGAGGGAGTAGGCACGCCACAGGCGCACGCCGTCGACGTCGACCCCGATCCGCACGTACTGACCGGCTGCGTGGCCGCGCCAGCCCCGTCCCGGCCTGATCACGATGGTCGCGGCGTCACCCGTCTCGGGGTGCACGGCCTCGATGCGCCCCCGCAGGTCAGCGCCCGCACGCAGAGGGCTGACCAGGTCGAGATAGTCCGACGGCAGCAGCGGCGTCGTGACCATCTCCAGCAGTTTCCACGCCCTGCTGCGGAGGGCTGCACTCGTCATGACTCCAGCTTGCTGCGCCTCAAGGCGTAAAGTCCTGACCGCAGGATGTGAATCTGGTCGGCTGAATTGTTCGCAGGGAACAAAAACATGAGCCATGCAATCCAGAGGGCCAGCGAACTGGCCCTCGACGAGACGACGGTCACCGCACTGCGGGCCGCGCTGAAAACCACCGCCGACGAGGTCGTCCAGGCGATCATCGACGAGGTCCCTCCCTACGCCAACGCTCTTTCGGGCCGCATGGGCGGCACCATACGCCGAGCCGTCCGCACCGCCCTGGGGCACTACCTGGACCTCGCGAGCGGGAACGCGACAGGCGGCGACGCCGGTGACGCGGCGTACGAGCTGGGCCGCGGCGAGGTGCGCTCCGGCCGTTCGATGGACGCGCTGCTGAGCGCATACCGCGTCGGGGCCCGCGTGGCCTGGCGATGCCTGGCAGCGGGTGCCGTACCCGCAGGTCTGCCCGCCGCCGAGGTCGCCAAGTTTGCCGAGCTGACCTTCGCCTACATCGACGAGCTCTCCGCCGCGAGCGCCGCGGGCCACGCCGACGAACTGGCCGCCCGGGGCAGGGCCCACGAGCGCCACCTGGAACATCTGGCCCGCGAACTCCTCGCCGGCGCGAGCCCGGACGTGCTCCTGGCCTCTGTTCAACGGGCCGGGTGGCAGCCTCCGGTCTCGCTGACCGCGGTCCTGCTGCCCGCCGCCCAGGCCCGGCCTGCCTACCGCGCGCTCGACCCGAGCACGCTCGTCCTCGACGATCTGCCGGACGCCACCGGTGTGCTGCTCGTCCCCGATGCGGACCGATCACATCTCTTGCGGCAGCTGACCGACCGCGCCGCCGTGGTCGGCCCGGCTCGGCCATGGACTCGTGCGTCCGCCTCGTACGCCCGAGCCGTACGCGCGCGCTCCCTCTCCCCGGATATTCGCGACACCGAGGACCACCTGCCCGAGCTGGTGCTGAGCGCCGACATGGACGCGTTCGCGGACCTGCGTGCCCGAGCCCTCGCACCGCTGCGGACCTTGCCTGTCGCGACCGCACGGCGGCTGGAGGAGACGTTGCGGGCGTGGTTGCTGCACCAGGGCAGGCGGGACGAGGTGGCGGCGGCGTTGTTCGTCCATCCCCAGACAGTCCGGTACCGGATGTCGCAGCTGCGGGAGCTGTTTCCGGATCTCGCATCGCCGCACCGGGTCCTTGAACTGACGCTGGCGGTCGGTCTTCGGGTCAGCTTGTGATGTCGTCGGTCGCATGTGCTGTTGCTCAACCCGTGAGCGGGCGGACAGCTTGCTGCGCTTTTCGGCGGTGCCAAGGCCTTGCCGCGCTCTCCCGCGCCCTGACCCCGCTCGTCCTGCCCGCCTCCGCGCAGGGGACTCCAGCCGTCCCGCCCGCGGCGCAGACGTTCCCGCTCACCCCACGCGCTCGAGCAGATCTCCGTCGCCGAAGAGTAGGACCGGCTACACGCGAGACGGATTCCGCCACTGGAACACCGGCGTTGACCCCGTCGACGGCTGCGACACCTGCGCGTAGGTCCTGCTCGCCGAGGCGACCGAAGCCCCGACGGTCGCGGCCGGCTGCAAGATCTCGGAGGGGCGTGGCTGTCGTACTACGACGAGCAGGAAGTCACCGACCCGGCGAAGCTCGACCTCGACCACATGGTCCCGCTGGCGGAGGCGTGGGACTCCGGTGCCACCGCCTGGGATGCGAAGCGTCGTGAGGCGTACGCCAAGGACCAGGGCGCGGTCACCAGCCAGAGCGGCTGCGGTCAGAGTCGCAAGTGTGCTGATCTTCTTCATGGCTCGACCAACGGAGCGCCTCGGGCTTGGTCACCTTGGATCGGCCAACCGGACGGATCGCTTGTCGGCGCTTGCCGGGAGCGCGAATCAGTCGACTTCGACGTACGTGACGATGAGAATGCTGCCGAGCGCGGTCGCGTAGAACACGACCCGGACGCCGGAGTGCTGGTAGTCGCGGAGCGCCGGGGCGGTGGCGTGCGGCTTCACGTCGGCCGGTTCGGCGGCGATCGTATTGAGCGCGTCGTCGAGGAGGGCGGCCTGCGGGGCGGTGAGCAGGCGGACCTGGGTCTCGGCCGGCTCGATGAACACGATCCGCGGGCGACGGCCGCTACGGGAGTGCTTAGGCAACGTCCTGGGCCTCGCCGGTCCGCTCGGGCAGGCCCTTGTCCAGGCGCAGGTCTTCCCAGTCGCGGCACCGGTCCAGATCGATGCCTTCGGAGGAGAGGTTCTCGAGGACGTACGCGAGCGCCGGGTTCCCGGGGAACTCGGCGCGCGCGGCGTCGCGCAGCTGCTGCTGCTCGGCGGCGTCGAAGGTCAGGTGCGCCATCGGGTGCCTCCTCGTTGTCGGCTATGCCCGAGGCTAGCGCAGCGGCTTAGACCCCGGGGACAGGTCAGTCAGTCCTTGTACGTGATCGGCGAGAGGCCGCTGTGCACGGTTCAAGGCGCCGCAGAGAGTGTCGGCCGAGTCGGAGGCATGCCAGCCCCCTCCAGAGGTACTTCCTCTATGACCCGCTGGTGGCGATGGTCCTCGGTGGGCTCTTCGTGTTTTCGTTCATCGTGGTGCTCGGGCTCCGCCGCAAAGCAGAGCACTCGGTTCGCTGCAGCGCCTACGGTGCGTTGGGCGGAGTGCTCGACAGTTCCATGGCTGGGTTCTGAGTCGTTGCGGCGGAGGAGGCCCGTCGTTGTCTTGAGCGTGCTGATCGAGTCCCTGTTGCCTGACCGGACTCCTCGCAGCGGAGGAGGGGTGGCGTGATCACTGGCAGATGCTCGAGCCAATCGCCTGGGAGTACCGGACCGGATCTCCGTGGATGGACCTGTCTGCAGAGGGGCGCCAGCCGCCTGCGGAACTGGGCGATCGACGGAACCTGGAAGCGAGTGTTCACCGCCCTGCTGACCAGGCCGCGCCACTGCTTGAGCCGGTTGATGCATCGCTCAGACCGCCTGAAGCAGTGGCGCGGCCTGGCAACCTGCAATGAGAAGACCGCGACCATCTACCCGGCCGGGCTCCATGTTGCCGGCATCTTCATCTTCCTCTGGTCCGCGAGATGAGGCCCTATGACGATGCCGTCTCTTCCAAGCATGACTGGAGCCGCTCCTGCAGGGACGGGACGGACGGGGCGTCACAAGACATGACGACAACGAGCCTGCCGAGTTCGATGCCCTCGGGCCGCTGTGTGTAGGACCATCGCTGTCCTGCCCGCAGCAGGGTGTTGAAGAGCAGCCGCTGTTCGCAGGAATCGCCCGACAGTGCCTCGTCCGCGGCCTCGACGATCAATACGCGGTGGTCCGAAGACAGCCATCTCAAGTCACGCAGACAGTCGGAGAGGGCATTCCAGTTCCACCCGAAGTAATCAGGCAGCCTCAGTCCGTCGTAGAACTGCTGGAACACAGTGTCCCTGTCGCGCATCTCCCGGCCGTCGAGACGCGCTACGTACGTCCTGCCGGCCACGGGAAGCAGCAGATCGACAGGCAGAGCGCCTTGCTTCGCGACTACGTGCAACCAGGGCACCGTGTCCACCACCAACCTCCCTCCAGTGATCCAGGCCACCGACCGCTGACAGCTGTCACGGCGGCGAGCTGCAAAGTCTAGATCCAAACGAAACGACCTAGTCGTCTTGGCGGTCAGGCCAGGTGGCCAGTGATCGAAGTGGCGTACGTGGGTGGGCGAGCTCGCGGGCAGTAGCGGTTTCCTCGGGTGGGGCGCCGGCTGCGCGGCAAGGGCTGCGGGTGGCGTGCGAGGGCGGTGGACGGTCTGCGTGCCGGGGGAGTCGGTGTCAGTACGCGCCGAAGGACCAGAAGAGTCCGACCTCGTCGCCGGACACGGCGATGGGGCCCAGTTCTTCGAACAGGTCGAGGCCGTTGATGTACTCGCCCGTAATGAAGCCGTGGACCCTGGTCCCCTTGAGGCCGGCCTGGACGAAGTCCCGGGCGGGGTCCGATGCCGCGTCCACGGCGTTCGTCCAGAACCGGGCGTCCGGGCCGTAGCGGTCCAGTAGGAACCGCGCGTCGGCCAGCAGGGCATCGCGCTCGGGCCAGTTCCTGAAGGGCCGGTCGCAGCCCCATTCCTCCGCCATGACGGCGAGCGCGGTGACGGCCGCCGCCGGTTCCAGCTCATGCAGGTGGTCCCGGAACCCGGCGGCGGGCGGTGGTTCGAAGGGGTACGCTGGCACGGCGCAGCGGGCGTTGTTGGTGCGGTCGGCGTCCATTCGCAGCCAGCCGCGCGGGTCCGGGACTTCGCGGTGCATCAGGGCATGGACGTCCTCGGCCCAGTCCTCATGCCGGCGCGGACCGGTGGCGAGGAAGATGTACGAGTCGTCCAACAGGCGCAGGGCCGCCGCGTTCCAGGGGCTGCGGCGCCGCCGCAGTTCCATGAGGGTGCCGCCGATGCTGCGGGCGAACACGTCGGCCGGGAAGCGCGGGATGCCGGCCAGCTCTCCGTACCCCCACCGCAGGAGTTCCGTGGCTGCATCGTCCGCAGCGGCCCCGGCCAGCTCGCGCGGTGCCTCGGGGACGACGGCCCGGTGACGGCACCCGCGAAGTCGACTTCGCCGCGAGCGTGGAGAACATCCAGGTCGCCACCTCGGTAGGCGAGGACGCCAAGCAGTGGCGACTGGGGCAGCATTTCAGCACATCGATCGACGGCAGCTCCAGCGACCCGATCCCAAACTGACCACGCCGACGGACACCAAGCGCGATGAGCTCCTCGGCGTCTGGGACTCCCGGCCCACCTGGACACTCGTGTACAGCTCACCCGACCTGGGGGCCAAGTACGCGCAGGGCAACCTCCAGCGCGTCTTCACCGGGCTGGACATGACCACCACCGTCAACTCGCCCACCGTCGACCCCTACGTCGAGGTCGGCAGCTACCAGTCCACCTTCCGCTTCGACTATGCCGGACCCATCGCCGGCAAGTACAAGGGCGCCGTTTTCACAGAGGCCCGGGTCGAGCTCCTCATGAGCCAGAAGGACCCCGCCGTCAACGAGAGCGCCCTGCACATCAACGACGCTCTCAAGCGGCCGGAACGCACCTTCCCCTCCTTCCTCGGCAAGTCGGTACCCGGAGAGAAGGAGCCCTTGCACCGCCTCGTGGACGCCGCTCAGAACGAGAAGCAGCGTGCCAACTCCATCAAGGAGTGCAAAAAGGTCTGGGGTGACTACTCCGGAACGCCTCTGCAGTGCGACGAGTACCCGTTCGCCAGCACCTACGAGGGATCCCTGAAGGGCAACAACCGTTTCTCCGTCCGCCTCATCGAAGGCACGGACAACGAAGCTGGTGGCCGGATGCTCAACAGCACGTACATCACCAACCGCATACTCGACGGCGACCCCTTCTACGTGAAGATCACCGCCTGACCCGAGGAGGCTCAACCTCATGCAGCCCGTCGCCGAGTACAGCGTCACCGCCCGCCCCGACCGTCGCATCGTCGAGATCTACGACGCGGACGCCCACTTCGGCGACGAGCAGGCACTCGAGGCATCACGGCACCACGTGGTGGCTGGCAACGGCTACCACCTCTACCTCCACACGCTGCAGCCCGACATTCACGTCCACATCACCATTCGCCTTTGGGACGCCGCCCCGCCCGCGCCAGCTGCCGATGCCGAAGGCCACACACCTGTCTCTCTCGACTCGGAGACCGGCATCCTCGTCATCAACCAGCGCACCCTCGGCCCCGCGGGAGAGATGATCCTGCCCCATCCAGGCGTCTTCAAAGGCGCCGCCTGGTGGACCGGACGCCAAGCCGCCAGCGACTACTACGCGCAGATCCTGCAGCGGATCGACGACGAGTGGACTCCTGAAGCCGTCACCGAAGCCTGGGCGGCATGCCCCACCCCCGAGCGGTACGTCCTCGACCTCGCCCACACCGGGCCGTCTGCCTCGGAAGACGACTAACAGGCCTCACCTCGTCCGCGGAGTGCCCTCGCAGGCGAGGCCGGTCGGAGTGAACGGATCGCAACTCGCTCAGCCCGTAGCCCTTCACCGCTGTACTGCAATCGCACAACATCCTTTTGGGCGACGCTGAAATTGCCGACACGGAGGCCGCTCAGGATTTTCCGGGTGGCCGGGACCGGGAGGTTATCGGCCATGGACGGCTAACGACCTCGTGCACGGTTGGCGGTGGGACGTCGAGCCCTGGATCGTCGATCATGTCCGCGTGGTGTGGAATGTGACGCGCACAGCGATCATCAGCGACCGGGGATCACGGGTTTGTCGGCCGCTGTGATCGCTGAACTCGTTGCCGAGGTGGGACGGTTGTGGCACGAGCGGCACCGGGCCAGGCTTGCGTCCCGGCCGCGGAAGCGTGCGGTGGGCGCCGGTGCGAAGCACCGTATGGTCTTCGTCGACCGGCTCCTGGCCGCGCTCGTGCACCTTCGCCACGGGGTTACTCATGACGTGCTGGCCTGCTGGTTCGGCGTGGACCGTTCGACCGTCACCCGGGCCATCGGCGAGGTACGGCCCCTGCTCGCGGAGCGGGGATGCACCATCAGCCCCGACGTGCGGCTGCGAACCCTGACCGACGTCGTTGACCATCTTGGCGCGACCGGGAAGACCGGCATCATCGACGGCACCGAGATCCGTGTCCGCCGCCCGGCCGCCGGCCGCAAGGTCCGGGATCGCTTCATCTCCGGCAAGAACAAGCAGAACGCCGTGAAGGCCATGGTCTTCACCGATGAGGACGGGCGGCTGCTGTTCTGCAGCCCGACCAGACCCGGAAGCTGCGCGGACATCACCCACGCCCGCGAGTTGGGGCTGGTCAAGCTCCTGGCCGACGGCCCAGCGGTCGAGATCCTTGCCGATGCCGGCTACCAAGGACTCGGAGCCCAGACCAGCGGACGCGTCGTGACGCCCCCGCACCGCAAGTTCAAGAAGAACGCCCCGGCCTGGTACGGGGAGATGCACGAGCGTCAGCGTAAGGCTCACTCCTCACGCCGCATCCGGGTCGAGCACGGCATCGCCCACCGAACTGGCGGGCACTGGCCCGTCACCTCGGCCGCCGCGAGCACATGGACGACACCGTCCAAGCCATCGCAGGGCTGCTGGCACAGCAGCAGACCGCATACCTGATTCCGCCTTGGAAGTGATCAACGAGGCCCCACCGACCCCTTCGACGTCCCACCGCTAACCGTGCACGAGGTCGTTAGCCGAGCGGTAGCTCGACACGTCGTCCGAGGCCGATCTCCTCCGCCTCATCGTTCGTGACTATTGCGAATAGTCCACTCGGGATGCCCGGAAGCCCGGCCGTGCCAGACGCCACGGCCAGGAGAACCTCCTCGGTGGCCCCGGCGATGAAGAAGACGTACGCCCCGTCGTACTCCTCGCCATCGTCATACACCTCCGCTGCGTCCTGCTCAGCGAGGAATTCCTCGATCTGGTCGATCCACAGGAGGGGATAGGAACCGCCCGGAGCGACTGGGGCCCCAAGAGGCACATGGATTTCAACGACAATGCTCATGAGGGTCATTGTTGCTGGTCAAGGCCCCGTATCCATCCAGTTGAGGCGTGGTGAAGGACCAGAGCGGGCTTCATGAGGTCGTTCCTGGTGGCACGCACCAGGGAGGACTCCCTCGTCCGTTCGTTCAGGAGGCCCGGATCGCCCGATCGATCTCCGCGCCGGTGCGGGCCACGACGACGGGCCACTCGTCCCTGAGGGCGGCAGGCAGAAGGTCACGGTCCTCGTCCCGCTGGATCATGGTTGGTCCGCCCGGGACGACGAGCACGGCATCCAACCGGCGCAGCAGGAGGGCTAGGAGGTCCATGATTCCGCCGCCTCCGATGCGGTTGAAGGTGATGTGATCCGGACTGGAGAAGAACACACCAGCCTCCTCCCTCTCCGCCGTACGCACCTGCAGGAAGTCCGTCCGGGAGTCCCGTGCCACGACATAGGGGTCGAGGACCTCGTGCGCAGCACTCATGTCCAACGGCGTCGGCTCACCGTTCTCGAACCGGCATACGAAGATGTCGAAACTCATGGAGTCTTTTCTAGCCTCAGGTCGAGGCGTGGTGCAGGACGACGACGGCCTACCTCGGTTTGTGCAGTTCAGGTGCTGGGTGAGGGTGGCCTGGACGTCACGGGGCTTTCGCGCAGCAGGCCAGCGAGGTGAACAGCGGGGCCCGCTGCTCAGGTCGAGTACCTGGCAGGCATGTGCGCCGGCGTGCACGCTCTGCGAGACCTGATGTCTGACCTCACTGTTTGATACCCGCATGGCGCAGCCCTCAGTGGGGGTCGAGGCCCTTCCACCCATGCCCGGGCCCTCGGCGTCACGGCCGAAGCGGCGCGCAGCGGCGGGGTGCTCAGGGCAGTGGTCGCCTGGAGGGCTGCTGGCGGGGTCAGGGCCGGCGGAGACATGCCCAGAGGCGAGGACTCTGGCGTACGTCCCCGTCCCGCAGGCGGCCGAGGCCGCCGCGAGTGCCGCCGCGGCTGTGTCGGCCGGCCCCGTGCCCCAGCGGGGTTCGTCCTCGGAGGTGGCGGTCTGACGCGGTAGTTCACGACGGACGGCGAGGAGCGCGGCGAGGGCCTGGGCGTGTGCCGAGTCCATGGTCACGGTAGGCGAAGCCGGGACGAGCTGGTGGACTCGCACGCTGAGGCTGTGCGAGGCCAGTGAGCGTCGCAGCGCGGTGCTCAACACCGCTGGGTCGCTCGCCTGCTCGGCGTTCCCGGCGGGGTGGCCGCGACCACCCCGGCGTCGACGCCCTCGCGGAGCGCGGCGACAACGCCGGGTGCCTCTGTTCGGCGAGGGCATCACACGCGTTGCCGGATAACCGGCAATGCGGACCGGCTCTCCGTCACAGTCGGCTTGCGACGGTGCTTCAGACAGATGCGGGCAGCATCGCGGCATCGATCGCGAGTGAAGGCCCCAGTGGGACGAGGCCCTGCCGATTACCAGCGGACCGGGAGGGCCTGGGGGCCTCGGATGAGCACGTTTGTCTGCCAGGGCACCTCCTGACGGGGCACTGCCAGGCGCAGGGAGGGCAGCCGCGCGGTGAGTGTGGCCAGCAGAAGCTCCGCTTCCAGTTGGGCGAGCAGGGGGCCGATGCAGAAGTGCGGCCCGTGGCCGAAGGCGAGGTGCGGGGGTCCTTGGCGGTCGAAGTGGATGCGCCCTGGGTCGGGGTAGACGCGTTCGTCCCAGTTCGCGGCGACGTAAGACACGTACACGTACTCGCCTTCGCGGATCAACTCACCGCCCACGAGGACATCCTCGGTGGCGATCCTGGGCTGTCCCACGCCGTGCTTGTGGGGCACCCACCGCAGGAGCTCGGTCACGGCCCGGGGCACCGCCTCGGGCTCGGCGCACAGCCGGTCCCACAGGCTGTCCGCCGTGAGCAGGGCGTAGATCATGTTGGCAGTGTTGTTGCTCACCGCGTGCCAGCCGTTGAGTCCGATCAGTGTGGCGAGTGCCAGGAGCTCCTCCTCGTCGATGACGCCGCGGTCGACTGCCTGGACCAGGAGGGTCATGGCGTCGTCGCTTGGAGCGGCACGCCGTAGCTGGGCGAGGTCCCGGAAGTAGGCGCGGGCGTCCCGCTTGACGCGCTCGGCGCGTCGGGTGGCTGTCTCGTCCGACGCTCTCCCCAGGAGAGTCGTTGCCCAGTCGCGCACCCGTGGGCGGTCGGTCTCGGGGATGCCGAGGACCAGGCCGATCACGTCGAGCGGGAAGGGGGAGGTGAGATGGTGGACGAGGTCGGCCGGTGGCCGCTGCTCCGCCAGCCGGTCCAGCCGGGTGTCCAACGCGGCCTGCATGCGGGGGCGCAGTCGTTCCAGAGCGGGCCGACTGAATGCGGGTGCGACGGCCGATCTGACACGGGCGTGCTCCGGCGGGTCGACGAAGCTGACGGCTCGGTCCAGCGGAACGAAGTGCCGGGTCATCTTCGGGATCGGCCGGCCCACGATGTTCCGGCTGAAGCGGGGGTCGGAGGTCACGAATCGCACCAGGTCATACCGGGTCACGAGCCAGCAGTCGCCCTCGCCGTGCGGCAGCCGGACCTTCCGCACCGGATACGCGTCCACTGAGGACCGTAGGAACGGGTCGAATTCCAGTGCGGGAAGGTCGTCGACGTTGTACAGAGGGATGGACATAGGAACCTTCTTGGTAGGGCCGTTCTCTGACTGCAGACGCTCGGCCCCTGCCCCGGTGCCTCCCCGTGCACGCCGCCCGGCCGTCCGGGGTGGGCGTGGGTCGACGTGCCGGGCGGCGGTCACTGGCGGGGAGGTGTGAGGAGCGCCTTGCCCGCCGCCCAGGCCCTGGGAGCCTGGAATCAGCTGAGGAGGCGATCGGACAGTTCAACCTCGCCGGGCTCCAGGACGAGCGCGAACTTTTGGCAGCCCGTGTCGCCGCAGAAATTCCACGCTGTCGATCAAGTCGGACACGAGTTCGTCGGCCTCGGGATCACCGGCCTGGCTCGCGGCCTCCATCTCCTGCGCGACGTACTGGACGGACAAAGGCACGGCACAAACTCCCCTCTACGGTGGACAAAGTGGCTGAGACGCCCACTCGGCAGGCGCCTGGCACGGCACAGCGGCTCGCCCTGCCTGTGGTGCCCGGCGCGGCGCCGAACGCCGCAGACCGAAGACCGATGCGAGGACACCACGTGACGCTATTGCGAGATCACTGAACGTGATACTGCCTGGCCCGGAGCCTTGGACGCGATCCCCCAAGGGAGGTAGCAGGAAGTGCGCCCGCGCGTTCAAGGGGCGCTCCCGCGCCCACAGTCGACCGCCCTCACGGACCGCGCGCCGTATGCGTCCCCGGGCTCGCCCACGGTCGCTCCGTCGCCGGCGTTGCGAGGGACCCCTCCGGCCCGCGGCGGACGCATCGGCGAGGCGTCTCATCCATACCCCCCAAACGGGCCGTGTCGAGCGAATCGTTCATCTGGTACGGACCGTCCGCAAGCTGCTGGCCAGTGAGGACGCCCGCATCAGGCTGGAAGCATTCATCAACCGGACGACAGCCGAATTCGTCGGCCGCAGAGGAAGAACGCGGCTGAGCCGGACTCCCAATGGCCCGGCGGTCCGCTCGCCTGCCCCGGGCCACAGTCGTAAAACAGGTGTGGATCGAGCAGGCTCACGTGTGACGATCTGGAAGGGCGGCCTCGGCGGAGTGAATGCGCTGGGGCCGTTGTGACGACCACCGCCATGAGGCCGCGCACCCCACGTCATGCCACCGCCCGGTGCTCGTGCCACAGGGGGCTCGACCGGCACCCGCCGGTGGGGTCTTCTCGCGTATCGGTACGCCGGTTCCCACGGGCGCGAAGTCAGAGATCGGAGTAGCTGAAGTCGCCCATGGTCCAAGCGTCGACGTTTGCGATCGGGACGTGGTGCTTCCCGCCTGTCTCCGGGACCCCCACCATGCCCTGAAGGATCCGCGCCATGTGGAAGCGGGGATACGCGGGCGGCCCGTCCCTCCGCATCGTGGCGATGAAGAGGGCGGAACTCTCCCAGGCGGGCGGAGCCCGCCAGGACCTCCGAGACCCGCTGCCTCCACACCACTTCGGGCGCCAGCAGACTGGTGATGACAGCTCCACCGGTGCCCACGGTCAGGGACATCTGGTTGCTGCCGGGCCCAGACCCTCTCCCGGCCCCCTGGGCGAAGCGTCGGTAGACGGTGGGCCAGGCCGGCCCGAACACCGGCGGCTACTGCTGCTAGGTTCTGTCGTCAAATGTCACGCCCACATCAGGAGCGATGCGAGGGTGACGGCTGCTTCGTAGGACTGGGCGGTCTTGTCGTATCGGGTGG
>NZ_JBVHWN010000015.1:0-171338 GCF_055564335.1 Streptomyces sp. NPDC029139 | reverse complement strand
CTGGGTCTGAAAGAACCACACCCCACCCCCCCCCCCCCCCCCCCCCCCCCCCCCCCCCCCCCCCCCCCTCCCCCCCCCCGCCGCACGGATTCCTCCGCCGGTGTGCGGCGGAACATCCGGGTCGCGGTGATCTCGCCGTGGATGGCCTCGCCCTCCGCGCTCGGCTGCGGCAGCCCCGGACGCAGGTGCTCCTCCACGCTGATGTACTTCAGACCGGCCCGCAGGTCCGCGTCGTTGCGCAAGCGGATGACCAGCGGGAACTCCGCGAGCGCGGTCGTGTCGAACAGACCGGTGGTGTAGAGCAGCTGGACGCCGAGGGCGTCCGACACGGCCCGCTGGAGCTCCAGGAGGTACGTGGCGTTGGCGCGGCCGATCGGGTTGTCGAGGAAGAGGGTGCCCGCGTGGCGGTGCTTGTCCCTGCCCCGGTCGTTGGAGCGCAGCGCGGCCATCGTGCAGTACAGCGCGATGGCGGCGGTGAGGAGCTGGCCGCCCGAGAACACGTCGCCCATCTGACCGACCGGGACGCGCTCGGCCCGCAGCACCGCGTCCGGCTTGAGGATCTCGACCGCGATGCCCCGCGGCTCCAGCGCCGCCTGAACACCCCGCAGCAGCAGGGACATCCCGTCCCGGCGCAGGTCGGAGTTCTTCTTGACGGCGGCGCGGGTCGCCTCGTCGACGACCTCCCCGAGACGCTCGGTCAGGGTGGCCTGGTCCGGTTCCTCGAAGCGGATGCGCAGGAACTCCTGCCCCGACCACTCGCCGAGCCCCTCGGGCAGCCGTGACAGGCGCTGCGCGGAACGGAGCGTGGTCAGCGCGGACTCGACCAGCCCACGGAGCCGGTCGACGATGGAGTCGCGGTTGCGCTCCAGCTGCTCCAGTTCGTCGGTGAGGACCCTGAGCCGGGGCGCGAACGCCTCGGCCCACTTCGCCGCGTGCTCGGGCAGCGCCGCCGCGGGCAGTTCGCGGATCTGCTGCCGGGCCGGGGTGCGGACCTGCTCGTAGCGGGTTGAGTTGGCGTGCCGGACGAGGATGTCACTGGCCTCCCGTACGGCGGCGTCCGCCGCGGAGAGCTCGGCGGCGCAGGCGCGCAGCGAGCGGCGGGCCTCGGCGGCGGTGTGCCGGGCCTCCTCCAGTGTCCCGGGGTACGTCTCCGGGCCGTCCTCCTCGTCCTCCGCGTGGTCGCGCAGCAGGTCGCGCAGGAGCGCCGCGGTCTCCTGGAATCCGCCCGCGGCGTCCTCCGCGGCGCGGTGGGCGCGCAGCAGGCCGGCGTGCGCGGTGCGGGCGGCTTCCAGGGCGTCGTTGCGGGCCGCGAGCTCGGAGGTCGCGGTACGGAGCAGGGTCTGGGCCTGCTCGGCGTCGACGGGGATCAGGTCCTCGGGCAGCTCGGTGTGTGCCTCGCCGTCCTCGGGTGCCAGTCGCTCGGCCTCGCCGCGGAGCCGGCCGAGCTTCTCGCTCGCCTCGGACGCACGGGTCTCCAGCATCTGCACCAGGGCCTCGGCGCGGGCCGCGGCGGCCTGGCGGGAGGGGCCGTCGGCGCCGTCGGTGGACTCCAGGAGCTGTTCGGCGCGGACGCGGACCTTGTTGGTGAGGCGGTTCAACTCGGCGAGGGCGGCGGATTCGTCGCTCTCGGCCCGGGCCTGCTCGGCGCGCAGGTCGGCGCCGACGCCGACCTTCTCGTAGAGCTGGGACGCGGCGCGGTAGGCCTCGCGGAGCGTGGGGAGCGCGGCGCGGGGCGCGGCCGGGTCGGCCTCGGGGAGCTGGTCGGGGGCGCCGGCGATCTCGGCACGCTCGGCGCGCAGCGCGCGGGCGGTGCGGTGGGCGTCGTCGGCGGCCCGCTGGGCGGCGCGGCGGTCCTCGTCGGCGGCGCGGGCGCGCTCCAGGCAGGTCTGGGCACGGGCCTCGGACTCGGCGGCCTCGTCGGCCAGTTCGCGGAGTTTGGCCTGCCAGGCGGACCGCTCGCGCAGCCGGAAGGCCAGGCCCGCGAGGGCGTCGGCGACCCGACGGGCGCGCTGGGCGGCCTCCTGCCGTTCGTCCCGTACGCGGGCGGCGTCGGCGGCGGCCTCGTCGGCCTCAACCCGTACCGTCCGTGCTTCGGCGAGCGTGGTGGCGGCCGCCTCCGCGGCCTCCCGCGCGGTGGCGGCGACGGCGGCCAGTTCGGCGATCATGCCGGGCGGGCAGTCGGCGCGCCACGATCCGATCCGGGCGGCGAGCGAACGGTCACCGGTGAGCCGGGCCGCGAGCGTACGGATCTCCTCGTCGCGGGCAGCGGCGCGGGCGCGCAGGGCGTGGCGCTCCTGGTCGGCGGCGTGCTCGTCGTGCATGGCCGGGTTCGGCGGGACGAGGAAGACGCCCGCGTCCTCGCCGGATTCGGGGCTGGGGACGGGAGCGAGCAGCGCGGCCGCGGTGCCGACGGCGACGGTCGAGCGCGGCAGCAGGGCGGCCGTGCTGAGCACCTCGCGGGCGCGTGCGTACGAGACCGGGTCGGTGATCACGACGCCGTCGACGAGCTCGGGGCGGGCGGCGAGCACGGCGGCGTGGTCGGCGGGGTCGACGGCCTGGGCGAGGTAGCGCCAGCCCGGGAGCGCCGGGATTCCCTGCTCGCCGAGGTACTCGACGGTGGCGAGGACGTCAGGGCCGGGCGGCAGCAGTCCGCCGTCGCCGAGGGCGCCGAGGATGCGGGAGTCGTCGGCGGCGGCGGTGCGCAGATCGAAGAGCTGACGCTCGGCCGAGGCGATGGACTGGTCGAGCAGCCGCCGCAGCTCGTCGGCGTACCGGTCGAACTCCGTGACGCTGAGGGGGCCGTGAGGCCCTTCGGGCCCGGCGTGACGGACCGGGCGGCCGGACGCGCCGACGAGCCCGAAGGCGGCGCCGGGCGCGGCGGCGGACGGGAGGCCCTGGCCGTCGTCCGGGCCGGAGGTCTCCTCCCCGGCGCCGGCCGTCCCGTGCGGCCGGCCGGAGGCTGCCGCTCCGGGACCCTCGGGCCCACGGGGATCGGAGCCCGGGCCCGCGGCCCCCTCCCCCGTGCGCTGGCCCGGAAGCGGGGCAGGCGGCTGCTGCGCCGGCAGGCTCAGGAGTTCGGCCAGGCGTTCCTCGGAGGCGAGGGACTCCGCCGCGCGGCGCTCGGCGTCGTAGGCGCTCTCGGCGGCCTCGGCCGCGTCCGCCGCGCGGGCGGCGGCCAGTTCGGCGCGGGACTCGGCGGCGGCGGCCTCACGGGCGTGGTCGGCGGCGCTCCGGGCGGCGTCGCGCGCCGCGTCCCAGGCGGCGACCGTGGTCTTCTCGGCGTCGCTCGCGGCGAGCGCGGCGCGCGCCGGGTCGGCGTCCGGGGCGGTGTCGTCGAGCCAGCCGGCCCGCACCGCTTCGGCGGTCTCCTGCTCGACCTCGGCGAGGCGCTGGCGCAGGTGGCCGGCCTCGCTGCGGGCGCGCTGGGCCTCGGTCGCCGCGGCGGTGGCGTCGCGGTGCGCGGTCTCCCCGGTCTCCTGGAGGGCGGCGGAGCGCTCCTCCTCCTCGGCGGCGTGCCGTTCGCCGTCCTCGGCGGCGGCGTGCAGGGCCCGTACGAGATCGGCGGCGGCCCTGGCACGCGCGGCGAGCGCGGGCGCGGCGTCGCGCTCGGCCTCGCGGATGGCGGCGGCCACGCGCGCGGAGCGGTCTCCTGCCGCGCGGTGGCGGAGCACGGCCTCGGTGGCCTGCCAGGCGGCGTGCAGGGTGCGGGCGTCGGAGAGTTCGCGACGCTGGGAGGCGGCGCCCTTCTCGGCGACGGTCAGGGCCAGGGAGGCGTGCCGGTAGGCCAGTTCTGCGGCGATGAGGGAGCTGCGGCCGCGGGCGGTCTCGGCCTCGGAGACGGCGTGCGCGGCGGAGGTGACCTGCTGGGCGAGTTCTGCGGCGCGGCCGCGTTCCTCCGTGGCGCGGGCGGAGAGGCGGCGGGCGAGCGTACGGGTGCGGCGCTCGGATCCGGCGTGGACGTCACGCGCGCGTGCCCGGGTCTCGGCGGCTTCGACGATGCGGCCGAGGAGGTCGACGGAGCCGGCGGTGAAGTCCCGTTCGGCGGTGAGCTCGGCGCGCCGGCCGAGCTTGTTGCCGAAGCCGGCGACGAGGTCGGCGAGGCCGTCGGTGTCCCGGGTGTCGGTGACGGCCCGCAGGAGCAGGTCGGTGAAGTCGGAGTCCTTCTTGACCGCGAAGAGGCCGGCGGCCTCACCCTCGTCGGCGTTCATCTCGCGCTGGTAGCGGAAGAGTTCGGGGTCGAGACCGAGGTCGCCGAGGTGCTCGTTCCAGCGGTCGTGGATCTCCTCCCAGTAGACCTCCAGGTGCGGGTACGCCTTGCCCGCCTCGGTGAGGGCGTCGCGGAAGCCCTTCATGGTGCGGCGTCGGCCCTGCGCTCCGGAGGCGCCCTCGACGGAGGGGCGCACGGCGGTGGACTCGGCGACCGGGAGGTTGTCCAGGCTCAGACCGGGCCCGGGGCGGAAGGAGTACCAGGCCTCGGCGAACTTCCGCGGGTCGTTGGAGACCTGGCGGCCGCGCCACTCGCTGGCCTTGCCGACGACGACGAGCTCGCCGGTGAGGGTGTGCTGCCACTCCAGGGCCACATGGCCGCAGTCGTCGGCGAGCAGGAACTTGCGAAGGACACCGGAGCTGGCGCCGCCGAGGGTGTTGCGGTGGCCGGGGAGCATGACCGAGAAGATCAGCTTGAGGAGGACGGACTTGCCGCCGCCGTTCTCCAGGAAGAGGACGCCGGCGGGCGCGGGGCGGCGCGGCGGGCCGACCGGCTCCTCCTCGAAGAATTCCGCCTGGGTGGGGGCGGGGTGGGGCACCGGGGCGCCGACTCCGCGCAGGTCCAGGACGGTGTCGGCGTAGCGCGCACCGGCGGGGCCGATGGAGTAGAGGCGGACCCGGGACAGCTCGTACATGGCGGCGGACTCTCGTCGTCTCGTTCGTGGATCAGGCGTGGAAGGGCAGGCCGGCGTCGGCGGCGAGCTCCAGGTCGTCGCCCTCGGGCGGCGGCAGGAGGGTCGCGGTGCCGTCGCTGACGGGGACGACGCCGAGGTCGAGGAGCTCGGCCATGGCGGCGCTGCCCGCCATGTCACGCACCTGGAGCTGGTAGCGCGCGGTGGTGCGGTAGGAGCCGCCGGCGTCGTCGCCGGTGCGCTGGAGGAATCCGGAGTCGGTGAGGAAGGCGACGGCCTTGCCGACGATGCCGGTGGTGGACCCGGCGAGGCGGCGGGCGTCCTTGGTGGCGCCGGTGGAGCTGCGGCGGGCGTAGATCCGCCAGGCGGCCTCCAGACCCGGGGCGTCGGAGGCGGGGTCGGTGTTCTCGCCCTGCTCCTCGGCGCGCTCCTCGAGGCGGCGGCAGGCCTGGCGTACGAAGGCGTCGACGCCGTTGACGGTGAGGCGGCCGATGTAGCCGTCGTCGGCGAGGTCCTCGGGGCGGGGGAAGGCCATGGCGGCGACGGCGAGGTGGGCGAGGCCGTGCAGGAAGCGGTCGGCGGAGTCGGTCGAGGCGCGGCGGGCGTAGTCGCCCATGCGGACGGCGAAGACGGAGTCCTCGCCGGCGGTGACGGCCATGCCCGCGCGCGGGGAGACCTCCAGGACGATGAGCCCGAGGCCGGTGGCGACGGCGTCGGCGAGGCGCGCGAAGGCGGGGTTCTCCCGGTAACGCCGAAGCAGTTCGGCGTACTCGGCGTCGCGGGCCGGCATCAGCTTGGGCTGGAGCCCGAACGAGACGAGCCGTGCGGCGTCGGCGGCGTCCGCCGGGGTGACGGCGGTGGGCGCGGCGGGGGTGTGCGAAGGCTCCGGCTCGCTCCACGCGTCGGTGTGCTCGGCGTGGTGTTCGCTCACGGCTGGGGCTCCTCGGTGCGGGTTGTCGGTGGTGCGCTGGGGTCGGGGGGCGTCAGGGGCAGGCGGACGGGTGTGACGCTCACAGCCGGCCGGCGGGCGGGGACGTCCGGGAGGTCGCCGGGCGCGTCGTCGACGGCCGTCAATCGGACGGCCCGCACGGAGGGCGCGGGGCTTCGACGGGCGGGTGCGGGCGCGGACACGACACCGACGGCCATCCGGCGGAGGGACGGCCCGGGCTGCGGGTCGGCCCGAGGGCCGTCCTGAGGGGCGGCCTGCGGGCTTCCCTCAGGGGCGGTCTGAGGGTCGGCCTGAGGAGCGGCCTGCGGGTCGGTCTGCGGGTCGGCCGAGGGAAGGGCTCCCTGACCGGCTTCCGCCGGGGCTTCGCCCTCAGTGGGGCGCTGCTCCGCAGCCGGCTCCTCGGTCCCGACCGCCGGCCGGGCGGGCGCTTCGCTTCCGCCCTCGAGCGGCGCCTCGCCCGGGGCCGGGTCCTCGCCCTCGGCCGACGAACCGCGCGGGCCCGCGGCTTCGCCCGGGGCCACGAGCCCGGTCGCCGGGGACGCGTCGGCCGGGGCCTCGGTCTCGCCCGTGGCGAGGGCCTCCGTCTCGGGCGGGGTCACGGGACCGGCCGCGATCGGGACGTCGGCGCGGGTCGAGGGCAGGCGCGCGGGGAGGGGCGTCGGATGTGGGTGGGTGTCCGCGGGCGTCGGGCCGGGGGCCGACCGGTCCGTGGTCATGAGGCCTCCGTACGGTCCGCCGCCATGCCGAGCGCGTCGAGCAGTGCCGTACCCACTATCAGGTCGGCGCCACCGAACTCCGGGTCGTCGAGCTGGGTGCCGTCGTCGACGGCGAAGAGCAGGCGCTCCTCGCCCTGGCGGTACGCGGTGCCGACCGGCGGGCTCGCGGCGTGGACGGCGAGGAGCGCGACCAGGTACGGCAGGTCGGGGTCGCGGCGGCGGGCGTCGGCGAGGAGGCCGGAGAGCCGGCGGGGCGCGTCGTGCTCCAGGTCGAGCAGCTCCATCGCGCTCGCCAGCTGCTCCTCGCTGAAGCGACTGTCGTCGGGCGTGGCGATCAGATCGGGCTCGGGCATCTCCGCGCCGAGGTGCTCCCGCTCGACCGGCGGCGTGAGCAGCATGTCGACGAGGTCGCCGACGCGCACGGAGGCGGGGGTGCGCAGGCCCGTGCCCCGGGCGAAGAAGGCGTCCGTGACCTTGATCGCCTGCTCCACGGGGAGCGGCAGGATCGGTGCGACGAGCTGCCCGTACAGATCTATCCCGGTGTACGAGGTGGGCGCGGCGAAGGCCTGCCTGTCCTGCTCGGCGCGGAAGAGCGGTCCGGCCTCCAGGAGACGGGACTGCAGCTGTGTATGGCGGCGGATGCAGTCCTTGACGATGTCGACGAGCTCGGCGGCGCGGCGCTTGTGCTCGGGCTCCTCGGCCTCGTCGCGGGCCTTGCGGATGTTGGTGAGGATCGCGTTCTCGTGGCGGTAGCGGTCGGCGACGTGGTCGAGCGCCTCGGCGATCATGTCCGGGACGGCCCGCAGCCAGTCCACCGCGCGCACGTTGCGCCGGGTGGCCTCCAGGGTCTTGCGGAGGGTCTCGGCGTACTGCACGGTCCGGTACCGCGCCTGCTCGGCGGCGAGCTGGGCGTCGGCGAGCCGCCCGCGGCTGATCAGCACCTCGAGCTTCACCTCGGCCGCGATCTGGGCGCTGGTGACGTCCGTGTCCAGGGCGCCCACGAGGACGTTGACCGCCTCGTCGGTCGTCCGGAGGTAGACGCCTCCGCCATAGCCGGGGACCTCTTCGATCAGCTTGAAGTCGTAGTCGCGGCGGGTATAGACGCCGTCGGCGCCGAAGGTGCCGTAGACCGCGCGGAAGCCGCGGTCGACGCTGCCGACGTTGATCAGGTTCTCCAGGACCCAGCGGGCGACCCGCTCGTGCTCGGCGGCCGGGCGGGCGGGCGCCTGGGCGGCGACGCGGGGCAGGAGACGGGCGACGATCTGCTCATGATCGGCGCCGGTGTCGAAGTCCATGGTGAGCGTGACGAGGTCGATGGCGGCGAGGGCGACCTCGGCCATCGCGTAGACCGAGTACTCGCCGGCCAGGTTCGCCTTGCGGGTGTCCAGGTCGTGCAGCGGCGCGGTGCACGCGAGCGCGCGGAGGCGCCGCGCGAGCCCTTCGTCGGCGGCCGGGCCCTGCGCGGGCCGCGGCCCCGCGCTGAGCTGGGGCGGAACGAGGTCCGTCGAGGCAGGCGAAGTCACGGTGCACAGATTAGGTCCTCGCACCGACAACGGTCGAAACGGCGCAGATGCGACCGCCCCGCTCAGGCCTCGGAGGACTCCGGCTCGTCGACCGCCTTCGCGTAGACCTCCACGATCCGGGTGCGGGAGTCGTCGAGATAGCGAGCCAGGAGGTGCTCCGCCGTCGCGCGTTCGCCGGCGAGCAGCGCTTCCAGAATCTCCCGGTTTCGTACGAGATAAGGCTCGTGCAGGCCGCGTGGATCGCCCACGACGTGGAAGGCGAGGCGGAGTTCGGCGAAGACGCTCCGCATCAGCTCGTCCGTGCGCGCGCTGCCGGCCAGGGCGACCAGTTCGCGGTGGAAGTGGATGTTGGCGGTGGACACGCCCTTCCAGTCCGCCGCGCGGGCCGCCCGCTCGCCCTCCTCGACGGCGGCGGCGAGGCCGCCGACGGCGAAGGGCGGCTGCCCCAGGTCGTGGACGACCGCGCATTCGACCAGGCGGCGGGTGCGGTAGATGTCGGCGACGTCCTCGACCGTGAGGACGCGGACGAAGACGCCCCGGTTGAGCCGGTGGACGAGCAGCCGCTCGTGGGTGAGCAGCCGGAACGCCTCGCGCAGGGTGTTGCGGGACACCCCCAGGGCTCCGCCGATGCTGTCCTCGGACAGCCGCGTGCCGGGCGGGAAGAAGCCCTCGGCGATGCGGGTGCGCAGGATGTCCGCCACCCGTTCCGCCGTGCTGGTCCGCCCGAGCAGCGCCCGGTCGTCCGCCAGTTCGTCGATCTCGCCCACTGCGCTTCGTTCCCTCCGTCGTCCGCGGCCGAGTCAATCGCAGGTACCCCCCGGACACAAGAACGTGACGACATACCTCTTGTCGGATCGTTCAACGATCCTCTACGTTGTCGACACCGCACGGTCCTTCGGTACGTCTCTCAGGCACGCTCCTCCCCCTCTGCGAGGTGCAGATGAGCACGACACAGACCCAGCAGCAGACCCAGGGCGAACGGCCCGACGACACGGGCGCGTTCGCCTGGCTGCGGGCCCTCGGGCCGCGCGGCCGCCGCGCCTTCGGCGGCGCGTTCGGCGGATACGCCCTGGACTCCTACGACTTCTTCACCCTGCCGCTCTCGATGGTGGCCATCGCCGCCTACTTCAGCCTCGACAAGGGCCAGACCGGCCTGCTGACGACGGTCACCCTGGTCGTCTCGGCGATCGGCGGCGCGCTGGCCGGCATCCTCGCCGACCGGATCGGGCGGGTGAAGGCGCTGATGATCACGGTCATCACCTACGCCCTGTTCACCGTGTTGTGCGGCTTCGCGCCCAACTACGAGACCCTGCTGGTCTTCCGGGCCCTCCAGGGCCTCGGGTTCGGCGGCGAGTGGGCCGTCGGCGCGATCCTGGTCGCGGAGTACGCCTCCGCCAAGCACCGGGGCCGTACCCTCGGCGGCATCCAGAGCGCCTGGGCGGCCGGCTGGGCGCTCGCGGTGATCGTCTACACCCTGGTCTTCCAGTTCGTCGACGCCGACCTCGCCTGGCGCGTCATGTTCTGGACGGGCGCCCTGCCGGCGCTCCTCGTGGTGTACGTGCGGCGGAACGTCGAGGACGCCCCGCAGGCCGCCGAGATCCGGCGCGCCTCCACCGAACGCG
This sequence comes from Streptomyces sp. NPDC029139, assembly GCF_055564335.1. Classification (NCBI taxonomy): domain Bacteria; kingdom Bacillati; phylum Actinomycetota; class Actinomycetes; order Kitasatosporales; family Streptomycetaceae; genus Streptomyces; species Streptomyces sp. NPDC029139. The sequence continues at coordinate 161,630 of NZ_JBVHWN010000015.1, read as the reverse complement.
GCTCGTTCACCACCGTCTTCAAGCCGCCGCTGCTGCGCACCACGCTCTTCGCGGTGCTCCTGTCGACCGGGGTCCAGGGCGGCTACTACACGCTCGCCACCTGGGTCCCGACCTTCCTGAAGACCGAACGCGGTCTCACGGTGGTCGGCACCGGCGGCTATCTGACCTTCCTGATCTCCGGGGCCTTCATCGGCTATCTGACCGGGGGTTACCTCACGGACCGGCTCGGCCGGAAGAAGAACATCGCGCTCTTCGCCGCGCTGTCCGCGCTGTCCGTCCTCTCCTACACGAACATCCCCGCCGGGGCGAACACCCTCCTGCTGGTCCTCGGGTTCCCGCTCGGCTTCTGCATGTCGGCCATCTTCAGCGGCTTCGGCTCCTTCCTCGCCGAGCTGTACCCGACGGCGGTCCGGGGCACGGGGCAGGGCTTCACGTACAACACCGGGCGCGCGGTGGGCGCCGTCTTCCCCACGCTGGTGGGCTTCCTCGCCGAGAGCTGGGGCGTCGGCGGCGCGCTGGTCTTCGGGGCGATCGGCTACGGCCTCGCGGTGCTCGCGCTCCTCGGGCTGCCGGAGACCCGCGGAAAGGAACTGGTATGACGTCCTCCGCAGTGCTCGACCCGCGGGTGGCACGCGCGCGTGCCCGTGCGGGATCGACCGCCCCGACGGCCGGCTGGGCCCCGGGCCACGCTCAGGCCAATCTCATCTCGGTGCCCGCGGACTGGGCGTACGACGTGCTGCTGTTCTGCACCCGCAACCCCAAGCCGTGCCCCGTCCTGGACGTCACCGACGTCGGGTCGTGGACCACGGAGCTCGCCTCCGGCGCCGATCTCAGGACGGACCTCCCGCGTTACCGCGTGTGGGAGCACGGGCGACTCGTCGACGAGCCGACCGAGGTGACCCCGTACTGGCGGGGCGATCTGGTCTCGTTCCTCATCGGATGCAGCTTCACCTTCGAGGGCCTGCTCGCGGAGGCGGGGGTGCCGCTGCGCCATGTCGAGCAGGGCCGCAACGTGTCCATGTACGTCACCGACCGGGCGTGCCGTCCCGCCGGGCGGCTGCACGGGCCGATGGTGGTCTCGATGCGCCCGGTGCCGGCGGACCTCGTACCCACGGCGCGGCGGCTCAGCGGACTGCTGCCCGCCGTGCACGGGGCACCCGTCCACGTGGGTGATCCGGCGGCACTGGGCATCGGCGACCTGGACCGCCCGGACTTCGGGGACGCGGTCGCGGCGGAACCCGGGGACGTGCCGGTCTTCTGGGCGTGCGGGGTCACCCCCCAGGCCGCCGTGATGGCTTCGCGCCCGCCGTTCGCGATCACCCACGCACCGGGGCGGATGCTCGTCACCGATGTACGCGACACCGAGTACCGCGTCGCGGCCTGATCTCCTCGCACCCGCCGCACGCCTTCAGCCGCACCACCGCACCACCGCACCTCCCGGGAAGGAAGGAAGAGCCACCATGACCTGGGCCTCGATCGATCTCAACGCCGACCTCGGAGAGGGCTTCGGCCGCTGGACGCTGACCGACGACGAGGAGCTGCTCTCCGTGGTCACCAGCGCCAACGTGGCCTGCGGCTTCCATGCCGGGGACGCGGTCACCATGCGTCGGGTCTGCGAGCTGGCGGCCGCGCGGGGCGTACGGATCGGGGCCCAGGTCTCGTACCGGGACCTGGCCGGCTTCGGCCGGCGCTCCATGGACGTGCCCGCCGACGAGCTGGCGGCCGAGGTCGCCTACCAGATCGGCGCGCTCGGCGCCTTCGCCCGGGCCGCCGGTTCGGTGGTCTCGTACGTCAAGCCGCACGGCGCCCTGTACAACCGGGTGGTCCGCGACGAGGAGCAGGCCGCCGCCGTCGTCGACGGCGTGCTCCTGGCGGGCGGCGCGCTTCCCGTGCTCGGCCTTCCCGGCTCTCGGCTCCACGAGGCCGCCGAGAAGGCGGGGCTGCCCGTCGTCGCCGAGGCGTTCGGCGACCGGGCGTACCGGGCGGACGGCTCCCTGCTGCCACGGGGGCAGGAGGGGGCCGTCGTCACCGACCCGGCGGAGGTCGTCGAGCGATCGCTGTCCATGGCGCGCTTCGGGGTCGTGACCGCGCACTGCGGGCGGTCCGTCGCCGTACGGGCGCGGTCGCTCTGCCTGCACGGTGACACCCCGGGCGCGGTGGTTCTCGCCCGGCGGGTGCGCGCCCAGCTGGAGGCGAGCGGTGTGCGGGTGGAGGCGTTCGCATGAAGGCGCGGCGGGTGTTCCGGGTGGGCGAGCGGGCGCTGCTCGTCGAGCTGGCGAGCGGGACGGAGACGGAGGCGTTCCACGCCGAGCTGCTGCGCCGGCGGGCGGGCGGCTCGCTGCCCTCCGTACGGGAGATCGTGCCGGCGGCGCGGACGGTGCTGCTCGACGGAGTCGACGCGCCCGATCTGCTGGCCGGACAGCTGCGGGAGTGGACGATTCCGCCGCTCCACGCGCGCGTGGAGCGGGCCGTCGAGGTACCGGTCCGCTACGACGGTCCCGATCTGGCCGAAGTCGCCGCGCTGTGGGGAGTGTCCGTGGAGACGGCGGTCCGGATTCATTCCGGCACCGAGTTCCGGGTCGCCTTCTGCGGGTTCGCGCCGGGCTTCGGCTATCTGACCGGGCTCGGCGAGCAGTACCAGGTGCCGCGCCGGGCCACCCCGCGCACGGCCGTGCCGGCCGGGTCGGTGGCGCTGGCGGGGCCGTACACGGGCGTGTACCCGCGTTCCTCACCCGGCGGCTGGCAGCTCATCGGCTCGACGGACGCGGTGCTGTGGGACGCGGACCGTGAGCCCGCCGCGCTTCTGACGCCTGGCTCCCGGGTGCGTTTCGTGGTCGAGAACCCGAAAAAAGGCGTGAAGAGCACGAAGAGCGTGGAGAGCCGGTGACCGATCGTGCTGTCGCCGTCGTACGGGCCGGGGCGCTGACGACCGTGCAGGACCTGGGGCGGACCGGACACGCGCATCTGGGGGTGCCCCGCTCGGGGGCGCTGGACCCGGGGGCGGCGCGTCTCGTGAACCGGCTGATCGGCAATCCCGAGGGTGCGGCCGTCCTTGAGACCACGGTCAACGGGTGCGCGGTGCGGCCCCGGTGCGCGGTGACCGTCGGGGTGGGCGGCGCGCCGTGCCCGGTCTCCGTCGCCGGGCGACCGGCCGCCTGGGGCACGGCGGTACGTGTCCCCGCCGGGGCGCTCCTCGAGATCGGTCCGGCGGTGCGCGGCCTGCGGACGTACGTGGGGTTCGGCGGCGGGATCGCCGTCGACCCCGTCCTCGGCAGCCGCGCCACCGACCTGCTGTCCGGCCTCGGCCCGGCGCCGCTGGCCGACGGGACGGTGCTGCCGCTGGGCGTGGAATCGGCCGTACGGGGGTCGGTCGACGCGCCGCCCTGGCCGGGCCCGCCGGACGAACTGGTCCTGCGGGTCCGGCTCGGTCCGCGTCACGGCTGGTTCACCGGTGCGGCGCTCCGTACCTTCGCCACGCGCGCGTACCGCGTCTCGCCGTCGAGCAACCGGATCGGCCTGCGCACCGAGGGCCCGTCGCTGGAGCGGGCCCTCACCGGCGAGCTTCCCAGCGAGGGCATGGTCCTCGGCGCGGTGCAGGTGCCGCCGGACGGACGGCCGGTGGTCTTCCTCGCGGACCATCCGACGACGGGCGGCTATCCGGTGGTGGCGGTGGTACGGGAGTCCGACCTGGCGGCGGCGGCGCAGGCGGTGCCGGGGACCGCGGTGCGGTTCGTGCCCGTGGGTTAGGGGGCGTCCGGCGGGCCTGGGCGGGGGCGCGTGCGCGCTCGTGGTCCGGTCAGGGCCGGGCGGGGCCGTAGCCTCCGCCGCCCGGGGTCCGCAGGACCAGGACGTCGTCCGGGCCCACCTCGGCCGTGTCGACGCCGCCGAGGTGCTCGACGGTGCCGTCGGCGCGTTCGACCAGGTTCTCTCCCAGGAGCCCGGGCCGCCCGCCCGCCATGCCGTAGGGCGGGACCCTGCGGTGGCCGGTGAGCAGGGTCACGGTCATCGGTTCCAGGAAGCGGATGCGGCGTTCGACGCCGTTGCCGCCGTGCCATCGGCCGGTCCCGCCGCTGTCCGGGCGTACGGCGAAGGAGTCCACCCGGACCGGGTGGCGCCACTCCAGGATCTCGGGGTCGGTGAGCCGGGAGTTGGTCATGTGGGTCTGGACGGCGTCGGCCCCGTCGAACCCGTCCCCCGCGCCGGAGCCGCTCGCGACCGTCTCGTAGTACTGCACGCGCGCGTTGCCGAACGTCACGTTGTTCATGGTGCCCGAGCCCTCGGCCTGGACGCCGAGAGCCGCGTACAGGGCGCCGGTCACCGCCTGGGAGGTCTCCACGTTTCCGGCGACCGTGGCCGCCGGAAAGGCGGGGGCGAGCATGGAGCCGGGCGGCACGCGGATCTCCAGGGGTTCCAGGCAGCCGCTGTTGAGGGGGATGTCGTCGTCGACCAGGGTGCGGAAGACGTACAGGACGGCGGCCGTCACGACGGAGGTCGGCGCGTTGGCGTTGCCCGGCTGCTGCGGGGAGGTTCCGGTGAAGTCGATGACGGCTGAGCGCCGTTCGCGGTCGACGCGGACCGCCACCTGGACGATCGCGCCGCCGTCGGTCTCGTAGCGGTACGAGCCGTCCCCGAGGCCGGCCAGGATCCGGCGTACGGACTCCTCTGCGTTGGCGCGGACGTGCCGCATGTAGGCGTGGACGACGTCGAGGCCGAACTGGTCGACCATGGCGCGCAGTTCCTCGATGCCCTTCTCGTTGGCGGCGATCTGGGCGCGCAGGTCGGCGAGGTTGGTGTCCGGGTCCCGGGAGGGGTGGCACGCACCGGTCAGCAGGGCCCGTGTCTCCTCCTCGCGCAGCCGCCCGTCCCGTACGAGCAGCCAGTTGTCGAAGAGGACGCCCTCCTCGTGGACGGTCCGGCTGAACGCCGGCATGGAGCCCGGGGTGATGCCGCCGATCTCGGCGTGATGCCCGCGCGAGGCGACGAGGAAGAGGAGCGCGTCACCGGCGTCGTCGAAGACCGGTGTCACGACCGTGACGTCCGGCAGGTGGGTGCCGCCGTGGTAGGGATCGTTGATCGCGTAGACGTCGCCGGGCTCGATCGAGTCCCTGCCCCGCCGCAGCACCTCCTTGATGGCCTCGCCCATGGAACCGAGGTGGACCGGGATGTGGGGCGCGTTGGCGATGAGGTTGCCCTCGGCGTCGAACAGGGCGCAGGAGAAGTCGAGTCGCTCCTTGATGTTGACGGAGTGGGCGGTGTTCTCCAGGCGGACGCCCATCTGCTCGGCGATCGACATGAAGAGGTTGTTGAAGACCTCCAGGAGGACCGGGTCGACGTCCGTGCCGACCGCGACGCGCGCGGGGCGGGGCCGTGCGCGGGTGAGGACCAGGTGTCCCCCGTCGCCGCCCGTGACCTGCCAGCCGGGGTCGACGACGGTGGTGGCGTCGGCCTCGGCGAGGACGGCGGGGCCGGTGACCGTGTCGCCGGGGCGTAGGTCCTCACGCCGGTACAGCGGGGTGTCCTTCGCGGCGCCGGACGCGGTGGCGCCGGCGGGGTCGGTGGGGTCGGTGGCGCGGCCGGGGTCGAAGGCTCCGGCCGGGTCGGAGCCGCGGCCGGGGCCCGGACGGGCGCCCGATCGGGAGCCGCCGCGGGGTTCGGGGGCGAGGGAGGGCCCGGCGGCGTACATCCGTACCGTCGCCCGCGGTGCGAGAGCGCCGTCCCGTGCACCCGTCTCGACGGCCACCGGACCGTGCGGACCGGCAGTGCCCACGGCCTCCACGGAGACGGCCTCCACGACGAGCGGCTTCTCCATGGTGAAGGCGTACCGAGCGCGATGAAGGGCCGTGAACGCGCGCGCCATCTTCTCGGCGCCGTCCAGGTCGACCTGGAGGCTCGCGTCCGTGCCGGCGTAGCGCAGCAGCACGCGCGCGTGGGTGGTGATCGCGGAGTCGGGCAGCCCGTCGGCGCGCAGCTCCTCCCTGGTCCTCCGGGCGAGTTCGGCGCACAGCTCCGTCACGCGCGCGTACGTCCCGGGCGCGTCGAGCTCCGCCTCCACCGACCGCTCGCGCATGGCGGTGGCGTCGGCGAGGCCTATGCCGTACGCGGAGAGCACGCCGGCCAGCGGTGGTACGAGGACGGTGTCGACGCCCAGGGCGTCGGCGACCGCGCAGGCGTGCTGGCCGCCGGCGCCACCGAAGCTGGTGAGGGCGTAGCGGGTGATGTCGTGGCCACGCTGGACGGAGATCTTCTTGACGGCGTTGGCCATGTTGAGCACTGCGATCTCCAGGAAGCCGGCGGCGACCTCCTCGGGTGTGCGTCCGCCGCCGATCTCCGCGGCGAGGGCGGTGAACTTCTCGCGTACGACGGCGGGGTCGAGCGGCTGGTCGCCGTCCGGCCCGAAGACGGCCGGGAAGTGGTCGGGCTGGACGCGGCCGAGCATCACGTTGGCGTCCGTGACGGTGAGCGGTCCGCCTCGGCGGTAGCAGGCGGGGCCCGGAACGGCGCCGGCCGAGTCGGGGCCGACGCGGTAGCGCCGGCCGTCGTAGTGGAGGACGGAGCCTCCGCCCGCGGCGACGGTGTGGATGTGCATCATCGGGGCCCGCATCCGCACGCCGGCGACCTGTGTACCCAGTTCACGCTCGAACTCGCCCGCGTAGTGCGACACATCGGTGGACGTGCCGCCCATGTCGAAGCCGATGACACGGTCGAACCCCGCCTGCTCCGAGGTGCGGGCCATCCCCACGACGCCGCCGGCCGGTCCGGACAGGACGGCGTCCTTGCCCCGGAAGCGGGCTGCCTCGCGCAGGCCGCCGTTGGACTGCATGAACATCAGCCGGATCCCCGCGAGGTCGCGGGCCACCTCGTCCACGTACCGGCGCAGGATCGGGGAGAGGTAGGCGTCGACGACGGTGGTGTCGCCGCGGGGCACGAGCTTGATGAGCGGGCTGACCTCGTGGGAGCAACTGACCTGGGTGAAGCCGAGCGCGCGGGCACGGTCGCCGATCCGGGTCTCATGGGCGGGACAGCGGTAGCCGTGCATGAGGACGACCGCCGCGGAGCGGTAGCCGTCGCGGTGAGCCGCCCGCAGCTCCTCGGCGACGGCCTCCTCGTCGAGCGGTCTGACGACGCGGCCGTGGGCGTCGACCCGCTCGGGAACCTCGATCACCCGCTCGTGGACGGCCTCGGGGAGCACGATGTGGCGGTCGAAGAGCCGGGGCCGGTTCTGGTAGGCGATCCGCAGGGCGTCGCGGAAGCCCTCGGTGACGAGGAGCACGGTCGGCTCGCCGCGCCGCTCCAGGAGGGCGTTGGTGGCGACGGTGGTGCCCATCTTGACGACGTCGATCCGGTCGGCGGGGACCGGCTCGTCGGGCGCGAGCCCGAGGAGGAGGCGGATTCCCGCGACGGCGGCGTCCTGGGGGCGGGCCGGGTCGTGCGAGAGGAGCTTGCGGGTGACGAGCCGCCCGTCGGGCCGTCGGCCCACGATGTCGGTGAAGGTTCCGCCGCGGTCGATCCAGAACTCCCAGCGCCCGGTCATTCCCCCATTGTGGCCACCGGGGCGTCCAGGGACACCGCCGCGAGCGCGGCGGACAGGGCCTGTTCGGCCCGCCGGTCGAGCCGGGAGGCGGTGCCGCCCGCCCAGTGCCGCAGCTCGGCGCCGGCCAGGCGCAGCAACTGGGGCAACAGGTCGTGGCAGCGCCGGGCGACCCAGCCGGTGCCGGCGGTGGCGAGCCAGAGCAGCGCCTCCGTACGGGTCGGCGGGGGCTGCTCGGGGTCGGGCGAGGGAGCCCCGCCATGGGCGAGACCACGGGCGGTCAGGAGGGCGTGGAATCGTGCGGCGACGGCCCGGTGGCCGCGCTCGCCGGGGTGGAGCCGGTCGGCGCTCCACAGGGACCGGTCGTCGGTCCAGAGCGGGTCGGCGAGGTGGAGATGGACGGCGTCGTAGCGGGCGGACACGGCGTGGACGAGCGCGTTGACGGCTTTCTGGCGGCGGGCGAGCGGCCTTGCGAGGGGCCCGGGGAGGCCGAGCATCCGGCCGGGGTCGGGCAGACAGGCGGTGAGGAGTACGGCTCCGCTCGCGGTGAGGTCCGCGCAGACCCCGTCGAGACGGCGGGCGAGCCGGGCGATGTCGAAGGTGTGGCGCAGGGTGTCGTTGACCCCGACGACGACGGAGGCGAGATCCGGCCGGAACGCCACGGCCTCCGGTGCCTGCTGCTCGGCGACCTCACGGCTCTGGGCGCCGCTGACGGCGAAGTTCCGGAACTCGACGCGCTGCGCGGGACCGGCGAGGCCCTCGGCCAGCAGCGCGGCCCACCCCCGCCAGTCACCGTCGACGGGGTCGCCGACACCCTCGCTGAGGGAGTCCCCCAGAACGGCGAAGCGGAGGACGGACGCGGTGGCGGAGGACGGCGGCGGGGCATCGGCGCGCGTGACCGGGAGGGTGCTCAGGCAGGCGTGCCCAGGCGTATCGGGCTCGGGAAGCGGGTCCGGGACCGGCAGGAGCCCCACGCGCGCGTGCCCGGGCGCCTGGGGCTCGGGGCGCGGGACCGGGTCCGGGACCGGGACCGGGACCGGGACCGGGACCGGGACCGGGACCGGGACCGGGACCGGGAGGAGCCTCACGCGCGCGTGCCCGGGCGCCGACGCCGGACGCGGAGTGGGTACGGCCTCCACGCGCGCGTGTCCGGCCACGGGGCCGGAGAGGCCCCCGGACCCGTCCCGCCGCGGCGCCTCGGACCCGGCGCTCTGGTCGGCCGCCGCCTGCCGGAACGCTTGGCCGGGCGCAGGTCCGGAGCGGCCGGGGGGCCCGGTCGGCGGACGTGGCGCCGAGCGGGTGACCGCGCCCGCCGGTACGACGGCCGGTACGACGGCCGATCGGTCGGTGGACCGGTCGGGCACTGTGCGCGCCGCGACGGCGTGTTCGGCGTCGGGGGCTGACGGGCCCGGTGCGCTCGGGCCGCCCGGGGCGGTGTTGGTGGTCGTCATGTCCGGGCCCCCTGTGGCGGGACGAGGATCGAGGCGGGCGACGCGTCGTGAGCCTGGAGGAAAGCGGCCACCGAGCGGTCCCAGCCGAAGAGTTCGGCACGCGCGCGTGCCGCCGCGCGGCGCTCGTTCTCCGGCCGGTCGAGCAGGGTGCGGAGGCTCGCCGCGAAGGCGGCGGGGTCGTCGGGGGCGCAGGCGCCCGCGTCGCCGAGAATCTCCGGCAGGGCCGAGGAGGCACTGGCGACCACCGGCGTGCCGCAGGCGAGCGCCTCCAGCGCGGACAGGCCGAACGTTTCAGCGGGTCCCGGGGCCAGGCACAGGTCGGCGGCGGCCTGGAGGTCGGCCAGCGCCTCCCGGTTCGCGACGTGCCCCAGGAAGCGCACCGGCAGCCTTTCGTCCCTGGCCCGGCGCTCCAGCGCGCCGCGCAGCGGCCCGTCGCCCGCCACGACGAGCCCCGCCCTGACCCCGGACGCCCTCAAATGGGCGAGCGTGTCCAGTGCCGTTCCGGGCCGCTTCTCCACGGAGAGCCGGGAGCACATCACCAGCAGCACCCGCTGGCCGTCCGCGTACGTGGCCCGCAGGACGCTGCTCCGCCGCCCGGGCCGGCAGCGGTCCAGCTCCACGCCGAGCGGCGCCCGTACGACATTGCGGGCCCCGATCCGTACGAACTCCCGCTCCGCCCACTCCGTCGTGCACACGATCCGCGCGTACGCCCACGCCGTACGCCGGTTGAGCCGGTCGGCCGCGCGGGCGGCTGCGGCCCGCGGTACGCCCCAGGTCCGCAGCACCCCGTCGGCGGTCTCGTGGGAGACCATCACCGACGGCACGCGGGCGCGCCTGGCCCACTCCCCCGTCCAGCGCAGGGTCGTGCGGTCGGAGACCTCCAAGCGGTCCGGGGAGAGTTCGTCGAGGAGTCGGCGTACGCGCCGCCGGTCGGCGAGGACCCGGTAGCCGCCGGTCCCGGGCAGCACGGGACCGGGCAGGGTGATGACCCGCCCCTGGTCGGTGACCTGGTCGCTCGCCACGTCCCCGGGGACGATCAGGATGGGCTCGTGACCGGCGGCGAGGTAGCCGCGGCCGAGCTGTTCGAGGGCGGTGCGCAGACCGCCCGAGGTCGGGGTGACGAAGTTGGCGAGCCGGACGATCCGCAGGGGTCGGCGCCCGCCCGGGACGTACGGGCCCGCAACGCGCGCGTCGGGGACCTTCGTACGGAGGTCGTGAGCGGTGATGTCGTGAACGGCAAGCTCGTGAACGGCAAGGTCGTGAGCGGTGAGGTCGTGAGCGGTGAGGCCCGCGAGGCCGCCGAGCCCGTTCGCCCCGGAAACGCTGGAGTTGAGGACGCTCATGCCGCGACCGCCGTCCGCTCGCGCAGCACCTGCAGGTAGTGACCGATCAGCTCGTCGCCCACGGCCTCCCAGGTCCGGCCCTCCACCGCCGCCCGGCCGGCGCGCCCGTACGCGGCCCGCAAGCCCGGTGCGGCGGCGAGGGAGGCGACGGCCTCCCGTAGCGCGGTCGCGTCGTCCGGCGGGACGAGCAGTCCGGTCCGCCGGTGGTCGACGAGATCCAGCGGGCCGCCGGCGGCCGGGGCGACCACGGGGACACCGCTCGCCATCGCCTCCTGCACGGTCTGGCAGAAGGTCTCGTACGGACCGGTGTGCGCGAACACGTCCAGCGAGGCGAAGATCCTCGCCAGGTCGCTGCCGGTACGGCGGCCGAGGAACTCGGCGCCGGGGAGGGCGGCCCGCAGCCCGGGACCGCTCGGACCGTCGCCGACGACCACGACGCGGACGCCGGGCAGTCCGCACACTCCGGAGAGGAGTTCGACGCGCTTCTCGGGGGCGAGGCGGCCGACGTAGCCGACGAGGAGCTCGCCGCCCGGGGCGAGCGCGCGGCGCAGCGCCTCGTCGCGCAGGCCGGGGCGGAAGCGGGCGGTGTCCACACCGCGGCGCCAGAGGCGTACGCGGCCGATGCCGTGGGTCTCCAGGTCGCGCGCGGCGGCAGTGGACGGCGCGAGGGTGCGGTCGGCGGCGCCGTGGACGGCCCGGAGCCGGCGCCAGGCGGCGCCCTCGCCCGTGCCCATGTAGGTGCGGGCGTAGCCGGCGAGGTCGGTCTGGTAGACGGCGACGGCGGGCAGTCCGAGCCGGTGTGCGGCCGTCATCCCGCGGACGCCCAGGACGAAGGGGCTGGCCAGGTGCACGAGGTCGGCTCGGTGTGCGGCGATGGCGGCGGCCGTACGGCGGCTGGGCAGGGCGACGCGCACCTGGGGGTAGCCGGGCAGGGGCAGGGACGGTACGCGCACGACGGGGCAGGGCGCGTCCGAGTCCGGCGGGGCGGCGGGCCCGGCCACGGAGCCGGTCGTGGGTTCGGTCGCGGACGCGGGTACGGCCGGGGCGATGACGAGCGGGTCATGGCCGCGGCGGACGAGGTGGCGCGCGGTCTGCAGGGCGCAGTGCGCCACACCATTGACATCGGGCGGGAAGGATTCGGTGACGATGACGACACGCATACCCGTGTTGTCGTCGCGCCCGGCGTGTTCCCGCCGACGTGGATCTGGACGGCCGGGGAACGTCCCATGAGCGTTTGCCCCGCCAGGCCCGGCCCGGGTCTCGAGCCGGGCCTGGCGGGGCCAGAGCCCGACCACCGCCGCCGCGCCCCACCCTCGGGCAGACGCCCTCCGGCAGGACGCCCTCCGGCAGGAGTCCCCGCGACGGAGCGCCCTCCGCCGGGGCGGGGCGGGCGAGCGGCTCCGCTCAGCCCCGGAGGCCCGGCCCTGTCAGGTCGCCGACCGCCCGCTCAGACCTAGCGGCCCGGCCCTGTCAGGTCGCCGACCGCCCGCTCAGACCTGGAGGTCCGGCCCTATCCGGTTGCGGACCGCCGTCTGGACCTCGGCCTCCTCGGCCGGGTCGGCCGCCAGGCGGCGCAATCGCTCCGCGACCCGTACGTCACCGGTCTCGGCGTGCAGCGCCGCGACCTCGCGCGTGGTCTCCTCGCAGTCCCAGAGGCATTCGACGGCGAAACCCGTCGCGAAAGTCGGGTCGGTGGCCGCGAGGGCGCGGGCCGTGCGGCCGCGCAGGTGGGAGGAGGCCGTCTCTCGGTAGACGTGGCGCAGTACGGGGGCCGCGCAGGCGATGCCGAGGCGGCCGGCGCCGTCGACGAGCGGGTAGAGGGCGGTCGCGTCGGGGCCATCGGCCCTGACCGTCTCGCGCAGGGCGCCGAGGACGAGCATGGCGTCCTGGGCACCGCCCCGGCAGGCGAGGACGCCCGCGGCGGCCGCGCCGAGCGCGTCGGGCCGGTGCACCCAGCCGCGGGCCCGGTCGACGGCGGCCTCGCCGCACATGCGCTCGAACGCGGCGACGGCGGCCTCGGCGACGGTACGGGAGCCGCTGCCGGCGGCGGCCTCGATGAGGTCGAGCACGGCGGGGTCGCGTGACTCGGCGAGGTAGTGCAGGGCGGCGCAGCGCGCCCCGTCGGGTCCGCTGCGGGCGGCCTCGACGATGACGGGCCGGTCCTCGGGCCCGGCGACGGCGGTCAGGCAGCGGGCGGCGGGCCCGTGCAGCACGGCGCCGCGCTCCAGACCCTCCTGGGCCCAGTCGAAGACCGCCTGGACGCTCCAGCCGGGCCGGGGCCCGCTCGGTCGCATCTGGCGCTGCCAGCGATCGAAGGAGCCCTGTTCCTGGGCGGCCCGGACGCGGGCGCCGACGGCGTCCCGCCGGTCCTCGGCCCACAGCCGCCACGGCCGGGGCTCGAAGGCGTCCCGTACGGTGCTCGCCAGCTCGGCGTCGCCCTCCGGGCCGGCCGGGAACCGGGCGAGGACCGGGACGGCGAGCGCGCGCAGTCCGGCGTCGTCGTCGCGCAGGGCGAGTTCGTCGAGCGCCCACGCCCAGTTGGCGCCGGTCGCGGCGTACCGCCGGAGCAGCACCAGGGCGTCCTGGCGGCCGTAGGAGGCGAGGTGCCCCAGGACGGCGAGCGCGAGCCCGGTCCTGTTCTCGTCGGTGTCGAAGTGGTCTTCGGCCCCGAAGAGGTGGGCCTCGATCTCGCCGAGCCCGCCGTGCAGGTCGAGGTACAGGCGTGCGTAGTAGAGGGAGCGGTTCTCGACCTGCCAGTCCTGGCGCGGGTCGCTGAGAACGCAGTGGTCGAGGGCCGCGAGGGCCTCGGCGCGTGGCGCGGCGAGGGCGTGCAGGGTGCCGTCGCCGCGGCCCCTCTGCAGCAGGCCGAGCAGGGTGCCGCTCGGCGCTATGACTGGTTCGAACATGGAAGATGCCTCACATCAAGCTGTCGACACGACCGGGGAGTACCGGGGGGTGGTGATCGCCTAGGCCGCGCAGCAACATGGAGGGCCGCCCGTCGTCCTTCGCTTGGTGTTGACCATCTTCCTCTGCCTCTCGTCGGTGGCCCCTTGCGGGCCCGACGTCATGATGACCCAGCCATTTCGCCACCGCGACCACATTTACGACACCGCTCTCACCTGGGGTTCAGTGCCCGTTCACCTGGATCTTCAGCGGTTGCCGAACAGCTCCAGGAGATCTGCCTTCCCAAACATCCGAGCAGTATCCACGGCAGACGGAGTCCCCGCTTCCGGATTTGCGCCGCCGGCGAGCAGCGCGCGGACGACGGCGTCCTCGCCCTTGAAGACCGCGCCGGCGAGCGGGGTCTGGCCGCGGTCGTTGGCGCGGTCCGCGTCGGCGCCCCGGGCCAGCAGGGCGGTGACGGCCTCCGCGTGCCCGTGGTAGGCGGCGAGCATGACGAGGGAGTCGCCCCGGTCGTTGGTGAGATCGGCCGGTACGCCGGCGTCGACGTAGGCGGCCAGAGTCTCGGCGTCCCCTGTGCGCGCGAGGTCGAAGACCTTGCCTGCCAGCTCGATGACCTCGGGGTCCGGAGTCTCGCTCATCGGACGTGTCCGCCTTTCCGTTCCGTCGTGCATGTGATCCGTGCCGCGCGCGTGAGGTGCGCCTCGCGCTCGCGGCCTGGACGTCGTCCCTGTGACCTGCGCACGGCACACGAGGGCCGTACGAGTGAATCGACAGGGTACTGCTCGTCCCGCGACATGACGGGGCACGTCCACGGCAAAGATCACCTAGCGCGCTCCGTGCATTTCGCCACCCGGGCCAGGCCCCCGCATCCGCCAGTCAAGTGAAAACGACCATCTTTCACTCTTATGCACCTTTAATCACATAGATACTTCCTGTGAACCTGGAAGGACTCATGGTGACTGTCCCCTCAACCAGGAGAACACCTCATGATCCTGTCCATCTCAGGCGTGGTCCTGCTCGGCATCATCTGCTTCCTGTTCTTCAAGAAGGACGGGATGAAGGCGTCCCACGCCCTCGTCAGCGCGCTGTTCGGCTTCTACCTCGCCGGTACGGCCATCGCCCCGAGCATCACCGCGGGCGGCCAGAGTCTCGCCAGCCTGCTGGGCGGGATCAAGTTCTGACGCTCTTCGGCCCCTTCCACAACTTCAGGAGTACGACGTGGCCCGGCGACCACTCCCCCGCATTCTGAGCAGCGGCAGCGACCGGATCGCTCGCAGTCGAGAGATCGCGCGCACGGCCGCCGACAGTGCCACCGATGTCCTCCATCCGCTGATCACCATCACGCGTGGTCTGCGGAAGCTGGCCGCGACCGCGCGCGCCAGGTGGGCCGCGACCCCCAAGGAGCGGCGCGGTCCCACGCTGCTCCTGGTCGCGGCCTGCGTCCTCGTCGTCGCCCTCGTCCCGTACGGGCCCCTGCTGGCCATGGTCTCGGTGATGGGCGCGGCAGCGTGGAAGGGGCGGGAGCGCCCGGTCGTCAGGACCGGACCCGGCGACGCCGAGATCGAGCGGCTCAAGGGCCTCTACGAGGCGCTGGTGCCGTACTTCTCCGTCCCCGAGGACCCCGCCCCGCTCTTCGCCCACGGCGGCGACTGGAGCGGCGCGTTCGGGGACCACGCCTTCGACGACAGCGGGCGGCTGACCCGCCTGCGCATCAAGTACCCCGCCTACTTCACCGACGGGGAGGCGGCCTCCCGCGCCCGGATCGAGCAGCTGCTGCACGCCAAGTCCGGGCGCGGCCGCGAGTACCTCTTCGACTGGGACGAGGAGGGCAATCAGCTCGTGATGACCGTGCTGTCCGCCCTGCCGACGACGATCGCCGCCCAGCGTTTCGTCACCGTGCCGGGCGAGACGGTCCTCGGCTTCACCGACGCCGACGCCGTCCAGCGGACGGTGCCGGTCCAGGCCGCCGACGGTCCGCGGGACGCGCCCCCGGTCGTCTGGCGTACCGGTCCGCGTTCCACGGAGCCGCATCTGCTCGCCGTCGGCCAGCCCGGCAGCGGCACGACCTCCCTCCTGCGCTCCATCGCCCTGCAGGCCCTGCCGCACGGCGACGTGCTGATCGTGGAGGGCAGCGGCACGGGTGAGTACGCCTGCCTGACCGGCCGCGCCGGTGTCCTGGCCGTCGAGTGCGGCCTCTCGGGCGCGCTGGCGAGCCTGGAGTGGGCGGCGCACGAGACCGAGCGGCGGCTGATCGCCGCGAACCGGGCCCGTCAGGCGGGCCGCCCCGCGCCCGAGGACACCCGGCGTCCGCTGTGGATCCTGCTCGACCGGCCGAGCGTCCTCGGCCACCTGGCGGCGGCGGACGGCCGTCCCGACCCTCAGGAGCTCTTGCAGGTGCCGCTGCGGCACGGCAGGGCCGCGCACGTCACCGTGGTGGTGGCGGAGCAGTTCGACAGCGTGGACGCGCTGAGCGAGACGGTTCGGACGCACACCCACGCCCGGGTCGTGCTCGGCCCGGCCTCGGCCCGGCAGATCTCCTCGGTGCTCGGTGCCGAGCCGCACACCACACCGGTCCCGGTCGTGCCGCCGGGCCGCGGCTACGCCCGGCTCGGTACCGGCCAGGTGCTGCGCCTGCAGGTGCCGGCGACGCCCGATCCGTACGACGACGCGACGAGCGAGGCGCACCGTCAGGCCGTACTGGCGCTCCTGCCGGAGCGGCAGACCGCCACGGCGGCGTCGGTCGAGGCGGCCCCCGGCTCGGCCCCGGACCCCGGCCCTCCCCCGGCCGCCTCCCTGACGGCCCCCGGCCCCGCCGTGGTGACGGAACCCCGCCCCGGCCCCGACGCCGCCGTGGCCGGCCCGGCCGCCCCGATGACGGAACCCGTGCCCGCCCCCGCCCTCATGACGGAACCCGTGCCCGCCCCGGCGCTCGCGCCGGACCCCGTGCCCGCCCCCGCCCTCATGACGGACCCCGTCCCGGCCCCCGCCGTGGCGACGGAACCCCGCACCGCGCCCGAGGCCGGACACGGTCCGCCGCCGCGCCACACCCCGGTGCCCGCGGAGGGCTGAGACCGAGACCTCCGGAGGACGTGGAAGGGCGGGTACGGACCTGGATCCGTACCCGCCCTCCCGCGTCGCGCCGCTGGGGGGTGTCTTGTCGATCACGCCGCGAGCCCGGCAAGATCGACAGGACATCCCCTACGCCACGAACGCCCGCGAGGGCTCCACGCCCGCCCCCGCGCCCGACTCCACCAGGCGGGCCGCCGCCGCCAGTCGTGCGGCGGCCTCCTCGGCGACCGGACCGCCCACGGTGAACGGCAGCCGGACGTACCCCTCGAAGGCGCCGTCCACACCGAAGCGCGGCCCGGACGGGACCCGTACGCCCACCCGCTCGCCGACCTCGGCGATCCGCGAGCCGGACAGGCCGCCCGTGCGGACCCAGAGCGTCAGCCCCCCGCGCGGGACCTCGAACTCCCACTCCGGAAGCTCGGCCCGCACCGCCGCGACCAGCGCGTCGCGGTTCTCCCGCGCCTGGGTGCGGCGGATGGTGACGGCCTGCTCCCACCCTCCGGTGTGCATCAGCCAGTTGACGCCGAGCTGCTCCAGGACCGGGGTGCCCAGGTCCGCGTAGGCACGCGCCGCCACCAACGAGCGGATGACATCGGGCGCGGCCCGCACCCAGCCGATGCGCATGCCCGCCCAGAACGCCTTGCTCGCCGAGCCGACCGTGAGGACCGTCGCGCCCGCCGGGTCGAAGGCGCAGACGGGCCGCGGCATCTCCAGGCCGTTCTCCAGGTACAGCTCGGACATCGTCTCGTCGACGACGAGGACCGTGCCGGCCGAACGGGCCGCGTCCACGAGCTGCCTCCGCTGGTCCTCGTCGGCGAGGGCGCCCGTCGGGTTGTGGAAGTCGGCGACGACGTACGCGAGGCGCGGCGCGGCGTCGCGCAGCACCTGCCGCCAGCGGCCCAGGTCCCAGCCGGTCAGCCCCTCGGCCATCGCGACGGGCACGAGCCGGGCGCCCGCCGAGCGCATGAGCTGGAGGATGTTGGCGTACGACGGCGACTCGACGGCGATCCGCTCGCCGCGGCCTGCGAAGAGATGACAGATGGCGTCGATGGCGCCCATCGCGCCGGTGGTGACCATGATCTGCTCGGGCATGGTCGGGATGCCCCGCTCGGTGTACCGGTCCGCGAGCGTCTGCCGCAGCGCGGGCAGGCCGGCCGGGTAGTCCCCGTGCGTGTGGGCGTACGGCGGCAGCTCCTCCAGGGCGCCCTGGACGCTCCGGGTCAGCCACGGCTCGGGCGCGGGCAGCGCCGCGCAGCCGAGGTCGATCATCGAGCCGAGCGACTCCGGCGGCAGGGGTTCGAGCCCGCGCGCGGGCAGCGGGTTCCCGGCCGGTACGGCGGTCCAGCTGCCGGCCCCGCGCCGGGACTCGAGGAAGCCCTCGGCGCGCAGCGCCTCGTACGCGGCCGCCACCGTCGTACGGCTGACGGTGAGCGCCACCGCGAGCTCCCGCTCGGCGGGCAGCCGGGCCGCGACGGGCACGCGGCCCTCGAGGACGAGGAGACGGATGCCGTCGGCCAGAGCGCGGTACGCGGGCGGCTTGCGCGTCCCGGGTCCGGCAGGACGCGGCTGCTGCGCCTTGAGCTGCCGGGCCAGCTGGGCCGGCCCGACGGCCGAGGTCCACTGAGCCATGTAAGTCAGTCCACCTTCATCGAATTGGCCATGGTTGGCATGCGTTCCCCCGCCACAGAGTGTCATGAGTCAGTCCACCACCACCACACACAGGGGGCATCACCTTGTCCATCGCCTCCGGCCTTCGCGGCCGGCTCACCGGTCGTCACCTGACCCGTCGGCTCGCGCAGCTGTATGTCGGACTGGCGCTGTACGGGATCAGTTCGGCGCTGCTGGTACGCGGCGGGCTCGGGCTGGAACCCTGGGGCGTCCTCCACCAGGGTCTCGCCGAGCGGACGGGGCTGACCATCGGAGTCGTCTCGATCGTCGTGGGGGCGGTGGTGCTGCTCCTGTGGATCCCGATCCGGCAGAAGCCGGGGCTGGGCACGGTCTCGAACGTCTTCGTCATCGGGGTGGCGATGGACGGCACCCTGGCGCTGGTTCCGGACGTCCACGGCCTCCCCGCGCGGCTCGCCCTGCTGGCCGTCGGCATCGTGCTCAACGGCATGGCCACCGGTCTCTACATCGCCGCCCGCTTCGGTCCCGGCCCGCGCGACGGTCTGATGACCGGGCTGCACCGGCTCACGGGCCGCTCGATCCGCCTGGTCCGCACGTCCATCGAGGTCGCGGTGGTCGCCACCGGCTTCCTGCTCGGCGGTTCGGTCGGCGTCGGCACGGTCCTGTACGCGCTGAGCATCGGCCCGCTCGCGCAGTTCTTCCTGCGCCGGTTCGCCATCCCCGGGGAGGACGTACGCGGCACCGTGGTCACCCCGGGGACACCGGAGCAGGCCATACTGCGGCGGTGACTCGCGTACGCCATCCCTACCTCGACCACCCGTCCCCGCTTCCGTTCGCCCATCGCGGCGGCACGGCGGACGGCCTGGAGAACACCGCGGCCGCCTTCCGGCGGGCCGCCGCGGCCGGTTACCGCTACTTCGAGACGGATGTGCACACCACGGCGGACGGCGCGCTGGTCGCCTTCCACGACGCCACGCTGGACCGGGTCACGGACGCCACCGGCCGCATCCGCGACCTCCCGTGGCACGCCGTCCGCGAGGCGCGCGTGGCGGGCAAGGAGCCGCTGCCGCTCTTCGAGGAGCTCCTGGAGGAGTTTCCCCGGGCACGCTGGAACGTCGATCTGAAGGCCGAGTCGTCGCTCGCCCCGCTGGTCGACCTGGTCCGCAGGACCGGGGCGTGGGACCGGGTCTGCGTGGGGTCCTTCACCGAGGGCCGGGTGGCCCGGGCGCAGCGCCTCGCGGGAGCGCGCCTCGCGACCTCGTACGGCGTGAGGGGCGTCCTCGGTCTGCGGCTGCGCTCGTGGGGCATCCCGGCGGCGCTGCGCTCGGGCGCGGTGGCCGCGCAGGTCCCGGAGAGCCAGGGCGGCATCCCGGTGGTCGACCGCCGTTTCGTCCGCGAGGCCCACGCCCGCGGTCTGCAGGTGCACGTATGGACGGTCAACGATCCTGAGCGGATGAACGCTCTCCTCGACCTGGGGGTGGATGGCATCATGACCGATCATCTGGAGGCGCTGCGCGCAGTGCTGACCGCCCGGGGCGCGTGGGTCTGACGCGCGTCCCGCCACGGGGACGAACGAGGGGGCCGGGGCCGTGACTGCCGACACCACCGAGCCGGAGGGCCACACCGCCGATCCGGCCGACCGCAGGCGCGAGCAACGCGGCTGGTACTTCTACGACTTCGCCTGCTCGGTGTACTCGACGAGCGTGCTGACGGTGTTCCTGGGCCCGTACCTGACCTCGGTCGCCGAGGCGGCCGCCGTCGACGGGTTCGTCCATCCGCTGGGCATACCGGTGCGGGCCGGCTCGCTGTTCGCGTACGCCGTCTCGGCCTCGATCGTGGTGGCGGTCCTCGTGATGCCCCTGGTGGGCGCCGCGGCGGACCGTACGGGCCGCAAGAAGCCGTTGCTCGCGGTCTCGGCGTACACCGGCGCGGCGGCCACGGCCGGGATGTTCTTCCTCGACGGCGACCGGTATCTGCTCGGCGCGTTCCTGCTGATCGTGGCGAACGCCTCGCTGGCGGTCTCGATGGCGCTCTACAACGCCTATCTGCCGCAGATCGCCGAGCCGGACGAGCGGGACGCGGTCTCCTCGCGCGGTTGGGCCTTCGGCTACACCTCGGGGGCGCTGGTCCTGGTCCTCAACCTGGTCCTGTACTCCGGGCACGACGCGTTCGGGCTCTCGGAGGGGGAGGCGGTACGGATCTGTCTGGCCTCGGCCGGACTGTGGTGGGGCGCCTTCACCCTCGTACCGCTGCGCAGGCTGCGGGACCGCCGCGTCGTGCCGCACGGCACGGACGGCGGGGCGGGTGCGGTGGGCGGCGGCTGGCGGCAGCTGATCGCCACGCTGAAGGACATGCGCCGCCATCCGCTGACGCTCTCCTTCCTGCTGGCCTATCTCGTCTACAACGACGGGGTACAGACGGTGATCTCGCAGGCGTCGATCTACGGCAAGCAGGAGCTGGGCCTGGAGCAGACGACGCTGATCGTCGCCGTGCTCCTGGTCCAGGTGCTCGCGGTGGTGGGGGCGCTCGGCATGGGCCGGATGGCGCGTTCCTACGGCGCCAAGCGCACGATCCTCGGGTCGCTGGCCGTCTGGACGCTGATCCTGATCGCCGGGTACTTCCTGCCCGCCGGCGCGCCGGTGGCCTTCTTCTGTCTCGCGGCGGCGATCGGTCTCGTCCTCGGCGGAAGCCAGGCGCTGTCCCGTTCGCTCTTCTCCCATCTGGTGCCGCGCGGCAAGGAGGCGGAGTACTTCTCGGCGTACGAGATGAGCGACCGGGGCCTGAGCTGGCTTGGGCCACTCGTGTTCGGTCTCGCGTATCAGCTGACCGGGAGCTACCGGGATGCCATCATCTCTCTCGTGATCTTCTTCGCGGCCGGTTTCGTGCTGCTCCTGCGGGTACCGGTGCGGCGTGCCGTGGCCGCCGCGGGCAACCCGGTTCCGGAGCGGATTTAGACGCGGCAGTGAAAGGCCGGTAGTGTACGCCTTTGGCCTGCCAGGCGGACCGTTACTGCGTGCTGCTTTAGTGAAGACGCTGGGTGACATCTACTGTCAGATGTGACAAACCGGGCACTGGTGGGTAGAACAAGGGGCGGCACGACGGGCGACGCATGACCCGGAACGGGAATCTTTACCGCCGACCGGACGTTGACCGGATGACGACGACAGCGACACCTGTCCTGTGGGCGACAAGCCCGGGAGGCACGATTCATGAGTGAGCGAGCTCTTCGCGGCACGCGCCTCGTGGTGACCAGCTACGAGACCGACCGCGGCATCGATCTGGCCCCGCGCCAGGCCGTGGAGTACGCATGCGAGAAGGGCCATCGTTTTGAGATGCCCTTCTCGGTGGAAGCGGAAATTCCGCCGGAGTGGGAGTGCAAGGTCTGCGGCAGCCAGGCACTCCTGGTGGACGGGGACGGCCCCGAGGAGAAGAAGGGCAAGCCGGCGCGTACGCACTGGGACATGCTCATGGAGCGGCGCACCCGCGAGGAGCTGGAGGAGGTCCTGGCCGAAAGGCTGGCGGTCCTTCGTTCCGGCGCCATGAACATCGCCGTACATCCACGAGACAGCCGCAAGTCCGCCTAGGCGGACGGCACGGCCGAAGCGACGCCGCGGGGCCCGGTGCACCTTGTGTGTACCGGGCCCCGCGGCGTCGTCATGTCCGGAGCGTCACGGCGTCAGAGGCGGACGCGGCTCCCGCGACCCCTGGGGCGCGTCCTCGCGGATGACCTCGCCCTGGACGACCTTGCCGTCCGGCCGGCGCATCCGGGCCTGCTGGAAGGCGTCCTGGAGGCTGCCGGGAGGGGCGGCGTTCATCCGGCGTTCGGCGGCCCGGTCGGCGTACCGGCCGAGGAAGGAGCGCACGGGAGGGACGAGCAGCAGCAGACCGGCCACGTCGGAGATCAGGCCGGGGATCATCAGCAGCAGCCCGCCGAGCATCAGGAAGCCGTTGCGGTCGCCGCTCGCGGCGGCCCGCTCGGCCGCCGTCGGCGCGACGCCGCCCTGTGCCGCCGCCTGGGCCTGCTGGAAGGTGTCGGTGAGGTTCTTGAAGGCACGGCGCCCGGCCCGCTTGATCACCACGGTGCCGAGGACGGCGCCGCCGACCAGGAGACCGAGGACCGTCAGCCCGCCCACCGCGCCCGCCACCACCGTGAGCAGCCAGATCTCGAGGACCAGCCAGGCGGCGAGGGCCGGCAGGAGGAACGTACGCGCGCGGGAGCGCTTGGGGGCGAGGGGAGGCGGTGAGCCGTTGGTCATGCCCCCCAGTGTGCCTGGCGCGTCGCAGGAACGCCGTAAAGGACCGATCAGGGCAGCGGGGGCGGGATCAGCGGCCGGACTTGCGGCCGAGCAGCGTGCCGACCTTCTTCGCACGGGCCGTCAGACCCCAGCCGGTGACCCGCCACAGGGCCTCGACCAGGATGTCGCGGCTCATCTTGGAGTCACCGATCTCGCGCTCCACGAAGGTGATCGGGACCTCCACCACGTGGTAACCGGCGGCGACGGCGCGGCGGGCCAGGTCGACCTGGAAGCAGTAGCCGGCGGAGGCCACGTCCTGGAGGCCCAGGCCCTCCAGGGTCTCCTTGCGGAAGGCCCGGTAGCCGCCGGTGACGTCGCGGATCGGCACGTCGAGCAGGACGCGGGAGTAGAGGCTGCCGCCGCGGGAGATGAACTCGCGGGACTTGGGCCAGTTCACGATCCGGCCGCCGGGCACCCAGCGGGAGCCGAGCACCAGATCGGCGCCCTTGAGGGCGGTCAGCAGCCGGGGCAGCTCCTCGGGCTGGTGGGAGCCGTCGGCGTCCATCTCGACGAGAACGCCGTAGCCGTTCTCGATGCCCCAGCGGAAGCCGGCGAGGTAGGCGGCGCCGAGCCCTTCCTTGCCCTTGCGGTGCAGGACGTGGACGTGGTCGTCCTCCGCGGCGAGCTCATCGGCGAACTTTCCCGTGCCGTCGGGGCTGTTGTCGTCGGCGACGAGGATGTGCGCCTCCGGTACGGCCGCCCGTACGCGCGAGACGATCGGCTTGATGTTCTCCGCCTCGTTGTAGGTCGGAATGATCACCAAGGCTCTGCCGAGCGGGCCGTAACGCCTCTGGCCACCGTCGTTCACTGCTGCCCCTTCGGATACATACGCGAACCCCCACCATAGCGAGCCCCGCTCGCGGCCAGGGCGCGGCGGGGCTGGTTGGGGGCGGGTGCCGGTGCGGACCGGCGTCGCGCATGGTGTGCGGATCGGGGCCCGGCGCCCTTCGGGCCGACCTGGAACCCGCTGGCTGCGGGTCGACCGAGAGCCGTTGTCTACTGAACGTCCGGGCCCCACCCGGGTCGCACCCTCCGCCGGAGAAACCTTCCCTCGCCCCCGAGGCGCGGGCGCTGAACCTGGTTCCCGGTGATGGTGAGCCGGTGCGGCACACCATTCCTTGACCCAGCGGCGTTCGACGACTGCATGGAGGTAGAAACCGGTCGGATGTCCTGTGGTGGACGCGCCGAACCTACCGGCCGGTGGCCGCTCGCTGTCAACACCCGTTTGACCTGCGGCGATGACCGATCCTTCCAGGTCAGCGGGGAAGATCCGCAGGTCGTGGCAGAGCCGGTCGAGCATCCATCGGCCGTACGAAATGTCCCTACGTCACTCGTTCGGTCGCATGAAGACCGTTTGTCCGAACACCACCGTGCGCAGACAGACGGGGAGCTCGCCGCCGCGGGTCAGATCGGGCAGACCGGGCGTTCCGGAGCGCGGGTCGGTCGACCAGCGGGCCACCCGGTCGTCGGGCGCCTGGACCACGAGTTCCTCGGCGCGCCAGACCGCGTAGTCGGCGGGGGCTCCGGGGACCAGCGTGCCGGCGTCGTCACGGCCGACGGCCCGCCAGCCGCCGCGGGTGTGGGCGGTGAAGGCGGCGCGGACGGAGATGCGGTGCTCAGGGGTGCGGTGGAAGGCGGCCGCGCGGACGGTGCCCCACGGGTCCAGCGGGGTCACCGGGCTGTCCGAGCCGAAGGCCAGCGGCACTCCGGAGCGGAGCAGGGCGGCGTACGGGTTGAGGGTGCGGGCCCGCTCGACGCCGAGGCGCTCGGCGTACATGCCCTCCTCGCCGCCCCAGGCCGCGTCGAACGCGGGCTGGACGGAGGCGGTGAGGCCGAGTTCGGCGAAGGCGGCGATCGTCTCGGGGGTGAGCATCTCGGCGTGCTCGACGCGGTGGCGGGCGGCACGGATCCGGGCGAGGCCGAGTTTCTCGGAGGCGGCCCGCAGACCCTCGACGACGGCGGTGACGGCGGCGTCGCCGATGGCGTGGAAACCGGCCTGGAGACCGGCCTCGGTACTGGCGACGACATGGGCGGCGACCGCGTCGGCGTCGAGGTGGGCGATGCCGGTGTGCGCGCCGTCGGCGTGGTCGGCGTACGCGTCGTGGAGGCAGGCGGTGTGCGAACCGAGCGAGCCGTCGACGAAGAGGTCGCCGGCCGCGCCGACGGCGCCGAGGGCGCGGGCCCGCTCGACGTCGAGGTCGGCCCAGTAGCCGACGACCCGTGGCCCGGCCTCCTCGCGGGCGAGGCCGAGCAGCCCGGTGAAGTCGTCCTCGGAGGAGATCTCGGGGCCGCCGCACTCGTGCAGCGTGCCGATGCCGAGCGAGGCGGCGTGGGCGCGGGCCGCGCACTGGGCCTCGGTGCGCTGCGCGGGCGAGAGGGCGGCGTAGGCGGCGCGGCGGACGGCGTGGTGGGCGTCCCCGGTCAGCGGCTCGCCGTCGCGGAAGCCGGTGAGCTCGCGGATGCCGGGGACCAGGTCGAGCAGGGCGGTGGTGGCGACGGCGGAGTGGACGTCGATCCGGGTGAGGTAGAGCGGGCGGCCGCCGGTGAGCCGGTCCAGCTCGTCGCGGCGCGGGGGCCGGCGCTCGGGCCAGCGGGAGGCGTCCCAGCCGTGCCCGATCAGGATCCGGTCCTGGGGGCGGGCGGCGGCGTAGGAGCGGATCTTCTCGGCCGCCTCGGCGAGCGAGGCGGCCGAGGACAGGTCGAGGCCGGTCAGCGCGAGACCGGTCGCCGTGGTGTGCACGTGCGCGTCGACGAACGCGGGGGTGACGAGGGCGCCTTCGAGGTCGATCACCTCGTCCACGCCGGAGGCGAAGGCGTCGGCCGCGCCCTCGGAGCCCACCCAGGCGACATGGCCCCGCTCCACCACCATGGCGGTGGCGAAGGGGTCGGCGGGGCTGTGGACGTCTCCACCGCGCAGCAGCACGGTGCGGTGCTCGTTCTCCGAGAGGGTCTCGCTCATACGACCAGGCTAGAGGCGCGCCCCGGCCCGGCCGAACACCGGGCCCGCGGCGGGAGTCCGCCGCGCCGAGGGGCACGACAGTCGGTCGCGCCGAGGGGCACGACCCCCTAGGCCGTGTCCGGAAAGTCCCGCCTGGCCCGCGGGCAGACCGCGCTACTTTCCGGACACGGCCTAGATGCGCGGCGGCCTGGCTTCGTAGGGGGTCGACAGAACAACCGTCGTGCGGCTGGAGACGCCGGCCTGGGAGCGGATGCGGCTGAGCAGGTGCTCCAGCTCCAACGGAGTCGCGACGCGCACCTTCAGGATGTAGTTCTCCTCGCCGGCGACACTGTGGCAGGCCTCGATCTCCGGGATGTCGGCGAGCCGGTCCGGGGTGTCGTCGGGGGCGCTGGGGTCGAAGGGTTTGACCGAGATGAAGGCGGTCAGCGGCAGTCCGACGGCCTCCGGGTCGACGACGGCGGCGTAGCCGCGGATGACCCCGCGCTGCTCGAGGCGGCGGACGCGCTGATGTACGGCCGAGGTGGACAGGCCGGTGGCCTTGCCCAGGTCGGTGTAGCTCATGCGCCCGTCCCTGACGAGCAACTCGACGATCTGACGATCCAGCTCCTCCATGCGGTCAACCTATTGCCCCGGGGCACCATCGGCACAGCCGGGGGGAGCGTCAGCAAAGGCATCAATGGGCATCCTCGGGGCACCTGCGACCGGCATGTGACGAACGCCACAGGTTTACGGACAGCTCCGTGCGCAGCTCACGGTTATGCGGTGGCGTGCATGGGAATTGGTTGCTGTGGTCGAGGCCATCCGTACTTGGTCGACCCACCCGAGGGGGAGATTCTCCATGCAGGAGCCTGTTGATTCGGTCGAGACGCCCGACGAGCTCGACGCCTACGACACCTTTGAGATGTACCGGGTGATCTGCCCGGACTGCGTCCAGCCGATCGCGCTGCTCGCGGACGAGGACGTGCTGCCCGAGCACGCGCTGTGCCCGACTCCGTGGAACCCGTTCGTGCTGACGGTCTGCCCGGGTACGGGCCGGGCGGCGTCCGACGCGCGGCCCGCGGACGAGACGCTGGAGGTCCAGGAGCAGGACACCGCCCTGCTCCTGACGCTGCCTCAGGGGCTCGACTGGCGGACGCAGCCCTTCTCGCACGTCGGCGGCCCGGGCTCGCGTCCGATCAAGGTGCCGCAGATGCGGCGCGCGGCGTAGCGACGACTACCAGTAGGTGCCCCGCACCATCGCCGCGAGCGTGGCGTGGTGCAGGATCAGGTCGTCCGGGTTCCGGGGCAGCGGGACCTCTCCGAAGTGCGCCTGGCGGTACGCGACCCTGAGCATCACGATCGCGTGCCGCAGCGCCGCGTAGAGGGTGTGGAACTCCATGTCGCGCGGCGTGTGCCCGGTCAGTCCGGCGTAGCGCCGCTCGACGGCGTCCCTGCGCAGGAAGCCGGGCAGACCCGGCTGGCCGAAGCCGACGGTCAGGTCCTGGAAGAAGCGGTGCAGGTAGACGGTCCACCCGAGGTCGACCTCGCGCGGGGCGTACCCGGCCATCTCCCAGTCGAGCACGGCCGCCGGCCGGAACCCGTCGTAGACGATGTTCCCGATGCGCGCGTCGCCCCAGTTCAGGACGGCCGGGCCTTCGTCGGCGGGCCAGAGCGCCTCCAGCCGGTCGAAGGCGGACGCGATGAGCGGGGAGGGCGCGAGGCCCTCCACCACCCATGCGTAGTAGGCCCGTTGGGCGTCGACGTGCCGGCGCAGCGGGCTTCCCGTGCCCTCCGGGAGCAGGAACTCCGCTTCCTTCGCGGGGAACTGGTCGTGCAGTCGGGCGAGCACGGAGACGGTCTCGGCCTCCAGCCGGGCGCGCTCGGCATCGGTGGCCGCGTGCAGCCAGTTGCCCTCGTACGTGTAGGGCATGACGTCCGGCGGGACACGGCCCTCGACCCTGGCCATCACGAAGAACGGGGCGCCGAGCGGCCCCGGGTCGCGCTCCAGCCACAGCACGCGCGGCACGGGGACGTCGGTGTGTTCCCCGACCAGGCTCATCACCCGGTGCTGCCGCTCCATGTCGTACACGGGGAAGATCGTGTACGCGGCGGGGTCGGCGGCCAGCCGCAGGGCGCAGCCGCGCACGGGGGCGTCGGGGTGGTCGAGGTCGAAGAGCAGGGTCTCGCTGGACATGCCGTTGGAGCCGGGCACGGCGAGTCCGGTCACCCGGGCGCCGGGCAGGCGGTGATCGAGCCAGTGGGTGAGGCGACGGCCGAGCTCTTCGGGGTCGCGGGTGGAGGTGCGGGGGCGGGGTGCCGTGGCCATGTGACCACCCCTTTCCTATTGGGCGACGGAGGAGTGGTCGACGAAGCCGCTCGGGTCGTGGCGGCCGAAGGAGCCGTGCTCGAAGATCCCGTGGCCCGTGCACCCTTCGAGGGTGAAGCGGGCGGCGTGGTCGGTGACGCCGAACGCGGCCATGGGGTGGGCGGCGGGGTCGGAGAGGTCGTAGATCCTGCGTTCGGTCCAGTCGCGCCCCTGCCAGGTGCCGTGCTGCCAGTCGGTCGCGGGCGGATAGCCGGCGCCGACGGCGAGCGGGGAGGAGGCGAGGATCTCGACCTGGACCTCCAGGGGCTTGCCCGTCGGGTCGGTGAGGTGGACGACGGCCCGCTCGGGGTGGCGGGTGCCCGGTCGGTACGTGATGTCGGTACGGGGCCAGCCGAGTTGCATGTCGCGCTGCCCGTTCCGTACGGCCACGGCCTCGTTGAGGGTGCGGTAGCCGTCGGCGTCCTCCTGCGTGACGACCATGAGGAATCGGTCCTCGAAGCGCATGGGGATCCAGAGCCAATGGAAGCCCTCGGGCCGGAACTCGTCGGCCCGGCCCGGCTCTTCGCCCGGGAGCGGCCGGACGCCCCAACTCCGGTCGCGGGTGCCGGTCCACTCCCCCGGGGTGACGGCGAACTCCTCGCCGCCCGCACGGATGGTGCCGGCGCAGCGGCCGGCCTGGACGAAGCGACGGCCTTCGAGGGTGAGCCGGTCACCGCGCCGCTGGGTGTGGTGGGGTTCCCAGACGGCGGGGAAGTCCCCGGTCCAGGTGACGTCGAAGGAGACCCCTCCCGGGTCGGCCGGGTCGGGGTCGCAGTGCAGGGTGAGCGTCCGCAGGGGTTCGTCGACGGTGATGCGCAGCGGGCCGACGGCGAGGTTCGTCCGGTCCTCGCCGAGGGCGTCGGAGGCGCGGACGGCGTGCAGCCGGTCGCCGGTGCGAAGGGTGGCGTAGGCGTCGATGACGCCGGTGTTGGGGTACACGCCGAGGCCGGCGATGAGCAGGGCGCGGCCCCGGTGGTCGAAGACGTGGAAGATGCAGCGGTCGTAGACGTTGCGGTCGCCGCTGATGTGGTGCTTCATCGAGAGCGGCGCCTGGTGCACCGGGTATTCGTCGAGCGCGACGGGCCGGTCGTCGACGTGCCGATCCACAGACATGGCTGACCTCCTGGTCGGCGAGCAGGGGCCTGACGGTACGTCAGGAACGTCGCCCGGGACCAGAGTCGTGCGGCCCTCGATCGGACCCGGTGGTCCGCCCCGGCCCGCCCGGCGCCCACCCCCGACCCACGGCCCGGCCACCGGGTAGGCGCCGAACTGCCGCTCGATTCCGCCCGACGGTGACCCCCGCCCGGCCGGCGCGTTGGGACAGGCATGACCACGCTGTACACCACCCCTGTCGGCAGCGGGCGGCGTCGCCTCGTCGAGCCGCGCCTCGAAGAATCGGTTCCGCGGCATGCGGCGCACCTCGCCGACCCGCCCATCTACAAGGCGCTGCTCACCCAGTGGGCCAGCCACGGCCGGACGCTGCCGGGCCACAGCGACCAGGAGTGGACCCGGCTGACCGCCGCCCCCGTGTGGGCCGACCGGACCGTACGGATGAGCGGGGTCAGCGGCACGCTCCTCAGCGGGTCTCTGGTCCGACAAGGTGTCGTGCGATGACCATCCGCTGGATCTGATTGGTCCCCTCGACGATCTGCAGAACCTTGGCCTCGCGCATGTACCGCTCGGCCGGGAAGTCCGCCGTGTATCCGTAGCCGCCGAGCACCTGCACCGCGTCGGTGGTGATCCGCATGGCCGCGTCCGTGCAGAAGAGCTTCGCCATCGCAGCCTGGCGCCCGAAGGGGCGGCCCTCGTCCCGCAGCCGCGCCGCCTCCAGGTACAGCGCGCGCCCCGCCTCGATCTGCGTCGCCATGTCCGCGAGCAGGAAGCGGAGCCCCTGGAAGTCGGCGATCGGACGGCCGAACTGACGCCGCTCGCGCGCGTACGACACGGCCTCGCCCAGGGCCGCCTGCGCGACCCCCACCGCGCACGCCGCGATCCCGAGCCGCCCGGAGTCCAGTGCGGAGAGCGCGATCGCGAAGCCCTGCCCCTCCTCGCCGATGCGGCGGGAGTCGGGGATCCGCACCCCGTCGAGGTGGAGCTGGGCGGTGGGCGAGCCCTTCAGCCCCATCTTCCGCTCGGGTGCCGCGGCGCTCAGCCCCGCCGCGTCGCCGGGCACCAGGAACGCGGTGATCCCCTTCGGACCCTCGCCACCGGTGCGCGCCATGACCGTGTAGAAATCGGCGATCCCGCCGTGGGTGATCCACGCCTTGGTGCCGGTGAGCACCCAGTCGCCCCCGTCCCGGACGGCCTTCGTGCGCAGCGAGGCCGCGTCGGAGCCGGAGGCCGGCTCCGAGAGGCAGTACGCGCCGAGCAGACCGCCGCCCAGCATCGCCGGCAACCGCGCGGCCCGCTGCTCCTCGGTGCCGAACGTGGCGAGGGCGTGGCAGGACAGGGAGTGGACGCTGACGCCGAGACCGACGGTGAGGCGGGCGGCGGCGAGCTCTTCGAGCACCTGGAGATGGACGGCGTAGGGCTGGTCGCCCCCGCCGTACGCGGAGTCGTAAGGGAGTCCGAGCAGCCCGGAGGAGGAGAGGAGCGAGAAGAGCTTCCGGGGGAAGCGGCCGGCGTCCTCCTCCTCGGCGGCGCGCGGCGCGATCTCCCGCTCGGCGATCTCACGGACCAGGGCGAACAGGTCGCCGGCCTCCTCGGTGGGCAGCCGGCGTTCCACGGTCTGCGGGGCGCGGTCGGGCATGGCGGCGCACTCCTCCCTCTCGGGCGCTGCGGCGGTGTGCGCGGGTGGCGCGGGCCGCCGGTGGTCACTGCTGCGCCGATGCTGCCCCCGGCGGATCGCCCCGGGGGCCGAGCGACGGCCGTGGCGGGAGGAGTATGCCCGTTCGGCGGCCCCACCTCACCCTGCGCGGATGCCCGCGCGGCGGGCCGGTGAGGGCCTTCGGTGGGCCGGGGTCAGATCAGTCCGACCTGGGTGACGAACATGGCGAGCACGACGACCAGGGTCCAGCCGAGGACGTGCTCGAGGATCTTCGGGCCGTCGTCCTTGGGGCCGCCGGTGCGGGCGCGCGAGCCGGAGCGGGTGAAGAGGCGAGCGGAGTGGGTGGTGGCGGTCATGGCGACCACAGTGCCAGCGGAGGGCGGCCGGCGGTAGAGACGTTCCTCACGCCTCCGGGCCCGCCGCCCCTGCCTCAGCGGATGCCGACGGCGGCCAGGGCCTTGCGCTGGGCGGGTGTCGGGCGGTCGGGGAAGTAGAGGTAGCAGACGCCTCCTGTGCCGGAGACCACTTTCCCGCTCGCGTCGTAGCGCTTCGTGCGGAGCCAGATGTTCTCCCACTCGCGGCGCCGGTAGACCCGGCGCACGGCCTCGTTGTCGGCCGAGGCGGGGTCGTTGGCGATCACGTCGCCGTCCGCGGTGAAGCCGACGACGGTCATCAGATGGCCGGAGGTGCCGTAGCCCGCGCCGGTCAGCTCCTCCTTGCGGAAGGACTGGGAGGTGATGGCCGGGATGCCCGCGCGGATCAGCGTCTCCAGCTCCGTGAGCGAACGCAGGCGGGTCACGACGGCGTTCATGTCCGGGTAGGTAGCGGCGTAGGCGGCGTTGAAGGGCCAGTTGCCGCAGCCTTCGTACTGGTGGTCGAAGGTGTACCGCGCCGCGTGGCAGACCTGGGGGTCCGCGAAGGCCGGGTCCACCCAGGCCAGGTCCTCCGCGCTCGGCGCGCGGCCCCAGTACTCGATGACCATCTGCGAGGAGGTGGGGCTGCACCAGGCCTCGCCGCCGTTGTCGTACTCGGGGTACTGGCCGACGTGCGTGTTCTGCGAATAGCGCGGGACGACGAGCTCGTGGTCGAGTCCGGGCACCGACGGGGGGACGGTGAAGCGGTCGGGGATGTCGGACGCCATCGCGCCGAGCCGCCACACCGTCGGCGTGAGATCGGTGCCGGGCGTCCGGTGCAGGGTGACGCGGAGCTGGTACGCGGCCAGCCGCAGACCGCTCGTCGCGTCGTCGACGGAGAAGGTGTCGGTCCAGATCGAGCTTCGTCCGTCGCTCTGGCCGTCGACCGAGGTGCGCTTGATGTCGCCGTCCCCCGCCGCCCAGCGACCCATCACGAACCAGGGGGTGGCGCTCGCGTCGGTGTAGGTGCCGCGCAGGTCGATCTGGATCCAGGTGCCGGGCAGGGTGTCGGCGTTCCAGGAGGCGATGACCTCGGTCGCGGGGACGCTGGAGGTGTGGACCGGCGAGGTCCAGCTCGCGTACTCCCAGGTGGCGGTGGTGCCCGTGTGCGGGTCGGTGTGGTCGAGACGGCCGACGGGGGTGGCGATCACGAGTCCGGGCCGGTGGCCGGCGACGGCCCGGGTGCCGGCGGAGGTCCCGCAGCGCCAGTCGGTGTACGAGGTCCAGAAGCGGTTGTCGACGAGGCCGGGGGCGGCTTCGGCCGCCGGGGCGTACGCCACGTCGGGGGCCAGGGCGGTCGCCGGTGCGGCGGAGGCGGCGGTCGTACCGGCGGCGGCCGCGAGGGCCGCGGCGAGGACGGTTCTGCGCGGGGTGGAGCTGGTCATGGGCGGTGACCCCCAGTCGAGAACGGTGGAGACGAACGGACGGGGCTGCGGGTGGGCGCGCTGCGCCCGGTACGGGTGGCGCGCCGCACGGCGGGTGGGCTGGTGCGACGGGAGGGCTGGTGCGGTGCGACGCCGTGCCGGGCGTGGACCACTATCGCGGCTCGCGCCGCGCTTCTGCCAGCGATTCGGCCCGCGTCGCCGCAGCAATATTGGTCTCGTCCACTGGCGGCGCCACGCCCCTGACCTGCGACGGACGGCCTTCGCCTACGCTTGCCCCATGACCGGCCCCGATCATGCCGCCGACGCGCTGCGCAGCCTGCCGCCCTCCTGCGGGCCGGTGCGCCTGGTCGCTGTCGACGGTCACGCGGGCTCCGGCAAGTCCACCTTCGCCGCGCGCCTCGCCGCCCGACTGGTCGCGCCGGTCCTGCACCTCGACGACCTCGCCACGCACGAGGAGCTCTTCGCGTGGCCCGAGCGCTTGCGGGACCAGGTGATCGCGCCCCTCTCCCGGGGCGAGAGCGCGCTCTATCACCCGTACGACTGGACTCTGAGGGCCTTCGGTCCGCCGCGGGAGCTGCCGCCCGCTCCGGTCGTGCTCGTCGAGGGCGTCGGCGCCGGGCGGCGGGCGCTGCGCCCGTATCTCGCCGCGCTGCTCTGGATGGAACGGGGCCCGGAGGAGTCGTGGGCCCGCGGCCGGCACCGCGACGGACCGGCCCAGTCGGCCTTCTGGGACGGCTGGACGGTGGCGGAGACTCGCCATTTCGCCGAGGACCCTTCGCGGCCCTTCGCGGACACCCTGGTACGGGAGTGTCCAGAGGGGTACGAGTGGTTCCCAGGGCCTTCCGTGACAGCAGGCCCGAACCAGATCCTCACGGAACGTGACGGAGTTCGCCTCCGGAAATGAGCACCCGGAAGTCGACTTCCGCAAGTGCCTCAACTCACCTTGACCCAAGGGGCGTACAGGTCTTACGTTCTCAATGTGCGGCTTTTCGGAGCCGCCGCGGACACGAAGCCCCCGGTTGTTCCCCCGTGATCGGGGGCTTCGTTCTGCCCTGATCATCCCTTTCCCCGGCCCCCCGCCGACCCCTGATGCTCACCCAGGGTCACGGCTGCCGGATCATGCGCTTCTCCTTCGTCGCTCACCCTCTGCGCAGGTACGATGCCCTTCGGTGGGGTCATATCCCGTCCACGAGAAGGCGGTTCTGTACGGCTTCCGGCGGGCGCCCGCCCGCCGGGACAGCAACGGGGGCACGTTTTGTGGGGGACCCGATGGACATCGGCACGCAGGGCGGACAGGCCCCGGCCGAGCTCGCCTGGCTGCGGGGAGTCGACGCCTACACGATGGGCGCCTATCCGCAGGCGGAGGAAGAGTTCCGTACGGCGGTACGCGTCGATCCGGGCATGGCGGACGCCTGGCTCGGGCTGCACGCGCTGCGGGTGGACACCACCACCGCGCTGCTGCGGATGTACCGCAACCGCGACCGCTTCGGCGAACAGCGCGCCCGGCACCGCCGGACCCTGAACTCCTGGTACTGGCTGGGCTGGTGGGTGCAGCCCGTGCTCGAGAGCCCGCGCGATCTGCTGCTCGCGCACGCCTCGCACTGGCTGGACGGACGCCATGTGCCGGAACTGGACCGGGCGTTGGCCGGCCTGCCGCCGGTCGACACCGATCCGCAGGTCCGCTTCCTGCACGCCTGCCGGTCCTATCTCGTGAAGGACTGGGACCAGTTGGTCCGGCACACCGAGCCGCTGGTGAACGATCCCCTGCTCGGGATCGAGGCGGGACTCTTCGGCGGGATGGCCCGGGTCCGCCTGGAGATGTACGGGCAGGCGGAGCCGCTGCTCTCGGCCGCGCTGATGCGGTGCCGCAGCGAGCAGCCGCAGCGCAAGGAGCTGCGGTACTGGCTGGCCCGGGCCCACGAGGGCACCGGACGCAGCGCCGCCGCCCTGCCGCTCTACCGGGCGGTGCACCGGATCGACCCGGCGTTCATGGACACGGCCGCACGGCTGGCCGCGATCACCGAGTACGACGGGTTCGAGGGCCCGGACGACCCGGCGGGGCTCGCCTCGGTCACCCTCGGCGGGATCGGTCAGGACACCGCCGACGCCACCCAGGCCGATCCGGACGGAACGGCCGGCGACGGGCTGCGGCTGGGCACGGAACCCGCACCGCCGCCCGCCGCCACCGGACCGCCCCAGCCCCCTGAGGGGGTACGGCAGAAGGCGGCGATCCCGGTGCAGCCCGCGCCGCCGCGCTTCCCCGCCAGCTCCACCGACCCGGCCCTGCTGGCCGAGGCGCTCGCCGAACTGGAGCGCATGGTCGGGATGGAGCCGGTGAAGCGGCAGGTCAAGGCGTTGTCGGCGCAGTTGGAGATGGCCCGGCTGCGGGCCGGACAGGGTCTGCCCGTCCAGCCGCCGAAACGTCACTTTGTCTTCTCCGGTCCCTCCGGCACCGGGAAGACCACCGTCGCCCGGATCCTCGGGCGGGTCTTCTACGCCCTCGGACTGCTCGGCGGCGACCACCTCGTGGAGGCGCAACGGGCCGATCTGGTCGGGGAGTTCCTCGGGCAGACCGCGGTCAAGGCGAACGAGCTGATCGACTCGGCGATGGGCGGGGTCCTCTTCGTGGACGAGGCGTACTCCCTCTCCAACACGGGCTACAGCAAGGGAGACGCGTACGGGGACGAGGCGCTTCAGGTGCTCCTCAAGCGCGCGGAGGACAACCGGGACCACCTGGTGGTGATCCTGGCCGGCTACCCCGAGGGCATGGACCGGCTGCTCGCCACCAACCCCGGGCTGTCCTCCCGTTTCACCACCCGGGTCGACTTCCCTTCGTACCGCCCGCTCGAACTGACGGCGATCGGCGAGGTGCTGGCGGCGGCGAACGGGGACTGCTGGGACGAGGAGGCCCGCGACGAGCTGCGCTCGATCAGCGGCCATGTCGTCGAGCAGGGCTGGATCGACGAGCTCGGCAACGGCCGCTTCCTGCGGACGCTGTACGAGAAGTCCTGCGCCTACCGGGACCTGCGGCTCTCCGGCTACCCGGGCACCCCCACGCGCGAGGATCTGGCCACGTTACGCCTCGCCGACCTGATGCAGGCCTACGGCGAGGTCCTCTCGGGCCGCGGCCCGACGCACCGGGGCCCGCAGGAGCCACCGGGGCTGTGACCCCGCGGCGGCCCGTCCGGCCGAAGCACCTCCCCGGCGGGCCCGCCATAAGCCCGCGAGGGCCCGGGCCGACTGCTCCGGGCCCTCGTCAGCCGCGAGGGCCCAAACCGGCCGTTCCCGGGCCCTCGTCAGCCGCGAGGGTCCGGACCGGCCGTTCCCGGCCCCTGTCAGCCCGCGAGAGCCTGGGCCGACTGTTCGGGGCGCTGTTCGCCCAAGGGGACGGCGGTGGGCGGCGCGGCGCGGTGCGCCGGGTCGCGGACCTCGCCGACCAGCATCTCCAGGACGTCCTCCAGCGCGACGAGACCGAGGACGCGCCCCGATCCGTCCGCGACCTGCGCGAGGTGGGTGGCCGCGCGGCGCATCACGGTGAGGGCGTCGTCGAGCGGCAGCTCGGAGCGGACGGTCGCCATGGGGCGCCAGATGTGCTGCGGCACGGCCCGCTCCCGTTCCTCCAGATCGAGGACGTCCTTGACGTGCACGAAGCCCATGAACGTGCCGCCGGGCCCCTCGGCGCACACCGGGAAGCGTGAGTAGCCGGTGCGCACGGTCAGCTCCTCGATCTCCCGAGGGGTGACGGCCGGGGTGACCGTCACCAGCGCGGCCGAGGCGATGAGGACGTCCGTCACCGGGCGGCTGCCCAGTTCGAGGGCGTCCTCCAGGCGCTCCTGCTCGGCCGGGTCGAGCAGTCCGGCCTGGCCCGCGTCCTCGACCAGCCGGCCGAGCTGCGCCCGGGTGAAGACGGCCTCCACCTCGTCCTTCGGTTCGACGTCGAAGGCCCGCAGCACCAGCCGGGCACAGGCGCCGAGCGCCCGGGTCACCGGCCGGCAGAGCCGGGCGAAGGCGACCAGTCCGGGGCCGAGCCACAGGGCGGTCCGCTCGGGCGCCGCCATCGCGAGGTTCTTCGGGACCATCTCGCCGATGACGAGGTGCAGGAAGACGACCGCGGCGAGCGCCACGACGTACCCCAGCGGATGGATCAGCCCCTCCGGCACCCGCACGGCGTGGAAGACCGGTTCGAGGAGGCGCGCCACGGTCGGCTCGGCCACCGCGCCGAGGGTCAGCGAGCAGACGGTGATGCCGAACTGCGCGGCCGCCATCATCTGCGGCAGGTTCTCCAGGCCGTACAGGACCTTGCGCGCCCGCTTGCCGGCGAGCGGCTCGATCTGGCTGCGGCGTACGGAGACGAGGGCGAACTCGGCGCCGACGAAGAAGCCGTTGGCCACCACGAGAAGGAGGGCGAACAGCAGTTGGAGCAGGCTCATCGGACGGCCTCCGGCACCAGCGGCAGTTCCGCGACCCGTACGATCCGTACGCGTTCGGCGCGGAAGCGGTCCACCTGGCGCACCGACAGCCGCCAGCCCGGGAGCTCGGCCCGGTCCCCGGGGACGGGGATGCGGCCGAGGAGATCGGCGACGAGCCCGGCGACCGTCTCGTACGGCCCGTCGGGCACGTCGAGGCCTATCCGGTGCAGGGTGTGGACGCGGCAGGAGCCGTCGGCCTCCCAGGCGGGGTTGCCGTCCTCGGCGGGGGCGGCCGCCAGTTCGGGCCGCTCGTCGGCGGCGGTGTCGTGCTCGTCGCGGACCTCGCCGACGAGCTCCTCCACGATGTCCTCCAGGGTGACGACCCCGGCCGTGCCGCCGTACTCGTCGACGACGACGGCGATGGGCTGCTCGCGGCGCAGCCGCTCCAGCAGAGCCTGGACCGGCAGGGTCTCGGGGACGAGCAGCGGCGGGACGGCGATACGGCCGACCGGGGTGCGCAGCCGCTCGTGCGGCGGAACCGCGAGCGCGTCCTTGAGGTGGGCCATGCCGACGATCTCGTCGATGCGTTCGCGGTAGACCGGGAAGCGGGAGAGCCCGGTGGCGCGGGTCAGGTTGAGCACGTCGGCCGCCGTGGCGTCCGACTGGAGCGCGCTCATCCGCACCCGCGGGGTCATGACCTGCTCGGCCGTGAGCGCGCCCAGGGACAGCGTCCGTACGAAGAGGTCGGCGGTGTCCTGTTCCAGCGTGCCCGCCCGGGCGGAGTGGCGGGCCAGCGAGACCAGCTCGCCGGGGGTACGGACGGAGTCGAGCTCGTCGGTGGGCTCGACGCCCAGGAGCCGGACGAGCCGGTTGGCGACCCTGTTCAGCAGGGCGATCACCGGCCGGAAGACGGACGAGAAGAGGTGCTGGGGGCCGGCCACGAACCGCGCCACCTGGAGCGGCCGGGAGACGGCCCAGTTCTTGGGGACGAGCTCGCCGATCACCATCTGGACGGCGGAGGCGAGCAGCATCCCGATGACAACCGAGACGCCGGGGACGGCGCCCTCGGGCAGGCCGGTCGCGGTGAGGGGCCCGTCGAGGAGCTGGGCGAGGGCGGGCTCGGCGAGCATGCCGACCACGAGGGAGGTGATCGTGATGCCGAGCTGGGTGCCGGAGAGCTGGAAGGACAGCTCACCGAGCGCGGTGACGACAGTGCGGGCGCGCCGGTCGCCGGCGGCCGCGGCCTGTTCGGCGTCGGGTCGTTCCACGGTGACGAGGCCGAACTCGGCCGCCACGAAGAAGCCGTTGGCAAGGATCAGGAGGAAGGCCGCGGCGAGCAGCAGAAGCGGGATGATCATGCCGCCGCCTCCGTGGAGGGGGCGGCGCGGGTACTACCGGACGATCCGTCCATTGCTGGAGGGAGTCACTCCTCGGGTCGCAGGGTGGCCCCGCGGGCCGCGGCGGCGGCCCTGCACGTGCGAGGCGGTGGTGCGCTCGGCACCACCGCCTCCAGAGTAATCACGCCGGGCCCGCCGGGGGCAGGGGGTCGGCCCCGTATGGGGGACTCAGTCCGCTTCCGTCCCGGTGCCGCGGCTCTCGGCCAGGGCCCGCAGGGCGCGGGCGTCACGGATGGCCTGCTGCTTGGCGATGCCGGGCTGGATGCCGAGCGCGGGCATGCTCGTGCCGTCGCTCAGGTCCAGGAAGACCCAGGGGTCGCCGGGGCGCAGGTTGACCCGCAGGATCTCGGCCCACGCGAGCCGCCGGGTCCGGGTGATGTTGACGACGGTGACACCGCTGTCGTCGGCGACGACCTTGGGGCGGCTGAGCAGCGCCAGCACCCCGAGGAAGAGGGCGGCCGTGAAGATGAAGCTGGCCCGCTCCCCCGGTCCGAGCTTCTCCAGCATCAGCGCGACGGCGGTGATGACGGCGAACATGACCGTCCCGATCGTCAGCAGGACCGCTCGGGTGCGGCCCGGCCGGAAGGTGACCGGAAGCGTGGGCAGGGGTGGCTGGGACATCGTCGCGTCGTTCCTTCGTGCCTGCGGGAGGGTCAGAGGCGGCAGGCGTGGATGGCCGTCGTCAGGATGGCGCGGGCACCCAGCTCGTACAGATCGTCCATGATCCGCTGCGCGTCCTTGGCCGGGACCATGGCCCGCACCGCGACCCAGCCCTCGTTGTGCAGGGGCGAGATCGTGGGCGACTCCAGGCCCGGGGTGAGGGCGACGGCCTGCTCCAGGTGCTCGGCGCGGCAGTCGTAGTCCATCATCACGTACGAGCGGGCGACCAGGACGCCCTGGAGGCGGCGCAGGAACGTCTGGACCCCGGCGTCCTCGGTGGTGGCGCCGGCCCGCCGGACGACGACGGCCTCGGACTTGAGGATCGGCTCGCCGATGACCTCCAGGCCCGCGTTGCGCAGGCTGGTGCCGGTCTCGACGACGTCGGCGATGATCTGGGCGACACCGAGCTGGATGGCGGTCTCGACGGCGCCGTCGAGGTGGACGACGGAGGCGTCGATCCCCTGGTCGGCGAGGTGCTTGGCGACGATGCCCTCGTAGGAGGTGGCGATCGTCATCCCGTGGAAGTCCTCGGGGCCGTTCGCCGTGCCGGGCCGGGTGGCGTAGCGGAAGGTCGACCGGCCGAAGTTCAGCGGGAGGATCTCCTCGGCGCTGGCCCCGGAGTCCAGCAGCAGGTCACGGCCGGTGATGCCGATGTCGAGCTTGCCGGAGGCCACGTAGATCGCGATGTCCTTGGGCCGGAGGTAGAAGAACTCGACCTCGTTCTCGGGGTCGATGACCACGAGCTCCTTGGACTCCTTGCGCTGGCGGTAGCCGGCCTCATGGAGCATCGCCGACGCAGGTCCGGACAGTGAACCCTTGTTGGGGACGGCGATGCGCAGCATGGGGCTTCGTTTCCTTTGCCTGAGAGTGTGGGGAGGGTGTGAGTGTGCGCTCAGAGGTGGGCGTAGACGTCGTCGAGCGAGATCCCGCGGGCGACCATCATCACCTGGACGTGGTACAGCAGCTGCGAGATCTCCTCGGCTGCGGCTTCCTTGCCCTCGTACTCGGCGGCCATCCAGACCTCGGCGGCCTCTTCGACGACCTTCTTGCCGATGGCATGGACGCCCTTGTCCACCAGTTCCGCGGTGCGGGAGGTGGTGGGGTCGCCGTTCTCGGCCTTGAGCTTGAGCTCGGCGAAGAGCTCTTCGAAGCTTTTACGGGTTCCGTTCGCCATGATGGTCCTAAGAGTACGGGGTGCGAAGAGAGGGGCGCGCAGCGCCTCGAACGAGGGCGACGGGCGGTCCTGGGCCGGGTCCGGAAAGTAGCCGCCGTCTGCCCGCAGGGCAGGGTCCGCGGCGTCCGGTGCGTGCGCTCGCAAGGCGGAGGGTCGTCCTCGTACGGGGTGTACTCGGGCGATCCGACATCGCAGCGAGGGCGCGTGCCAGGCGTCGTGGGGCAGGCGGGACTTCCCGGACACGGCCTAGCGCCAGGGTTCGCTGACCGTGCGCAGCGTCGTCGCGGTGGCGACGGCGGCGGTGACGGCCTCGTGGCCCTTGTCCTCGCGGGAGCCCTCGAGGCCGGCCCGGTCGAGGGCCTGCTCCTCGTCGTCCACGGTCAGGACGCCGAAACCGATGGGTACGCCGGTGTCGATCGAGACCTGGGTGAGGCCGTGGGTGACGCCCTGGCACACGTACTCGAAGTGCGGGGTTCCGCCGCGGATGACGACGCCGAGGGCCACGACGGCATCGTAGCCGCGACCGGCGAGCACCTTCGCCACCACGGGCAGCTCGAAGCTGCCGGGGACGCGCAGCAGCGTCGGCTCGTCGATGCCGAGCTCGTGCAGGGCCCGCAGCGCGCCGTTCACGAGTCCGTCCATGATCTTCTCGTGCCACTGCGCCGCGACGACCGCGACGCGGAGGTCGCCGCAGTTCTTCACGCTGAGGACGGGTGCGCCCTTGCCGCTCATGTCTCTCCTTGCTCGAACGTTCGGTGGACTACTGGTTTCCGCAGGTGGACGCGGTGCTCGCGTCCAGCCAGGGCAGGTCGTGCCCCATCCGGTCCCGCTTGGTGCGCAGGTAGCGGAGGTTGTGCTCGCCCGCCTGGACCGGCATGGGCTCGCGGCCCTCGACCGTCAGGCCGTACCGGGTGAGGGCGGCGATCTTCTCGGGGTTGTTGGTCATCAGCCGCAGGCTGCGGACACCGAGGTCGACGAGGATCTGCGCGCCGGCCGCGTAGTCGCGGGCGTCGGCGGGCAGGCCCAGTTCCAGGTTGGCGTCGAGGGTGTCGCGGCCGCGCTCCTGGAGCTCGTACGCGCGCAGCTTGGACAGCAGGCCGATGCCGCGTCCCTCGTGGCCGCGCAGGTAGACGACGACGCCGCGGCCGGCCTCGGTGACGCGGTCCATGGACGCCTGCAGCTGAGGGCCGCAGTCGCAGCGCAGCGAGTGGAAGATGTCCCCGGTCAGGCACTCGGAGTGGACCCGGACCAGGACGTCCTCGCCGTCGCCGATCTCCCCGTGCACCAGGGCGACGTGCTCGACGCCGTCGACGATGGAGCGGTAGCCGTACGCGGTGAACTCACCGTGCGCGGTGGGCAGCTGGACCTCGGCCTCGCGGCGGACCGTCGGCTCGGCGGAGCGGCGGTAGGCGACGAGGTCCTCGATCGAGATGATCGTGAGGCCGTGCTTCCGGGCGAACGGAACCAGCTCGGGCAGCCGCAGCATCACGCCGTCCTCGCCGGCGATCTCGACGATCGCGCCGGCCGGGCGCAGACCCGCGAGGCGGGCGAGGTCGACCGCGGCCTCGGTGTGGCCGTTGCGGACCAGGACGCCGCCGGCCTTGGCGCGCAGCGGGAAGATGTGGCCGGGGCGGACGAAGTCGGAGGGCTCGTGCTGCCCGCTGGCGAGCATCCGCAGGGTGGTGGCGCGGTCGGCGGCGGAGATGCCGGTGGTGACGCCGTGGGCCGGGGCCGCGTCGACGGAGACGGTGAAGGCCGTCCGCATCGACTCGGTGTTGTGCTCGACCATCTGCGGGAGCTGGAGGCGCTCCAGTTCGTCGCTCTCCATGGGGGCGCAGATCAGGCCGCGGCACTCGCTCATCATGAAGGCGACGACCTCGGGGGTGGCCATCTCGGCGGCGATGACGAGGTCGCCCTCGTTCTCCCGGTCCTCGTCGTCGACGACGACGACGGGGCGGCCGGCGGCGATGTCGCGGATGGCCTGCTCGACGGGGTCGAGGGAGAGGTCGGTGACCTCCCAGATCGGAAGCGCGCTCATGCTGCATCCCTTTCGTGAGCTTCTCCGCCCGCGCGGCGCGGAGGTGCGGGCATGACTGTCGACTGCGGCCCGGCGGCCGCGCACGCGTCGCTCACGACATGGCTCCTTCCAGAGGGGAGTCGGTACGCGTCCGGAGCCACCAGTCGCGCATGCCCCAGATGACGAGGGCGAAGTAGATCACGTAGACCAGGCCGGAGAAGGCCAGGCCGCTGTTGAAGGCCAGGGGGACGCCGACCAGGTCGACGAGGAGCCAGGCGAACCAGAACTCGACCAGGCCGCGGGCCTGCGCGACCATCGCGACGAGCGTGCCGACGAAGATGTAGGCGTCGGCCCAGGGACTCCAGGAGAGCGAGGGGTAGAGGGTGAAGAGGCCGCCGACCGCGAGGGTGCCGAGGACGGCGCCGGCGAGGAGCAGGCCCCGCTCCTTCCAGGTGGCGAAGCGGACGGCGATGGAGCCGTCCTGTGCCTGCTGCCTGCCGCGGTTCCACTGCCACCAGCCCCAGGCGGCGACGCCGATGACCAGGAGCTGCTTGCCGACGCCGCCGCTGAGGTGGGCGGAGGCGTAGGCGCCGACGAGGATGACGCCGGAGAGCAGCTGCGCGGGCCAGGTGAGTATGGAACGCCGCCAGCCGAGCGCGAGGGCGATCAGACCGATCGTGTTGCCGATCATGTCGGACCACATGATGTGCTGGCCGAAGGCGGTGAACGCTTCGGAGTTGAGCCAGCTCACTTGCCGTTCTCCTTCGGCGTGGGGCCGAGCAGCCGCTCGACGTACTTGGCGATGACGTCGACCTCGAGGTTGACCGGGTCGCCGCTCTGCTTGATGCCGAGGGTGGTCAGCGCGAGGGTGGTGGGGATGAGGCTGATGGTGAACCAGTCGTCGGCGGCCTCGACGACGGTGAGGCTGACGCCGTCGACCGTGATCGAGCCCTTCTCGACGACGTAGCGCGAGAGGTGCGCCGGCAGGGCGACCTTGACGATCTCCCAGTTCTCGGAGGGGGTCCGGTCCAGGATCGTGCCCGTGCCGTCCACGTGGCCCTGGACGATGTGTCCGCCGAGGCGGTCACCGACGGCCATGGGGCGCTCCAGGTTGACCCGGGAGCCGGGCTCGAGCGCTCCGAGGGAGGACCGCTTGAGGGTCTCCTCCATCACGTCGGCGGTGAACTCGCCGTCACCGAACTCCACGACCGTGAGACAGACGCCGTTGACGGCGATGGAGTCGCCGTGCTTGGCGCCCTCCGTGACCAGTGGGCCGCGCAGGCGGAAGCGGGAGGCGTCGGCCAGCTTCTCGACGGCGGTGACCTCGCCCAGTTCTTCGACGATTCCGGTGAACACGGTCAGGCTCCCTTGAGGGTCGCGGTGATGCGGAGATCGGGTCCGATGCGCACGGTCTCGGTGACGTCGAGCCGCAACGCTTCGGTGAGGGTGGTGATTCCGGCGTCGGCGAGGGCGTTCGGGCCGGCGCCGAGGAGGACGGGGGCGAGGTAGCCAACGACCTGGTCGACGGCTCCCGCGGCGAGGAAGGCGGCCGCGAGGGTGGGGCCGCCTTCGAGGAGGACGGAACGGACGCCCTGCTGGTGGAGCGCCGCGAGGAGTTCGGGGATGTCGAGGCCACCGCCGGGTGCGCGGGAGAGGCGCCAGGTCTCGGGGAAGTGCGTGGTCTCCTCCGGGAGCAGGTCCTCGGCCACGGCGATCACGGTGCGGGCGGCGTCGTCGAGGACCCGGGCGCCGGGCTTCACCGCGCTCGCCTCGGTGTCGACGACGACCCTCATGGGCTGGACGGCCTCTTCGACGCCCCG
Organism: Streptomyces sp. NPDC029139; assembly: GCF_055564335.1. Classification (NCBI taxonomy): domain Bacteria; kingdom Bacillati; phylum Actinomycetota; class Actinomycetes; order Kitasatosporales; family Streptomycetaceae; genus Streptomyces; species Streptomyces sp. NPDC029139. The sequence goes on along the minus strand of NZ_JBVHWN010000015.1, from coordinate 118,069 downwards.
TACCGCCAGGTGGGGGTCGTCGGCGCGGGCCGTGCCCGATCCGACGACGACGGCGTCGGCCTCGGCGCGCAGCCGGTGGACGTCGGCGCGGGACTCGGCGGAGGAGATCCAGCGGGAGGTGCCGTCGGCGGCGGCGATCCGGCCGTCGAGGGTGGCGGCGTACTTCCACCGGACGAAGGGGCGGCCGAGGCGTACGGAGGTGAGCCAGGCGATGTTGCCGGCCTCGGCCTCCTCGGCCAGGAGGCCGGGGACGACCTCGACGCCGGCCGCGCGCAGGGTGGCGGCACCGCCCGTGGCCTGCGGGTTCGGGTCGCCGACCGCGTACACGACTCGGCTGATCCCGGCCTCCACGAGCGCCTGGGCGCAGGGGCCGGTGCGGCCCGTGTGGTTGCAGGGTTCGAGGGTGACGTAGGCGGTGCCGCCGCGGGCGAGGACGCCGGCCGCGCGCAGGGCGTGGATCTCGGCGTGCGGTCCGCCGGCGCGCTGGTGGTAGCCCTCGCCGACCTGGTGTCCGGAGGCGTCGAGGACGACGCAGCCGACGACCGGGTTGGGGCTGGTGGAGCCGAGGCCACGGGCGGCGAGCGCGATGGCGCGTCGCATGGCGGTGATGTCGGTCGGCTCTGCCACCGGGTCCTCCTGCCTCTTCGGGCACGGACTCCGGGGCCTGTCGATGACGACAGAGAGCGGGTACGACGCTACGCACGGGGATGCCGAGGCCGCACTCACCGGTCGCCGACGAGGGCGACCAGCGGCGATACGGCCGAAGCGTCCCCTTGAAGGGTCGCCCGCCGCGCACTGCCTCCCATCCGGACTTTCACCGTCGGTCCAGGAATCTCACCTGGTCAACCGGCCGCTGGATGCGGACGGGTCGCGGACTATACCGCCGGTTCGGAATTACACCGACCCCGGAGTGCGCTGCTGCTGATACAGGGCCAGTGTGCCACGGCAGCCGGTCGGCCATGCGGGTGAGGACCTGTGGGCTGGCTCACAAGCCCCTCGGATCCCCCTCTTTGGTCCAGACCTATTGACGCACTGGTCTAGTCCTCTTAATCTCCGTGTCACCTCCGAGGTACGGCCCGCCGGTGTGCGCACTCCACGGGCCCAACACGACCCACCCCCTTGTTCGTTGTGTTCGGCCCGACCTCTCAGGAGGAATCCGATCGTGTTGTCCCCCACCAAGGCGAGAGCCTCGCTGCTCGCGTCCGGCGCGGCCGTCGCCGGGCTGCTGCTCAGCTCGCTCTCCGTCGGCGTCTCCCACGCGGCCGACAACGAAGGCTGTCGCCCGGACGGGCTGTACAAGACGCCCGGCGTCGATGTGCCGTACTGCTCGGTCTACGACACCGAGGGCCGCGAGAAGATGGGCGCGGACCACCAGCGCCGGGTCATCGGCTACTTCACCGGCTGGCGCACCGGCAAGAACGGCGAGCCCGCCTACCTCGCCAACAACATCCCGTGGGACAAGATCACCCACATCAACTACGCCTTCGGGCACATCGGTTCCGACAACAGGCTGTCCGTCGGCACGGACGGGCCGAACAACGCGGCCACCGGGATGACCTGGCCCGGTGTCGCGGGCGCCGAGATGGACCCGGCGTACCCCTACAAGGGCCACTTCAACCTGCTCAACAAGTTCAAGAAGCAGCACCCGGACGTCAAGACGCTGATCTCCGTCGGCGGCTGGGCCGAGACCGGCGGCTACTTCGACGACAACGGAACCCGCGTGAACTCCGGCGGCTTCTACTCGATGGCCACCAACGCCGACGGTTCGGTCAACCAGGCCGGGATCGACACGTTCGCGGACTCGGCCGTCGCCTTCATCAAGAAGTACGGCTTCAACGGCGTCGACATCGACTACGAGTACCCGACGACGATGAAGGACGCCGGCAACCCGCTCGACTGGCAGCTCTCCAACGCCCGCCGCGCGGGTCTGGTCAAGGGCTACGACGCGCTGATGAAGTCCCTGCGCGAGAAGCTGGACCGGGCCGGCGCCGCCGACGGCAAGCACTACCTGCTGACCGTCGCCGCGCCCTCCTCGGGCTACCTGCTGCGCGGCATGGAGACGTACCAGAGCCAGAAGTACCTGGACTACGTCAACATCATGTCGTACGACCTGCACGGCGCCTGGAACGAGTACGTCGGCCCCAACGCCTCGCTGTTCGACGACGGCAAGGACGCCGAGCTGGCCGCCGCGAACGTCTACGGCTCCTCGCAGTACGGCGGCATCGGTTACCTCAACACGGACTGGGCGTACCACTACTTCCGCGGCTCCATGCCGGCCGGCCGGATCAACATCGGCCTGCCGTACTACACGCGCGGCCACAAGAACGTGCAGGGCGGGACCGACGGCCTGTGGGGCAAGGCGGCGGCGACCAGCTGTCCGGCGGGCGCGGGCCTGACCAAGTGCGGTGACGGCGCCGTCGGCATCGACAACCTGTGGCACGACAAGGACACCAACGGCGTCGAGTCCCCGGCCGGCTCGAACCCGATGTGGCACGCCAAGAACCTCGAGAAGGGGATCGTCGGCGACTACGTCACGCGGTACGGCTTCCCGGCGAACACCACGCTGACCGGCACCTACGCCCGCAAGTACGACTCGACCCTGGTCGCGCCGTGGCTGTGGAACGCGCAGAAGAAGGTCTTCCTGTCGACGGAGGACGAGCAGTCGGTGGCCGCGAAGGCCGACTACGTCGTCAGCAGGGGCATCGGCGGCACGATGGTCTGGGAGATGGCCGGCGACTACGCCTGGAACGCCGGCAAGGGCCAGTACGAGATGGGCTCCACCCTCACCTCGCTGATGTACGACAAGTTCAAGGCGGCCGCTCCCTACGGCGCGAAGAAGTCGAACGCGACGCTGCCGACGAAGGCCGTGAACGTCGGCGTCGAGTTCACCGACTTCAAGCTGGGCGACTCGAACTACCCGATCACCCCGAAGATCAGGATCACCAACAACACGGCCACCGCGCTGCCCGGTGGCACGGAGTTCCAGTTCGACTACGCGACGGCGGCTCCGGGCAACGCCTCGGACCAGTCCGGCTTCGGCACGAAGGTGATCAGCAGCGACCACACCGGCAGCAACGTGGGCGGGCTGAAGGGCGACTTCCACCGGGTGTCGCTGAAGCTGCCGGCCTGGCAGTCGCTGGCCCCGGGCGCGACCGTGGACCTGGCGTTCAACTACTACCTGCCCGTCTCCACACCGTCGAACTGGACGGTGAACATCAGCGGGACGACGTACGCGCTCGCCGGTGACCTGGCGCGCGGGACGACGGTGGTGGAGCCGGGCGGCTCGACGCCGACGCCGACCCCGACCCCGACGGGTCCGACCCCGACGCCCACGCCGACCGGGCCGACGCCGACGCCGACCGGCGGCACCTGCGCCGCCCCGGCGTACGTGGCCGGCGCGATCTACAACGCGGGCAACGAGGTCTCCCACAAGGGCCGCACCTGGAAGGCCCAGTGGTGGACCCAGAACGAGGAGCCGGGCACGACCGGCCAGTGGGGCGTCTGGAAGGACCTCGGCGCCTGCTGACATCCGGCTCCCCGCACAACGCCCGGCGGCGGAACTCACGGCCCTTGCCGCCGCCGGGTCCTCCCACGCCGCCGCCGCGACCCGCCCGTGCGGGTCGCGGCGGCGGTCCTTGGCGTGGGCGGGCGGAGGCCGGGCGACCCCCGCCGGAGGAGCCGGGGAGGCGCGCCGCTCCGGTCTGCGGATCCGCTCAGCGCCGGCCGTGCTCCGGAGCGGGGCCGAAGAGTTCGTCCTGCGCCGCGTCCCGGGCGGCCAGGAGCGCGCCGCGGAGGACCGCCGTGTCGCCGAGGCAGGTGGCGCGGACCTCGGTGTGCAGGGGTGAGAGCGCCGCGAGTGCGGCCTCGACCCGGGCGGCGAGGTCCGGGCCGCCACGATGGCCGGTCTCGCCCCCGAGCACCACGCAGCCCGGGTCCAGGACCGAGGCCACTGCCGCGGCGCCGACGGCGAGGCGACGGGCGAGGGCGTCCAGGAACGGACCGTGCCCCGAGGTGAGCGCACCGGCCGGATCCAGGCCGTGCTCGACGGCAAGGGCCTCGACCGCGGCCGCGCAGGCCAGCTCGTGGAAGCCGCCCTCGCAGCCGGTCGCCGAGGGCAGCCCGGAGGTGCCGGGCACCGGCAGGAAGCCGAGCTCGCCCGCGCCCCCCGAGGCCCCGCGGCGCAGCCGCCCGTCCAGGACCACGGCCGCGCCCACGCCCTGACCGAGCCAGAGCAGAACGAACGTGTCGCGGTCGCGGGCGGCGCCGCCCCTTTGTTCCGCCACCGCGGCGAGATTGGTCTCGTTCTCGACGAGCACGGTCGCGGGCAGGCGCTCCTGGAGCGCCTCGATCAGCCGCCGGTGCCACTCGGGCAGCCCCGTCGTGTCCCGCAGCTCCCCCGTCGCCGGGTCGATCAGTCCGGGCGCGCCGACGGCGACGCTGTGCAGCCGCTCCACCCCGGCCGATCTCGCGGTCCGCTCCAGAAGCGAGACGGCCTTCTCGACGGCGGACCCGGTTCCGTCCTCCCCGCCGACCGGGGCCGACGCCTCGGCGAGCGTGGTGCCGAGCAGATCGGCGACGGTGAGCGACACTGACGTGGTCCGCACGTCGAGGGCGGCGAGGTGCGCGCGGTCCGCGACGATCCCGTACAGCTTGGCGTTGGGCCCGCGCCGTTCGGCGCCGGACTCCCCGACGACCGTGACGAGTCCCGAGCCCTGGAGCCGTTCGACGAGATCGGCGACGGTGGGCCGGGAGAGGCCGGTCAGCGCCTTCAGCTGAGTCGCCGTCAACGGCCCTTCGTCCTGGAGCAGTCGCAGGGCGAGCCGGTCGTTGATGGCCCGGGCGGTGCTCGGGGATGCGGGCATGCCGGGATCCTCTCAGACTCTCGGGGGGCGGCCCCGGTCGCCGATCTATTTATCAGGCAGGGTTCCTGATAGTTTACGCGCGGACCAACGACGAGCGGAGGGCACATGGCGGGCGAGACCGTCTTCAGTACCGAGCGGCTGCGGCGGGCCCGGTTCGCCGTCGCCGCCGTCTTCTGCGTCCACGGCGCGGTCACCGGCAGCTTCGCCACCCGCATCCCGTGGATCCAGGACCATGCCGGCGTCAGCGCCGGCCAGCTGGGGCTGGCCCTCGCCTTCCCCGCCATCGGCGCCTCCCTGGCGATGCCCCTGGCCGGCGCGATCAGCCATCGCTTCGGCGCCCGTACCGCGCTGCGCGGTCTGCTCTCCCTGTGGACGCTGTCCCTCGCCCTGCCGTCGCTCGCCCCGAACATCTACGGGCTCTGCGCGGCCCTCCTCGTCTACGGCGCCACCGCCGGCATGTCCGACGTGGCGATGAACGCCCTCGGCGTCGAGGTCGAGAACCGCCTCGGCAAGTCGATCATGTCCAGCCTCCACGGCATGTGGAGCGTGGGCGCGCTCATCGGCTCCGCCGCCGGCACCGTCGCCGCCCACCTCGGTGGGGACGCCCGCCTGCACCACCTGGTCGCGGCCCTCGTCCTGACCGCCCTCGGCCTCTTCTTCTGCCAGGGCGTCCTCGATCTGCAGAGCGCCCCCGACGAGGAACCGCCGCCGCGCTTCTCGCTCCCGCCTAAGTCGGCCCTGGTCATCGGCGCCATCGGCTTCTGCGGTGTGTTCGCCGAGGGGGCGAGCCTGGACTGGTCGGCGGTCTACCTGCGGGACGAGCTGGGCTCGTCGGCCGGGGTCGCGGCGGCCTCCACCACCGCCTTCGCCCTGACCATGGCCATCGCCCGGCTGGTCGGCGACCGGGTGGTGGACCGGTTCGGTGCCGTACGGACGGTACGGGTCGGGGGCGTCGCCGCGACCGTCGGCGGCCTCCTCGTGGTGTTCGCGCCGCACGCCGCCCTGGCCATGGCCGGATTCGGTCTGATCGGCCTCGGGGTCGCCGTCGTCGTCCCGCTCGCCTTCGCCGCGGCCGGCCGCAGCGGCCCGAACCCCAGCCAGGCCATCGCGGGCGTCGCCACCATCACGTACACCTCGGGGCTGATCGCTCCGTCCGCCATCGGCGGCATCGCCGACGTGACCTCGCTCATGTTCTCCTTCGGTCTGGTCACGGTGCTGACGTTCGGCCTGGTGCTCGGAGCAGGCGTGCTGCGCTCCGGCGGCCGGTCCACGACGAAGGCCCCGGCCACGAGCGACTCCGTGCCGGAACCCCGGTGACCAGCGCCGCATTACCATGTGGCTGATCTTTTTCGGCCGATGATTCGCGCGGCGAACCGGCCACCGGAACCGGAGAACTGGAGCGACCCCATGAACCTCGGCGTGCGCTGGACCCTGCACGGCGACGGACGGACACCCGCTCCAGGAGCCGTCGTCCGGCCGGACGAGCGGCTCTCCTGGCCCCGTACGGCCGGCCTCGGCGCCCAGCACGTGGTCGCGATGTTCGGCGCGTCCTTCGTGGCGCCCGTGCTCATGGGTCTCGACCCGAACCTCGCGATCATGATGTCCGGCGTCGCGACGGTGATCTTCCTGCTCGCGACGCGGGGCACGGTCCCCAGCTATCTGGGCTGCTCGCTCTCCTTCGTCGGTGTCGCCGCGGCCATCCGGGCCTCTGGCGGCACCAGCGCGACCGTCACCGGCGCGGTGCTGGTCGTCGGCGCGGTGCTGTTCCTGGCGGGTCTGGCGGTACGGAGGTTCGGCGCCCGGATCATCCACGCGGCGATGCCGCCGATCGTCACCGGCGCCGTCGTCATGCTGATCGGCTTCAACCTCGCCCCGGTCACGGCCGCCACCTACTGGCCGCAGGACCAGTGGACGGCGCTGCTGGTCATGCTGTTCACCGGTCTGGCCGTGGTCTGTCTGCGCGGCTTCTGGTCCCGCATCGCGATCTTCCTCGGCCTGATCTTCGGCTACGGCATCTCGTGGGTCTTCGACCTGGTCTTCGGCAAGATCCACTCGGTCGCCCCGAGCGGCCAGGTCACCGACCACTGGCGCCTCGACCTCTCGGGCGTCTCCCAGGCCGACTGGGTCGGCCTGCCCTCCTTCCACGGCCCAAGCTTCGAGTGGTCGGCGATCCTCGTCGCGCTTCCCGTCGTCATCGCCCTGATCGCCGAGAACGCCGGTCACGTCAAGGCCGTCGGCGAGATGACCGGCGACCCGCTCGACGACAAGCTGGGCACCGCGATCGCGGCCGACGGCGCCGCCTCGATGCTGTCGACCGCCGTGGGCGGCCCGCCGAACACCACGTACTCCGAGAACATCGGGGTCATGGCCGCCACCCGGGTCTACTCCACCGCCGCCTACTGGGCCGCGGCCGGTTTCGCGCTGCTCTTCGGCCTCTGCCCCAAGTTCGGCGCGGTCGTCGCCGCGATTCCCGGCGGAGTGCTCGGCGGCATCACCGTGATCCTCTACGGCATGATCGGCCTCCTCGGCGCCCAGATCTGGATCAACGCCGACGTCGACCTGCGCAACCCGCTCAACCTGGTGCCGGCCGCGGCGGGCATCATCATCGGCGTCGGCGGCGTGAAGCTGACCTTCACCGACACCTTCGAGCTGGGCGGGATCGCGCTGGGCACGCTCGTCGTGATCACCGGGTACCACGTGCTGCGGGCCTTCGCCCCGGCGCACATGAAGCGGCAGGAGCCGCTGCTGGACGCCGGCACCAGCAGGTACGAGACCGGCTCGGCCGGCGGCGGTACGGCCGCGGGCGGTACCGAGGACGAGTCCGCCACCAAGTCGTAGGGGTATTCGCCCGTTCTGGGGAAGCCGGGCCCGGACGGTTCCCTCCCGGGGCCGGCTGCTGGAACGCTGCCCTCATGGCGCAGACCCAGCAGATCGGCACCCAGCAGATCGGTCAGTTCACGGCGATCGACCCCGTGGTGGAGCGGATGCGTACCATCCGCTCCGCCTGGCACCCGACCGACGGCGTCGCCGTCTTCAACCGTGTCTATCTGACGGTGACGGAGGAGATCGGCCGGGCCATCGAGTCGGGCACCTTCACCGACCGGCGGGCGGCCGCGGTTCTCGACGTCCGTTTCGCGGAGCGCTATCTCGCGGTGGTCGACGCGGTCTCCACCGGCGCCCCCGCCCCGGCCTGCTGGCGGCCCCTGTTCACGTACCGTCGCCACCCGGGCGTGCGGCCGCTGCAGTTCGCGCTCGCCGGCATCAACGCGCACATCGGCCACGACCTGGCTCTCGCCGTGGTCGACACCTGCCGGGAGCTGGAGTGCGCTCCGCGGGAGCTGGAGGACGAGTTCGACCGCGTCGGCGACATCCTCGTCCTGCTCGAGGAGCGCATCCGCGAGGAAGTGATGCCGGGCCCGGACCTGCTGGAGATCACCGACCCCCTGACGCATCTGCTGGGCTGCTGGAGCCTGGAACGGGCGCGCGACGGGGCCTGGCTCGCCGCGCGCTCGCTCTGGCAGCTGCGGGAGCTGCCCGACCTGGCCGAGGAGTTCCGGGAACGCCTCGACCGGTCGGTGGGTCTGGTGGGGCGGATGCTGCTGACGCCGCTCGCACGGCGCGGCTGACCGCTCTCGCGGCCGCTCGCACACCGGTACTGTCCGCCCCACTCCCCCAACGCGACCGGCCCCCGGGAAGTTCCGCGGGGGCCGGTCGGTGTGTCCGCGAGCCAGGGCCCGCCTCTTGGATCAGGCCCTGGGGGTCAGTCCTCCGGGAGTTCCACCGGGGCGATCTCGTCGTACACGTCGCCCGGCCCCGGGTTGGTGGCGTCGGTCGCGCCGCCGAAGTGGTGCATCACGCCCCACACCGCGTTCAGCGCGGTCTGCACGGCGCCCTCGGCCCAGCCGGCCGTCCAGGAGATGTCGTCTCCCGCGAGGAAGATGCCCCGCTTGTCCTCCGGCAGCCGGTCCTGCATGAAGTGGGTGAACAGGCGCCGCTGGTAGCGGTAGTGCCCCGGCAGGTTGGCCTTGAAGGCGCCCATGAAGTAGGGCTCGTTCTCCCACGACACGGTCACCGGGTTGCCGATGATGTGCTTGCGGATGTCGACCTTCGGGTAGATCTCGCCGAGCGACTTCAGCATGACCTCCATCCGCTCGTTCGCGGACAGCGGCAGCCACTTCAGGCTGTCGTCGCACCAGGTGTACGAGAGGCAGATGACGGCGGGCTTGTCCGGACCGTCGTCCAGGAGGTAGGTGCCGCGGGTCATCCGGTCGGTCAGCGTCATCGACATGACGTCCCGGCCGGTCTCCTCGTCCTTGTCCAGCCAGAACGGCCGGTCCACGGGCACGAAGAGCTTGGAGCTCTCCATGTAGTGGGTGCGCTCGATCGCCGTCCAGTGGTCGATCGGGAAGAGCGAGTCGTCGCAGGCGATCTTGGAGAGCAGCATCCAGGACTGGGCGGTGAAGATCGCCGCCCGGTACGTGCGGATGTCGCCGGAGGCGTCGGTGACGGTGATCCGGTTGCCCGCGGTGCGGTTCAGCCGGGTCACGGCGGGCTTGGGCTCGCCACCGTGCAGCGAGGACAGCGAGGTGCCCTGCGCCCAGTGGACGATCTTCTCCGGCTCGCGCTCCCACAGGCGCAGCGGCAGCTGCTGCGAGCCGCCCACGATGCCGCGGTGGTGGTCGTCGGCCTCGGTGTAGACGACGCGGAGGATCTCCAGGATGGAGTTGGGGAAGTCGGTGTCCCAGCCGCCGGTGCCGAAGCCGACCTGGCCGAAGATCTCGCGGTGCCGGAAGGACTTGAAGGACTCCGAGTCGCACAGGAAGCCGTAGAAGGTCTGGTTGTCGAGCTTCTCGACGAGCTTCGACCAGATCTCACGGATGCGCGGGACGTCGCGCTCGCGCATGGCCTGGTTCATGTCGGAGAAGTCGGCGCCCTCCTCCAGGCAGGCGTTCCACGCGGCGGCGACGTCGCGGTAGACCTGCGGCAGGTCGGCGACGGTCTCGGCGTAGTGCGACTCGCCCTTGAGGTCGACGACGGTCGACGGGGTCGACTCGGCGAGCGGGTTCGGGAAGGGCTGCGTCTCCAGGCCCACCAGGTCGACGTAGTGCTGGAAGGCGGTCGAGGAGGGCGGGAAGCGCATGGCGCCCATCTCCGCCGTCAGGTTCTCGGTGCCGGTGCCCTCGAAGCCGACGGTGCGCAGCCGGCCGCCGATCTGGTCGGCCTCGTAGACGACGGGCTTGAGGCCCATCTTCATCAGCTCGTAGGCGGCGATGATGCCGGAGAGACCGCCGCCGATGACGGCGACCTCGGTGCCGTGCTCGGTCGCGGGTATCTGGCCGAGCCCGGCCGGGTGGGCCAGGAAGTCGTCGTACGCGTACGGGAAGTCCGGACCGAACATGGTGATCGGCGGCTGCGCGTCGGTGTGCTGGACGGCGGTGGGCACCGTGGACGTCATGGGGTACGGACTCCTTGCACGGAAAAGACTGGGGAGGGAGCGGGAAGGCGGGGGCGGCTCGGGCGAGGCGCGGCTCAGACGAGGGAGCCGTAGAGGCCGGGGCGGCGATCGCGCAGGTAGGGGTTGTTCTCGCGGGAGGCCGCCAGGAAGGCGGGGTCGACCTCGCCGAAGACGAGGTCCTCGCCGCGGCCGGCGCGGGCGCGCGGGGTGCCGTCGGGGCCGGCCAGCGTGGAGAGGCCGACGAACTCGAACTCGCCCTCGGGTCCGGTCCGGTTCACGTACGCCACGTACATCTGGTTCTCGAAGGCGCGGACCGGGACGACCGACTCGGCGACGAACTGGAAGGGGTGCATCTGGGCGGTCGGCACGACGAGGAGGTCGGTACCGGCCAGGGCGTGCGAGCGGACGTTCTCGGGGAACTCGACGTCGTAGCAGATCATCATGCCGAGCCGGACACCGCCGAGCTCCGCCTGGACGACCGTGTCCTCACCGGGGGTGAACCACTTCTGCTCGAAGCAGCCGAAGAGGTGGGTCTTGCGGTAGTTCGCGAGCCGGGTGCCGTCGGCGCCGATCAGCTGGGCGGAGTTGTACAGCACCCCGTGGCGCTCGGTGTCCCGCTCGGGGTAGCCGTAGACGATCGCCAGGCCGTGGCGTGCGGCGAGGGCGGCGACGGCCTGGGCGGAGGCGCCGTCGGCGGGCTCGGCGAGCCGGGGGACGTCCGCGCCGATCGCGTACCCGGTGAGGAAGAGCTCGGGGGCGATCAGGAGCCCGGCGCCGGTGGCCGCGGCACGGCCGGCGGCCTCGTCGAGGACGGCGAGATTGGCGGCCACGTCACCGGGCTGTCCGGAACTCTGGAGCAGGGCGGTGCGCAGCGCGGGCATGGGCCATCCTCGGGGGATCGGACTACAGGGGGAAGACGTCAAAAACGGTACGGTTTCGCCCTCGGCGGGGACAAGGCTGGACCGTTGCGGACCGACCGTCGAACCGTTGCGCGATCGGAGCGCATCGCGGTGATTCGTTGCGTACGGCCCCGGCGGGGGTCGTAGGGCTCCTCCGCCACGCGGCGGAGAGAGGGACCCTTCCGTGGCACGACGCTCCCGGGCGGCGTGGCCGGAAGAGTGGTCGTCGTCCGGCCGACCTGCCGAGAGGACCGCCATGAACCACCGTACGAAGATCGCCGCCCTGACCGCCGCCCTGTTGATCACAGCCGGGGCCGCGGGCTCCGCCGTCGCCTCCGGGGACGGTGCGGGCGGCGGGAGCCGCGAGGCGGCAGCGCTGACCGGAAGCGCGAAGCTCTATCGGACGACGGGCGACGACATCACGTTCACCGTCGACGCCCATCTGGCGGCGAAGGACCGGCGGGACCCGACGCGGGCGACGGGCACGTTCAGCTTCAGCCACTACGTCGGGGACTTCGCCGCGTCGGCCGACGTGAAGGTGGACTGTCTGGTGACGGGCGGCAAGGTCGCGACGGTCACGGGGGTGATCACCAGGGCCGACGGTCTCCTGACGCCGTCCGTGGGCAAGCGCGTCGGCATCTCGGTGCACGACCTGGGGAAGCACGACCGGCTCGGCTACAGCTGGATGGCGTCGAACGACCCGTACGACGACGACGTGCCGAAGTGCACCAGTGCCGCGCCGTTCGAGAAGACGAAGGCCGGCACCGGTGACTACAAGGTCCTGCCCTGGCAGGTCCCGTACAACTAGAGGGTCACGCGGGCGAGCCGGAGGAGAAGCGCCGCAGCAGCGGCGAGAGCACCAGGACCGATTTGGTGCGTTCCACGAACGGCTCGCCCGCGATCCGCTCCAGGACGCGCTCGAAGTGACGCATGTCCGAGGCGAAGACCTGGACGACGGCGTCCGCGTCGCCGGTGACGGTCGACGCGGACACCACCTCGGGATACCGCTCGAGCCCTCGCCGGATGTCGTCCGGCGAGGTGTTGTGGCGACAGTAGATCTCCACGAACCCCTCGGTCTCCCAGCCGAGCGCCGCCGGGTCCACGCGTACGGTGAAGCCGGTGATGGCGCCCTCGGCCCGGAGCCGGTCCACGCGCCGCTTCACGGCGGGCGCGGACAGACCGACGAGCGAGCCGATGTCGGCGTAGGAACGGCGGGCGTCCTCCGCGAGGGCGTGGACGATGCGTTCGTCGAGGTCGTTGAGTCGCACTACGGGTGGATCACTTCTCTGCGTCGGTGGCCACCACGTCCGTGGCCAGGCGGGAGCGGCGCATGCCGTACAGGAAGTAGAACACGAGGCCCGCGGCCATCCACGCACCGAAGTACGCCCAGGTGATCAGGTCGAGGCTGTACATGCTGTATCCGCAGAACGCGAAGCCGAGCACGGGGAAGAGCGGCCCGAACGGCACCTTGAAGGAGCGCTCCATGTCGCGCCGCGTGTAGCGGAGCACCACGACGGCGACGTTGACCAGGGCGAAGGCGAAGAGCGTGCCGATGCTGGTGGCGTTGACGAGCTCGCCGAGCGGGACGGCCGCGGCGAGGATGCCGCAGAAGAGCGAGACGAGCACGGTGTTGGCGCGGGGCGTGCCGGTCCTGGGGTTCACCTTGCGGAAGACCTTGGGCACGAGGCCGTCGCGGGACATGGCGAAGAGGATGCGGGTCTGGCCGTAGAGCACGGTCAGGACGACGCTGGCGATGGAGATGACGGCGCCGGCGGCGAGCAGGGTGCCCCAGAAGCTCTGTCCGGTGACGTCGTTCATGATCGCGGCGAGAGTGGCGTCGGTACCGGCGAACTTCTTCCAGTCCCACGCGCCGACCGCGACGGCGGCGACGAGGACGTACAGCGCGGTGACGATCACCAGCGAGAGCATGATCGCCCGGGGCAGGTCGCGCTTGGGGTTCTTGGCCTCCTCACCGGCGGTGGAGGCGGCGTCGAAGCCGATGTACGAGAAGAAGAGGATGGCCGCAGCGGCGCCGATGCTCTCGCGGCCGAGCGGCATGAAGTCCGAGTAGTTCCCGGAGTCGAAGCCGATGAAGCCGATCGCGCAGAACAGCACCAGCGAGGCGATCTTGACGAAGACCATGATCGTGTTGGCCCGGGCGGACTCCTTGGCGCCGCCGAGCAGGAACACCATCGCCAGCATCACGACGATCAGGGCGGGCAGGTTGAACACGCCGCCGTCGCCGGGGGGCGCGGTGAGCGCCGCCGGGAGGGTGACGCCTATGGTCCCGTCGAGGAGCTCGTTGAGGTAGTCGCCCCAGCCGACGGCCACGGCCGCGACGGAAACGCCGTACTCCAGGAGCAGACACCAGCCGCAGATCCAGGCGACGACTTCACCCATCGTTGCGTACGCATACGAGTACGACGATCCGGCGACGGGGATGGTGCCGGCCAGTTCGGCGTACGAGAGCGCCGAGAACAGCGCCGTGAGTCCGGCGAGCACGAAGGCGACGGTGACGGCCGGGCCGGCCTCCGGCACGGCTTCGCCGAGGACGACGAAGATGCCGGTGCCCAGCGTGGCGCCGATGCTGATCATCGTCAGCTGCCACATCGAGAGCGAGCGCCGGAGCGAACCGCCCTCGCCCTGTCCACCCTCCGCGACCAGCTGTTCCACCGGCTTGCGCCGGATGAGGGCGGAGAGCACCGAGCTCTTGGGGACGGTCGGCTCGGTGGCCGGCGGGGCTGTGCCTTGATCCAGCACTGCGGGGGCTCCTTGATCGCTGCCTGTCGGGACGCGACGACCGCGGCGGCACGCGAGCAGGGGGAAAGGAACCCGCGAGGGATGAGGGACCGCCGAGCAGGCGGTCGCCGCCACTCCTGGTACGAGGCATGAGCCTAAGCCTTCACGCTTCGCGTCCGTAATGCAGGGATGTTGCGCACTCATGGATGATCATTGCGCACTTGCGGCACAGACGGGGAAACATTGCGCCTCACCGCATGAATCAGCACATCAGGGGTGTGAACCGCCTCCGGCGTGGCATGCACTTCTCATGTCCGACGACCCCCTCAGCGCGCACCCCACCCCCCTCCGACCCCAGGAGACGGCGGCGGGCTGGCTCGCCCCGGAACCCTTTCTGCGCGGTACGGCATGGCTCGACCGGGGGCGGGCGGTGCGCGCCGACCCCGCCGACCTGGCCCGGCTGCCCTGGGACACAGCCGAGCGGGCCGCCCTGCCCATCGGAGTACGGGTCGAGTTCGCCGCCGCGCCGGGCACCCGGGCGGTCGAACTGCGCTACCGGACGGCCTCGCCGGGTCCCCTGCCGCACTGCTTCGAGGTGTGGCGGGGCACACGACGCGTCGGGGAGGTCCTGACGGATCCGGCCGAGGAGGCCACGGTCGTGCTTCCCCTCCCCCCGGACGGCGGGGTGTTCGGCGTGCATCCGCCCGAGGACTGGGGACCGGTCGTCCTCGGCCTGCGCGCGGTCGGCGGCTCGCTCACGCCCGCGCCCCGGCGCAGGCGATGGCTGGTCCATGGCGACTCGATCACCGAGGGCTGGTGGTCGACCCGGCCGGGCCGCTCCTGGCCGGCGACGGCGGGACGCGAGCTCGGCCTGGACACGGTCAACCTCGGCTACGCGGGCGGCGCCCGCGGGGAGCTTCCGCTCGCCGAGCAGCTCGCGCGCCTCCCCGGCGCCTTCGTCACCCTCGCCTTCGGCACCAACTGCTGGTCCGCGGCGCCGTGTTCGGCCGACTGGCTGTACGAGAGGGTGCGCAGCTACGTCGGGCTCGTGCGCCGCGGCCACCCCGACGCCCCCCTGCTGGTCCTCTCCCCCGTGCTGCGCCCGGAGGCGGAGACCACCCCCAACGCCCTGGGCGCCACTCTGGAGGACCTGCGCGCGGCCATGGAGCACGCGGGCCGGGACCTGGCCGCGGAGGGCGACGAGCGGCTTCTGGTGCTCTCCGGCCGGCCCCTGCTCGGCCCCGAGGACCTGGCGGACGGGCTGCACCCCGACGACCGGGGGCATGCGCGGATCGCGGCGGCGGTCGCGGACGCGCTGCGCCCGCACGTACGGACCTGAGAGGGGTTGGGGCGGCGCCGGGACGGACCTCGGTCGACCGTGGCCGGGGCCCGACCCGGACCGGGCCGGACGAGGGCCGTGCCCGAGGCGGAGGCCGCCCCAGGGGTGCGGAGGCGACGACAGAAAAGGGCCCCGCGAGAGGTCTCGCGGGGCCCTTCTGCGTGCGCGTGCGTGGGCGGGGCCGGAGTCCGGCCCGACCGACTAGGTCCAGCTGGCGTGCAACGGCTTGCCCTCGGCGTAACCGGCGGCGCTCTGGATGCCGACGACGGCCTTCTCCTCGAACTCGGCCAGCGAGGCCGCGCCCGCGTAGGTGCAGGAGGAGCGGACGCCCGCGATGATCGAGTCGATCAGGTCCTCGACACCCGGGCGGGCCGGGTCGAGGAACATCCGGGAGGTCGAGATGCCCTCCTCGAAAAGGCCCTTGCGGGCGCGGTCGTACGCGGACTCCTCGCTGGTGCGGTTGCGCACGGCGCGCGCCGAGGCCATGCCGAAGGACTCCTTGTAAAGGCGGCCGTTCGCGTCGGCGTGGAGGTCGCCCGGGGACTCGTAGGTCCCGGCGAACCACGAACCGATCATGACGTTGGACGCACCCGCGGCGAGCGCCATGGCGACGTCACGCGGGTGGCGGACACCGCCGTCGGCCCAGACGTGCTTGCCGTACTTCTTCGCCTCGGCGGCGCACTCCAGGACGGCGGAGAACTGCGGGCGGCCGACACCGGTCATCATGCGGGTGGTGCACATGGCGCCGGGACCCACGCCGACCTTGATGATGTCCGCGCCGGCCTCGACGAGATCGCGCACGCCCTCGGCGGCGACGATGTTGCCGGCGACGATCGGGACGTGCGGGTCGAGACCCCGGACGGCCTTGATCGCGGCGATCATCGACTCCTGGTGGCCGTGCGCCGTGTCGACGACGAGGGTGTCGACACCGGCGTCGAGGAGCTGCTTGGCCTTGCCCTCGACGTCGCCGTTGATGCCGACGGCGGCGGCGATGCGCAGCTTGCCGTTCGCGTCGGTGGCGGGCGTGTAGAGGGTCGCGCGGAGCGCGCCCTTGCGGGTCAGGATGCCGACCAGGCGCCCGTCCTTGTCGACGGCCGGGGCGTAGCGGCGGTTGGCGTGGTCCAGCTTGTTGAACGCCTCGCGCGGCTCGATGTCGGCGTCGAGGAGCAGCAGGTCCTTGGACATGACCTCGGACAGCTGGGTGAAGCGGTCCACGCCGGACAGGTCGGCGTCGGTGACGACTCCGACCGGACGGCGGTCCCCGTCGACGACGACACCGGCGTCGTGCGCCCGCTTGGGCAGCAGCGAGAGCGCGTCGGCGACGGTCTGGTGGGGCTCCAGGACGATGGGGGTGTCCAGGACGTGGTGGCGGCTCTTGACCCACGAGATGACGTCGGTGACGACCTCGATGGGGATGTCCTGGGGAATGACGACGATGCCGCCGCGGCGGGCGACGGTCTCGGCCATGCGGCGGCCGGCGATCGCGGTCATGTTGGCGACGACCAGCGGGATCGTCGTACCGGAACCGTCCGGTGAGGTGAGGTCCACGGCCTGGCGGGAGCCCACGGCCGAGCGGCTCGGCACCATGAAGACATCGTCGTACGTCAGGTCGTAGGGCGGCTTGACGTCATTGAGGAAACGCACGTGCTGACATCCCAGTCGTTCGGATCGGCCCCTAGGCATTTCAGCCAGGGGAAAAAGCACGTAGTTCATTGTCCCACGCCGGTACCCATACCAGACCCGGGCGGATCATCCGAGCCTTGCGGCAGCACCTTTGTCGGATCGTACGAGGGCGAGGGAGCGGCCGCGCGAGGACTGGGGCTCGCGCGGTCGCCGGGGAGGTGCCGGCGCTCAGACGCCGTCCGGGTCCTTGCGCTCCAGAGCGGGGCGCGAGCCGGGAGCCGACTCGGTGAGCAGGAAGTCCGCCGCCGCGCGGTCGGTCACCAGACTGGTGACGAGCCCCGAGCGGAGCACCGCGCCGATCGCCGCGGCCTTGCGCTGACCGCCCGCGATCGCCACGACCTCGGGGATCCGGCGCAGCCGGTCGGCCTCCACCGTGATGCAGCGCTCGCCGAGGTCGCGGCCCACCCGGCGCCCGTCGGCGTCGAAGAGGTGCGCGGACATCTCGGCGGCGACGCCGAGGGAGGCGTAGTGCGCGCGCTCCTCGTCCGAGAGCATGTCGTGCACGGTCGAGATGCCCGGCTCCCAGGAGCCGATGGAGACACAGGCGACGGTGACCTTGTCGAAGTACTCGAAGGCACGCGCGATGCCGGTCTGGTTCCGTAGCGCGGCGGCCGTGGCCGGGTCGGGCAGCAGCATCGGCGCGTAGATGGGGTGCGCCTCGCCGCCGGAGACCTGGGCGGCACGCCGTACCGCCTCGACCGAGCCGCGCTCGGCGGTCCCGGCGTCGTACACGCCCGTGAGCTGCACGACCGTGCACGGGGGCAGCCGGTCGAGGGCCGCGGCCATGTGGATGGTGGAGCGGCCCCAGGCCAGGCCGAGGACGTCACCCTCGTTGACCAGCTCGCCGAGCAGGTCGGCCGCGACCTCGCCGAGGTTCTCCGGGTCGGGCGACTCCTCCTCGCCCTCGGCCGGGGACTCGACGACGACGGCGTGGCGGAGCCCGTAGCGGGCCCGCAGGGCGTCGGAGCGCTCGGCGTCCAGCTCCGCGGGTACGCGGATCTCGATCCGTACGAGGTCGCGTTCGAGGGCGGTCTCCAGGACCCGGGCCACCTTGAAGCGGCTCACGCCGAACTCCTCGGCGATCTGGATCTTGGACTTGCCCTCGAGGTAGAAGCGGCGGGCCATGGCCGCCGCCTGCACCAGCTCCGCGGGACCCATCCGCAGGGCTGACCGTCCCGCCGAGATTCCCGCCACCGCGATCTCCTCACTGCTGTTCACGTACCGCTGGTTCACTTCTGCCGTTCACACTCTGGACCCGACGTTCATCCTGTCAGATACGAGGGGCCCTGATCAGTCCTGTCGGCCCTCCGACGGACCGCGTTCATCTGACGGTGGCTCAGTGGCCACACGCCCACGCCGCCGAGGCGGTCGCGGACTCGGCCTTGGCGCGGAGCGCGCGGACGGCCTCCGCCGGGTCGGCGGCGCCGTAGACGGCGGATCCGGCGACGAAGACGTCGGCGCCGGCCTCGGCGCACCGCTCGATGGTGGATTCGGCGACCCCGCCGTCGACCTGCAGCCACAGCTCCAGGCCGTGCTTGGAGATCAGCTCACGGGTGCGCCGGATCTTGGGCAGCATGATGTCGAGGAAGGCCTGACCGCCGAAGCCGGGCTCCACGGTCATGATCAACAGCATGTCGAGTTCGGGGAGCAGGTCCTCGTACGGCTCGATGGGCGTGGCGGGCTTGAGCGCCATCGAGGCCCGCGCGCCCTTCGCCCGGATCTCGCGCGCCAGACGCACGGGCGCGGCCGCGGCCTCCACGTGGAAGGTGACCGAACCGGCGCCGGCCTCCACGTACTGCGGGGCCCAGCGGTCCGGGTCCTCGATCATGAGGTGGCAGTCCAGCGGGGTGTCCGTCGCCCGGCTGAGCGACTCGACGATCGGCACGCCGAGCGTCAGGTTGGGCACGAAGTGGTTGTCCATGACATCGACATGCAGCCAGTCGGCACCGTCGACGGCCTTCGCCTCCTCGGCGAGGCGGGCGAAGTCTGCGGACAGGATGCTGGGGTTGATCTGCGCCATGTGCCAAGCCTGCCATGCTCTTGGCCACTTCTTTGCCGCGGAGCGGTTTCGGACCGGGATCCGCCCGGGTTCGGTAGGGATTCGGCCCGGATTCGGCCCGGATGGGGGCCGAGCCCGGGGTCCACATGCCGGACGGGCCGGCGCCCTCAGGCCGTCGGGCGGTACGGCGGGCCGGTGCCTTCCGGCCGTCGGGCGGTACGGCGGGCCGGTGCCTTCCGGCCGTCAGGCGGTACGGCGGAGCAGCGCCAGGTACATGGCGTCGGTGCCGTGCAGATGCGGCCACAGCTGGACGTCCGGGCCCTCGCCGAGCGCGGGGACGCCGGACATCAGCGGGCGGACGTCGATCCACTCCGCCTCGACGGCCGGGCCGCCGCGGCCCTTGAGGACGTCCTCGACGACCACACGGGTCTCCGCCAGGTGCGGCGAGCAGGTCGCGTACCCGACCACTCCCCCGACGCGGACCGCCGACAGCGCCTCCCGCAGGAGGCCCCGCTGCAGGGGGGCGAAGCCGTCCAGGTCCTCCGGCCGGCGGCGCCAGCGGGCCTCCGGGCGGCGGCGCAGGGCGCCGAGACCGGAGCAGGGCACGTCCATCAGGACCCGGTCGAAGGAGCCGGGGCGCCACGGCGGGCGGGTGCCGTCGGCGGCGATGACCTGGTACGGGCCGGGGTTGCCGGCCAGCGCGCGCTCGACCAGGCGGGCGCGGTGCGGCTGCTTCTCGGAGGCGAGCAGGGTGGCGCCGCGCTGGGCGGCCAGGGCGCCGAGCAGGGCCGCCTTTCCGCCGGGGCCGGCGCAGCCGTCGAGCCAGCGCTCGTCACGTCCCTCCAGGGGCGCGTGGGCCAGCGCGATCGCGACCAGCTGGCTGCCCTCGTCCTGGACGCCCGCGCGCCCCTCCTTCACGGCCTCGATGGCACCGGGTTCGCCGCCCTCGGCCAGCCGCACGGCGTACGGCGACCAGCGGCCGGGCAGGGTGTCCTCGCCGGTCAGTTCCTCGGTGGTGGCGCGCCCCGGCCGGGCCACGAGCGTCACCTCGGGCCGCTCGTTGTCGGCCTCCAGCAGGTCCTCGATACCGGCCCGGCCGCCGCCGAGCGCGTCCCACAGCGCGGAGACGACCCAGCGGGGGTGCGAGTGCACGACCGCGAGATGGTCCTCGGCGTCGTCCTCGTACGGCGGCGCGACCTGTTCGACCCAGGTGTCGAGGTCGTTCTGCGCGATCTTCCGCAGGACGGCGTTCACGAACTTGGCCCGCCCGTCCCCGAGCACCACCCGCGCCAGCTCCACGCTGGCCGAGACGGCCGCGTGGGTGGGGATGCGGGTACCGAGCAGCTGGTGCGCGCCGAGCGACAGCACGTCGAGCACCGGCGGGTCGACCTCGCGCAGCGGGCGGTCGATGCAGGCCGAGACGATCGCGTCGTACGTCCCCTGCCGCCGCAGCGTCCCGTAGACCAGCTCGGTCGCGAGCGCCGCGTCCCGCCCGTCGAAGTCGCCCTGCTCGCGGGCCTTCTTCAGCAGGGGCGGCAGCACGAGGTTCGCGTACGCGTCCCGCTCGTCGACGGCCCGGAGTGCCTCGAAGGCCAGGATCCTGACGGGATCCTTCTTGGGACGCCGGTACGGCTTGGAGGGACGGCGACGTGCCTGCTCGCTCAAAAGGTGCTCCGCGTGAGAAATGAAAAGGTCGAACCCTCTCAGCGTACGTCTGCCGTTCCGGTACGCGGAGCAGGCCCCCGGACGCCGTCGGGTGCCCCGCCCGGGGCCGGGCGGGACATTCCGGACGCGAGCCAGGGCGTGCCGCGAAAGTCCCGCCTGTGCTAGGCCGTGTCCGGAAAGTCCCGCCTGGCCCGCGACGCCTGGCACGCCCTCCCCCGTAGCCCTTCGGGCACGGGAGGTGGCCTCACGCCGCGTTGTCGGATCGCCCCAGTACGCCCAGTACGAGGGCGGCCCTCCGCCTTGCGATCGCACGCACCGGACGCCGCGGGCCCTGCCCTGCGGGCAGACGGCGCTACTTTCCGGACACGGCCTGGAGGCCCACGCGCTCGCCGGGGGCGATCCGTACCCCGCGCGCCCAGTCAGCCGCCTTCATCGGCTTCTTGCCCTGGGGCTGGACCCAGAGCAGTTCGACGGCGTGCGAGCCGGTGCCGACGTACACGTTGTTCTTGCCGACGGCGAGCTCGCCCGGCGTCAGGTCGGTGCGGTCGGGGACGAGTGCCGTCTGGATCAGCTTCAGGCGCTCGCCGCGGAAGACGGTCCAGGCGCCCGGGGCGGGCGTGCAGCCGCGCACGACGCGGTCCACGCGCAGCGCCGGTGCCTTCCAGTCCACGTGGGCGTCCTCGACCTGGATCTTCGGGGCGAGGGTGACGCCCTCGGCCGGCTGCGGGACGGCCTTCAGGCTGCCGTCCTCGATGCCGTCCATCGTGGCCGCGAGCAGCCCGGCGCCGGCGAAGGCGAGCCGGGTGAGCAGGTCCCCGCTGGTGTCGGTGGGACGGACGTCCTCGGTGATCACGCCGTAGACAGGACCGGAGTCGAGGCCCTCCTCGATCTGGAAGGTCGACGCGCCCGTCACCTCGTCGCCCGCCATCACGGCGTGCTGCACGGGCGCCGCGCCGCGCCACGCCGGCAGCAGCGAGAAGTGCAGGTTGACCCAGCCGTGGGCGGGGATGTCGAGGGCGGCCTTGGGCAGCAGCGCCCCGTAGGCGACGACCGGGCAGCAGTCCGGGGCGATCTCGCGCAGGCGCGCGAGGAACGCCTCGTCGCGCGGCCTCGCCGGCTTGAGCACCTCGATCCCGGCCTCCTCGGCGCGCTCGGCGACGGGGCTCGCGACCAGGCGGCGGCCGCGGCCGGCCGGGGCGTCGGGGCGCGTGACGACGGCGGCCACCTCGTGCCGGCCGGAGGCGAGCAGGGCGTCCAGGGCGGGCACGGCGACCTCGGGGGTGCCTGCGAAGACCAGCTTCACTCGGGGAAACCTCGCATCTCGGGGCGGTGGCGGGCAGCGCACCAGTCTAGGGGGTGTCTTGTCGATCAGGCCGGGTCAGTGAGCGGGGTCTGGTGCATGGGGCCTCCCCAGGCCCGCCGGGGCCGAGGGGACGGATCGCAAGGCGGAGGGGGGAGTCAACGCGGAGCGTTGGCGACCGACGACAACGCGGCGAGGCGCGGTGCCAGGGCACGCGAGCCCGGCCTGATCGACAAGACACCCCCTAGGGGCCGGGACGCGAGGGGGCGTACGTGAGCACGAGCGCCCCGCGCATATGCGTGTACGCCCCCGCAGCGTGACCCAACCACGGGTAGCGCGTTGGTCAAGAGAGATTGACCGAAACGGGCCGCCCTCCCCCTTGTGGCCCATCCTTTTCCACGCCGGTTCGAGAGGCTTTCACATGGCCGACCACGCAACCCACGACGCCCAAGCCCGGGCAAGTCTGCATCTGTTGGTGCGGGACATCGAGCGGGTCCGGCGGCAGGTGGACGCACTGCGCACGCTCACGGCCCAGCTGGGCAATGTCTACCGCCCGCGCCGCTCCGGCCCGTCGACGGGCTTCGTCGTCTACGGGCGGGCGCCCGCCCCGACCGTACGGCTCGCCCAGGAGCTGCGGGACAGTGTCGAGACCCTGGTGACGGCGGCGGTCGACTTCGACCGCTCCCTCGGGTTCTCGTGGGACGCCGTCGGCTCGGCGCTCGGGGTCACCAAGCAGGCCGTCCACCGCCGCTACGGCGCCCGGCGCGCGCCCCAGCCGGGCGCCGTCGTGGAGCAGGACCGCGCCACGGAGCCGGGCACGACCCGCACGCTCCCGGTGGTCCCGCCGGCCCGCACGATGCCCCCGCAGCCCACCCCCGTGTCCCAGTCCCTGCGCGAGGACCCCCGGCCCCCGGCCTTCCCGGGCCCGCGCAACGGCTGACCCGCTCCCACGGCACCCTCGGCCGCTCGCCCCTCGGGGGTGGGCGGCCGACGGTGTGTCAGCCGATGTCCGGGGGGTCGACGCGCACCCGGACCGGCTCGCCGCCGCCCCGGGCCAGCCTCGCCGCCTGCGCCTTCTTCAGCGCGGCGGCCAGCGCCGCCCCGTTGCCCGGCGGTACGCGCACCAGGGCCCGCTCCCACTGCTCCCCCGGCGGGGTGTCACCCGGCCGCCGGGGCCCGCCGGGCCGTACGACGGGCAGCGGAACCGGACCCAGCACCTCGGCGTCGCCGGGAAGTTCGGCCGCCGCCAGGAAGCTCTCGACCGCCTCGGGCGGCCCGGAGACCGCCGCCATCCGGGAGACCGGCGGGAAGCCCAGCTCCGCCCGTTCCGCCAGCTCGCGCTGGGCGTGGCCGACGGGGTCCCAGCGCACGAGGGCCTGCACCGGCCGCAGGGTGGGTTCCGCGACGACGACCACCGTGCCGCCCTCGCTCTGCCCCCGTACCAACGAGGCCGCGTCGATCCAGCGGCGCAGGGCCTCCTCCCCGGCGCGCAGGTCGGGGCGGCCGAGCATGGCCCAGCCGTCGAGGAGCAGGGCGGCCGCGTAGCCGCCGTCGGCGACGGGCTCCGCACCCGGCGTGGAGACCACCAGGGCCGGCCGTCCCGGCACGGTGTCGAGGACGTGGTCCCGCCCGGACGTCCGCACCGGAACCGCGGGGAACGCCCGGCCCAGCTCCTCCGCCGTCCGTCGCGCGCCCACGACCTGGGCCCGCAGCCGCGTCGCGCCGCATTCCCCGCAGTGCCAGTCCTGCGCGCCCCGGCCGCACCAGCCGCAGCGCAGCTCCTGCTGCTCGGGGGCCTCCAGGGGTCCGGCGCAGTGCCGGCAGCGCGCCGGTGTCCGGCAGCGCTCGCAGGCCAGCCTCGGTACATAGCCCCGCCGCGGGACCTGGACGAGCACCGGGCCGGTCTTCAGGCCCTCCCGTACCGCCTGCCAGGCCAGCGACGGCAGCCGCGCCGCGCGCGCGGCCTCGTCGCGGGCGAGATCGGTGTCGCCCACGGTCCGTACGAGCGGGGCGGCGGCGCGCACCTGGTCCCGGCCGGCCACCAGGGGCGCGGCCCAGCCGGACTCCACGAGCTGCGCGGCCTCGACCGTGCAGCTGGTCGAGCCGAGCAGGAAGGCGCACTTGTCGTGGGCGGCGCGCAGCAGGAGCACGTCCCGGGCGTGGGGCTGGGGGGCGTGCGGCTCGCTGTGGCTGCCGTCCCCGTCGTCCCAGATGGCGACGAGTCCGAGGTCCCGTACGGGGGCGAACATCGCGGCCCGGGTGCCCACGACGGCGCGCACGGAGCCCCGCCGTACCGCGAGCCACTGGGCGTAGCGTTTCTCGGGCCCGGTCTCCGCCGTGAGCAGGGCGTGCCGTCCCGGCCCGAGGAGGGCGGTGAGGGCCGCGTCGGCCCGTGCCGCGGCCCGTCCGTCGGGTACGACGACCAGCGCGCCCCGGCCGGAGGCGAGGGTCGCGCCCACGGCGCGGGCCAGCTCGTCGGCCCAGTGCGGCCCCGGCAGCGCGTTCCACACGGCCCTGGGCGCCCGGCCGCCGGCGAGGGCGTCCAGGAACGCCGGGCCGTGCTCGTACCGGCTCCAGGTGCCCGCGTCCGGCGCGGCGGGCGACGGCAGCGGTTCGGGGGACGCCTTGGCCTCCGCGCGGGCGTTGCGGGGCGGTATCGCCAGCTGGAGCACGTCGGCCAGGCTGCCCGCGTACCGGTCGGCCACCGCGCGCGCGAGACCCAGGAGCTCGGCGCTCAGCACCGGCTCGGGGGACACGACGTCGGCGAGCGCGGCCAGCGCCCCCTGGTAGTCGGACTCGGCCCGCCGCTCGATCAGGAAGCCGTCGATCAGCCGGCCGCCCTCGCGCCGCCCGTCCCTGACCTGATGTGCCCCGGCCCCGAACCGCACCCGCACCCGTACCCCGGGCTGCGCGACGGCGTCCAGCTCCTCGGGCACGGCGTAGTCGAAGAACTGGTCGAGGTGCAGCACGCCCTTGTTGACCACCACCCGTGCCACGGGCAGCTCCTTGGCCAGCGCGGCGCCCCGCCACGTCCGCGGCTTGGCCCGCGGCACCTTCGCCTTCCGTACGGTCTCCCGAATGAGCGCGAGCTGTTCGGGCCCGTCGGACTTCTCGTTCTCGCTGCTCACAGCCCCATACCTACCAGACGGCACCGACAGCGGGACATGCGGAAGCCCGGCCCCCCACGGGGTGCCGGGCTTCCGTCACGTGTGCTGCCGTCGCCTACAGGCCGGCGGCCTTGCGCAGCGCGTCCACGCGGTCCGTGCGCTCCCAGGTGAAGTCGGGGAGCTCGCGGCCGAAGTGGCCGTACGCCGCCGTCTGCGCGTAGATCGGGCGCAGCAGGTCGAGGTCGCGGATGATCGCGGCCGGGCGGAGGTCGAAGACCTCGCCGATGGCGTTCTCGATCTTCTCGGGCTCGATCGTGTGGGTGCCGAAGGTCTCGACGAAGAGGCCGACGGGCTCCGCCTTGCCGATCGCGTACGCGACCTGGACCTCGCAGCGCGAGGCGAGGCCGGCGGCCACGACGTTCTTGGCGACCCAGCGCATGGCGTAGGCGGCCGAGCGGTCGACCTTGGACGGGTCCTTGCCGGAGAAGGCGCCACCGCCGTGGCGGGCCATGCCGCCGTACGTGTCGATGATGATCTTGCGGCCGGTGAGGCCGGCGTCGCCCATCGGGCCGCCGATCTCGAAGCGCCCGGTGGGGTTGACCAGGAGGCGGTAGCCCTCGGTGTCCAGCTTGATGCCGTCCTCGACGAGCTGCTGCAGCACGTGCTCGACGACGAACTCACGGATGTCGGGGGCGAGCAGCGACTCGAGGTCGATGTCCGAGGCGTGCTGCGAGGAGACCACGACCGTGTCGAGGCGGACCGCCTTGTCGCCGTCGTACTCGATGGTGACCTGGGTCTTGCCGTCGGGGCGCAGGTACGGGATGGTGCCGTTCTTGCGGACCTCGGTCAGGCGCTTGGACAGCCGGTGGGCGAGGTGGATCGGGAGCGGCATCAGCTCCGGGGTCTCGTCCGACGCGTAGCCGAACATCAGGCCCTGGTCGCCGGCGCCCTGCTTGTCCAGCTCGTCCTCGTCGCCCTCGACGCGCTTCTCGTACGCCGTGTCGACGCCCTGCGCGATGTCCGGGGACTGCGACCCGATGGAGACCGAGACGCCACAGGAGGCGCCGTCGAAGCCCTTCTTCGAGGAGTCGTACCCGATCTCGAGGATCTTGTTCCGTACGAGGGTGGGGATGTCGGCCCACGCCTTCGTGGTCACCTCACCGGCGACGTGCACGAGGCCGGTGGTGATCAGCGTCTCGACGGCGACACGGGAGGTGGGGTCCTCGCGGAGGAGCGCGTCGAGAATGGTGTCGCTGATCTGGTCAGCGATCTTGTCGGGGTGACCTTCGGTCACGGACTCCGAAGTGAACAGACGACGGGACACAATGCTCCCTGTGGTTGCAGCGGCTGCTGGCTCAACAATGTCGGACGGCAGGGGGCTGCGCCCCGCGTCGTACCGAGACCAGTCTACTGGGCGGGCTCGGGCCTTGGGCCAGGTGTCTCGCAAGGTGGG
The DNA here is from genome assembly GCF_055564335.1 of Streptomyces sp. NPDC029139. Taxonomy (NCBI): domain Bacteria; kingdom Bacillati; phylum Actinomycetota; class Actinomycetes; order Kitasatosporales; family Streptomycetaceae; genus Streptomyces; species Streptomyces sp. NPDC029139. The sequence continues at coordinate 91,568 of NZ_JBVHWN010000015.1, read as the reverse complement.
AGCCGGATGCTCACCGAATCCGGCCTCCCTCGCGACACGAACACCCGTTCCGGTCGCCCGAGAGGACCGGATTCACGGGGTTTCACTCGGCCGTGGCGGTGAAATCCGGACGATCAGTGGATTCCCCGGAATTCTCCGCGGGCATGGACCGCAGACGCGGTGCGACCAGATCCCAGACGGTTTCCGCGAGGGCCTCCTTCGGTCCGTACGGTACGGGCGTGTCGGCGCCGTCGGCCGCCAGCACCACCGCCTCGTTCTCCTCGGATCCGAAGGTCTTGCGCTCCCCCACCTCGTTGACCACGAGGAGGTCGCAGCCCTTGCGGCGCAGCTTCTCCCGGCCGTTGGCGAGGACGTCGTCGGTCTCGGCGGCGAAGCCGACGATCACCTGGCCGGGCAGGGCCCGCTCGGCGGAGATCTCGGCGAGGACGTCCGGGTTGCGGACCAGTTCGACGGTCGGCGCCTCGACGTCGTCCCGCTTCTTGATCTTCCCCGCCGCGTAGACGGCGGGGCGGAAGTCGGCGACGGCCGCCGCCATGACCACGGCGTCGGCGTCGGCCGCCGCCTTGATGACGGCCTCGCGCAGCTGGACGGCGGTGCCGACGTGGACCACGTCGATGCCGGCCGGGTCGGGAATGCCGGTGTTGGCCTCGACGAGGGTGACCCGGGCGCCGCGGGCGGCCGCGGCCTTGGCGAGGGCGTAGCCCTGCTTGCCGGAGGAGCGGTTGCCCAGGTAGCGGACCGGGTCGAGGGGCTCGCGGGTGCCGCCGGCACTGACCACGACGTGGCGGCCGACGAGGTCGGGGGCCGCGGTGCCGCGGGCCAGGATCCTGCGGCAGACCTCGAAGATCTCCGCGGCCTCGGGCAGCCGGCCCTTGCCGGTGTCGACGCCGGTCAGCCGGCCGACGGCCGGTTCGATGACGACGGCGCCGCGGCGCCGCAGCGTGGCGACGTTCTCCTGGGTGGCCGGGTGCTCCCACATCTCGGTGTGCATCGCCGGGGCGAAGACGACCGGACAGCGGGCGGTGAGCAGCGTGTTCGTCAGCAGGTCGTCGGCGAGGCCGTGGGCGGCCTTGGCGAGCATGTCGGCGGTGGCGGGGGCCACGACGACGAGGTCGGCGGCCTGTCCGATCCGTACGTGCGGGACCTCGTGGACGGACTCCCACACCTCGGTGGAGACCGGGTGGCCGGAGAGGGCGGACCAGGTGGCCGCGCCGACGAAGTTCAGGGCGGAGTCGGTGGGCACGACGCGCACGTCGTGGCCGGACTCGGTCAGCCGCCGGAGCAGCTCACAGGCCTTGTAGGCGGCGATGCCGCCGCTGACGCCCAGAACGACCTTCGGCTTGGTCACCACTGCCACTCCCCGCACTCGGATGCGTACTCGGACGCCTACGACTCCATGAGACACCACAGGCCCGGCGGTTGTTCCGCCGGGCCTGAGGTGAGAAACGTGACAGTGCTTACTGCGCCGGGCCCTCGATGGCCTCGGAGGTCAGCAGGCCCGCGTTGATCTCGCGCAGGGCGATCGAGAGCGGCTTCTCGTGGACGTGGGTGTCGACGAGCGGACCGACGTACTCGAGGAGGCCCTCGCCGAGCTGCGAGTAGTACGCGTTGATCTGACGCGCGCGCTTGGCCGCGTAGATCACGAGGCTGTACTTCGAGTCGGTGGCCTCGAGCAGCTCGTCGATCGGGGGGTTGATGATGCCCTCGGGCGCGGTGATGGAAGAGGACACTCTCTTGCCTTCCGAAGAAACTTCTGGGTGGGCTGATCGGGGTGATCAGATCCAGGCGATCAGAAAATGATCAAACAACGTTCATCAAGGCTAGCAGCTCACGGGCCACGTCCTCGACGGAGGTGTTGACCAGGGTGGTGTCGAACTCCGCCTCGGCGGCCAGTTCGATCTTCGCGGCGGCCAGTCGGCGCTCGATGACCTCGGGCGACTCGGTGCCGCGGCCGGTGAGCCGGCGGACCAGTTCCTCCCAGCTCGGCGGAGCCAGGAAGACCAGCTGTGAGTCCGTCATGGAGTCCTTGACCTGCCGGGCGCCCTGGAGGTCGATCTCCAGGAGGACCGGCTCGCCGGCCTCCAGACGCTCCAGGACCGCGCGCCGTGGCGTGCCGTAGCGGTTGCCCGCGAACTCGGCCCATTCGAGGAGTTCCCCGTTGGCGACCAGCTTGTCGAATTCGTCGTCGGAGACGAAGAAATACTGCACGCCGTGCTTCTCGCCGGGGCGCGGCTTTCGTGTCGTGGCCGACACCGAGAGCCAGACCTCGGGGTGGACCTTGCGCATATGAGCGACGACCGTGCTCTTGCCGACCCCGGAGGGGCCGGAGAGCACGGTCAGTCGCGGACGAACCTCTGCTGCCATGCAGCGATTATTCCAGCTGTACGGGGATGCCTGGGACGGCACTCCCGTCTCAGGCGCCGGTGCTGCCGAACTCGCGCTCCAGGGAGGCGATCTGGTTGGAACCGAGCCCGCGCACACGACGGCTCTCGGAGATGCCGAGCCGCTCCATGATCTGCTTGGCGCGGACCTTGCCCACGCCCGGGAGCGACTCGAGCAGCGCGGAGACCTTCATCTTGCCGATGACGTCGTTCTCCTGGCCACTCTTGATCACCTCGTGGAGGGAGGCGCCGGAGTGCTTGAGTCGATTCTTGACCTCGGCCCGCTCCCGGCGAGCCGCGGCGGCCTTTTCGAGCGCGGCTGCGCGCTGTTCAGGGGTAAGGGGCGGAAGAGCCACGCCTACGTCACCTCGGATGTCGAACTGTCGGATACGGACCGGTGGGGAACCTAGTCGCCCCACACCAGTGGAGCAACGATCAACGTGTGACCGCTGAACGCTGACTCTGCCCCGGAGACTAGCGGCCAATGCCTCTCCAGTCAGCGAGAACAAGCGAAAAGTCCTGGTCAGCATCGACCGACCAGGACTTTCCGGGCATAACGACCGGGTTTTGAGCCAAGTTCTCGTCAAGGAGTGAGACGGCCCCGACCTGCGGATTGGTCCCGCGACAGGTCAGACGGCGACGGCCTCGCGGATTTCCGTCGCGTAGCGCTCCGCGGCGGCCCGCAGGGCGGTGGCGTCCGGGCCGTGCTTCAGGACGCCGCGGCTGACGTTCGGGACCACGTTGCGCACCGCCGCGCCGAAGACCGCCGGGAGGTCGGCCGGAGCGGCGCCCTGGGCACCGAGGCCGGGAGCGAGGAGCGGGCCGTTGATGTCGAGGTCGAAGGAGGACAGGTCGCCGAGCGTCGCGCCGACGACCGCGCCGAAGGAACCCATCGGGGTCGCGCCCGCGTTCTCCGCGGCGAGGTGGGCGAGCATGGTGGCGCCGATCGTGCGGCCGTCCTCGCGCACCGCCCGCTGGACCTCCGCCCCCTCCGGGTTGGAGGTGAGGGCCAGCACGAAGAGCCCCGCCCCGGACTCCTTCGCCAGGTCGACGGCCGGCTTCAGCGAGCCGTAGCCGAGGTACGGGGAGACCGTGAGGGCGTCCGAGAAGAGCGGGGAGTCCTGCCGGAGGAACGCCTCGGCGTAGGCGGCCATGGTGGAGCCGATGTCGCCGCGCTTGGCGTCCATCACGACCAGGCCGCCCGCGGCCCGCAGCTCGGCGACGGCGCGCTCCAGGACGGCGATGCCGCGCGAGCCGAAGCGCTCGAAGAACGCGGCCTGCGGCTTGAAGACGGCCACGCTGTCCGCCAGCGCCTCGACGACCGTGAAGGTGAAGCGCTCCAGGCCGGCGATGTCGTCGCCGAGGCCCCAGGAGCCGAGGAGCGCGGCGTGCGGGTCGATGCCGACGCAGAGCGGACCGCGCTGGTCCATCGCTCGGCGCAGGCGCGAGCCGAAGGGCTCGATCGGGTCGGTCATGAATTCCTCCGTGGGTGTGCGGCCCCGCGCGCGGCCGCGGGGTCGGCGGTGTCGCGCGCGTGGCGGCCGGCGGCCTGTGGGGCCGCCGGCGGGGGACGGTCAGGCCGTGCGGTTCTCGGCGGCCCCGCTGCCCACCGCCTCGGCGAGGGTGGCGTACGGGGAGGCCGCCAGGCGCGCGGCGAGGCCCTTGTGGATGGCGCGGGCGTAGAACGGGCCCTCGTAGATGAAGGCGCTGTAGCCCTGGATCAGCGTGGCGCCGGCCAGGATGCGCTGCCAGGCGTCCTCGGCGTTCTCGATGCCGCCGACGCCCACGAGGACCATTCGGTCCCCCACGCGCGCGTAGAGGCGCTTGAGCACGGCCAGGGAGCGGTCCTTGACGGGCGCGCCGGACAGCCCGCCGGTCTCCTTGACCAGCGCGGGGTCGGAGGTCAGGCCGAGGCCCTCGCGCGCGATGGTCGTGTTGGTGGCGATGATGCCGTCGAGGCCGAGCTCCAGGGCGAGGTCGGCGACCGCGTCGACGTCCTCGTCCGCCAGGTCCGGGGCGATCTTGACCAGGAGCGGGACGCGGCGGTCGGTGACCGTCCGGTCGGCCGCCTCCCGTACCGCCGTGAGCAGGGGGCGGAGGGACTCGGTGGCCTGGAGGTTGCGCAGCCCCGGGGTGTTCGGGGAGGAGACGTTGACGACGAGGTAGTCGGCGTGCGCGGCGAGGCGCTCGGTGGACTTCACGTAGTCGGCGGCGGCCTCGGCCTCCGGGACGACCTTGGTCTTGCCGATGTTGACGCCGACGACGGTCCTGAAGACCGGCACGCGCGCGTGGAGACGGGCGGCGACGGCCGCGGAGCCCTCGTTGTTGAACCCCATGCGGTTGATCAGGGCGCGGTCCGGGACCAGCCTGAAGAGCCGCTTCTTGGGGTTGCCGGGCTGGGCCTCGCCGGTGACCGTGCCGATCTCGACGTGGTCGAAGCCGAGCATGGACATCCCGTCGATGGCGACGGCGTTCTTGTCGAAGCCGGCCGCGAGCCCGAAGGGGCCGTGCATGCGCAGGCCGAGCGCCTCGGTGCGCAACTCCTCGTACCGGGGCGCGAGGACCGCGGCGACGAAGGTGCGCAGGACGGGGATGCGGGCGGCGAGGCGGATCCAGCGGAAGGCCAGGTAGTGGGCCTCCTCCGGGTCCATCCGCTTGAAGACCAGGTGGAAGAAGAACTTGTACATGGAGGTGTCCTCACCAAGAGGGGGACACCGTTTCCGGTGTCCCCCTCGTCGGGCTGCTAGTCGCGGGCCGCGGTCAGATGCGCCGCGTGTTCCTGGAGCGAGCGGACGCCCACGTCGCCGTGGGTGAGCGCGTCGATGCCCTGGACGGCCGCGGCGAGCGCCTGGACCGTGGTGAGGCACGGGACGCCGCGCGAGACCGCCGCCGTACGGATCTCGTAGCCGTCGAGGCGGCCACCGGTGCCGTAGGGGGTGTTGACGATGAGATCGACCTGACCGTCGTGGATCAGCTGGACGATCGTCTTCTCCCCGCCCGGACCCTCGCCCTCGCTGAGCTTGCGCACGACGGTGGCGTTGATGCCGTTGCGCTTGAGGACCTCGGCGGTGCCGGAGGTGGCGAGCAGTTCGAAGCCGTGGGCGACCAGCTCGCGCGCCGGGAAGATCATCGAGCGCTTGTCGCGGTTGGCGACGGAGACGAACGCGCGGCCCTTGGTGGGCAGCGGGCCATAGGCGCCGGCCTGGGACTTGGCGTACGCCGTGCCGAAGACCGAGTCGATGCCCATGACCTCGCCGGTGGAGCGCATCTCCGGGCCGAGGACGGTGTCGACACCGCGTCCCTGGATGTCGCGGAAGCGGCTCCACGGCATCACGGCCTCCTTGACGGAGATCGGCGCGTCGAGCGGCAGGGTGCCGCCGTCGCCGTTCCTCGGCAGCAGGCCCTCCTCGCGCAGCTCGGCGATGGTGGCGCCGAGCGAGATGCGGGCCGCGGCCTTCGCGAGCGGCACGGCGGTCGCCTTCGAGGTGAAGGGGACGGTCCGCGAGGCGCGGGGGTTCGCCTCCAGCACGTAGAGGATGTCGCCGGCCATGGCGAACTGGATGTTGATCAGTCCGCGGACGCCTACGCCCTTGGCGATCGCCTCGGTGGAGGCGCGCAGGCGCTTGATGTCGAAGCCGCCGAGCGTGATCGGGGGCAGGGCGCAGGCCGAGTCGCCGGAGTGGATACCGGCCTCCTCGATGTGCTCCATGACGCCGCCGAGGTAGAGCTCGGTGCCGTCGTAGAGGGCGTCGACGTCGATCTCGATCGCGTCGTCGAGGAAGCGGTCGACCAGGACCGGCCGGGTGGGGCTGATCTCGGTGGACTCGGCGATGTACTTCTCCAGGCGCGCCTCGTCGTAGACGATCTCCATGCCGCGGCCGCCGAGCACGTACGAGGGGCGTACGAGGACGGGGTAGCCGATCTCGTCGGCGATGGCCTTGGCGCCGGCGAAGGTGGTCGCGGTGCCGTGCTTGGGGGCGGGCAGACCGGCCTCGGCGAGGACCTGGCCGAAGGCGCCGCGGTCCTCGGCGGCGTGGATGGCCTCGGGCGAGGTGCCGACGACCGTCACGCCGTTGTCCTTGAGCGCCTGGGACAGGCCCAGCGGGGTCTGGCCGCCGAGCTGGACGACGACGCCGGCGACGGGTCCGGCGAGGGTCTCGGCGTGGACGATCTCCAGCACGTCCTCGAGCGTCAGCGGCTCGAAGTAGAGGCGGTCGGAGGTGTCGTAGTCCGTGGAGACGGTCTCCGGGTTGCAGTTGACCATCACGGTCTCGTAGCCGGCGTCGCTGAGCGCGAAGGAGGCGTGGACGCAGGAGTAGTCGAACTCGATGCCCTGGCCGATGCGGTTCGGTCCGGAGCCGAGGATGATCACCGCGGGCTTCTCGCGCGGGGCGACCTCGCTCTCCTCGTCGTACGAGGAGTAGAAGTACGGCGTCTTCGCGGCGAACTCGGCGGCGCAGGTGTCGACCGTCTTGTAGACCGGGCGGACACCGAGGGCGTGCCGGACCTCGCGGACGACGTCCTCGCGCAAGCCCCGGATCTCGGCGATCTGGGCGTCGGAGAAGCCGTGGCGCTTGGCCTCGGCGAGGATCTCGGGGTCGAGCTTGTCGGCGGCGGCCAGCTCGTCGGCGATCTCCTTGATCAGGAACATCTGGTCGACGAACCACGGGTCGATCTTCGTGGCGTCGAAGACCTCCTGCGGGGTGGCGCCGGCGCGGATGGCCTGCATGACGGTGTTGATGCGGCCGTCGGTGGGGCGCACCGCCTCGCGCAGCAGCTCGTCCTTGTCACCGGGCTCGCCGGTGAAGGCGAACTGGCTGCCCTTCTTCTCCAGGGAGCGCAGGGCCTTCTGCAGCGCCTCGGTGAAGTTCCGGCCGATGGCCATGGCCTCGCCGACCGACTTCATGGTCGTGGTCAGCGTGGAGTCGGCGGAGGGGAACTTCTCGAAGGCGAAGCGGGGCGCCTTGACCACGACGTAGTCGAGCGTGGGCTCGAAGGACGCCGGGGTCTTCTCGGTGATGTCGTTGGGGATCTCGTCCAGCGTGTAGCCGACGGCGAGACGGGCCGCGATCTTGGCGATCGGGAAGCCGGTGGCCTTGGAGGCGAGCGCCGAGGACCGGGAGACGCGGGGGTTCATCTCGATGACGATGATCCGGCCGTCGTCGGGGTTGACCGCGAACTGGATGTTGCAGCCGCCGGTGTCGACGCCGACCTCGCGGATGATCGCGATGCCGATGTCGCGCAGCCGCTGGTACTCGCGGTCGGTGAGGGTCATCGCCGGGGCGACGGTGATCGAGTCACCGGTGTGGACGCCCATCGGGTCGAAGTTCTCGATGGAGCAGACGACCACGACGTTGTCGTTCTTGTCGCGCATCAGCTCCAGCTCGTACTCCTTCCAGCCGAGGATGGACTCCTCCAGGAGCACCTCGGTGGTGGGAGACAGCGTCAGGCCCTGGCCGGCGATGCGGCGCAGCTCGTCCTCGTCGTGGGCGAAGCCGGAACCGGCGCCGCCCATGGTGAAGGAGGGACGGACGACGACGGGGTAGCCGCCGAGCGTCTCGACGCCCTGGAGGACGTCCTCCATGGAGTGGCAGATGACCGAGCGGGCGGACTCGCCGTAACCGATCTTGGCCTTGACGGCCTCGACGACTCCCTTGAAGAGGTCGCGGTCCTCGCCCTTGTGGATGGCCTCGACGTTGGCGCCGATGAGCTCGACGCCGTACTTCTCCAGCACACCCTGCTCGTGCATGGAGATCGCGGTGTTGAGCGCGGTCTGGCCGCCCAGGGTGGGGAGCAGCGCGTCGGGGCGCTCCTTGGCGATGATCTTCTCGACGAACTCGGGGGTGATCGGCTCGACGTAGGTGGCGTCGGCGATCTCCGGGTCGGTCATGATCGTCGCCGGGTTGGAGTTGACCAGGATGACCCGCAGGCCCTCGGCCTTGAGGATGCGGCAGGCCTGGGTGCCGGAGTAGTCGAACTCGGCTGCCTGGCCGATGACGATCGGGCCGGAGCCGATGACCAGGACGGACTGGATATCGGTGCGCTTAGGCACGCTCGGCCTCCATCAGGGATACGAAACGGTCGAAGAGGTACGCGGCGTCGTGCGGGCCCGCGGCCGCCTCGGGGTGGTACTGGACGCTGAAGGCCGGCTGGTCGAGCAGCTGGAGGCCCTCGACGACCTGGTCGTTCAGGCAGACGTGGGAGACCTCGGCGCGGCCGTAGGGGGTGTCGGAGACCTTGTCGAGGGGCGCGTCGACGGCGAAGCCGTGGTTGTGCGCGGTGACCTCGACCTTGCCGGTCGTACGGTCCTGCACCGGCTGGTTGATGCCGCGGTGGCCGTACTTCAGCTTGTAGGTGCCGAAGCCGAGCGCGCGGCCCAGGATCTGGTTGCCGAAGCAGATGCCGAAGAGCGGCGTCCTGCGGGCGAGCACGCCCTGCATGACGGAGACGGGGCCGTCGGCGGTGGCCGGGTCGCCCGGGCCGTTGGAGAAGAACACGCCGTCGGGCTGGACCGCGTACACGTCCTCGACGGTGGCGGTGGCGGGCAGTACGTGCACCTCGATGCCGCGCTCGGCCATCCGGTGCGGGGTCATGCCCTTGATGCCGAGGTCTACGGCGGCGACGGTGAACTTCTTCTCGCCGATGGCGGGGACGACGTACGTCTCCTTGGTGGCGACCTCGGCGGCGAGGTCCGCGCCCTTCATCTGCGGGACTTCCTGCACCTTGGCGAGGAGGGCGGCGTCGTCCGTCAGCGCGTCGCCGGAGAAGATGCCGACCCGCATGGCGCCGCGCTCGCGCAGGTGGCGGGTGAGGGCGCGGGTGTCGATGCCGGAGATGCCGACGACGCCCTGGGCGGCGAGCTCCTCGTCGAGCGAGCGCCGGGCGCGCCAGTTGGAGGAGACGCGCGCGGGGTCGCGGACGACGTAGCCGGCGACCCAGATCTTCGCCGACTCGGGGTCCTCGTCGTTGACGCCGGTGTTGCCGACGTGCGGGGCGGTCATCACGACGACCTGCCGGTGGTACGACGGGTCGGTGAGGGTTTCCTGGTAGCCGGTCATGCCGGTGGAGAACACGGCCTCGCCGAAGGTCTCCCCCACGGCCCCGTAGGCGCGGCCGCGGAAGATGCGGCCGTCCTCCAGGACGAGTACGGCGGGAGCCTTGGCTCCCCTTGTGGAGGTCGTCATCGTGCGGTGCCTTCCGTCGTGCTTGCGTGATGCGTCGTGGTCATGGTGTTGATGGCTTCGACCCAGGCGGCGTGCTCGGCCGCCCGGTCGGAGCGGAAGCCGGAGTCGAGGAGCTTGTCGCCGTGTGCCCAGGTGACGACGAGCAGCCCGCCCTCGGCCAGGACCTTGCCGGCGATGCCCTTGTCGAGCCGGGCCTCGCGCAGGGCGGCGGCGGGGACGAAGAAGTCGGTCGCCCCGGGGCGTACGACCTCCAGGCCCGCGTCGGTCAGGGTGAGCTCGGCCCGGCTGCGGGCGCCGAGGCCGTGGGCCACGATCCGGTCGAGCCACTGCCCGGCGGTCGTGGACCCGTGGTAGCGCCCGCTCAGAGTCAGTCTCGCCTCGCCCGGCGCCTCCGGCATTCCCGGAAGCTCCGGCAGGTCCGACTGGAGGCTGCCGCGCCACTTCCATCCCTGGCGCATCAGCCAGTAGACCAAGGCGACGAAGAGCAGGAGTCCGGCCACCCAGCCGAGCCGTCCGGCCCAGTCGGTGACCTCGGCCGACTTCTGCTCGGCGGCCAGAGTGATGAGTGCAGGTGTCACGCCAGATTCCCGTCCACGACCGTTGCCCGGCCCCGCAGGAAGGTGTGGGTGACGCGACCCGGCAGCTCGCGGCCCTCGTAGGGGGTGTTACGGCTGCGGGAGGCGAAGCCCGCGGGGTCCACGAGACCACGGTATGCCGGATCGACCAGCGTGAGGTTCGCGGGCTCACCTGCCGAGACGGGGCGTCCGTGCCCGGTGGCCTGCCCGATCCGCGCGGGCTTGAAGGACATCCGGTCGGCGACGCCGGCCCAGTCGAGCAGTCCCGTCTCGACCATCGTCTGCTGGACGACGGAGAGCGCCGTCTCCAGGCCGACCATGCCCATGGCGGCCGCGGCCCACTCGCAGTCCTTGTCCTCGTGCGGGTGCGGGGCGTGGTCGGTGGCGACGATGTCGATGGTGCCGTCGGCCAGGGCCTCGCGGAGCGCCATCACGTCACGCTCGGTGCGCAGCGGCGGGTTGACCTTGTAGACCGGGTTGTAGCTCCGGACCAGCTCGTCGGTGAGGAGGAGGTGGTGCGGGGTGACCTCGGCGGTGACGTCGATGCCCCGGGACTTGGCCCAGCGGACGATCTCGACCGAGCCGGCCGTGGAGAGGTGGCAGATGTGGACGCGGGAGCCGACGTGCTCGGCGAGGAGCACGTCGCGGGCGATGATCGACTCCTCGGCGACGGCGGGCCAGCCGCCGAGGCCCAGTTCGGCGGAGACGACGCCCTCGTTCATCTGGGCGCCCTCGGTGAGGCGGGGCTCCTGGGCGTGCTGGGCGACGACGCCGCCGAAGGCCTTCACGTACTCCAGCGCGCGGCGCATCATCACGGCGTCGTCGACGCACTTGCCGTCGTCGGAGAAGACGGTGACGCCGGCGGCGGAGTCGTGCATGGCGCCGAGTTCGGCGAGCTTCTTGCCCTCCAGACCGACGGTGACGGCGCCGATGGGCTGCACGTCGCAGTAGCCGGACTGCTTGCCGAGCCGGTAGACCTGCTCGACGACGCCGGCGGTGTCGGCGACCGGGAAGGTGTTGGCCATGGCGAAGACGGCGGTGTAGCCGCCGGAGGCGGCCGCGCGGGTGCCGGTGAGGACGGTCTCGGAGTCCTCGCGGCCGGGCTCGCGCAGGTGGGTGTGGAGGTCGACCAGGCCGGGCAGCAGGATCCGGCCCTCGGCCTCGATCACCGTCGCGCCCTCGGCCGACAGGCCCGTACCGACCTCGGCGATGGTCTCGCCGTCGATCAGGACGTCCTGGGGCTCGCCGCCCAGCACCTTCGCACCGCGGATAAGGATCTTGCTCATGGTTCTTACTTCTCCTCGGTACGGGGGTGGGTGTCGGACTCGTTGCCGCCGAGCAGCAGGTACAGGACGGCCATCCGGATGGAGACGCCGTTGGAGACCTGCTCGACGACCGTGCAGCGGTCGGAGTCGGCGACCTCGGCGGTGATCTCCATGCCGCGGACCATGGGGCCGGGGTGCATGACGATGGCGTGCTCGGGCATCTTCGCCATCCGGTGGCCGTCGAGCCCGTACCGCCGCGAGTACTCGCGCTCGGTGGGGAAGAAGGCCGCGTTCATCCGCTCGCGCTGCACACGCAGCATCATGACCGCGTCGGACTTCGGCAGCACGCTGTCCAGGTCGTAGCTGACGGCGCAGGGCCAGGTCTCGACGCCGACCGGGACCAGGGTGGGCGGGGCCACCAGGGTGACCTCGGCGCCGAGGGTCCGCAGCAGGTCGACGTTGGAGCGGGCGACCCGGCTGTGCAGGACGTCGCCGACGAGGGTGATGCGCTTGCCGGCGAGGTCTTGGCCGAGGCCGGCGTCGCGGCCGACGAGCCGGCGGCGCATGGTGAAGGCGTCCAGGAGGGCCTGGGTGGGGTGCTGGTGGGTGCCGTCTCCGGCGTTGATGACGGGGGCGTCGATCCAGCCGGAGGTGGCGAGCCGGTAGGGGGCGCCGGAGGCGCTGTGGCGGATGACGACGGCGTCGACGCCCATCGCCTCCAGGGTCTGGGCCGTGTCCTTGAGCGACTCGCCCTTGGAGACGCTGGAGCCCTTGGCCGCGAAGTTGATCACGTCGGCGGAGAGGCGCTTCTCGGCCGCCTCGAAGGAGATCCGCGTACGGGTGGAGTCCTCGAAGAACAGGTTGCAGATCGTTCGGCCGCGCAGGGTGGGCAGCTTCTTGATCGGCCGGTCGGCCACCCGGGCCATCTCCTCGGCGGTGTCGAGGATGAGGACGGCGTCGTCGCGGGTGAGGTCGGCGGCCGAGATGAGGTGACGCATCATCGGGGTGTCTCTCCGTGGTGGGGAGGTCGGGGGTCGGGGGGTGTCCCCCGGAGGGCCCTTCGGGCGTGCGGGCGCGCAGGGGCGTGCCCTGGACCCGTCGGGAAGCCGGTCCGGCCGGCTCCGGCTAGGAGGCGGGCTTGCTGCCGAGCAGCACGGTGTCGCGACCGTCCTCCTCGGCGAGCTGGACCTTGACCGTCTCCCGCAGCGACGTGGGGAGGTTCTTGCCGACGTAGTCGGCGCGGATCGGGAGTTCGCGGTGGCCGCGGTCGACGAGGACCGCGAGCTGGACGGCGCGGGGGCGGCCGATGTCGCCGAGCGCGTCGAGCGCGGCCCGGATCGTACGGCCGGAGAAGAGCACGTCGTCCACGAGGACGACCAGGCGGTCGTCGATGCCGTCACCGGGGATCTCGGTGCGGCCGATGGCGCGCGCGGGCTTCATCCGCAGGTCGTCGCGGTACATGGTGATGTCGAGGGAGCCGACCGGGATGGTGCGTCCGGTGATGTCGGCGAGCTTGTCGGCCAGCCGGCGGGCGAGGAAGACGCCACGCGTGGGAATGCCGAGGAGGACCACGTCGTCGGCGCCCTTGGCGCGCTCGACGATCTCGTGGGCGATACGGGTCAGTACCCGCGCGATGTCCGGACCCTCGAGAACAGGGCGTGCGGCATCGGTGTGCTGCTGGGCGTCCATATGAAACGGACCTCCTTCTCCGCCTCACGGGACGGACCTTAAAGGACGTCGGAATTGCGCCACCGACTCTACCAGGGGCGGGCGACCGCCCTGCTCACCACCCTGCCGCCACTCCGGGCGCCGTCCCCCGGGAGGGGGCGGTATGGACCATTCGGCTTGACGGGAAAGAGTAACGCTGCGTAACCTCACAGTGAGTTACCAGCCACGCGGCGGAGCCGCACGTTGTCCACAGCGTCCAGCGTCCGGGGAGCTATATGTCCAGCGAATACGCAAAGCAGCTCGGGGCCAAGCTCCGTGCCATCCGCACCCAGCAGGGCCTTTCCCTCCACGGTGTGGAGGAGAAGTCCCAGGGCCGCTGGAAGGCCGTCGTGGTCGGCTCGTACGAGCGCGGTGACCGCGCCGTGACGGTGCAGCGCCTCGCCGAGCTGGCGGACTTCTACGGCGTTCCGGTGCAGGAGCTCCTGCCCGGCACGACCCCCGGCGGGGCCGCCGAGCCGCCGCCGAAGCTCGTTCTCGACCTCGAGCGCCTGGCCCACGTCCCGCAGGAGAAGGCCGGCCCGCTGCAGCGCTACGCGGCGACGATCCAGTCGCAGCGCGGCGACTACAACGGCAAGGTGCTGTCGATCCGCCAGGACGACCTGCGCACGCTCGCCGTCATCTACGACCAGTCGCCCTCGGTGCTGACCGAGCAGCTGATCAGCTGGGGCGTGCTGGACGCGGACGCGCGCCGTGCGGTCGCCCACGAGGACAACTGAGCAGAAACGTTGCCGCCGGGGTGGGGACGGGCCTGAGGGCCTTCCCCACCCCGGCGGTCTTCGTAGGTCATGGGCCGGCCGCGAGAGCGGCGGGAACACGGCGAAGGGGCCCGCAGCACCATGTGCTGCGGGCCCCTTCGTCTGCCGGGGGCGGGTTCAGGCGTCCCGGCGAAGGCGCGGCTTCAAGTCCTTGAAGCGCCCCAGGAGGCCGTTGACGAACGTCGGGGACTCGTCGGTGGAGAACTCCTTGGCGAGCTGCACCGCCTCGTCGATCGCCACGGCGTCCGGCGTCTCGTCGGCCCAGATCAGTTCGTACGCGCCGAGGCGGACGATGTTCCGGTCGGCGGCCGGCATCCGGTCCAGGTCCCAGTCCACCGCGTAGGTGGCGATGAGCTCGTCGATCCGGTTCGCGTGACCCGCGTACCCCTCGACCAGCTGCATCGTGAACTCGTTGACCGGCGGCTGACGGTCGTCGGACCGGGCGTGCCGGACCCAGTCCGCGAGGACCTCCTGCACGGACGCACCGCGCTGGTCGGCCTCGAAGAGGATCTGGAAGGCGCGCTTACGGGCCTTGCTCCGAGCAGCCACGGTTAGCTGTTCACCCGGCCGAGGTAGTCACTGGTGCGGGTGTCGACCTTGATCTTCTCACCGGTGGTGATGAAGAGCGGGACCTGGATCTCGTGGCCGGTCTCCAGCGTGGCGGGCTTGGTGCCACCGGTGGAGCGGTCGCCCTGGACGCCCGGGTCCGTGTGCTGGATGGTCAGCTCGACGGCGGCCGGCAGCTCGACGTAGAGCACCTCGCCCTCGTGCTGGGCCACGGAGGCGGTGAAGCCCTCGATCAGGAAGTTGGCGGCGTCGCCGACGGCCTTGCGCTCGACCATCAGCTGGTCGTAGGTCTGCATGTCCATGAAGACGAAGTAGTCGCCGTCCATGTACGAGAACTGCATGTCGCGGCGGTCGATGGTGGCCGTCTCGACCTTCACACCGGCGTTGAAGGTCTTGTCGACGACCTTGCCGGACAGCACGTTCTTGAGCTTGGTGCGCACGAAGGCGGGGCCCTTGCCGGGCTTGACGTGCTGGAACTCGACGACGGACCAGAGCTGGCCGCCTTCGAGCTTGAGCACCATGCCGTTCTTGAGGTCGTTCGTGGAAGCCACGGTTGCGGAATCTCCTGGACTGACGTGGACCAGGGAGGCGTACGCGCCTTACAGCGCGAGCAGCTCCTTGGTCGTAATGGTGAGTAGCTCGGGTCCGCCGTCCGCCTCCTGGCGCACGACGAGCGTGTCATCGATCCGGACTCCGCCCCGGCCCGGGAGGTGGACCCCCGGTTCGACGGTGACCGGCACACAAGCGTCCAGTTTACCCATGGCGGAGGGTGCGAGCTGCGGGTCCTCGTCGATTTCCAGGCCGACACCGTGCCCCGTGAGGAGCGGGACGGCCTCGCCGTGACCCGCGGCGTCCAGGATGTGCCGGGCGGCGCGGTCCACGTCACGGTACTCGGCACCGGGCACCAGGGACTCCCGGCCCGCCCTCTGAGCGGCGAAGACGAGGTCGTACAGCTCGATCTGCCAGTCCGCGGGGGTGGTGCCGATGACGAACGTACGGCCGATCTCGCAGCGATAGCCCCGGTAGTTGGCGCCGAGGCAGACGGAGAGGAAATCTCCCTCCTCGACACGGCGGTCGGAGGGCCGGTGACCTCGCCGGCCGGAGTTCGGGCCGGTGGCCACGGAGGTCGGAAAGGCGGCGCCGTCCGCGCCGTGGTCGACGAGTCGGCGCTCCAGCTCCAGGGCGAGATGCCGTTCGGTCCGCCCGACCAGGATGGACTCCAGCAGCTCCCCCAGCGCCTGGTCGGCGATCTCGGCCGCGATCCGCAGACAGGCGATCTCGTCCTCGTCCTTCACGAGCCTCAGCTGCTCGACGGCTGCGCCGAGATCCGCGAGCCGGAGCTGCGGGGCGATCGAGGCCATGGCCCGGTGGCGGGCGACGGTCAGATGGTGCTCCTCGACGGCGAGGGAGTGCGCGCCCGCCTTCCGGGCGAAGTCGACGGCCGCGACGGCCGGATCGCCGCCGGCCGCGGGCAGCACGTCCTGCCGGAGCAGCTCGTCCAGCCGCCCGTCGGCCGGATCGCCGCCGGGAGCGGTGGGACAGAGCAGTACGTCCCCGTCCGGAGCGAGCAGCAGCACGGCACCCGGGGGTGAACCGCCCGCCAGATAGCGGACGTTGGCGGGGCGGGAGACCAGGGCCGCCGGGCTGCCGACGGCCGCGCACCGGTCGCGCAGCCGCATTCGTCGGTCCGCATACACCTCTGACATGTTCCGAGCCTACGAGCGGCGGGCCGCCCCGGCCTGCTCAGCGCGGCCGACCGGGCCATGACCGGCCGTATCGGGCCGTCACCAGGCGGGCGGGCTCGCTATGGACCGGGCCAGGACCTCGTCGAGGACCCGGGCGGTGGTCTCGACGTCGTACTTGGAGTTGTCGATGATCGGCAGGCCGGAGCCGTACCAGCCGGCCATCCGTCCGTGGATGGAGGCGACCTCCTCGTCGGAGAGGCGCCGGTTTCCGCTGCGCTCGGCGTTGCGCTCCAGGACGATCTCCAGGCCGGGCAGGAGGACGACCGGAAGCAGGCCGGGGCCGACGTGCCGCTTCCAGCCGCCGAGGCCGACGACGGGCCGGTCGGGGAAGACGGCGTCGTCGAGGATGCACGAGATGCCGTTGGCGAGGAAGTTGCGGGCCGCGAAGCCGCAGGTCCGGCGGGCGAGGCGGTACTGGGCCTCCGAGTGTTCGTTCCACCCGGACTGCGGGTCGGCGAAGCCGGAACACACCCACTCGCGGACGTCGTCCAGGCTGATGTGCGCGGTGGGCACGCGGCGGCGCTGGGCCCAGTGGCGGGCGACGGTCGTCTTGCCCGCGCCCGCCGGGCCGATCAGCAGGACGGCGAGGGTCGCCGTGCCGGTGCCGGGCTCGGCGGCGGGCGGGCCGGGCACGGGGACCGGAGGCAGCTGGACGTGTCCGGTGGTGTCGCGCGGCGCCTGCACGGGCTGCCCGGGATGCTGCGGCATGCCTCCGGTCCAGCCGGGAGCATGGGGCGCGGCGGGGAGGTGCGCCAGCGGCGGGGCGGGCGGGGCAGGGCGCGGGGCCTGCGGCGGGGCGGGGTGCGGGTGCGGGGCCTGGTGCCCGCCGTGCGCCATGGTCGGTCGCCCGGCGCCCTGCGGCCATCCCGAGGATTCGGGTGGTGGCAACGGAGCCCCCACTGCGTGCTGCATCCGGTGCCACTCCGTCTCGTACGGCCGATACTTCCAGGAACGTTACCGCCCCCGGCCCCCACAGGGGGAACGGCCGGGGGCGGTGAGGAGTGCCCTGTGGCGCGATCCTTCAGTCCGTCAGTTCCTCGGCCAGCGCCCGCAGGGCCAGCCGGTAGGAGCCGATCCCGAATCCGGCCACCGTCCCCGTCGCGACGGCGGCGACGACCGAGGTGTGCCGGAACTCCTCCCGGGTGTACGGGTTGGAGATGTGCACCTCGATCAGCGGCGCGGTCCGCTGGGCGGCCGCGTCGCGCATCCCGTACGAGTAGTGCGTGAACGCTCCGGGGTTGAGAACGACCGGAATCGAACGGTCCGCGGCCTCGTGCAGCCAGCGGATCATCTCGCCCTCGTCGTTGGTCTCCCGCACGTCCACGTCGAAACCCAGCTCGGCGCCGAGGGACCGGCAGGACTCCACCAGGCCCTTGTAGGAGGTGGCGCCGTAGATGTCGGGCTCGCGCGAGCCCAGACGGCCGAGGTTCGGGCCGTTCAGCACGAGGACGGGACGGAGGTCGCTCACGCGGACACCTCGCCGTAGGCCGCCACGAGCACCGCCGGGTCGGGGCCTTCGAGGACAGTCGGCTTGGCGAGCCCGTCGAGGACGATGAAGCGCAGCAGGTCGCCGCGGGACTTCTTGTCCACCTTCATGGTCTCCAGGAGCTTGGGCCACTGGTCGCCGCGGTAGGTGAGCGGCAGGCCGACGGACTCCAGGACCGTACGGTGGCGGTCGGCGGTGGCGTCGTCGAGCCGGCCCGCGAGCCGGCCGAGCTCGGCGGCGAAGACCATGCCGACCGACACGGCGGCGCCGTGGCGCCACTTGTAGCGCTCGTTCTTCTCGATGGCGTGGGCCAGCGTGTGGCCGTAGTTGAGGATCTCCCGCAGGCCGGACTCCTTGAGGTCGCCGGAGACGACCTCGGCCTTGACCCTGATCGAGCGGACGATCAGCTCGGCGGTGTGCGGCCCCTCGGGCGTACGCGCGCCCTGGGGGTCGGCCTCCACCAGGTCGAGGATCACCGGGTCGGCGATGAAGCCGGCCTTGATGATCTCCGCCATGCCGCTGACGTAGTCGTTGACGGGCAGCGAGTCCAGCGCGGCCAGGTCGCAGAGCACCCCGGCGGGCGGGTGGAAGGCGCCCACGAGGTTCTTGCCCTCGGCGGTGTTGATGCCCGTCTTGCCGCCGACGGCCGCGTCGACCATGCCGAGGACGGTGGTCGGTACGGCGATCCAGCGCACGCCGCGCAGCCAGGTGGCGGCCACGAAGCCCGCCAGGTCGGTCGTGGAGCCGCCGCCGACGCCGACGATGACGTCGGTGCGGGTGAAGCCGGTCTGGCCGAGCGCCTTCCAGCAGTACGCCGCGACCTCGGCGGTCTTGGCCTCCTCGGCGTTGGGCACCTGGATGGCCACGGCCTCGAAGCCCTGGTCGGCGAGGTCGGCCCGCAGGGCCTCGCCCGTCTCGGCGAGCGCCTCGGGGTGGATCACGGCCACGCGCTTGGCGCGGTTGCCGATCAGGGCGGGCAGCTCGGCGAGCAGCTGCCGTCCGACCAGCACCTCGTACGGATCCGTGCCCGCCGAGCCGCCGACCTGGATACGGGTCACTTCGTGGTCCGTCATACGTCCTTCTTCAGCTCCAGTGCGTCGAGGACCGCGCTCGCGACCTCTTCGGGGGTGCGGTCGTCGGTGGCGACGACGACCCGGGCGACTTCGGTGTAGAGGTGGCGGCGTGCCTCCATCAGCTCGCGCCACTGGCGGCGCGGGTTGACGGCGAGCAGCGGCCGCGCGGTGTTCAGGCCGACGCGGCGGACCGCCTCCTCGACGTCCATCGAGAGATAGGCGACGGGCAGCCCGCTGAGCAGCTCGCGGGTGCCGGCGTCGAGGATCGCGCCGCCGCCGAGGGCGAGGACGCCCTCGTGCTGGGCGACCGCGGTCCGCACGGCCTCCCGCTCCAGGGCACGGAAGTGCTCCTCGCCGTCCTCGATGAAGATGTCAGCGATCTCACGGCCCTGCGCGGCGACGATGTCGGCGTCGGTGTCCCGGTAGGGCGCGCCCAGCAGCTCGGCCAGGATCGCGCCCACCGTGGACTTGCCGGAGCCCATCGGCCCGACCAGGACGACCAGGGGTCCGGTCACCGGATCTGGAGGTTGTCGAGGTACGACCGGACGTTGCGGCGGGTCTCCGGGACGCTGTCGCCGCCGAACTTCTCGACGACGGCGTCCGCGAGGACGAGCGCGACCATGGCCTCGGCGACGATGCCGGCGGCGGGGACGGCACAGACGTCGGAGCGCTGGTGGTGGGCCTGCGTGGCCTCGCCGGTGACGACGTCGACCGTGGCCAGCGCGCGCGGCACGGTGGCGATCGGCTTCATCGCGGCGCGGACCCGGAGCAGCTCACCGGTGGTGAGGCCGCCCTCGGTGCCGCCGGAGCGGCCGGAGGTGCGCCTGATGCCGTCCTCCGTCTTCACGATCTCGTCGTGCGCCTTCGAGCCGGGGACGCGGGCGAGGTCGAAGCCGTCGCCGACCTCGACGCCCTTGATGGCCTGGATGCCCATGAGCGCGGCGGCGAGCCGCGCGTCCAGACGGCGGTCCCAGTGGACGTGGGAGCCGAGGCCGACGGGCACGCCGTACGCCAGGACCTCGACCACTCCGCCGAGGGTGTCGCCGTCCTTGTGGGCCTGGTCGATCTCCGCGACCATCGCCTTCGAGGCGTCGGCGTCCAGGCAGCGCACGGGGTCGGCGTCGAGCTTCTCGACGTCGGCGGGGGTGGGGTAGACGCCGTACGGGGCCTTGGCGGCCGCCAGCTCCACCACGTGGGAGACGATCTCGATCCCGGCGGCCTCCTTGAGGAAGGACCGGGCGACGGCGCCGAGGGCGACGCGGGCGGCGGTCTCGCGGGCGCTGGCGCGCTCGAGGATCGGCCGGGCCTCGTCGAAGCCGTACTTCTGCATGCCGGCGAGGTCGGCGTGTCCGGGGCGGGGCCGGGTCAGGGGGGCGTTGCGGCCCGTCTCCTTGAGCTCCGCGGGGTCGACCGGGTCGGCCGACATGACCTTCTCCCACTTGGGCCACTCGGTGTTGCCGACCATCACGGCGATCGGGGAGCCGAGGGAGAGCCCGTGCCGGACGCCACCCAGGAAGGTGATCTCGTCCTGCTCGAACTTCATGCGCGCCCCGCGCCCATAGCCGAGGCGCCGCCGCGCGAGGTGGTCGGCCACGAGCTCCGTGGTGACCGGGACGCCGGCGGGAAGGCCCTCCAGCGTCGCGACCAGCGCGGGTCCGTGGGACTCTCCGGCGGTCAGCCAGCGCAACCTGCTCAACGATGCTCCTCATGCTCGCGCCCAGAACTGCTGTGGCGCGGCCAGGTGCGCGGCCCTGGCCCGCCGTCGTCGATCCTCCCACGTCCGGCGGCGGATCCCGCTTCAGGTCCAGTTATCGGACGATGCATCCGGCGAATATGTCAGTTCCCGGCCTTCGGCCCCCGGCCGTGACTAGGCGGCGGAGGCGAGGGCCTTCTCGCCCGCCTCGCGCATCACGGCGAGCGGCGCCGGGGCGCGGCCGGTCATCTGTTCGACCTGGAGGACCGCCTGGTGGACCAGGAGGTCGAGGCCGCCGAGGACCGTGCCGCCCCGGGCGGACCAGGCTCCGGCGAGCGGGGTCGGCCAGGGGTGGTAGAGCACGTCGAAGAGGGTGCCGGGAGCGCCGGGGACGTCCGGCGCCAGGGCGTCGGCCGCACCGGCGGGGGTGGTCGCGATCACCAGCGGGGAAGCGAACGCCTCGGCCGCGCTCCCCCAGTCCTCCGTACGGACGTCCACGCCGAGCCGTTCGCCCCAGCCCCGCATCTCCTCGGCCCGCGCCTCGCTCCGTACGTACGCGGTGACGGGGCCGTCGCAGATCCTGGCCAGCGCGGCGAGCGCCGAGGACGCGGTGGCACCGGCGCCGAGGATCGCCGCGGACTCCACCGTGTCGACGCCCCGCTCCCGCAGGGCCGCGACGAAGCCAGGGATGTCGGTGTTGTCGCCGACCCGGCGGCCGTCCTCGGTGAGGACGACCGTGTTCACGGCCTCGACGGAGGCGGCCGTGTCGCTGATCTCGTCGAGCAACGGGATGACCGCCCGCTTGAGCGGCATGGTCAGCGACAGCCCGCGCCAGGAGCCGTCGAGTCCGGCGACGAAGCCGGGAAGAGCGGCCTCGTCGACCTCGAAGCGCTCGTACGTCCAGGTGTCGAGGCCGAGCGCCTCATAGGCCGCCCGGTGCAGGACGGGCGAGAGCGAGTGGGCGATGGGCGAGCCGAGGACGGCCGCGCGCGACGGGTTGCTCACTGTCCGGACTTCCGTGCTTCCTCGTACTTCTGCCGGTTCCGCTCGTGCTCCTCGTTCGTCTCCGCGAACAGGGTCTCGTCCTCGGTGACGGACACGAAGTAGTACCAGGGACCGGGCGTCGGGTTGATCGCCGATTTGAGCGCCTCGAGGCCCGGGTTGCCGATCGGACCGGGCGGCAGGCCCTTGATGTAGTACGTGTTGTACGGGTTCTTGAACTGGCGCAGCTTGTCCACCGAGCCGATGTCGAGCGTGCTCTGACCCTTGGCGTAGTTGACCGTGGAGTCGAAGTCGAGCAGGCCGTACGTCTCCCTGTTGTCGGGCTTGAGCCGGTTGTAGACGACGCGCGAGACCTTGTCGAAGTCCTGCTTGTGCTTGCCCTCGGCCTGCACGAGGCTCGCGACCGTGAGCAACTCCAGGGGGGAGTCGAGTCCGAGCTTGGACGCCTCGGCCTGGAAGTCGTGCTTGCCGTACTCCTGGTTCGCGCGCGAGACCATCCTGCGCAGCACGTCCTCCGGCTTGTTGTCCTTGGCCACCGGGTAGCTCGCCGGGAAGAGGAAGCCCTCCAGCGGGTCCTGCACGTCCTTCTGGTTCTTCGCCCAGTCCGGGAGCCCGAGGTCGTTCGCCTTCGCCTTGGCGATGTCCTGCGTCGTGCCCGTCTTGAGCTCGAGCTTCTTGTCGATCTGCTCGTAGACCCAGGTGTTCCGCTTGCCCTCGGGGATGACGAAGTTGGCCTGGCTCGCCGGGCTCAGCATCAGCGCGACCGCGCTCTCGGCCGACATCTCTTTCTTCAGCGTGTACACGCCGGCCTGGATCGACAGGCCCTTCGGGTGCTTCTGCTGCGCCGAGACGAAGGCGTCGACGCTCGCGACGACCCCGGCCTTCTTCAGGATGTTGCCGATCTCGTAGCCGCCGGCGGCCCTGGGGATCTCGACCTGGACCTCACCGCTGCCCTCACCCGTGTAGTCGGGCGAGGCACCGAACTGTCCCTGCCAGAACTGGTAGCCGAAGTAACCGATGCCGCCGACGCCGCCCGCGAGGACGAGCGCGACGACCAGACAGGCGACGCCGTTCCTGCTCTTCTTCTTGCCACTCTTCTTGCCGCCGCCACCGCGGCGGTCACGACCGCCGCCGCGCGACGAGCGGCCCTCGGAGGGGTCGTCGTCGCGGTCGTCGTCGGCATCCCCGTCCTCGCCGGTGAAGAAGGGGTGCCGCTCCTCCTCCGCGGCCTCCGCCTCCCAGTCGGTCACCGGCTCCGGCGGGCCCTGCCGCCGGCCCGGGGGCTGCGGCGGCGGGTACGCCTCGGGCGTGCGGTAGAGATCGGGGTTCTGGCCGCCGTACGGATCGGCGGGAGTCGCGCCGTACGGCATGGCCGCCTGACCCGTCTCCCAGCCCGTGTCGTACTGCTGTGCGGGGTACCCGGGCGTGTCGTAACCCTGCTGCTGGTACCCCTGCCGGCCACCGTACTGCGGGTCGTTGTACTGCGGATCGTTGTACTGCTGGGGCTGCTGCTGACGCGGCTGCTCAGGCTGCTGGTACTGAGGGTCGTAGCCCTGCTGACCGCCCTGGCCGTACTGCTCCTGACCGTAGGACGCCTGCCCGTACTGCTCCTGGCCGTACTGGCCCTGGCCGTACTGCTCCTGCCCGTACTGGTCCTGCGCGTACTGGTCCTGGCCGTGCTGCGCCTGCTGCGGGTACTGCTGCTGGCCTCCCCATCCCTGCTCCCCGTACAACGGGTCCGCGGGATGCCACGGTTCGGAGCCGGGGCTCCGGCCATACTCAGTCATCGATCCCCAAACAGCCGCGAGGCGTCCGGACGATCCGCCTCTACGTTGTGCGGCAGCTGTTCGAACACCGCCGCATCGCGCGGAACGTTACCGTATCGCGATCAGATGACCACTTCGACGCCCTCGCCGGGCGGATTACCTGATACCCGTTCGGACTCAAGAGCAGCCTGAAGGATGATCACAGCGGCGGCCTGATCGATGACGGACCGCCCCTTCTTCGCCTTCACCCCCGAGGCCCGCAGGCCCTGCGTTGCCGTCACCGTCGTCATCCGCTCGTCGACCAGACGCACCGGCACCGGGGCGATCCCCTTCGCCATCTCCCGCGCGAAGGCCCGGACCTTGGTCGCCGCGGGCCCCTCCCGCCCGCTGAGCGAGCGGGGCAGGCCCACGACGACCTCGATCGGTTCGTACTCCTCGACGATCTGCCTCAGCCGCCGGTGGGCGGCCGGGACGTCACGCCCCGGCACGGTCTCCACCGGCGTCGCGAGGACCCCGTCCGGGTCGCACGAGGCGACCCCGATCCGGGCGTCCCCGACGTCGATCGCGAGGCGACGGCCACGGCGCATCGTCCGCTCCGTCACGCGGTTTCCACCACGAGGCGCTCGACGGCGGCGACGGCCTCGCCGATGGCCTCGGGGTTCTGGCCGCCGCCCTGGGCGACGTCGGGCTTGCCGCCACCGCCGCCACCGAGGGTCTTGGCGGCCGTACGGACCAGCTCGCCGGCCTTGAGACCGCGCTCGCGGGCGGCCTCGTTGGTGGCGATGACCGTCAGCGGGCGGCCGCCCGCCGTGGTGAACAGGGCCACGACGGCCGGGCGGTCGCCCGGGATGCGGCCGCGGACGTCGAGGACCAGCTTGCGCAGGTCGTCGGCGGAGGTGCCGTCCGGGACCTGGCCGGTGACGAGCGCGACGCCGCGGATGTCCTTGGCGCCCTCGACGAGACCGGCGGCGGCCTGGAGCACCTTCTCCGCGCGGAACTTCTCGATCTCCTTCTCGGCGTCCTTCAGCTTGCCGAGCATGGAGGAGATCTTCTCCGGGAGCTCCTCGGGGCGGCCCTTCACCAGCTCCTGGAGCTGGGCCACGACCGTGTGCTCACGGGCGAGGAAGTTGTACGCGTCGACGCCGACGAGGGCCTCGACCCGGCGCACGCCACTGCCGATCGACGACTCGCCGAGCAGCTTCACCAGGCCCAGCTGGGCGGTGTTGTGGACGTGCGTACCGCCGCACAGCTCCTTGGAGAAGTCGCCGATGGTGACGACGCGGACCTTCTCGCCGTACTTCTCGCCGAACTCGGCGATGGCGCCCTGGCGCTTGGCCTCGTCGATCGGCATGACCTCGGCGTGCACGTCGAGCTCGCGGGCCAGGACCTCGTTGATCTTCTGCTCGACGTCCATGAGGACCGTGCCGGGCACCGCGTTGGGCGAGCCGAAGTCGAAGCGGAAGCGGCCGGGCGAGTTCTCCGAACCGGCCTGGGCGGCGGTCGGACCGAGCGCGTCGCGCAGCGCCTGGTGCGTGAGGTGGGTGGCGCTGTGGGCGCGGGCGATGGACCGGCGGCGGCGCACGTCGATGGCAGCGTAGGCGGTGGAGCCGACCGTCACCTCGCCGACCTGGACCGAGCCCTTGTGCACGGAGACGCCGGGGACCGGCTGCTGGACGTCGCGGACGTCGATGACGGCGCCGCTGTGCAGCTTGATCCGGCCCTGGTCGGCGAGCTGGCCGCCGCCCTCGGCGTAGAACGGGGTCCGGTCGAGGACGACCTCGACCTCGTCGCCCTCGGAGGCGGCGGGCGAGGGAACGCCGTTGACCAGCAGGCCGACGACCGTGGTCTCGCCCTCGGTGTTGGTGTAGCCGGTGAACTCGGTGGCGCCGTTGCCGTCCGCGATCTCGCGGTAGGCGGCGACATCGGCGTGGCCGGTCTTCTTGGCCCTGGCGTCGGCCTTGGCCTTGTCCCGCTGCTCCTGCATCAGGCGGCGGAAGCCGGCCTCGTCCACGGAGAGGCCCTGCTCGGCGGCGATCTCCAGGGTGAGGTCGATCGGGAAGCCCCAGGTGTCGTGGAGCAGGAACGCCTTGTCGCCCGGGAGGACCGTGGAGCCGGCGGCCTTGGTCTCGGTGACGGCGCCGTCGAGCACGTTGCTGCCGGCGTTGAGCGTCTTGAGGAAGCGGGCCTCCTCGGCCAGGGCGACCGTCTCGATCCGCTTGCGGTCGGTGACGAGCTCCGGGTACTGCTCGCCCATCGTGTCGATCACGGTGTCCACGAGCTGCCCGACGACGACGTCGGTGGCGCCGAGCAGGCGCATGTTGCGGATGGCGCGGCGCATGATGCGGCGCAGCACATAGCCGCGGCCCTCGTTGCCGGGGGTGACCCCGTCGCCGATGAGCATCACGGACGTACGCATGTGGTCGGCCACCACACGCAGCGAGACGTCGGTGTCGTGGGCCTTGCCGTACTCGACGCCGGTGAGCTCGGTGGCCTTGTCGATGACGACCTTGAGGGTGTCGGTCTCGTACATGTTCTGTACGCCCTGGAGGATCATCGCCAGGCGCTCGAGGCCGAGACCGGTGTCGATGTTCTTCGACGGGAGGTCGCCGAGGATCTCGAAGTCCTCCTTCGAGATGCCCTCGCCGCGCTCGTACTGCATGAAGACCAGGTTCCAGATCTCCACGTACCGCTCGTCGTTGACGGCCGGGCCGCCCTCGACGCCGAACTCGGGGCCGCGGTCGTAGTTGATCTCGGAGCACGGGCCGCAGGGGCCGGGGACGCCCATGGACCAGTAGTTGTCCTTCTTGCCGAGGCGCTGGATGCGCTCCGCCGGGACGCCGACGACGTCGCGCCAGATCTGCTCGGCCTCGTCGTCCTCCTCGTAGACGGTGATCCAGAGCTTCTCCGGCTCGAGCCCGTAGCCGCCGTGCTCCACCGAGGTGGTCAGCAGCTCCCAGGCGAGCTTGATGGCGCCTTCCTTGAAGTAGTCGCCGAAGGAGAAGTTGCCGCACATCTGGAAGAACGTGCCGTGGCGGGTGGTCTTGCCGACCTCTTCGATGTCCGGCGTGCGCACGCACTTCTGGACACTGGAGGCGCGCGCGAACGGCGGCTTCACCTCGCCGAGGAAGTACGGCTTGAAGGGAACCATGCCCGCGGGGACCAGAAGCAGAGTCGGGTCGTCCGCGATGAGCGACGCCGAAGGCACGACGGTGTGCCCGCGCTCCTCGAAGAAGCTCAGCCAGCGGCGGCGGATTTCAGCCGACTCCATCAGTGGTCCTCATTCCGGTTGTACGAACGCGTAGGCATTTCGGTGGGCGAATACGTGGTGGTGGTCTTCGGGGTGGCGTCGAGCACGGCCCTGCGGCGCGGGCCGGGCAGCTCGCGGTCCGCGGGCGCGTCCACCGGAGCTTCCAGGCCGAGCGCCTCGCCCAGCTCGGCCTCGCGCTGGACCATGCCCGCCCTGACGTCAAGGGCGAAGTCCTTGAGCCGGTGGCCGGTCTCGATCGCCTTGTTCGCCGCCTGTGCGGCGAGGCTCTCCGGGGTCAGCTGCTTGAGCTTCCGGTTGACCTTGGTGGTGGCCCACACGCCGGCGGCGGCGCCGGCGGTGAACCAGAACGTACGGCGGAACATCGCGCCTCAGCCCTTCTGCTTCCGGCGTCTCGCGGTCGGCAGGGTGCGACCGACGACGACGGTACGTCGCGAGGGCGCCGGCGGCGCCTCGTCACGGCCGCGGCCGAGGGCCTTGCGCACCCCGTAGCCGAAGGCCGCGACCTTGACGAGCGGGCCCCCGAAGGTGGAGGCGACGGTGGTGGAGAGCGCCGAGGCGTTGGAGGTGACCTCCTGGACGTCCGAGGCGATCGCGTCCACCCGGTCGAGCTGGGTCTGTGCCGACCGCACGGTGGCGGAGGCATCGCTGAGCAGCGGGACAGCCTGCTCGGTCACGTCCTCCACCAGCTTGGTGGTCGCCTTGAGCGTCTGCGCCAGCCTCACCAGCACCACGGCGAGGAAGGAGACGAGGATCGCCCAGAACACGGCCACCAGAATCCCGGCAACCTCTCCACCGGTCACTCCGCACCGCTCTCTGCTGTCGTTGGGCCCTTGCCAAAAGTCGTCCTCCGACCCTATCGCGCCCGGGGTCTTTCCCCGTACCGGATAAGGGCCGTATCGCCGCGCGCGGGGAAGGGGGCCGACCGGTCCGATTGTACGGAGTGCGTGCGGATGGGTACGCTCCGTGTCCCATGCGAAGGAGCAATCTCCCGGCGGAACTCGACCGGTTCGTCGGGCGGACCGCCGAGCAGGACGAACTGGCCAGGCTGCTGCGGGAGTTCCGGCTGGTCACGGTCGTCGGGGTGGGCGGGGTCGGCAAGACCCGGCTGGGCCTGCGCGTCGCATCGGCCGCGCAGAAACGCTACGTCGACGGCGTGTGGTTCGCCGAGCTCTCGGGGCTGCGCGACCCGGACCTGGTGGCCCTCGCCGTGGCCGAGGCCCTGGGCCTGACCGACCACACTCTGCGTACGCCGCGCGAGACCCTGGCCGAGCACCTGGCGGAGCGCCGGCTGCTGCTGGTCCTCGACGGCTTCGAGCATCTCGTGGCGGAGTGCGCCCCGCTGGTGCGGGAGTTGCTGCGGCGCTCCCCCGGCCTCACCGTGCTCGCGGTGGGCCGGCGGCCGCTGCGGGTGGACGGGGAGGCGGTGTTCCCGCTCACGCCGATGGGCGAGGCGGACGCGGTGCGCCTCTTCGTGGAGCGGGCCGAGGCCGCCGGGGCACCGGGCGCGCCGCACGACCGGGACGCCGCGGTCGTGCGCGAGCTGTGCCGGCGGCTCGACGGGATCCCGCTGGCCCTGGAGCTGGCGGCCGCCCGGATGCCGTTGCTCACGGCGGAGCAGGTGCTGCACCGGCTCGACGACCGGTTCCGGCTGCTCAGCGACGGGGCACGCGGCGCGCTGCCCCGCCATCAGACGCTCCGGACGGCGATCGGCTGGAGCCATGAGCTGTGCACCGCGCGGGAGCGGCTGTTGTGGGCGCGCCTCTCGGTCTTCGCCGGGCCGTTCGATCTGGAAGCGGTGGAGTACGTCTGCGGCGGGCCGGACCTGCCCCCGGAGGAGATCCTGGACACGCTCGGCGGCCTGCTGGCCCAGTCGCTGGTGGTGCGGGAGGACGCCTCCGCGGGCCCTCGGTACCGGCTGCTGGACACCGTCTCCGCGTACGGGGCGGAGTGGCTGGCGGCTCTGGGCGACACGGAGCGGACGCGCCGGCGGCACCGCGACTGGTACATGGGTCTGGCCACCTGGTGCGAGCTGGAGTGGTTCAGCCCCCGCCAGACCGAGGTCGCGGCCTGCGCGGACGCGGCGCTGCCCAATCTGCGGGCGGCCCTGGAGCTCTGTCTGGAGCAGCCGGACGATGCGCATCTGGCGCAGCACCTGGCGGGGACGCTCTGGTTCTACTGGGCGGGGTGCGGCCGGCTGTCGGAAGGCAGGCACTGGCTGGACCGGGCGCTGGCTCCGGTCCCGGACGACGCGGACGCCTCGGTGCACGCCGCCGCCCGGCTGAAGGCGCTGTGGGTGCTCGGCTACGTGGCGATCCTGCAGGGGGACGGCACGGCGGCGGTCGCGGCGCTGCACGAGTGCGGGGAGCGGGCCCGCTCGGTCGGCGATCCGGTGGCGGAGGCGTACGCGACGCACCGGATGGGCTGCCTGGCGCTGCTCTCGGACGACGTGTCCCGTGCGGAGGAGCTGATCGGCCGTGCGCTGGAGGCGTACCGGGAGCTCGGCGAGCTGAACAGCAACGTGCTGATGGGGCAGGTCGAGCTGGCCATGGCGCGGGTCTTCCAGGGGGACCTGGAGAGCGCGGTCGCGCTGTGCGCGGAGGTGCGGGAGATCTGCGAGGAGCGCGGCGAGCGCTGGACCAGGGCGTACGCGCTGTACGTGCTGGCGTACGCCGCGTGGGTCAGGGGCGATCACGGCGAGGCGCGGGCGCTGCTCGGCGAGTGCGTCACCATCAATCACACGTTCCACGATCTGGTGGGTCTGGTCCTGGCCGTCGAGCTGCTCGCGCTGGTGACGGCGAGCGAGGGTGATCCGGCGGAGGCCGCGGTGCTGCAGGGTGCCGCGCTGCCGGTGTGGGACTCGGTGGGCCTTCAGCTCTTCGGCTCGGGCCACTTCAACGGGGCGCGGACCCTGTGCGAGCGCCAGGCGGGCGAGGCGCTCGGCGCGGAGCGCTACCGGGAGTCCGTACGGGAGGGACGGCGGCTCTCCCTGGACGCGACGGTGGACCGGGCGCTCAGCGGGCGTCGCGGTCCCGCCACCCGCCTCGTCGGCGCGCGGGCTCCGCGGCCGTTCCGTACGAGGGGCCCGGACACGCGGAAGCCCGCCGGCTCCCCCACCGGCAAGGGTGGGGAAGCGGCGGGCTGAACACCGCGGGGGTGGTACTACTCCCGGATCAGCGGGCGTAGTACTCGACGACCAGCTGCTCGTCGCAGATGACCGGGATTTCCTTGCGGTTCGGGTCGCGGTCGAGGCGGAACGCCAGGGCCTTCAGGTTGACCTGCAGGTAGCGCGGGGTCTCACCGTCGGCGGCGAAGCCACCCTCACGGGCCACCTGGAACAGGGGCTTCTCGCGGGAGCGCTCGCGGACCATCACGACGTCGTCGGGACGGACGCGGAACGACGGCTTGTCGACCTTGCCACCGTTGACCTGGATGTGACCGTGCACGACCATCTGGCGGGCCTGGTAGATGGTGCGGGCGATGCCCGAACGCAGGACCAGGGCGTCGAGGCGGCGCTCGAGCTCGACGACCAGCGCCTCGCCCGTCTTGCCCTCGGCCTTCTTGGCACGGTCGTAGGCGCGCGCCATCTGGCGCTCGCTGATGTCGTACTGGGCGCGCAGACGCTGCTTCTCGAGCAGACGGACCTTGTAGTCCGAGTTCTGCTTGCGGCCACGGCCGTGCTCGCCCGGCGGGTAGGGGCGGGCCTCAAAGTACTTGACGGCCTTGGGGGTCAGCGCGATGCCGAGGGCACGCGACTTCTTGACCTTGGGACGGGACTGGTTCGGCATGAACCAACCTCTCTATCTGTACGAATACGGCTTCACCAGGGTTAGAGGAGGTCGCATCCGCAGCCGGGGAAACCCGAACGGTCGTCGAGGACCTGTCGGGCAGCCGCTCCCTGGTCTGGGCACATACGTGCAGCACGCGAACGGCCCATCGCCTGCCCCCGGGAATCCGGGAAGGTGATGGGTTGCCCGCGACACCTTCGAAGGTGCGCGACACTCCTGGAGATCCCGCGCGAGGCGGGGCTCCGGCTGCTTGTCCCGTTCTGGTGGCGCCGGCCGAAGCCGGACACGGGACGCAGCACTCCGCACGAGTGTACCGGGTCCGCCGGGGGCCCGTGACCGAGCCGGGGTCCGGCCGTCAGCCGTCGCCGCGCAGCCGCTCCCGCACCTTCTCCACCACGTCGGCGTACCGCGCCTCCGCGCCGTAACGGGTCGGTTCGTAGTACCGCTTGCCGTGGACCGCGTCGGGGGCGTACTGCTGGGCCGCGATGCCGCCCGGGACGTCGTGCGGGTAGACGTACCCCTGGGCGTGGCCGAGCTTGGCCGCGCCCTTGTAGTGGCCGTCGCGCAGGTGGGGCGGGACCGGGCCCGCCAGGCCGTTGCGCACGTCCGCCCGGGCCGCGGAGATCGCGGTGGTCGCCGCGTTCGACTTGGGGGCGAGGGCCAGGGCGATCGTGGCGTGGCTGAGGGTCAGCGCGGCCTCGGGGAAGCCGATCATGGCGACCGCCTGCGCGGCCGCCACGGCCGTCGGCAGGGCCGTGGGGTCGGCCAGGCCGATGTCCTCGCTGGCCGAGATCATCAGGCGGCGGGCGATGAAGCGGGGGTCCTCGCCGGCCTCGATCATCCGGGCCAGGTAGTGCAGGGCCGCGTCCACGTCCGAGCCGCGGATCGATTTGATGAGCGCGCTGGCCACGTCGTAGTGCTGGTCGCCGTCCCGGTCGTACGTCACCGCCGCCCTGTCGACGGTCTCCTCGACCGTCGACAGGGTGATCTCCGGCTCGCCCTTGGCGATGGCCGCGCCCGCCGCCGCCTCCAGGGCGGTCAGCGCGCGCCGCGCGTCGCCGCCGGCGATCCGCAGCAGGTGCGCCTCGGCGTCCTCGGGCAGGGTGACCGCCCCGCCGAGGCCCCGGTCCTCGGTCAGGGCCCGCTTCAGCAGGGCGCGCAGGTCGTCGTCCGTGAGCGATTCGAGGGTGAGGAGCAGGGAGCGGGAGAGGAGCGGGGAGATGATCGAGAAGTACGGGTTCTCCGTCGTCGCGGCGATCAGCGTCACCCAACGGTTCTCGACGGCGGGGAGGAGCGAGTCCTGCTGGGCCTTGGAGAAGCGGTGGATCTCGTCGAGGAAGAGGACGGTCTCCTTGCCGAAGCCGCCGGTGGCCCGGCGGGCGCCCTCGATGACGGCGCGGACCTCCTTGACGCCCGCCGTGATCGCGGAGAGCTCCACGAAGCGCTTGTTGGTCGCCTTGGAGACGACGTACGCGAGGGTGGTCTTGCCGATGCCCGGCGGTCCCCACAGGATCACGGACGAGGCCCCCGCGGGGCCCCCGGACCCCTCGCCCACGAGCCGGCGCAGCGGCGAGCCCGGCTTCAGCAGATGCTGCTGGCCGAGGACTTCGTCGAGGGTGCGCGGGCGCATCCGTACGGCCAGGGGGCTGCTGGACGGATCCTTCTCCTGGCGTTCTTCGGCGGCTGCGGTAAAGAGGTCGGGCTCCACAGTCATGAAGCCTAAGTCAGAGCACTGACAGCGGGGCCCGCGCCCGTCAGCCGGTCCAGAAGTCCCACCAGCGCGTGAGGATCAGCATGCCGATGATCGCGATGTGCAGGACGGGCAGCACCCAGGTGAACTCGTCGAAGAAGGTGCGCAGGCCGCGGGGGGCGGGGAGGGCGCCGTTGCGGACGTTGTGCGAGGTCACGTACCAGAACATGACGATCGTGGCGACCCAGGCCAGGCAGCACCACAGGCAGAGCGCGTTGATCTCGTACAGCGACTGCTGCATGAGCCAGGTGCAGAACCCGACACCGAACAGCGTGCCGGCGTTCAGGCCGAGCCAGTACCAGCGGCGGTAGCGGGCGCCCGCCAGGAGAGCGACGCCGATGGCGATCACCATCGCGTAGGTGACCAGGCCGAGCATGGGGTTGGGGAAGCCGAAGACCGAGGCCTGCTCGCTCTTCATGATGTTGCCGCAGGAGACGATCGGGTTGAGGCTGCAGCCCGGGGTGAAGTTCGGGTCCTCGAGCAGCTTGAACTTGTCGATCGTGATGACCCAGGCGGCGAGCAGCCCGGCGGCGCCGGTGATCACCAGCATCCAGGCGAAGCCACGGCCGGCGCCGGTCCCGCCGCTGCCGTGCCGGTCGGAGGGCACCTCGTCAACCGCTGCCTTCGTCATATCGCCGTTCCGTCGTTCGCTGGCTGCTGGGCACAGTCATTCTGCCGCAACCACTCCCCCCGCCACCGTTCGATGGAGATAAGGACGACCGGCCGGTGAGCGGGGTGGGCTAGCATCTGCCGCTCCCCGGCCGACAGTTCGACAGAGCAGCTTGGAGAACGATGACCGCCACTCCGGCGTCCGCCCGCCTGTGCGTGCCCGGTGCTCCCGGTGAAGCGGAGAGCACCACCTTCGACGGGGCCGCCGTCGAGATCGGCCGAGGCCGCCATGTGCTCCGTATACCGGTCGGCGCGATCCACTCCGTGGAGCTGACCGGCAACCGGCTGGTGTTCCAGCTGACCGGGCGGTCGGTGAGCGGGACCGACGCCCAGGCCGCCCAGCGGGTCTCGTACGCCTCCCCCGTCCTCGCCCGGGAACTCGCCGGCGCCGTGCGCGCGGCGGCCGCCGCCGCGGCCCCGCTGCCGAACGGGCTGGATCTGGTCGCCTCCCGGACGCGGCTCGGCAACCCGTTCCGCCTCTGGTGGTTCCGGGTGCTGTTCGTCGAGGCGGTGCTCGGGCTCTGCCTGGTCGTGTCGCTGCCGCTCGACGGCGACGACGCGACCGGCGCCGCCGCGCTGATGCTGCTGGTGTCGAGCTGGATGGGGCCGTTCGCCTGGCTGGTGGCCCGGTTCGCCTGGGGCCACCAGCTGCGGGACCCGTGGATCCTGCTGCGGCGCGGTGTCCGGGTCGAGGGCCGGGTCGTCCACCACCGGCGCAGGGCCGGTGACAACGCCCTGTACTACCCGCTCCTGCGCTTCACCACCCGGGAGGGCACGGAGCACGAGGTCCTCTCGTGCGTCGGCCGTCAGCTCGACGGCCCGCCCGGGCGGATCGTGCTGCGCTACGACCCTCGGGACCCGGGTCGCCGGGCGGGCCGGACGATGACCTTCGCGCACGTCTTCTGGTCCCTGGTGCTGACCGGCCTGACCCTTTTCGTGATCGCGGCCGCGGCTCTGCCGCCGGTCCTTCTGCTGATCGTCCGCTTCGGCGGGTGAACCGGGCGGACGGGAGGGGCGAGCCCGGACGACGAGGGGCCCGGACCGTTTTCCGCGGTCCGGGCCCCTCAGGTCGTCGCACGTGCGTCAGACGAGGCGCGTCCGGATCTCCCCGACCAGCTCGTCCAGGGCGACCGGGCGCTGCTCGCCGGACTCCATGTCCTTGAGCTGGGCGACGCCCTCGGCGAGGTCGCGCTCGCCGGCGACGACGGCGAAGCGGGCACCGGAGCGGTTGGCGTCCTTCATCGCGCCCTTCAGACCCTTGCCGCCGAAGGAGAAGTCCGCCGCGATCCCGGCCTTGCGCAGCTCGGTCACCTTGCCGAAGAGCACCCGGCGCGCCTCGTCGCCGATCGCCACCGCGAAGACGCTGGTGGCGGCCGGGATGTCGAGCGCGATGCCCTCGGCCTCCAGGGCGAGGACCGTACGGTCCACCCCCAGGGCCCAGCCCACGGACGGCAGCGCGGGGCCGCCGATCATCTCCGAGAGACCGTCGTAGCGGCCGCCGCCGCCGACCGCCGACTGGGAGCCGAGGCCGCCGTGGACGAACTCGAAGGTGGTCCGGGTGTAGTAGTCCAGGCCGCGCACGAGCTTGGCGTCGTCCTCGAAGACCACGCCCGCGGCCGTGACCAGGGCGCGCACCTCCTCGTGGTACGCCTTGCACGCGTCGCACAGGTAGTCGCGCAGCAGCGGCGCGCCCACCAGCTGCTTCTGCACGGACTCGCGCTTGTCGTCGAGGACGCGCAGTGGGTTGATCTCGGCGCGGCGCCTGGTGTCCTCGTCCAGGTCGAGGTCGCGCAGGAAGCTCTGCAGGGCCTCGCGGTAGACGGGACGGCACTCCTTGTCGCCGAGCGAGTTCAGCAGGATGCGGAAGTTGCGCAGGCCCAGCGAGCGGTACGCCTGGTCGGCAAGGATGATCAGCTCGGCGTCGAGCGCCGGGTCCTCGGCGCCGATGGCCTCGGCGCCCACCTGGGAGAAGTGGCGGTAGCGGCCCGCCTGGGCCCGCTCGTAGCGGTAGTACGAGCCGGAGTACCAGAGCTTGACCGGCAGGTTGCCCTGCTTGTGCAGGTTGGCCTCCAGCGCCGCCCGCAGGACGGAGGCCGTGCCCTCGGGGCGGAGGGCGAGCTTGTCGTTGCCCTTCGTGGTGAGGGTGTACATCTCCTTGGTCACGATGTCGGTGGACTCGCCGACACCGCGCGAGAACAGCTCGACGTTCTCGAATCCGGGCGTCTCGATGTAGCCGTATCCGGAGTTCTTCAGCGGGGTGGAGATCGCCTCGCGGACCGCCAGGAACGTGGCGGAGCGGGGCGGAATCAGGTCGTACGTGCCCTTGGGGGCCTGGAAGCTGCTCACGTAGATGTCGTCACATTCCTCGTCGGGGAGCCTTCGCGCTGCCGCGATCCGGGCGGACTGCCGCCACGTCCCGCAGGTACGGATTGGTGGCGCGCTCCTGGCCGATGGTCGTCTGGGGACCGTGTCCCGACAGCACCACGGTCGAGTTGTCGAGGGGCAGGCACACACGGGCCAGCGATTCGAGCATCTCGTCCATGTCACCGCCGGGCAGGTCGGTGCGTCCGATGGAGCCGGCGAAGAGCAGATCTCCGGAGAACAGCACGGAGGGGATCTCCGTGGTCTGCGGCATCTGGAAGGTCACCGACCCCTTGGTATGACCGGGCGCGTGGGCGACGGAGAACTGCAGTCCGGCGAGGTCCAGCGTCGCGCCGTCCGTGAGCTCGTGCACGTCGTCCGGCTCGCCCACGGTCAGCTCGCCCATGAGCGGCATCCCGATGGAGCGCCCGAGCGCCTTCTCCGGGTCGCTCATCATGTACCGGTCCGAGGGGTGGATCCACGCGGGTACGTCATGGGCGCCGCAGACCGGGACGACGGAGGCGACGTGGTCGATGTGGCCATGGGTGAGGACCACCGCGACGGGCTTGAGCCGATGCTTCAGAAGCGTCTCCTCGACTCCCTGGGCGGCCTGGTGGCCCGGGTCGATGATCACGCACTCCTCGCCCGCGGCGGGGGCGACCAGATAGCAGTTGGTCCCCCAGGCCCCGGCGGGGAACCCGGCAATCAGCACGATCGTCCTTAAATGTCGTCCGGCACGGAGGTGCGACGGAGCGGAAGTGGCAGATCAGAGCCTACCGGCGCTGCGTATTCCACAGCCAACCCGTATACGGTACGGGCACATCCGGCCCGGACAGGAACAGACGACCGACTAAGGAGCAGACCCGGTGGTCAGCAGCGATCAGCGGCGGCGGCAGCTCGCCAGGGAGAAGTACGCGCGGCAGCAGCAGCGACGGCAGGAGGCGCGGCAGAAGGCCAGGCGCCGGAACACCGTCATCGCCGCCTCGCTGGCCGTCGTGCTGGCCGCGGGCGGCGCGGTGTACGCCTCGGTCGCGCTGAGCGACGGCGGCGCGAAGAGCTCGGACGACGCCGGGGCGAGCAGCACCCCGTCGCCCTCGACGAGCGAATCGACGACGCCCGAGCCGGCGATGGCCGTCGACGGGAAGGCCACGTACACGATGGCGCTGAAGACGAACGCGGGCGACATCTCGATCGCGATGGACGCGGCCAAGACCCCGCGCACCGTGAACTCGTTCAAGCACCTGGCCGACAAGAAGTACTTCGACGGGACGAAGTGCCACCGGCTGACGACGGAGGGGATCTTCGTCCTGCAGTGCGGTGACCCGAAGGGCGACGGCACGGGCGGCCCCGGCTACACGATCCCGGACGAGAACCTGGACGCGCTGGGCAAGGCCGGCGCGGACGGTTCGGTGACCTTCCCCGCCGGGACGGTCGCGATGGCCAACACGATGCAGCCGAACACGGGCGGCAGCCAGTTCTTCCTCGTCTACAAGGACACCAAACTGCCTCCGCAGTTCACCCCCTTCGGGAAGATCGACGCGGCCGGTCTGAAGGCCGTCCAGGAGGTCGCGAAGGCCGGTGTCGAGGGCGGTGCCAAGGACGGCGCGCCCAAGAAGGCCGTCACCATCGAGAAGGCCACGGTCACCAAGAAGTGACCCGGGGCGTGACCGTCGAACTTCGGTCGCGCTGAGTGCGGACAGCCGGGCGGCCGGTCGCCTAGATTGGCGTTGTGCAGCGCGGTCCTGTATCCGCGTTGTTGAGGGCGGGCGAGGCCCGCCGGGAAACTGTGGACGATGCCCAGGGGGCACAACCCCCTCGTCGGCATCATGTGGAGGAGGCGCTGTGAGCAGCGACCCGTGGGGCCGCGTCGACGAGACGGGCACCGTGTACGTGCGTACGGCCGAGGGCGAGAAGGTCGTCGGTTCGTGGCAGGCCGGCACTCCCGAGGAGGCACTGGCCTACTTCGAGCGCAAGTACGAGGGCTTGGTGGTCGAGATCGGCCTCCTCGAGAAGCGGGTGAAGACGACCGATCTCTCGGCCAAGGACGCCATGGCCGCGATCGACCACATCCGGCAGCAGGTCGACGAGCATCACGCCGTGGGCGACCTCGCCGCGCTGACCACGCGTCTCGACAAGCTGGTCGAGACGGTGGAGTCGCGCCGTGAGGAGCGCAAGGCCCAGAAGGCCAAGCAGACCGACGAGGCGCGCGGCGCCAAGGAGGCGCTGGTCAAGGAGGCCGAGGAGCTGGCGCAGAGCGAGCA
Source organism: Streptomyces sp. NPDC029139 (assembly GCF_055564335.1). Classification (NCBI taxonomy): domain Bacteria; kingdom Bacillati; phylum Actinomycetota; class Actinomycetes; order Kitasatosporales; family Streptomycetaceae; genus Streptomyces; species Streptomyces sp. NPDC029139. The sequence goes on along the minus strand of NZ_JBVHWN010000015.1, from coordinate 54,254 downwards.
GTGGCGGGCCGCCGGGGAGCGGCTGCGGGCGCTCGTGGACACCTGGAAGGGCCTGCCCCGGCTCGACCGGAAGTCCGACGACGAGCTGTGGCACCGCTTCTCGCACGCCCGCTCGGCGTTCTCCAAGCGCCGCAAGGCGCACTTCGCCTCGCTGGACGCGCAGCGCGAGGAGGCCCGCAAGGCCAAGGAGAAGCTGGTCGCCGAGGCCGAGTCGCTGTCCCACTCCACGGACTGGGGTGGCACGGCCGCCCGCTACCGCGAGCTGATGGCGGAGTGGAAGGCCGTGGGCCGTGCCCAGCGCGAGCACGAGGACGAGCTGTGGAACCGCTTCCGCGGCGCCCAGGACGTCTTCTTCGCGGCGCGCGGTGAGGTGTTCGCCGAGCGGGACGCGGAGCAGACCGAGAACCTCAAGCTGAAGGAGGAGCTCGCGGTCGAGGCCGAGAAGCTGGTGCCCGTGACGGATCTGAAGGCGGCGCGTGCGGCCTTCCGCTCCCTCAACGAGCGCTGGGAGGCCATCGGCCACGTGCCGCGCGACGCCCGGCCGAAGGTCGAGGGCCGGATGCACGCGGTGGAGCGGGCGCTCCAGGAGGCCGAGGAGTCGGAGTGGCGCCGGACCAACCCGGAGGCACGCGCGCGTGCGGCGGGTCTGACCGGTCAGCTGCAGGACGCGGTCGACAAGCTGCAGAAGCAGATCGACACGGCCCGTGCGGCGGGCAACGACGCCAAGGCCGACAAGCTGGCGCGTGAGCTGGAGGGCCGCCAGGCGCTCCTCGACCAGGCGCTGAAGGGCCTGGAGGAGTTCGGCGGCTGATCTTCGCCGTACGTACGGAAAGGGCCCCGGTACCTCGCAGGTACCGGGGCCCTTCTCGTCGTACGCGGTGTTACGGGCGCCGCGCCGACGTCACCCGGTAGACGTCGTAGACGCCCTCGACGCCCCGGACGGCCTTCAGGACGTGCCCGAGGTGCTTGGGGTCGCCCATCTCGAAGGTGAAGCGCGAGGTGGCCACCCGGTCGCGGGAGGTCTGCACCGCCGCCGACAGGATGTTGACGTGCTGGTCGGACAGGACCCTCGTGACGTCCGACAGCAGCCGGGAGCGGTCGAGCGCCTCGACCTGGATGGCGACCAGGAACACCGAGGACTGGGTGGGTGCCCACTCGACGTCGAGGATGCGCTCGGGCTCGCGGGAGAGCGACTCCACGTTGACGCAGTCGCTGCGGTGCACGGACACGCCGCTGCCTCGGGTGACGAAGCCGATGATCGGGTCGCCGGGTACGGGCGTGCAGCAGCGGGCCAGTTTGACCCAGACGTCCTCGACGCCCTTGACGACGACACCCGGGTCGGCGCTGGAGCGGCGCTTGGAGCGGCCGCGCGAGGGCGGGGTGGTCTCGACGAGGTCCTCGTTGGCCGCCTCCTCGCCGCCGAGGGCCTGCACCAGCTTCTGGACGATGGACTGGGCCGTGACATGGCCCTCGCCGATCGCCGCGTACAGCGAGGAGATGTCGCTGTAGCGCATCTCGTGGGCCAGCGTGACGAGCGAGTCGCCGGTGAGGATCCGCTGGATCGGCAGGTTCTGCTTGCGCATGGCCCGCGCGATGGCGTCCTTGCCCTGTTCGATCGCCTCCTCGCGGCGCTCCTTGGAGAACCAGGCGCGGATCTTGTTGCGGGCCCTCGGGGACTTGACGAAGCCCAGCCAGTCGCGGGACGGCCCGGCGCCGGCGGCCTTGGAGGTGAAGACCTCGACCAGGTCGCCGTTGTCGAGGGTCGACTCGAGCGGGACGAGCCGCCCGTTGACCCGGGCGCCTATGGTGCGGTGGCCGACCTCGGTGTGGACGGCGTAGGAGAAGTCGACGGGGGTGGCCCCGGCGGGCAGCGCTATGACGTCGCCCTTGGGGGTGAAGACGAAGACCTCGTTGCGCGACAGGTCGAAGCGGAGGGACTCCAGGAACTCGCTGGGGTCCTCGGTCTCCTTCTGCCAGTCGAGCAGCTGGCGCAGCCACGCCATGTCGTTGAGGTGGTCGTCCTTGCCGGTGCTCTTCGGCACGTCGGTGCGCACCTTGGAGGCCCCTGCGACGGCCTCCTGCTTGTACTTCCAGTGCGCGGCGATGCCGTACTCGGCCCGGCGGTGCATGTCGAACGTGCGGATCTGCAGCTCGACGGGCTTGCCGTTGGGTCCGATGACCGTCGTGTGCAGCGACTGGTACATGTTGAACTTCGGCATCGCGATGTAGTCCTTGAACCGGCCGGGGACCGGGTTCCATCGCGCGTGGACGGTGCCGAGGGCCGCGTAGCAGTCGCGGACGGTGTCCACGAGGACGCGGATGCCGACCAGGTCGTAGATCTCCGCGAAGTCCCGGCCGCGGACGATCATCTTCTGGTAGACGCTGTAGTAGTGCTTGGGCCGGCCGGTGACGGTGGCCTTGATCCGGGCGGCGCGCAGGTCGGACTGGACCTCGTCGGTCACTATGGCGAGGTATTCGTCGCGCTTGGGCGCGCGCTCCGCGACGAGCCGGACGATCTCGTCGTACATCTTGGGGTAGAGGATCGCGAAGGCGAGGTCCTCCAGCTCCCACTTGATGGTGTTCATGCCCAGGCGGTGGGCCAGGGGCGCGTAGATCTCGAGGGTCTCGCGGGCCTTCTTCTCCTGCTTCTCCCGCTTGAGGTAGCGCATGGTGCGCATGTTGTGCAGGCGGTCGGCGAGCTTGATGACCAGGACGCGCGGGTCCTTGGCCATGGCGACGACCATCTTGCGGACGGTCTCGGCCTGCGCGGCCTCGCCGAACTTGACCTTGTCGAGCTTGGTGACGCCGTCGACGAGCAGGGCGACCTGGTCGCCGAAGTCGCGGCGCAACTGGTCCAGGCCGTACTCGGTGTCCTCGACGGTGTCGTGCAGCAGACCGGCCATGAGCGTGGCCGGGTCCATGCCGAGCTCGGCGAGGATGGTGGTGACGGCGAGCGGGTGGGTGATGTACGGGTCGCCGCTCTTGCGCTTCTGACCGCGGTGCCAGCGCTCGGCGACCTGGTAGGCGCGCTCGATCTGGCGGAGCGTCGCGGTCTCGATCTTCGGGTCGTTGGAGCGGACGATCCGCAGCAGCGGTTCGAGGACCGGGTTGTACGGGGAGGAGCGCTGGACACCCAGGCGGGCGAGGCGGGCGCGGACGCGGTTGGACGAGCCGCCGCCGGAGCGGGTCACGGGGGCGGGCGCCGGCTTGGGCGTGGAGGCCGGTACGGGCGCGGGCCGGCTCTCCGCGGGCTTGTCCTTGGGCGTCGCGGGTTCCGCCGCGGCCTTCTCGGCCTGCGGGTCGGGCTGCGCGGCGGAGAGTGGCTGGGCCTCGTCTGGCAAGAGCGCTCCTTGGGGGTCCCCCCGGACGGAGTCTGGGGGATGGTCCGGGTCCCCCGGTCAGGCCCGGAAAGGCCATGGTATCGAGCCGGGAGCCGCCGTGCTCACGCGCGCAGGGGGTGAGACGGGCACCACGCGCGGAAACGGTCCCGTTCCGGGACATACCCGGAGAACGGGCGGGGCGCCCCGGGGATTCCCCGGGGCGCCCCTCACCGCATGCGGGCGCGGTGTCAGACCGTGATCAGCGCCTCGAGCGGGGCGCCGCGCAGGGCGGGCTCCAGCCGGGCCCGTCCGGCGAGGAAGCCGAGCTCCATGAGGACCGCGACGCCCGCGACCTCGGCGCCCGCCCGCCGGATGAGGTCCAGCGATGCCTCGGCGGTGCCGCCGGTGGCGAGGACGTCGTCGATGACCATGACCCGGTCGCCCGCGGCCAGGTCCTCGGCGTGCACCTCGATCTCGGCGGTGCCGTACTCCAGCTCGTACGCCTGCCTCAGCGTCGCACCGGGCAGCTTGCCGGCCTTGCGGACCGGGATGAAGCCCAGGCCCGCGCGGACGGCCACGGGTGCGGCGAGGATGAAGCCGCGCGCCTCCAGGCCGACGACCTTCGTCGCGCCGTGCGTGGCGCACAGGGCGGCGAGGGTCTCGGTCAGCGCGGTGAACGCCTCCGGATCGGCGAGCAGCGGGGTGATGTCCTTGAACAGCACGCCCGGCTTCGGATAGTCGGGGACGTCCCGGATCCGGCTGAGCAGCAGGGCCGTGCTGTCCTGGGTGCCGGCGGTCATCCGCGGTGCTCCGACGGCCTGGCGCGGCGGCCGCGCTGGCCGACGACGGCGGTCCGGTCCTCGTCCTCGTCCTCGTGGAACGCGCCGTGGTCGTCGTCGTCGCGGTCCGCACCGTCCAGGGACTCGCCCTTGGCGGCCGCGGCCGCCCGCTTGGCGAGCACCCGCTTCCTCAGCGCCTTGATCGCCGGCTCGCGCTCCTTGAGGTCGGCGACGAGCGGGGTGGCGATGAAGATCGAGGAGTACGCACCGGCGGCGAGGCCGACGAACAGCGACAGCGAGATGTCGTTCAGCATGCCGGCGCCGAGGACGCCGCCACCGATGAAGAGCAGACCGGCGACCGGCAGCAGGGCGACGACGGTGGTGTTGATCGAACGGACCAGGGTGCCGTTGATCGAGCGGTTGGCGACCTCGCTGTACGTCCAGCGGGTCTGCTTGGTGATGTCCTTCGTGCCCTCCTTGAGGGAGTCGAAGACGACCACCGTGTCGTAGAGGGAGTATCCGAGGATGGTCAGCAGACCGATCACCGTACCGACCGTGACCTCGAAGCCGACGAGCGAGTAGATGCCGACGGTGATGGTGAGGTCATGGATCAGGGCGACGAGCGCCGCGACCGCCATTCTCCATTCGAAGGCGATCGCCAGATAGATCACCACCAGGATCATGAAGATCCCGAGACCCATCCATGCCTTGTTGGCGATCTGCTCACCCCAGCTGGGGCCGACGAGCTCCGCCGCGATCTTGCTCTCGTCGACCTTCAGGTCCTTGGCGAGCTGCGTGCGGACCTTGTCGGACTGCTCGGTGTCGAGGCCGCCGATCTGGATGCGCAGGGTGTCGTTGCCGACCTTCTGCACGATCGCGTCGTGGCCGGACGCCTTCTCCGCGTAGTGGCGGGCGTCGGTGACCGAGACGGACGTCTTCGGCGTGGTGAAGAGGGCGCCGCCCTGGAACTCGATGCCCATGTTCAGCCCGCGCACCGCCAGGCCGACGATGGCCGTGATGGTGATCAGGATGGACAGGCCGTACCAGATCTTGCGGTTCTTGATGAAGTCGTAGCCGACCTCACCACGGTGGAGCCGGGCGCCGAGATCGCCGAGCTTCGACATCTCACGCCTCCTTCGGGTCGATGGGGGCGGAGACACGGCGGGAACGACGCAGCGGCGGCTTGACACCGAGCCGCTTCGGGTCCAGCCCGGACCACGCGTGACCCTCGCCGAAGAACCTGGTGCGGGCGAGCAGCGTCATGACCGGCTTGGTGAAGAGGAACACCACGACCACGTCGAGCAGCGTGGTCAGACCAAGCGTGAACGCGAAGCCCTGGACCTTGCCGACGGTGACCGCGAAGAGCACCGCGGCGGCGAGGAACGACACGAAGTCGGAGACCAGGATCGTGCGACGGGCGCGCGGCCAGGCCCGCTCGACCGCGGGGCGCAGCGTGCGGCCCTCACGGATCTCGTCGCGGATGCGTTCGAAGTAGACGATGAACGAGTCCGCGGTGATACCGATGGCGACGATGGCACCGCAGACGGCCGGCAGGTTCAGCGCGAAGCCGATGGCCGGGCCGAGCAGGGACATGATCACGTACGTGAGCAGTGCCGAGGCCGCGAGGCTGAGCAGGGCGACCAGCGACAGACCGCGGTAGTAGACCACCAGGTAGAGGACGACCAGGGCCAGACCGATCGCACCGGCGATCAGGCCCGCCTCCAGCTGCTCACCGCCGAGGGCGGCGGTGACGGTGTCGACGCTCTGGGTGTCGAAGGAGAGCGGCAGGGCGCCGTAGGACAGGATGTTGCCGAGGTCCTGGGCGGACTGCTGGGTGAAGCTGCCGGAGATCTCCGCGTTGGCGCTCAGCACGGTGCGCACGGACGGGGCCGAGACGACCTCGCCGTCCAGCACGATCGCGAACTGGTTCTGCGGCTCCTGCTGCTGCGAGAGCTTGCCGGTGATCTTCGAGAACTTCTTGGCGCCCTCGTCCGTGAACTCCATGTTCACGATCCACATGCCGCGCTGCTGGTCGAAGGTGCCCTGGGCGTCGTCGACGTCCTTGCCGCTGACCTCGGCCGGGCCGAGGAGGTACTTGGCGTCACCCTCGGCGGCGCACGCGACGGTCGGCTGCTCCGGCGGAACGGAGCGGGCCGGGTTGGGCACGGCCTTCTTGTCGCCGGACTTCTCGCCCTTGGGCGTGCAGTCGAGCGCGGCGAACTGCTGCTCCAGCCGCGCGTCGGCCGCGTCGGCCGGAGGCGTGGTCGTCGCCGTGGGGTTCGGGGACTTCGAGGCATCCGGCGAGGTGGAGGAGCCGGAAGTCGGGGTGGCGCCGGGGGTGGGCGCCTTCTTCAGGGCGTCGCTGACGGCGCGCCCCTGCGTGGTGGCTCCCCCGGACGGAGTGGCCGAGGCGCCCTGGCCGGACTGCTTCGTGGCCGAGGCCGACGGGCTCGCGGAGGAACCGGCGGACGGCGGCGCGGACTGGGACGGCGTGGCGCTGCCGGACGGCGGCGGCGTCGTCGGCCCGCTCGGGGCCCAGGCCAGTACCGGTCGGAAGTACAGCTGAGCGGTCGTACCGACCTGCTCACGCGCCTGCTTCTCGTTCACACCCCTGGGGATGTTGACGATGATGTTCTCGCGGCCCTGCGTCTGAACCTCGGCCTCGGAGACACCCAGACCATTGACACGGCGGTCGATGATGCCGACCGCGGTGTTCATGTTGGTCTCGTTGACGGCGTCTTCCTTGCCGGGCTCCGCCTTGGCCTTGAGCGTGATCGACGTGCCACCCGCGAGGTCGATGCCCAGCCGCGGCGTGGTGTGGCCGGACCAGAACATCCCGCCCGTGAGCGCGACCATGGCGATCAGGATCAGAGCCAGGGCACGCCCCGGCTTGCCCTGGCCCCCCGCCGGCCTTCGGCCCTTCTTCGGTGCTGCCACCTTGTCGTTTCTCCCTGTCCAACCGTCCCGCGCCGGGTGTGCGCGGTGCGGCCACGAAGTGTGTGTGGGGACCTGCCCCCGCAGACGTGGAACCGTGCCGGGGACCAAGGACGCCGGTGGGCGTCCCGCGGTCCCCGGTCCGGACTACTTCGCCTCGGTCTCGCCGTCGGCCTTGTCGTCCTTCTTGACCTCGGCGTCGGCCTCGGTGGCCTGCGCCTTCTTGGTCAGGTCGGGCTTGGCGTCCCCGACCGGCTCGGTGGCGTCGTCCGACGCCTCGGCCTCGGCCGACTCGGTCAGCGAGGAGGCGTCGTCCGGAACGACGGTCTCGGCGTCGGGCTCGTCGCCGTGGACGATGCGGTTGTACTCCTCGTCCGGGAGGACCGCGCCGATCGCGTTCTTGGCGTAGACGGCGTGCACGCCGGGAGCGACCTCGAGGAGGACGGTCTCGTCGCCGATCTCCTTGACGGTGGCGTACATCCCCCCGATCGTGCGGACGCCGGTGCCGGGCTGCATCTCGTCGCGCATCTGCGCGGCCGCCTGCTGCTTCTTCTTCGCAGAGCGGGTCATCAGGAACATGGCCCCGATGAGGACGATGAAGGGGAGGAGGGTCACGATACTCACGGGACGGGTTTCCTTCGCACGGACGCGGAGAACCCGCGGCCTGATCTTCGGGGGTGGGCGTGCCGACCAGAAAGGTCGGCATCGGCGGAGTCTAGGCGAGTCCGCATCGATGGAACAACGTCCAGCATCGCACCGCGGTTCCTGCCCCGACGAGTGTCCGCGCCGTCACGCCCCGAAGAGCCCCGGTTGTCCGCTTCCTGGGGCGCCGGGCGCCGCTGCCTGCGGCGGAACCAGTCCGAGGTGGGCCCATGCCGCGGGAGTGGCGACGCGACCACGGGGCGTACGGGCCAGCAGTCCCTCCCGTACGAGGAAGGGTTCGGCGACCTCCTCGACGGTCTCGCGCTCCTCCCCCACCGCGACGGCGAGGGTGGACAGACCGACCGGTCCGCCGCCGAAGAGCTTGAGCAGGGCCTCGAGGACGGCCCGGTCGAGCCGGTCGAGACCGCGGCCGTCCACCTCGTACACGCTCAGAGCCGCCTCGGCGATCTCCCGGGTGATCACGCCGTCGGCCCTGACCTGGGCGTAGTCGCGGACGCGGCGGAGAAGGCGGTTGGCGATGCGGGGGGTGCCGCGGGAACGGCCGGCGATCTCGGCGGCGCCGGCGGTGTCGATCTCGACGTCGAGGAGTCCGGCGGAGCGGTGGATGACCCGCTCCAGCTCGGCGGGCTCGTAGAACTCCATGTGCCCGGTGAAGCCGAAGCGGTCGCGGAGCGGGGGCGGCAGGAGTCCGGCCCGGGTGGTGGCGCCGACCAGGGTGAAGGGCGGCAGCTCCAGGGGGATCGCCGTGGCGCCGGGGCCCTTGCCGACGATGACGTCGACGCGGAAGTCCTCCATCGCCATGTAGAGCATCTCCTCGGCGGGCCGGGACATGCGGTGGATCTCGTCGAGGAAGAGGATCTCTCCCTCCTGGAGGGAGGAGAGGATCGCGGCGAGGTCGCCCGCGTGCTGGATGGCGGGTCCGGAGGTGATCCGGATCGGGGCGTTCATCTCCGCCGCGATGATCATCGACAGGGTGGTCTTGCCGAGGCCGGGGGCGCCGGAGAGCAGGACGTGGTCGGCGGTGGCGCCGCGCTGGCGGGCCGCCCTGAGGACCAGGTCGAGCTGCTGGCGGACCTTCTCCTGACCGACGAACTCGCTGAGGTCCTTGGGGCGCAGGGCCGCCTCGACGGCCTGGTCGTCCCCCTCGGCGGAGGCGCCGACGATCCGCGCGTCCGGCTCGGCGGTGCTTTCGTCGTCCCAGTTCACGTGTCTGCCTTCGTGGTGTGTGCGGTGTCTGCGGCCTGCGGGTCGCCTACGGCGGGCTTGTTCCCCGCTCCCTTCCCGAACGGAGGCTCCGCCCCGGGCCCTGCGCCTCGATCGCCGGCGGAACCGCGTTGTCCGCCCTTGGGGCCAAACCGGCCGTCCGGCGCTCGAGGACACGGCCGAAGCGGCACGGGACCTGGGGACTTGCCCTCGGTTCGGCAAGGGCGGGGTGGGGAACGAGCCCCGGGGCTATCTCGCGCGGTTCAGGGTCTGGAGGGCGGCGCGCAGGAGCTGCGGTACGGGGGCCGGGCCGCCGGCGGCGATCGCCGCCTCGGCCTGCGGCGCCACCGCCGAGACCGCGTCCTCCGCCTCGCGGCTCGCGTAGCCCAGGCCGATCAGCGCGGCGGACAGCTGCTCGGTCCACGGCGCCGGGCCGGAGGCCGCCGCGCGCTGGGCGCCGACGAGGCCGCTGCCGCCCAGCGGGGCGCCGAGCTTGTCCTTCAGTTCGAGCAGCAGTTTCTGGGCGCCCTTCTTGCCGATGCCCGGGACGGCCGTGAGCGCCTTCTCGTCCCCGGTGGAGACGGCCAGGCGCAGCGCGTCCGGGGAATGCACGCCGAGCATGGCCTGGGCCAGCCTCGGCCCGACCCCGCTCGCGGTCTGGAGGAGTTCGAACACCTGCCGCTCGTCGTCGTCCGCGAACCCGTAGAGGGTGAGCGAGTCCTCCCGTACCACCAACGAGGTGGCGAGGCGGGCTTCCTGACCGATCCTCAGTTCGGCGATGGTGTTCGGGGCGCACTGGACGGCCATGCCGATGCCGCCCACTTCGATCACGGCCGTGGTGGGGGCGAGGGCGGCGACGGGGCCGCTGACGAAGGCGATCATGCGGTACGGCCTTTCGGTGCGCGCGGTGCGGGTGACGCGGACGGCGTGTACGAGGCGTGCGTGGCCTGCGCCGCGCGGTGGGCGGCGGCGGCCTGCTGCAGGCGGTTCTGGGCGGGCGCCCGCCAGATGTGGCAGATGGCGAGGGCGAGGGCGTCCGCCGCGTCGGCCGGTTTCGGCGGGGCGGAGAGCCGCAGCAGTCGCGTGACCATCGCACCGACCTGGGCCTTGTCGGCCCGGCCGCTGCCGGTGACGGCGGCCTTGACCTCGCTGGGCGTGTGCAGGGCGACGGGGATGCCACGGCGTGCGGCGCAGAGCATGGCGACGGCGCTGGCCTGGGCCGTGCCCATCACCGTACGTACGTTGTGCTGGCTGAACACCCGCTCCACCGCGACCAGTTCGGGGCGGTATTCGTCGATCCACGCCTCGATGCCCTGTTCGATGAGGACGAGCCGTGCGCCGATGTGGTCGTCCGCGGGAGTGCGCACGACTCCGACGCCGAGCATGGTCAGAGAGCGCCCGGCCACGCCGTCGACGACTCCCACGCCGCACCGCGTCAGCCCGGGGTCGACACCCAAGACACGCACAGCTCCTCCATCCCTCGGTAACCGCCTGAAGGCTACCGGCTGCCACCGACACCGCGATCGACCACGCGGCCCGGCGGCCCGACGGCCCGCCGACCTGGCGTTCGAGGGCCGCTTTTCCGCCTTGCCGTCATGATCAACAGTCACTTATGATCCTGATGTTCGCACGTTTGACCGACGTGCGTACGTTCGATTAGTACAAACATCTACAACTCAGCAGGGGGAAACACATGCGTCGCATGTCCAAGCTCGCCGTAGCCGGCGCCTCACTCGCGCTCGCCACGGTCGGCCTCAGCTCGCCCGCCCAGGCGGCGACCTCGGAGATCCACCGCGGCAAGACCGGCTGCTTCAGCTGGTCCTGGGCCGAGGGCTGGACCACCACCACGGTGTACTACCGCAACACCTGCTCCTACGAGGCCTCGATGAACGTCTGGTGGCAGGACGGCCGCACCAGCCGGATGAAGAAGGTCACCGCCGCGGGTGGCGCGTCGGGCAGCGTCAAGAACTCGGGCGACTTCAAGCGGATCGACTGAGTGTGATCCCTCTTCCCGCTGATTCATGACCAGGCGGGATGTCGAAGAGAGCGGCCCGCCGGTGTTCCGGCGGGCCGCTTCCGTGCACCGCCCGGGGCCCCGCCCGCGGGTCGACCGGCTCGAACGGGTCCGAGACGGAGAAGGCCGGACCGACGGATACTCCGTCGGTCCGGCCTTGTCTGTCCGTGGGTGCGAGGCCCTCGTCAGGCGTCGACCTTCTCCATGACCTCGTCGCTGACGTCGAAGTTGGCGAAGACGTTCTGCACGTCGTCGCTGTCCTCCAGCGCGTCGATCAGCTTGAAGATCTTGCGCGCGCCCTCTTCGTCGAGCTCGACCTGCATGGTCGGGACGAAGCTGGAGTCGGCGGAGTCGTAGTCGATGCCGGCCTCCTGGAGGGCGGTGCGGACCGCGACCATGTCGGTGGCCTCGCTGATGACCTCGAAGCTCTCACCGAGGTCGTTGACCTCCTCGGCACCCGCGTCGAGCACCGCGCCGAGGACGTCGTCCTCGGTCAGCTCGCCCTTGGGCAGCACGATGACGCCCTTGCGGTTGAAGAGGTACGAGACGGAGCCGGGGTCGGCCATCGATCCGCCGTTGCGGGTCATGGCGACACGGACGTCGGAGGCGGCACGGTTGCGGTTGTCGGTGAGGCACTCGATGAGCACCGCGACGCCGTTCGGGCCGTAGCCCTCGTACATGATCGTCTCGTAGTCGACGCCGCCGGCCTCGAGGCCGCCGCCGCGCTTCACCGCGGAGTCGATGTTCTTGTTCGGGACGGAGCTCTTCTTCGCCTTCTGGATGGCGTCGAAGAGGGTCGGGTTCCCCTCGGGGTCGGCGCCGCCGGTCCGGGCGGCGACCTCGATGTTCTTGATCAGCTTCGCGAAGAGCTTGCCGCGCTTGGCATCGATCACGGCCTTCTTGTGCTTCGTCGTAGCCCATTTAGAGTGGCCGGACATCTGCCTGTCTCCTTCGCGTAACCCATTTCTGCACGAACCCCAGAGATCCTACCGGGACCTCGTCACCGCGCCGCGCGCACCATGTCGACGAACAGGGCGTGCAGTCGGTGGTCGCCGGTGAGCTCCGGATGGAAGGAGGTGGCCAGGGCCCGGCCCTGCCGTACGGCCACGATGTGGCCCTCGTGCTCGGCGAGCACCTCGACCTGGGCGCCGACGGACTCGACCCACGGGGCACGGATGAAGACGCCCTCGACGGGACCGTCGTCGATGCCGGTCACGGTCACGCCGGCCTCGAAGGACTCGTTCTGCCGTCCGAAGGCGTTGCGGCGGACGATCATGTCGATGCCGCCGAAGGTCTCCTGACCCGAGCGCGGGTCGAGGATCTTGTCGGCGAGCATGATCAGGCCGGCGCAGGTGCCGTACACCGGCATGCCCGCGGCGATGCGTTCGCGCAGCGGGGTCATCAGGCCGAAGAGGTCGGCCAGCTTGGAGATGGTGGTGGACTCGCCGCCGGGTATGACGAGGCCGTCGACCTCGGCGAGTTCTTCGGGGCGCCGGACCGGCCTGGCCACGGCGTCAGCCGCGGCCAGGGCGATCAGGTGCTCCCGGACGTCGCCCTGGAGGGCCAGGACACCGATCACGGGGGTGTTCATGGTGATTACCAGCCGCGGTTGGCGTAGCGCTCGGACTCGGGGAGGGTGTCGCAGTTGATGCCGACCATGGCCTCGCCGAGGTTGCGGGAGGCGTCCGCGATGATCTTCGGGTCGTCGTAGAAGGTGGTGGCCTTCACGATGGCGGCGGCGCGCTTGGCCGGGTCGCCCGACTTGAAGATGCCGGAGCCCACGAAGACGCCCTCGGCGCCGAGCTGGCGCATCAGCGCGGCGTCGGCGGGGGTGGCGACGCCACCCGCGGAGAACAGCACGACGGGGAGCTTGCCGAGCTCGGCGACCTCCTTGACGAGCTCGTACGGGGCACGCAGCTCCTTGGCGGCGGCGAAGAGCTCGTTGTTGTCGTAGCCGCGCAGGCGGGCGATCTCGTTCTTGATCTGGCGCAGGTGGCGGACCGCCTCGACGACGTTGCCGGTGCCGGCCTCGCCCTTCGAGCGGATCATGGCCGCGCCCTCGGCGATGCGGCGCAGGGCCTCGCCCAGGTTGGTGGCGCCACAGACGAAGGGGGTCGTGAAGGCCCACTTGTCGGAGTGGTTGACCTCGTCGGCCGGGGTGAGGACCTCGGACTCGTCGATGTAGTCGACACCGAGGGACTGCAGGACCTGGGCCTCGACGAAGTGGCCGATGCGGGACTTGGCCATGACCGGGATGGAGACGGCGCCGATGATCTCTTCGATCATGTTCGGGTCGGACATACGGGCGACGCCGCCGTCCTTGCGGATGTCGGCGGGGACCCGCTCCAGGGCCATGACGGCGACGGCGCCGGCGTCCTCGGCGATCTTCGCCTGCTCGGCGTTGACCACGTCCATGATCACGCCGCCCTTGAGCTGCTCGGCCATGCCGCGCTTGACTCGCGAGGTGCCGATCGCCGAGGACTCTGCAGACTGGGTGCTGGTGGGAAGCGTGGTGGACACGGGGGGACCTCACTCGGGGGAAAGCGATGTTCAGACAACAGTGAGGAAACAGGCCACCACCAGTCCACATCAAGGGCCAATGTGGAGCCGGTGGATCGTTTTCGCTGTTTTCGCAGGTGATCGGGATCAGGTCGGGCGATCGGCAAGGGCCACCGGCGGCTCGTCGTCCATTTCGAAGGCCAGCGGGAACGGGGCGTGGCCGGCGAGCCGGAACCAGCGCACCGTGCGGTGGCGGCGCAGGGCGCGGGCGGCCCGCACGGCGTCGTTGTGGAACCTGCGGGCCATCGGCACCCTGCGGACGGCGGCCGCGAGCTCGCCGGCGGCCTCGTCCCCGCCGGGGGTCTCCCGTACGACCTCGACCTGCTCGGGCTCACCGAAGACGGCGCGCAGCGCCTGGCTCAGGTCGCTCTCGGCGACCTCCCGGTGGTCCTCCTCGGCCTGCCGGGCGGCGTGCGCGGCCTCGTAGAGCACGATGGAGGCGGCCGGGTCGAGGATTCCGGAGGTGGCCAGTTCCTGGGCGACCGAGGCCCTGCGGAGCAACTGGGCGTCGAGGGCGGCGCGGGCCGCGTCGATCCGCGCGTGGAGACGGTCGAGCCGGCCGGCGGTCCAGCTGAGGTACAGGCCGATCGCGATCAGCGCGACGACGGTCCAGATCAGGGTTTCGGTCACGGGCGCACAGGCTACCGTCGCACCGGCAGCACACCCTCCCGGAGGGCACGGTCATGGGCGAACCGGACGCGTGCGGGCCGCCCGGCGGCGAGCTCCGCGAGCCGGTCGAGCCAGGGGCGGTGGGGGACGCCGAACTCGGCCGCGACGTCGCACGCCTGCCCCGCGAGCACGGTGACGTAATCGCCGTGGTCCACCACCAGGGACTGATGGCCCTCGGTGTGCCCGGGCGTGGGGACGACCGTGATCCCGGGCGCGATCTCGTACTCGCCGTCGATCTCCTGGTACCGGACTCCGTCGAGCAGCCACTCGAGGGTGTAGCCGCCGGCGCGGGCGGTGGCCAGTTCCTTGCGCTGGACGAGGACGGGGGTGTCGGGAAAGAGCTGGTTGCCGCCGATGTGGTCGAAGTGGAGGTGGCAGTTGACGACGAGATCGACGTCCTCGGGCCCCACGGGGAGGGCGTGGCGGGTGGGTTGGTAGTGCGCGTCCGTCTCCGCGCAGCCGGTTCCCATGCCGGTGTCGAAGAGCAGCGCCCCGCGCGCGTGCCGGACGAGGTAGGCGAGTACGGGCTCCACTCGCGCGTGGGGGCCGCCCCACTCCTCGGCGGGGCGGACGAAGTGACCGAGGTCCAGTAACTCGATGGAGGTCATTCCCTCAGCATGCCCACCACACGGCGGGAGCGGCACCGCCACCGCCGCGCGGTCAGTCGCGCGCCAGCCCGAACCTCGCCCGCAGGCCCGTGCGTTCGTCGGTCGCCACCGAGGCCGCGCCGTCGGTCACCGTCTCGTAGACCGCGAGGATGTCGGCGCCCACCGTCGTCCAGTCGAAGCGCCGCACGTGCGCGCTGCCGCGCTTGCGCAGCTCCTCGCGGCGCGTCTCGTCGCCGAGCAGCCGGATCGCCGCGTCGGCCAGGGCGTTCGCGTCCTCGTTGGCGAACAGCTCCCCCGCCGCGCCCTGGTCCAGGACCTGGGCGAAGGCGTCCAGGTCGGAGGCGAGGACCGGCGCTCCGGCCGACAGCGCCTCGACGAGGATGATCCCGAAGCTCTCGCCACCGGTGTTCGGTGCCACGTAGACGTCGACGCTGCGCAGCAGCCGTGCCTTGTCCTCGTCGCTGACCATGCCGAGGAACTCGACGCGCGACCGCATCTCCTGCGGCAACGAGGCCACCGCCTCCTCCTCGTCGCCGCGCCCGGCGACCAGCAGCCGGGTCTCCGGCAGCTCGGCGAGGATCTTCGGGAGGGCCTTCATCAGGACCGGCAGGCCCTTCCTCGGCTCGTCGATCCGCCCGATGAACCCCAGGGTGGCGCCCTGCCATTCCGCCTTCGGCTCGGCCCGCGCGAAGAAGTCCACGTCGACGCCGTTGGGGATGACGACGGCGTCACCGCCCAGGTGCTCGACCAGGGTCCGCCGGGCGTACTCGCTCACCGCGATCCGGGCGCTGATCTTCTCCAGGGCGGGCTGCAGGATCGGGTACGCCGCGATCATCGCGCGCGAGCGGGGGTTGGAGGTGTGGAAGGTCGCCACGATCGGTCCCTGCGCCGCCCAGCAACTCAGCAGGCCGAGCGAGGGCGAGGCCGGCTCGTGGATGTGGATGACGTCGAAGGTGCCGTCGTGCAGCCAGCGCCGCACGCGCGCCGCGGAGAGGAAACCGAAGTTCAGGCGTGCCACGGAACCGTTGTAGGGCACGGGCACGGCGCGGCCGGCCGAGACGACGTACGGCGGCAGCGGCGTCTCGTCGTCGGCGGGCGCGAGGACGGACACCTCGTGGCCGAGCCGGACCAGGTGCTCGGCGAGGTCCCGGATGTGGAACTGGACGCCGCCCGGCACGTCCCAGGAGTACGGGCAGACGATTCCGATCTTCACGCGCGGACCCCCTCCCCGCGCTCCTCCAGGTCGGCGAGCCACAGTCGTTGCAGCATGTGCCAGTCCTCCGGATGGTCCGCGATTCCGCCGGCGAAGGCATCGGCCAGCGCCTGGGTCATCACGGACGTCTTCTCCGCACGCGTACCTGTCTCGGGTACGTCGACGGGCGCGTGCACGCGCCCCTTCATCACCGGGGTGTCGTCGTACCAGAGGGTCACGGGCAGCAGCAGGGCGCCCGTCTGCTGGGCGAGCATGGCCGGACCGGCCGGCATCCGCGCCGTCTCGCCGAAGAAGGTGACCTCCGTGCCGGAGGCGGACAGGTCTCGGTCGGCGACCAGACAGATCAGGCCGCCGGCGCGCAGCCGCCTCGCCAGCGTGCCGAAGGCGGCGCCGCCGGTGTGCGGCAGGACCTCCATGCCCAGCGACTCGCGGTAGGCGACGAACCGGTCGAACAGCGTCTCCGGCTTGAGCCGCTCCGCGACCGTGGTGAAGGGCACGCCGAGCGAGCGGGTCACCCACACGCCCGCGAGGTCCCAGTTCGCCAGGTGCGGCAGGGCGGCGATGACGCCGCGCCCCGAGGCGAGGCCGTCCTCGATGCGGTGGATGTCCTTGATGTCGATACCGCTGTCGACCCGTTCCTTGCTCCAGGTCGGCAGCCGGAAGGACTCCATCCAGTACCGCATGTACGAGCGCATCCCGGCCTTCGACAGTTCGGCGAGCCGCTCGGGGCCGGCGTCGGGGACCACGCGCGCGAGGTTGGACTCAAGGCGCAGCACGCTCGCGCCGCGCCGCTTCCAGGCGATGTCGGCGATCCGCCGCCCGAGCCCGGCCGCCACGGGCTCCGGCAGCTTCTTCACGGTGGCCCAGCCGAGCCCGTACAGCCCGTCGGTCAGCCGGTCCTTCATGCCGCTCGCGCCACTCATGACGTCGCCTCGTTCCCCGGTGCGGCGGCCGCGTCGGCCTCGGCCGACTCCCGCCGTACCGTCACCACCCGCTGCCCCAGCGTCACCGCGGAGCCCACGGCGACGATCCACAGCGCGATCGGCAGCAGGACGTCGACACCGGGCACTCCGAACCCGTGCAGTCCGGCGAGCCCGGCCGCGACCAGCGAGATCACGAGCCGCTCGGCCCGTTCCACCAGGCCGTTGACGGCCACCGGCAGGCCGATCGATTCACCGCGTGCCTTGGTGTACGAGACGACCTGGCCGCTGGCCAGGCAGAAGATGGAGACGGCGCACAGCACGTTGTCGTCGCCCGTACCCGCGTACCAGAGCGCGAAGCCGCCGAAGATGGCGCCGTCGGCGACCCGGTCCAGGGTCGAGTCGAGGAACGCGCCCCAGCGGCTGGAGATCCCGGCCTGCCGGGCCATGTTGCCGTCGACGAGGTCGGAGAAGACGAAAAGGGTGATGACGATCGTGCCCCAGAAGAACTCTCCCCGGGGGAAGAAGACCAGCGCACCCGCCATCACCCCGGCCGTGCCGATGAGCGTCACCGCGTCGGGGCTGACGCCCCGGCGGAGCAGAAACGCGGCGAACGGTGTGAGGACACGCGTAAAAAATGCACGCGCGTACTTGTTCAGCATGGCCTTCCCGACGTTCGGTGGCCGCGCGGCCCCTCTGGCCACCGGCCTGCCCATCGTAGCCAGGCCCACCCCGGCGCACCGTCGGCCACCCGCCCGTCGCGTCGTGCACGACGTATGGACGGGCCCTGACGACGGTGCAAAGCTCGAAGGACCACCGCGGGCATCGCCGGAGCTGCACGCGATCCCCTCCCGCGCCGACTCCCCCGCGCCCGCGCCCCGCCGCACCGCGCAGCGAGCGGTGCAAGCGATCGGGAGGAACACCATGGGCGACAAGGCGCACGCACACTCCGGGGCCGCCGGCAGGGCTCCGACGGCCGACCGGCCCGCGGACATACGGAACGTGGTGCTGGTCGGCCACAGCGGATCGGGAAAGACGACCCTCGTCGAGGCGCTGGCGCTGACCGCCGGGGCGGTCAACCGGGCCGGCCGGGTCGAGGACGGCGGGACGGTCTCCGACCACGACGAGATCGAGCACCGCCAGCAACGTTCCGTCCAGCTCTCCCTCGTCCCGCTCGAATGGGGCGGATGCAAGATCAATCTCCTCGACACACCGGGATACGCCGACTTCGTCGGGGAGCTCAGGGCCGGTCTGCGCGCGGCGGACGCGGCCCTCTTCGTCGTCTCGGCCGCCCAGGAGGCCGACGCGATCGCCGGGTCGACCCGCATGGTCTGGGAGGAGTGCGCGGCCGTCGGCATGCCCCGCGCCATCGTGGTCACTCACCTGGACACCGCCCGCACCGGCTTCGACGAGCTGACCTCCGTCTGCGCCTCGATCTTCGGCGGCGACGACCCCGACGCCGTGCTCCCCCTCTACCTCCCCGTCCACGGCGCCGAGGCACCGGACGGGCACGCTCCGGCCACCGGCCTGGTGGGGCTGCTCTCGGAGCGGATCTTCGACTACTCCACGGGCGTACGCCAGGAGAACGCGCCGGACGACGGCCAGCAGGCGCTGATCGCGGAGGCCCGCGGCCGGCTGATCGAGGGGATCATCGCCGAGAGCGAGGACGAGACCCTCATGGACCGCTATCTCGGTGGCGAGCAGATCGACATCAAGACGCTCATCGACGACCTGGAGAAGGCCGTCGCCCGCGGCACCTTCCATCCCGTGCTGGCCGCGGCGCCCGCCGCGAACGGCGCGAAGCAGGGTCTCGGCACCGTCGAGCTGCTGGAACTGATCACCGGCGGCTTCCCCACTCCGCTGGAGCGCGAGGCGCCCGCCGTCACCACGCCCGACGGCGTCCCGCGGCCGCCGGTCACCTGCGACCCCGAAGGCCCGCTCGTCGCGGAGGTCGTGAAGACCGCCTCCGACCCCTACGTCGGCCGGATCTCGCTGGTCCGGGTCTTCTCGGGCACCCTGCGACCGGACGAGACCGTCCACGTCTCGGGGCACGGACTGGCCGACCGTGGCCATGAGGACCATGATGTCGACGAGCGGGTCGGGGCGCTGACCGCGCCCTTCGGCAAGCAGCAGCGCACGCTCAACCGGTGCATCGCGGGCGACCTCGCCTGCGTCGCCAAGCTCGGCCGCGCGGAGACCGGCGACACCCTCTCCGCCAAGGACGATCCGCTCCTGATGGAGCCCTGGACGATGCCCGATCCGCTGCTGCCGCTCGCGATCGAGGCCCACAGCAAGGCCGACGAGGACCGGCTCTCCCAGGGGCTCGCCCGGCTCGTCGCCGAGGATCCGACCATGCGCCTGGAGCAGAACCAGGACACCCATCAGGTCGTTCTGTGGTGTCTCGGCGAGGCCCACCGGGACGTGGCCCTGGAGCGGCTGCGCAACCGGTACGGGGTCCAGGTCGACGCCGTCCCGCACAAGGTGGCGCTCCGTGAGACCTTCGGCGGCCCGTCGGCCGGGCGGGGCCGGCACGTCAAACAGTCCGGTGGCCACGGCCAGTACGCGATCTGCGAGATCGACGTCGAGCCGCTTCCGCCGGGCAGCGGCATCGAGTTCGTCGACAAGGTGGTGGGCGGGGCGGTTCCGCGCCAGTTCATCCCCTCGGTCGAGAAGGGTGTTCGCGCCCAGGCCGCGCGCGGCGTCGCCGCCGGTTACCCACTGGTCGACGTGCGGATCACGCTGCGCGACGGCAAGGCCCACTCGGTCGACTCCTCCGACGCCGCCTTCCAGACGGCCGGCGCCCTCGCGCTGCGCGAGGCGGCGGCCGAGGCGAGCATCCAGCTCCTGGAGCCGGTCGCCGAGGTCCAGGTGCTCGTCCAGGACGAGTACGTGGGGCCGGTGATGAGCGACCTCTCCGGGCGGCGCGGCCGGGTCGTCGGTACCGAACAGGCGGGTTCGGGGCGGACGTTGGTCCGCGCCGAGGTCCCCGAGATCGAGATCGGCCGGTACGCGATCGACCTCCGCTCCGTCTCGCACGGCACCGGCCGCTTCGACCGTACGTACGCCCGCCATGAGGCGATGCCGCCCCAACTCGCCAACAAGATACGCGAAAAGGCGGAAAGGGGATCTTAGTCATCTTCCGGACCGCCGAATGCCGTCCGTCGACTCCCCTCCGACGGGCGGCATTCGGCCGACTCGTGACGCATCCACCGGTACCCGGTTACGCTGTGGTGCCCAGCTCAGCAGGTGTGCGGGGCGCGGTAGTTGGGAAAAGGCCGCAGAGGGATACGCGGTGAACCACGCGGGCACGCGGCGATGGGGGCATCAGTGACGATCGGCAGTTTCGGACCCGGGGCTCAGGTTCCCCTCCAGGGCTCGGACGGACAGACGGCGGCGACCCATGCCCTGGCCTCCGCCGCGTACCGCGACGGCAAGGTCGAAGCGATCCTGGACGCCAACAACGAATGGCACCAGTCCAAGGTCACCGAAGCCCGGTGGAAGCTCTTCCGTCCGGACCTCGGCGAGGCCTTCTCGCGGGCGGTCCAGGTGCGGACGCTCGGTGGCGCCCGCAAGGCGCTCATCCAGTCCTTCGGTACCGACTCGCGGCCCGTGGTCGAGCACTGCCTGGCGGCCACGGGAATCCGCAAGCAGCGCGACGTCAAGCTGACCCTGGTCACCCTGGTCTTCGGCGTCGTCTTCCTGCCCGGGCTGCTGCTCTGGCTCGGCGTCATCCAGCTGCGCCGCATGCTCGCGGGCACGGAGAACAAGCGCACGAGTGCGATCGGCACGGCGTTCCTGATCGCCGTCGGATTCCTCGCCCTGCTCTTCCTGATCAAGCTTCCGTTCGGCGGGCTGCTGTCGATCTACCTCCGGGCCATGATCATCGCCCCGGTCGTCGGCTGGTTCCTCGCCAAGCGCATCTGCGAGTCCACGGCCAAGGATCTGCGGGAGCGCTGGGGCGCCCTGCTCAGCGGGGGCGGCATCGGCGCCATGGTGCCGGAGGCCGTCCCCCAGGACCCGACGGAGAAGGCGGCCGAGGACCTCCGCCAGAACCTGGAGAAGCTCACCGCCGAGCAGCAGTCCAACATCGTCTTCTACGCCGGCCCCAAGGGAATACTGGGCATGGGTACGCGGTGGGGCAGTTGGACGCTCGCCGAGGAACTGATCCCCAAGGAGGGCCGCGAGATCCACGCCTTCCGCGCCTGGGACGTCGTACGCAAGATCCACGACGAGCTCACGCTCCTGGAGCGCGGCTCCCTCAAGACCGGCTTCCCCAAGCCGACCGTCAAGCACTGGATCGTCTCCCCCGTGGGTGAGGGCGCCGACGAGGTCGCCCGCCCCGAGGGCGACAACATCGTCCACTTCCAGGTGAAGCCGCACGAGATACAGCGCATCTGCAACGACCAGCAGTTCGGTGCCGGAAACCGCCACTACCTGGGGGTGCAGTTCACGCTCTGGGACGGCCAGCTGGTTCTCACCATGATGATCACGGTGACCTCGCTGCACCACACGCTGCGGGTGGAGGTCACCGGCCACGCGCTGGGCCCGGTGCACTCGCTGTTCACGACCAAGCCCAAGGCGAGGACCAAGGAGGTCTCCAAGACCGTACGGTTCTGGGAGACGCGGGAGATCCAGCTGCCGATCCTGGAGGACGACGACATCGTCAGCAAGGCCGTCCGCGCCCCGCTGACCTGGTTCCCGCCGGTCCTGGACTTCCTCGGCGGCAAGCTGGTCCTGCCGGAGCCGTTCGGCCTGCGGCACGCCTGGGCCGCCCAGCCCTGGCGGCACCGCTTCATGGCCGACGACGCCATCCGCACGGCGACCCCCGTGATGCGCGCCGTCCACGCCGCGACGATCAAGGTGCTCGACGAGCACGGCGTGGACACGGAGCGCTTCACCAACCGCTCGCTGGTGCTGAGCGGATCCATCCAGGACCCAGGCCCGAAGAAGGCCGACGTCTACGACGCGTGAGGGCGAGGGCGTCGGGGCCGGCCCAGGCCGGCCCCGCCGGCTAGGCCGGCTCGGAGGTCGCCGGCCAGGCGTCCGCGAGCATCGCGCGGGTGTCGGCGAGGAGCTGCGGCAGCACCTTGGTGTGGCCGACGACCGGCATGAAGTTGGTGTCGCCGCCCCAGCGGGGCACCACGTGCTGGTGCAGATGGGCGGCGATGCCGGCACCGGCGACCGAGCCCTGGTTCATGCCGATGTTGAAACCGTGGGCGCCGGAGGCGGCCCGCAGCGCGATCATCGCCCGCTTGGTGAACTCGCCCAGCTCGGCCGTCTCCGCCGCGTCCAGACCCGTGTAGTCGGCGACGTGGCGGTACGGCACGACCATCAGGTGTCCGCCGTTGTACGGGTAGAGATTCAGCACGGCGTACACGTGCTCGCCGCGCGCGATCACCAGCCCGTCCACGTCCGACTTCGCCGGGATCGAGCAGAAGGGACAGCCGTCCTCGGCCCCTGGCCCGGTCGGCTTGTTCTCGCCCTGGATGTACGCCATCCGGTGAGGCGTCCACAGGCGCTGGAACGCGTCCTGCGTCCCGACTCCGATCTGCTGCTCCGGCTCAATCGTCATGCTGTGCAGCATATTGCTTCGCCCGTTCGGACCGTATGGCCGGGGCGATGCTCACGGGGCCCTTGAGGCCCCGCTCCGGATCTCCGGGCGGGAGGACGAGGAGAGGCCCCCGGGGTTTCCCCGGGGGCCTCCTGAACACGTCCGGTCAGACCTGGACGCGGTCCTCGACGATCTTGGCGATCTTGGCGATGGCCTCGTCGGCCGGGATGCCGTTCTCCTGCGAACCGTCGCGGTAACGGAAGGAGACGGCGCCCGCGGCCATGTCCTCGTCACCCGCGATGATCATGAACGGGACCTTCTGCTTCTGGGCGTTACGGATCTTCTTCTGCATCCGGTCGGACGAGGCGTCGACCTCGACCCGCAGGCCCCGCTTCTTCGCCTTGGCGGCGAACTCCTGCAGATACGGGATGTGCGCGTCACCGATCGGGATGCCGGTCGCCTGCACGGGGGCCAGCCACGGCGGCATGGCACCCGCGTAGTGCTCGAGCAGCACCGCGAAGAAGCGCTCGATGGAACCGAACAGCGCGCGGTGGATCATGACCGGGCGCTGCTTGGTGCCGTCCGGGCCGGTGTACTCCAGGTCGAAGCGCTCCGGCAGGTTGAAGTCGAGCTGCACGGTCGACATCTGCCAGGTGCGGCCGATGGCGTCGCGCGCCTGCACGGAGATCTTCGGGCCGTAGAACGCGGCACCGCCCGGGTCGGGGGTGAGCGGGAGGCCCTGCTTCTCGGCCACCTGCTGGAGGACCGCGGTGGCCTCCTCCCAGACCTCGTCCGAGCCGACGAACTTCTCCGGGTCCTTGGTGGACAGCTCCAGGTAGAAGTCGGTCAGACCGTAGTCGCGCAGCAGGTTCAGGACGAAGGTGAGGGTCTTGTCGAGCTCCTCCGCCATCTGCTCCTTGGTGCAGTAGATGTGCGCGTCGTCCTGGGTGAAGCCCCGGGCACGGGTCAGGCCGTGCACGACGCCGGACTTCTCGTACCGGTACACGGTGCCGAACTCGAAGAGGCGCAGCGGCAGTTCACGGTAGGAACGGCCGCGCGCGTCGAAGATCAGGTTGTGCATCGGGCAGTTCATGGGCTTGAGGTAGTAGTCCACGCCCTCGTCGAGCTGCATGGGGGGGTACATGCCCTCGGCGTACCAGTCGAGGTGGCCCGACTTCTCGAACAGCTTGCCCTTGGTGGCGTGCGGCGAGTAGACGAACTCGTAGCCCTCCTCCTCGTGGCGCTTGCGCGAGTAGTCCTCCATGACCCGGCGGATGATGCCGCCCTTGGGGTGGAAGACGGCGAGGCCGGAGCCGATCTCGTCCGGGACGGAGAAGAGGTCGAGCTCGTTGCCGAGCTTGCGGTGGTCGCGCTTCTCGGCCTCGGCGAGGAAGTCGAGGTGGGCCTTCAGCTCGTCCTTCGACGGCCAGGCGGTGCCGTAGATGCGCTGGAGCATCGGGTTCTTCTCGCTGCCGCGCCAGTAGGCGGCGGCGTTGCGCATCAGCTTGAAGGCCGGGATGTTCCGGGTGGTGGGCAGGTGCGGACCGCGGCAGAGGTCCTTCCAGCACAGCTCGCCGGTCTTGGCGTCGAGGTTGTCGTAGATGGTCAGCTCGCCGCCGCCCACCTCGACGTTCGCGCCGTCGTCGGTCGACGCGGAGCCCTTGATGCCGATGAGCTCCAGCTTGTACGGCTCGTCCGCGAGCTCCTCGCGGGCGGCCTCGTCGGTCACCACGCGGCGGGCGAACCTCTGCCCCCGCTTCTGGATCTCCTGCATCTTCTTCTCGATGGCCTTGAGATCCTCGGGGGTGAACGGCTTCTCGACGTCGAAGTCGTAGTAGAAGCCGTCCCGGACCGGCGGGCCGATGCCCAGCTTGGCCTCGGGGAAGAGTTCCTGCACGGCCTGGGCCATGACGTGCGCGGTGGAGTGGCGCAGGATGTTCAGGCCGTCCTCGGAGGAGATCTCGACGCCCTCGACAAGGTCTCCCTCGGCGAGCTCGTACGAGAGGTCCCTCAGCTCGCCGCCGACGCGGGCGGCGATGACGGACCGGTCGTCGGCGAAGAGGGCGCCGGCCGTGGTGCCCGCGCTCACCGCCCGTTCCTCGGATCCTGAGGCGGACTGGACGGTCACACGGACTTCAGACACAGATGCTCTTTCCATAGGGGCGCAGGCAGACACGAAGTGCCGGCGCCGACGGTGCGCGGCAGAGACGAGGTGCCGCGTCGCGTCGATCGTACCGAGCCGGGGCCCCCGGCCGCGAAACGATTGACGGCCGGGAGCCCCGCGCGGCCTCTCCGCGGGCCCGCTCCCGGTGACCGGCCCGGTCCGGCCGCGGCGCCGCGTGTCCAGGCGGCCCCGCCGCGCGGTCAGTCGCCCCCGCACGCCTCCTCGAAGAAGTCGAGGTTCTCGTGGAGGGACTTCATCAGCCGGTCCCGCTCCGCCTCGTCGACCTGCACCGGTACGACGCCGGAGGCATCGGTCAGCCGCCGGAAGCCCCCTCGGCTCTCCAGCCGCCCGACGACCCGGATCGGCACTCCCACGAGGTGGGCGTGGCCGGCCGTGCGGTACGACTCCTCGTCCAGGGTCACCCTCACGTGCGGCACCTCCACGCCGGCCAGGACCCGCAGCCGGACGGTTCCCTCGCCGCGCGGGCCCGAGCGGCGCATCCGGACGACGACGCCGGTGATCCGCACCGGGAGGGACGGCTCGTCGGCCAGGTAGCGGGCGCCGGCCTCGCGCAGCGCGGGCAGGTCGCCCGCCGAGAACTCCACGGGCTCGGGCCGTGCCGCGCACCCCTCCGGGGTCCCGGCCGCGGGCGCCCACTCCAGCGCGATCCGGGCGCCCTCGGTGCCCCGCACCAGCGCGACGAGGGCCTCGGTGAGTTCGCGGCTCACCCCGGCCTCCACGGCGGCGTCGAAGGCCTCCATGCCGCCCGTGGCCCGCTGGTAGTCGGTGGCCTCCCGGGCCGCGTAGAGCGCGTGATAGAGCCGTACGGCGATCGGCCGGCCCGGGTCGACGGGGACGAACGCGGTCAGGCCCCGGCCGCCCGGGTCCGCCCCCACGACCACCGCCTCGAGGGACGCCTCGGCCTGGCGGCGGTGCCTGGCGCCGTAGTACCCGGCACGGCCGCGGACGGCGAGCGCCCCGGCGAGCAGGAGCCGGCGGGCGGCCGACCTGAATTGTTCCTGGACCGTCCAGGGAACCGTGCCCGCGGGGCCGGGCGCCACGTCGCGCCACCAGCGGATCTCGTCGCTGGGCACGGTCAGTCCGACCAGGACGTCCCGCGCGGACGGCGCCGCGCTGCGCCGGAGGGCGGTGAGCGCCTCGTCGAGCAGGTCCTCGCAGTCGGGGAAGGCGCGGCTCTCGGGCACGAGCAGGCTCGTGCCGCCGGTCGCCCCGACGGGTCCCGGTGGGGTCCAGCGGCTGTAGCGGCCCGCGGCCCCGCCGCGCCGTCGCCAGCCGTGGCGGGCGAGGAGCGCGCCGAGGACGAGCGGGTCGACGCGTCCGGGGTCCGGTGCGCCCCCGCTCCCGGCCCAGGGGCCGCCGGGCACCTCGCCGGGCGTGGGGTGCGGGCGGAACGACGGCAGGGAGGGGCCGTGACCGCTCCCGCCTCCTGGTTCCTCGATCGGCCGGTGCATCAAGGTCTCCCTCCCACGCCGACCCGGGTCATGATCTCGCAGAGCGCCCGGTCGTCGAAGATCCGTGCCGTCGGTATGCGCACGGTCGTCCTGCGCCGTCCCGTGACCGGGTGTCCGGCCAGGTTGATCCAGTAGCAGCAGTGCCGCAGGTCGAGCCGGTCGTGGCCGGCCCGCAGCCAGTCCTCCCGGTCCCGCGGCACGATCATCACGACCAGGATCTTGTGCACCGCGACGGGGGTCCGCGCCAGCTTCACCAGATGGTCGTTGTCGAGGGTGAACGAGAACGTCGCGGACGCGGGACCGTGCGGCCGCGGTGGTAGTTGATAGGTGCACTTGAGCTGCACCTTGATGGTCACTTCGTCGTCGACGGTGTGGCCGGGAGCGCTGTGGCTCACGTGCCAGTCGATGCCGTTGTCCGGAAACGGCTGCGACAGCGAGCAGCCCGCCGCCGCCGCGACCGCGTGGAGATACCCGACCTGGAGCGTCTCCATGCAGGCGGTGGTGGCGAGCGAGCCGCGCAGCGGTGCTGCCTGTTGGGGCGGCAGCCCTCCCGATTCGGGCTGGGCGAGCGCCATGTCAATTTCCTTCCCCGTCAGTTGTGTTGTCACCGGTCGGCGTACGGCGCAAACAGCCCGGGTATCACCGATTCGGGCAGGGGGATCGCCATCTGCCCCAGAGGTGCGAGGAGTTCGGGGATGACGCACTGGTACGAAGGGCCCCTGGCCGCATTCGACACGGAAACCACGGGAGTCGACGTCGAGGAGGACCGGATCGTCTCGGCCGCCCTCGTCGTCCAGGACACGGCCGGCGGGCGGCCTCGGGTGACACGCTGGCTGGTCAATCCCGGGGTTCCGGTGCCCGCCGAGGCCACGGCGGTCCACGGTCTGACGGATCGACATCTGCAGCTGCACGGTCGCTGGCCCGCGCCCGTGATGGAGGAGTTGGGGCGGGCGCTCGCCGAGCAGTGTGCGGCGGGCCGGCCGCTGGTGGTGATGAACGCGCCGTTCGATCTGACGATCCTGGACCGCGAGCTGCGCCGCCACCGCGCCTCCTCGCTGGGGCGGTACATGGAGAACGCGTCGCTGTGCGTGCTGGATCCGCGCGTGCTCGACAAGCATCTGGACCGCTATCGCAAGGGCCGCCGGACGCTGACGGATCTGTGCGCGCAGTACGGCGTGGAGTTGGACGACGCGCACGACGCGGCGGCGGACGCGACGGCGGCGCTGGATGTCGTACGGGCGGTGGCGCGGCGTTTCGCGTCCCGGCTGGAGCGGCTGTCACCGGCGGAGCTGCACACCCTGCAGGCGGTGTGGCACGCGGCGCAGGCGCGGGGCCTCCAGGCGTGGTTCACGCGCAACGGGACGCCGGAGCTGGTCGATCCGGCGTGGCCGCTCCGCCCGGAGCTGCGCACGGCGGCATGAGGCGGCGGGCCGGGGAGCGCGGGGCCGGGAATGCGGAAGGCCGGTCCGTCTTTCGACGGACCGGCCTCTCCCGGTGGGCGATACTGGGATCGAACCAGTGACCCCTTCGGTGTGAACGAAGTGCTCTCCCGCTGAGCTAATCGCCCGGGAACGGGTTGAACCATACAGGCCGGGACGGGCTTCGTTCAAACCAGCCGCAGCCGGGCGGCGAGCCCGCGTCGTCCCGCGCGCATCATCAGGGCGTGGTTGGCGCGGAAGACGGGCCGCCCGGGGACGGCGAGGCGCCGCATGAGAGGGCTGGTCACCTCGACCTCCTGCTCGTAGAGGGCGTGGGTGCCGGCACCTCGCGGGGTGAGGGTCCAGCGCGCCCACCCCTCCAGATCGCCCCACAGGGAGGCTTCCAGGACGCCGGCGGCGGGGTCGCCGCGCCGGGTCTCGACGGTGACGACCAGGTCGTACGGGAGGACGGAGCGGAACCGGGCGGTGCCGGTGCGCTCGTCGACGGGGACGACCTCGCGGACCTGCGGCCACCACTGCGGATACTCCTCGCCGCGTTCGAGCACGGCGTAGACCACGTCGGGCGGGGCGGCCAGCTGCCAGACGCTGCGGAAGCGGTAGCGGGACCAGTCCATGTCTCCAGTGTGGACGTACTCAGGCCGGAACATGAGTACGTCCACGCATGACGCGCGGTGTGTCCGGCGCCACACTCCCGGTATGAACAATGCGCTGCCGCCCGCGGACGAGCTGGTGCTCGTCGACCGCGAGCTGGCCCAACTCGACGCCCGCCGGTCCCAGTTGCTGGCCCGGCGGGCCTGGCTGCTCCAGGTGCTGCGTCCGCCCGTGGCGGCTCCCGGCGCGCCGCTGCCCGCGACCGGGCCGGTGGCGGACTCGAGCCCGCGCAGCGCCCAGAACGTGCTGCTCACGCTGGGCGGTGTGCTGCTGACGATCGCCGCGCTCGCGTTCACTCTGGTGAGCTGGGGCTCTATGGGGATCGCCGGCCGGGCGGCCGTGCTGGGCGTGGTGACGTCCGCGGCGCTGGCCGTGCCGGTGGTGCTGCTGCGCCGGGGGCTCGTCTCCACGGCGGAGTCGGTGGCGGCGCTCGGCCTGGTGCTGATGGTGCTCGACGCGTACGCGCTGCACCGGGTGGCGCTGCCGGAGACGGACGGTCTCGGGTACGCCGCGGCCGCCTCGGCGGTGCTCGCCGGCGCCTGGGCGGCGTACGGCGCGACGCTGGGGCGGCTGCGGATTCCGCTGCCGGTGGCCGTGGTGGCGGCTCAACTGCCTTTGCCGCTGGCCGTGCTGGCGGCGGACGGGGGCGCGCTCGCGCTGGGCTGGGCGGCGCTCGCGACGGCGGCCGCGGATCTGGCCGTGGTGCTCCGGGCGAAGCCGGTGGGTGTACGGACGACGGCGGGCGTCGGCGCCGGGCTGCTGGGTGGCTGGGCCCTGGTGACGGGGGGAGGTCTGTCGCTGTCGACGGCGGTTCCCGCGGGTGCGCTGCTGCTGGCCTGTGCGGCGGTGGCGCTGTTCCTGGCCTGGAAGGCGGCCCCGGCGGCGGTGGCCGCGTCGGTGGTGGCGGGGCTTGCGCTGGTCGCGGCGGTGGGTGGTGTGCTGCGCGCGGTGGTGCCGGGTGACTGGGAGGTACCGGGGTACGTGCTGTGCGCGGTCGCCCTGGCGGCGGTCCTGCGGTCCGCGGTGCCGCGTGCGGTGAAGCGGGGGCTCGTGGGGGCGGGTGGCGGGGTGCTGGCGCTGGGCGTCGCCTGGGCGCTGCCGCCGGTGGCGGCGGCGCTGCTCGTCCCTCTGGCGCGGACGACCCCGGTCTGGTCGGGTGCCGCCCCGCACCGCGTCCTCACCTCGTACCCGTCGACGGCCCCGCTGGTCCTCCTGGTCGCGGCGGCGGCCCTGGCGGCCGTGCCGCGCCTGTGGGCCCGCTGCGCCGCCCTCGTCCTCGCGTGGGCGCTCCTGACGGCCCTCCCGGTGTCCCTGGACCTGTCGCGCGTCCTCACGCTGACCCTCCAGCTCCTGACGACCACGGCGGCGCTCTTCCTGGCGGTGCGCCCCGGGGTGCCGGCGCGCGGAGTCCGGGCTCCGGCCGGGGCCGACCCTGCCGCGCCGGCGCCGGATGCCGCCGGGGCCGGCGGATCCGAGGACGCGGCCGGGGCGCGGGAAGCGACGCCTACCGCGACGGGTGGCCCTGCCACCGCGTCCGGCGACGGAGCGGGGCGGACCGGCTGGGGAGCGGCTCCGGCCCCGGCGGGGGCCGCCCGTCCCGTTCCGCCGCGTGAGGTGCTCGGGTGGACCGCTCTCGGCTGCGGGCTCGCGACGGCGACCGGAGCGGTCGCGGTGGCCCTGGACACCCGTGCGGCGACGTTCACGGCGCTGGGTGTCCTGCTCGGCCTCTTCGTCGGGGTCGCGTTCCTCGCGGAGGGCGCACGGCGGGCCGTGGCCGGCTGTGCGGCGGTGGTCGCGGCGACCGGGCTCGTCGCCGCCGGAGCGGCCGCCGCGGACCTCCCGGACCATCGGACGGCTCTGGCCCTGCTCGTGATTCCCGCGGCCACCGCCGCGGCCGGTGCGTGGCTGCGCCGTCACCCCGTCGCGCTGCCGGTGGAGATCACCGGCGCCGTCGTGGGTCTGCTCGCGATCGGCGCGGCGGTGTCCCGGCCTGCCGTGCTCGCGCTCGTCCTGGCCCTGTGCGGGGTGATCGCGGCGGTGACGGCCGTCCGCCCCGAGCGGCGCCCGTACGCCTCGTGGACGGCCGCGGCGCTGTTCCTGCTCGCGACCTGGGTGCGGCTCGCCGTGTGGGACGTGGAGACCCCGGAGGCGTACACGCTGCCGGTCACAGTGCCCGCGCTGGTCGTCGGGGTGCTGCGCCGGCGCCGTGACGCGGAGGCCTCGTCCTGGGTGGCGTACGGCCCCGGCCTGGCGGCGACCCTGGTGCCGAGCCTCTTCGCGGCCTGGGCCGACCCGGACTGGGTGCGTCCGCTGCTCCTGGGACTCGCCGCCCTCGCGGTGACGCTGCTGGGCGCCCGGTACCGGCTGCAGGCGCTGCTGGTGCTCGGCGGTGCGGTGCTCGCCCTCGACGCGCTGCACGAGCTGGCTCCGTACGTGGTCCAGGTCGTCGGCGCCCTCCCCCGCTGGCTGCCGCCGGCTCTGGCCGGGCTGCTGCTCCTCGCGGTGGGCGCGACGTACGAGCAGCGGCTGCGGGACGCCCGCCGGCTCCGGGAGCGGCTCGGCCGCATGCGGTGACCCGACGCGGGAACGCCGAAGGCCCGGAGACTGGATGCAGTCTCCGGGCCTTCGGTCCGGGGTGGGCGATACTGGGTTCGAACCAGTGACCTCTTCGGTGTGAACGAAGCGCTCTCCCACTGAGCTAATCGCCCGGGCGCACCGCAAACATTACCGCATGTCAGCGGCTGCCTCCGACCGTGGGAGGGTCACTGCTTTATCGTCCACGGCATGACGAAGCCGAACTTCCAGAGGTAGATCGCGACCAGCACGGCGATGATCACCAGACCGACGGACGTGAGGATGATGTTGCGGCGGCGGACCTTGGGGTCGAGCGCGCGCTGCGCGGCCTCGGTGACTTTCCGCTTCGTCCAGCGGAGCACGAGCTGCGCCCAGACGAACTCGGTCGCCCAGATCGCCATGCCGCCGAAGATCACGAGCCAGCCCGGCCCGGGCAGCGGCAGCATCACGACGCCGGCGCCGACCACGGCGAGGCCCACGATGAAGACGCCGACCTGCCAGCTCAGATGCAGGGTCTTGCGGGCCTTGATGTACTCCGGGGCGCGGGATCCCAGGGGAGCTTCCCCGTCCGCCGCGGACTCCCCGGCGCGCTCGTCACTCTCCGCATTCATGGCTTCCAACCTACCGGATTCGGCGCCGTCACCGGAATGGCGGTATTACCCAAAGTCACACACGCCCGAACGAGCTACCTGAACGATCACAAAACAGACAGAGGGGTTTACAACGCCACCGTAGGTGGCATGTCGATTTCGCCGACGTGCGAATCCCCGAGCGCACACTGAGCGAAAGGCCCTGGCGCTTATGAACACCACGGTCAGCTGCGAGCTGCACCTGCGCCTCGTTGTGTCGAGCGAGTCCTCACTGCCTGTACCCGCGGGCCTGCGGTATGACACGGCCGATCCGTATGCCGTGCACGCCACCTTCCACACCGGAGCCGAGGAGACGGTCGAGTGGGTCTTCGCCCGCGACCTTCTCGCCGAGGGGCTGCACCGGCCCACCGGCACCGGCGACGTCAGAGTCTGGCCGTCCCGCAGTCACGGTCAGGGCGTCGTCTGCATCGCGTTGAGCTCCCCCGAGGGCGAAGCCCTGCTCGAGGCCCCGGCGAGGGCCCTGGAGTCGTTCCTGAAGCGGACCGACGCCGCCGTTCCACCGGGCACCGAGCACCGGCACTTCGACCTCGACACGGAGCTCTCCCACATCCTGGCCGACAGCTGAGCCAGGCCGAGAGCCGCACGGCGCCGTCCGACTCGGGGAGACGGCGCCGCGCGGACAACCCCATACGGCAGACATCGGCGTCCTCACCGCGCAGCCGGCGCGGAGGAGGGCGCCGATGCCCGTTCCGCACCGCGGAGAGCCGGTCGGGGCCTGGTTTCGGCCCCGTTCCGGCCCGCTTTCGGACCGCCCCGGGCCCTGCGCCGCGAAGCCGCTAGAGTCAGCGCAATTCCGCGGGCGCCCGCCCGCGGCCTGCCAGGGAGCGAATCGTGCTGATCCCCCACGACACCCGGAGCGCGCTCGACACCGTCGTCGATCTGATGAACACGGCCGCGCAGGGCGACCGTGACGACGAGCTCGCGGACCTCCCGTCGCTGCACGCCTTCGTGCGCGCTCACGACATCAGCGACGTGGGCGAGCTCTGCGAGAACGACCTGCGGGCCGTGCGGGAGGTACGTGCCAGGTTCGCCGCCGTCTTCGCGGCGCCGGACGCCCGGATCGCGGCGACACTGATCAACCAGCTGGTGGCGGCCGCGGGCACCACCCCGCAGCTCACCGACCACGACGGCTACGACTGGCACGTGCACTACTTCGCGCCGGGCGCGTCGGTCGCCGACCACCTCGGCGCGGACTGCGGCATGGCGCTGGCCTTCATCGTGGTGGCGGGCGAGCAGGAGCGCCTGCGGCGCTGCGAGGCGCCGGACTGCGGCCGGGCCTTCGTCGACCTCTCCCGCAACCGTTCGCGCCGCTATTGCGACAGCCGCACCTGCGGTAACCGGCTCCACGTCGCCGCGTACCGGGCGCGCCGCAAGGAAGCCGCCGGCTGATCCTTCCCGGACCGGCCCGTCACAGCACGAAGAGGTCGTGCACGGCGGCCATCAGCAGCAGGCAGCCGATGACCGCGAGGAAGATCATCAGCGGCGGCTGGGAGAGCGCGAACAGACAGCCGCGCGGCTCTTCGGTGGGGGCGGGGGCGTGATCCCGCGAGGTATCCAGCATCTCGGGGGCGATCATGGCGCAGTGGCGCCCCAGGACCCTCCGCAACACGCCCCTCGGGATGGGCAGTTCATCCCATCCCGTGGAGGGGGCGCCCGTCAGATCCCGTGCTTCTTCAGAATCGCCTCGATGTCGCTGAAGTCGTCCCCGGCGGCCGGGGGCTTCGGCTTCGGGCTCGCGCCACGCTGCCCCCGGCCCAGCGCGGGCGCCGACGAGGCCGGTGCGGCGACACCGGGCCGGACGTCCTCGGCGGCCTCCCTACGGTCCCGGCCCCTGCGCCGCTCGACGGCTCGCGTGGACAGGAAGAGCAGCCAGGCCACCCCGAGCACACCGAATCCGGCCCAGGCGGCCGGGCTGAAGACCGTGCCGAAGGCCCACTCCACCACACCGGTCATGACCAGGCCGACAGGCACCAGCGCGTACGCCGCGATGCGCGTCGCGGCGAGGAAGCGCCTGCGCCACGCCGTGATCGCGGCGACGCCCAGCCCTGCCGCGGACACCGCGGAAAAAATGGTCTCGGCGAGCATGCGATCCTCCTGGCGCGGGGCGATACGTCCCTTCCATCCTGCACCGGCGGGGCCGCCCGCGGCCATGCCCCGAGGCGGACCTCAGGGAGATCTCCGGGTCGCCCCCCGCGGATCTCCTCCCCAGGTCCCGGTTGGGCCGGACGACCGGCGGCTGGGAGACTGCTCCCATGAGTGACTCCACCACCCCGTCCGCCTCCCCCGTCGTCGTGGAGGCATGGTTCGACCTCCAGTGCCCCGACTGCTTCCGGGCGCTCGACGACGTACGCGCGCTGCGCGAGACGTACGGCGACCGGATCGACGTACAGCTGCGGCACTTCCCGCTGGAGAAGCACAAGCACGCCTACGCCGCCGCGCAGGCCGCGGAGGAGGCGGCCGAGCAGGGCAAGGGCTGGCCGTACGTGGAGGCGCTGCTGGCCAGGACGGCGGAGCTGGGCGACCGGGGCGAGCCGGTGCTTCTGGAGGTCGCCCGCGAACTGGGCCTGGACGCCGAGGAGTTCGACACCGCCCTGATCGACGGCCGGCACCTGCTGACCGTCGACGCCGACCAGGCCGAGGGCAAGGCGGTCAAGGTCACCGGCACGCCGACCTACATCGTCGACGGCGAGCGTCTGGACGGCGGCAAGAGCCAGGACGGCCTGCGCGAGCGCATCGAGGCGGTCGCCGACCGGCTGCTCGCCGGCTGACCTCTTCTACAGCAGCCGCTTGTAGCTGTTGACGTGCGTCGTCCGGTAGCCGAGCGACTCGTAGAGCCGGATCGCCGGGGTGTTGCCCGCGAAGACATGGAGTCCCAGCAGGCTCTCCCCGGCGTCGATCGCGACCCGCTCGGCGAACAGCATCAGCGCACGGCCGTAGCCCTGGCCCCGGTGCCCCTCGAGGACCTCGACGCCGAAGACGTACCGGCCTCGCCCGCCCGGCTCCAGCTCCCGGGGGGCGGTCCAGACGTGACCGACCACCTCGCCGTCCCGTACCGCCAGGTCGATGCTCGTACCGGGGGTGGCCAGTCCCCGCGGGAGCAGCTCGCGGTGGCTCGCCTCGGCCTTGGCGCGGGCCTGGTCCTCCGGTACGCCCCGGTCGACCCAGCTCCGCGCGAAACGGTCCCTGGCCTCGGCCTCCCAGACGTCGAACTCGGCCTCGCCCATGGGGCGGACCTCGATGCCCGGCGGCAGCGCGGGGGGCTCCGCCGGCAGTTCCTTGACCATGTTCCGGCCGCGCTCGGTGTAGCCGAGGGCGTCGGCCATGCGCAGCGCCGCCGAGGCCGTCGCCGGTACGGAGATCTGCACCTGGCCGCAGCCCCAGCCGCGCAGCACCTCCTCGGCGGCCAGCGCGGCGACCGTGCCGCGGCCGCGGCGGCGGTCCTTCTCGTCGATGGCCAGGGCCTCGATCACGCCGGACCCGGCGCCGAAGCCAGGGGCCGTGGTGAGGCGCACGGAACCGACGCGACGGCTGTTCACGCAGACGTCGTAGGTGCGTGAGCGGTCGCCGTCGGGGGTCTGCTGAAGCGGCCCGGACGGCCGCAGGGTGGTGGTCATCACGGGTGTTGTACCCATACCGCGGCCGTCCGTCATCCGGTTTTCCTACGCGAGACGGGGATCCCGGTCCTCGGCCGCCCGCTCGTCGAAGACCCGCATGGCCTTGGCGGTCACGGGCCCGGGCGCCGTCGCCAGTTCGCGCCCGTCGACCCGGTGGACGGCCTGGACGTCGCGGAGGGTCGAGGTCAGGAAGATCTCCTCGGCGCTCTCCAGGACGTCGAAGGGAAGATCGGTCTCCTCGGCGCCGGTCCACTCCACGGCGAGGGCGCGGGTGATGCCCGCCAGGCAGCCGGAGGAGACGGGCGGGGTGTGGATCCGGCCGTCGAGCACGACGAACACGTTCGATCCGGTGCCCTCGCAGAGCCGGCCGACGGTGTTGGCGAACAGCGCCTCGGAGGCGCCCTGTTCCCGTGCCCTGGCGAGGGCGACGACGTTCTCGGCGTACGAGGTGGTCTTCAGGCCGGTGAGCGCGCCGCGCTCGTTCCGGGTCCACGGGACCGTGATCACGGCGGTGGAGTCGGCACGGCGGCCCGTCTCGCCGAGCGCCACGACGAGACCCGCGCCCTCGTCGCCCCGCTCCGAGCCGAGCGGGGAGAGTCCGCCGGTGTACGTGATCCGGAGCCGGCCCAGCTCCATGGGGTTGACCTCCAGGACCGCGGCGCAGGCGCGGCGGACCTCGTCGAGGTCGGGGTCGGGCAGGCCGAGACCGCGCGCGGAGCGGGTCAGGCGCTCCAGGTGGAGGGTGAGGGCGAAGGTCTCGCCGCGCTCCGCCTTGACCGTTTCGAAGACGCCGTCGCCGACGGTCAGACCGTGGTCCAGTACGGACACCCGGGCTTCCGCCGCGTCGTACAGCCCGCCGTTGACCCAGAGTTTCATCGAGAAATGGCCTTTCCGCTCGCCTCGTACGTGCCCGACGCTACCGCCAGCAGGCGGGACGCCTTCAATTCGGTCTCCGCCCACTCACGCTCCGGGTCGGAGCCCCAGGTGATGCCGGCGCCGGTGCCGAAGCGGAGCACTCCCTCGGCGCGGTCGATCCAGAAGGTGCGTATGCCGACGGCGAGCTCGGCGGTGCGGCGGTCGGCGTCGACCCAGCCGATGCCGCCGCAGTACGGGCCGCGGGGTGCCGTCTCCAGGGCCTTGATGATGCGCAGGGCGCTGGACTTCGGCGCGCCGGTCACGGAACCGGGCGGGAAGGTGGCGGCGAGCAGCTCCCGCCAGCCGGCGCGCTCGTCGAGTTCGCCTCGGACGGTGGAGACGAGGTGGACCAGTCCGGGGTGCGGCTCGACGGCGCACAGCTCCGGGACGGTGACCGAGCCGCTCGCGCAGACCCGGCCGAGGTCGTTGCGGACGAGGTCCACGATCATCACGTTCTCGGCGTGGTCCTTCTCCAGCAGACCGTCGGCGGTGCGTGCGGTGCCCTTGATCGGGCCGGACTCGACGGTGCGGCCGTCGCGGCGCAGATAGAGCTCGGGGGACGCGGTGGCGATCTCCACCCCGTGAGCGGGCAGCCGAATCGTTCCCGCGTACGGGGCGGGGTTGCCCCGGGCCAGGACGGCGGTGAGCGCGTCGACGTCGGCGGCCCGCGGGTCGGGCAGCGGCGCGGACATCACCCGGCAGAGATTCGCCTGGTAGACCTCGCCCCGGGCGATCTGCGCCCGGATCGCCCGTACGCCCGCCGTGTACGCGGAGCGATCGAGCGAGGACGTCCAGTCACCGACACCGGGCCCGCGCCAGGCGCCCGGGACGGGGGCCGGGACCGGGTCCGGCCGTACGTCGCCGAAGCGGGCGCAGGTCAGACGGCCCTCGAAGTCCGCGGAGACGGCCCAGAAGCCGGCGGAGTCCAGGGCCTCGGGGTCACTGGTGACATCCCGCAGGTCGGTCGCGACGAGGCCGCCGAAGCGGGCCAGAGGAGCAAGGTCGTGCACGGGTGCGAGTCTAGGCGGGCGGGGGCCCGGTGGCGGGGCGTGCACCGGGGCGCTCGTCCCGGCGCGGCGGGGAGCCACCTCGGGACCACGCGGAGTGAACGGCGCGCGGAAGCTCCGGCCGCCCGGCTGGGTACGCAGCTCAGCACGCTGCGGAAACGCGTTTTTGTGCTGGCCCAGGAATCCGCTAGAGTTCAACACGTCGCCGGGACGCGCAAGCCGAACGGAAACGACAAGCGGACGTGGCTCAGTTGGTAGAGCATCACCTTGCCAAGGTGAGGGTCGCGAGTTCGAATCTCGTCGTCCGCTCGATGTGGGGGATCTTCCCGAACCCCCGTATTCACTCCTGGTGGAGTGGCCGAGAGGCGAGGCAACGGCCTGCAAAGCCGTCTACACGGGTTCAAATCCCGTCTCCACCTCCAAGGACGATTAGCTCAGCGGGAGAGCGCTTCCCTGACACGGAAGAGGTCACTGGTTCAATCCCAGTATCGTCCACTGATCCGTAAGGATCTGGTCCGCAAGGATCCCCGCGCGATTAGCTCAGCGGGAGAGCGCTTCCCTGACACGGA
Organism: Streptomyces sp. NPDC029139; assembly: GCF_055564335.1. NCBI lineage: Bacteria > Bacillati > Actinomycetota > Actinomycetes > Kitasatosporales > Streptomycetaceae > Streptomyces > Streptomyces sp. NPDC029139. The sequence goes on along the minus strand of NZ_JBVHWN010000015.1, from coordinate 16,766 downwards.
AGAGGTCACTGGTTCAATCCCAGTATCGCGCACGCAGTAACACCTGGTCCTGTATGGTTTGGGACCGTCCCGCGCGATTAGCTCAGCGGGAGAGCGCTTCCCTGACACGGAAGAGGTCACTGGTTCAATCCCAGTATCGCGCACCGCACCGAAGCCCCCGGCCGCCTCTCGCGGCCGGGGGCTTCGTCGTTCCCGCTCCCCGCTCAGGAGGAGAAGAGCATCCGGCCGAAACCGCGCTGGCGGTAGTGACCGCCGTGGTGGCCTCCGTGGTGCGGGGCGCCCCAGGCGGGGGCGGCGGGGGCGGGCTGCGCCGGGTAGGCCGGCGGGGCGGGGGCCGGCGGGGCCTGCTGCACCCACTGGGACTCGAGCCGCGTCAGGGCCTCCAGCTCGCCGTAGTCCAGGAATATCCCGCGGCAACCGCTGCACTGCTCGATCTGGACACCGTTGCGGTTGTACGTGTGCATGGCCGCATGGCACTTGGGACACTGCATGTTCGGCTCAACTCCCTGCCGTTCGGATGGTGCTCTCAGCTTATGAGGACGCGGGCGGGGGCAACTCGGTTCGGAGCGAACCTATTCGGGCACAGGTGTCGATCATCACCTCCTCGACCTCGTCCAGAGGGCGCTTCTCCGCCGTGGACTTGGCGAGGGCGAGCGCTGCGGTCTGGACGGTCAGGGCCCGGGCGGGAAGGTCGAGTCGGCTCCAGGGGTCGTGGGCGGCGACGGCGGGGCCGCCGGCCGCCAGATAGGCGTCGAGGAAACGGGACCAGATGTCCGGGGGCAGGATGCCGGCGGCGAACCAGGCGGCCGGGCGGGCGAGGTCCCAGGCGGCGTCGCCCAGGCCGAGGTCGTCGACGTCGATGAGGAGCCAGGGGCCGTCGGGTGTGCGGGGATCACGGACGAGCTGGCCGAGGTGGAAGTCGCCGTGGCAGAGCAGGGGGCGCTCGACGACCGGCTCCCGCGGAAGCGTGTGCCAGGCGCGGAGCACGGCCTCGACGGCGGGGCGGGGCGCGCCGGACCGGCGCATCCGGCGCACGGCGAGGGCGGCCTTGGCGGGCGCGCGCATGGGCGGGAGCGGGATCCCGCGGGGCGGCGGAGTGCGGTGGAGCCGGGCGAGGAGCCGGGCGGCGTCCTCCCAGGGGGCGGCGTCGGGGTCGGCCGGGTCGACGGGGGTGCCGTAGGGCCAGGCGGTGAGGGGACGGGCGTCGACGGTGGGGGCGAGGGGGCCGGGGTGGGGCGGGAGGAGGATCCCGTCGAGCGCGTCGAGGGCGGCGACCGCGATGCGGGCCGCGTGCGCGTCGGGATCGGTGCCGGGGGCGTGCGCCTTGACGACGACGGCGCCGTGGCGGACCACGGTGCCGTCGTCGCGGTCGGCGAGGACGAGCCGGGTGTGCGAGACGCAGCGACAGGCGGCGTCGGCCCGGTGGGCTGCGTCGCGCGCGAGGGCGCTGAGCTGTTCGAGAGGGGCGTGCTCCACGCGGGGAGCGTACGCGGGCGGGGGGGGTCGGCGGAGGAGGGAGTCCCCGGTCCGGCCCTGCCCCGCCGGGGCGGGTGGCGGGTGGTACCTGCCCCTTCCTCGCGGGGCGCGGCCTTCGCGCCCACGGACGGATGGGGTGCCCAGCCGTGGTGCGAGCGGGGCGGGTTCGGAGGGCGGCCGAGTGGCGCCCGGCTGGTGGGCGGGAAAGCGCGAGGGCCGGTCAGCTCCCCAGCTGACCGGCCGCACGCTGCCGTCCGCCGCACCCCCGTCCCCACGGGGTTGTTGGCCGGATGTCCCCGACCCGGGCCGCTCTCCCGGGTCCGGGGCGCCGCTCAGCGCCCCAGCATCACGCCCACGGACGACGCCTGTGTGACCACTGCGTCCCAGCCGCCGAAGACGACGACCAGCAGGGTCGCGAGAGGGAGGACCATGGCGGTCGCCACCAGGGGGTGGCGGCGGCCCGAAGGGCGGGTGTTCATCCGCGATGCCGTGAACGCCATGAGTCCTCTCCTGTTCGTGTTGGCAGCGGCGGGTGTCTGACCTCGGGGGACGAGTGCTGCACCCGCCGCTTGACTTCAACATTAGGGATCGGATGCGGCCCGGACGTCATGCCCGCGTACCGATCTCCGGGCCTCCCGGAGGATGAGGAGTCCCCCCGCGGCGTACTCCCCTGGGTGGAGAGTCCGCCCTAGGACTGAGGGTCTTCCCGGAGGGGTACCGGCTGCTCGACCAGCGCGAGCACGCGGCTGGCCATGAAGCGGGCCGTCCGGACGACCACCCCGGTGCGCGTGACTTCGCTCACTTCCACCACCCCTCGCCGTACCGCCGTCTCCACCCTCCGGCCCGCCCGGCTTGCCACCACTTCGTACGTCCGTGTCGTGTCCCCCGCATCCACGACTATCTCCACGCGATCACCCTTCATCGAGCCAATCCCCCTTCTGTGCCCGGACATTGGGAAATCCCGCGGCCGGGACGGACGTCGACGCCGTCGTCCTGACCACCCCTCAAGTGTCCCCCTCAGCACTGACAATCGATCCTCCGGCGAGGGCGCGGCCTATGAGCACACCGGGGCGCCAATACGTAAGCTGTGCCACGTCGAACGGACGAGGGGACGGACATGGCGATGATGCGGCTCCGGCGCGAGGACCCGCGGATCGTCGGGTCGTTCCGGCTCCACCGCCGGCTCGGGGCCGGTGGGATGGGGGTCGTGTACCTGGGGTCCGACCGGCGGGGGCAGCGCGTGGCGCTGAAGGTGATCCGGCCCGATCTGGCCGAGGACCAGGAGTTCCGGTCGCGCTTCGCGCGCGAGGTCTCCGCGGCCCGCCGGATCCGGGGCGGCTGCACGGCCCGGCTGGTCGCGGCCGATCTGGAGGCGGACCGCCCGTGGTTCGCCACCCAGTACGTGCCCGGCCCCTCGCTGCACGACCGCGTCGCCGAGGAGGGTCCGCTGCGGGCCGCCGACGTGGCCGCGATCGGGGCGGCGCTCTCGGAGGGCCTGGTCGCCGTCCACGAGGCCGGTGTGGTGCACCGGGACCTCAAGCCGTCGAACATCCTGCTGTCACCCAAGGGGCCGCGGATCATCGATTTCGGCATCGCCTGGGCCACCGGCGCCAGCACCCTGACCCATGTGGGCACGGCCGTCGGCTCCCCCGGTTTCCTCGCGCCCGAGCAGGTGCGGGGCGCGGCCGTCACCCCGGCCACGGACGTCTTCTCGCTCGGTGCCACCCTCGCGTACGCGGCGATGGCCGACTCCCCCTTCGGGCACGGCAGTTCGGAGGTCATGCTGTACCGGGTGGTGCACGAGGAGCCGCAGCTGAACGGCGTACCGGACGCCCTGGCGCCGCTCGTGCGGGCCTGTCTGGCCAAGGATCCCGAGGACCGTCCCAGCACGCTGCAGCTCTCCATGCGGCTCAAGGAGATCGCGGCCCGCGAGGCGCAGGGACTGCCCGCCGCCCGCCCGCCCGTGCAGCGGGAGCGTACGGAGGTGGCGACGGGCAGCCGGCCGACGGAGCGGTACACCGAACGCACCACGCAGGGTCGGGCACCTGGCGCGGGCTCGCGGCCCGCCGCCTCGCGTACGGGTGGGCGGCCCGCCCCGCAGTCCCGGCCCAACGGGCGGCCGGTGCCGTCCCGGCCGGGCGTCCGCACCACCTCGACGGGCCGCCGCCCCGCCAATCCGCGACTCCTGCGTCAGCGCCTGTTCGTCTTCGTGGTGGTCACGCTGGTCGTCGCCCTGGGGATCGCGGCCGCGCAGGCCCTCCAGGGCTGAGGCCCCCTGCCGGAGTCCGGCGACATCGCGACGGCCTCACCTACCGTACGGCGGCCTCGCTCCGGAACCGGGACCGTCCCTGCCGTTCCGGAGTCGCTGACCGTGGAAGGGGTACGGGCCTTCCGGCTCGGCGACGACCCCGACGCCTGGCCCCGGACGTACAGGTGCGACGGTGTCGTCCTCGCCTGCCGGGACGGCGCCGAGCCGGTCCTCATCGCCACCCGCCGGCGCGACGCTCCTGTGATCCTGGGAGCGTCGCGGGCCGTGCGGGTGCGTGAGGACGACCGGCCTCGGCCGGTGGCCGGGCGTCAGTCCTGCGGGCGGCCGCTCGCCACCGCGTAGAAGGCCACGGCGGCCGCCGCGCCCACGTTGAGCGAGTCGACCCCGTGGGCCATCGGGATGCGGACCCATTCGTCCGCGGCCCGCAGCGCCTGCGTGGACAGGCCGTCGCCCTCCGCGCCGAGCATGAGCGCCGCCCGCTCCAGTTTGTGCGGGGCGGCCACGTCGATCGGGGACGCCTTCTCGTCGGGGGTGAGGGCGAGGAGCTTGAAGCCCGCCTCCCGTACGGCTTCCAGGCCGCGCGGCCAGGTGTCCAGACGGGCGTACGGGACGGAGAAGACCGCGCCCATGGAGACCTTCACCGACCGCCGGTACAGCGGGTCGGCGCAGTCCGGGGAGAGCAGCACCGCGTCCATGCCGAGGGCGGCGGCGCTGCGGAAGATGGCGCCGATGTTGGTGTGGTCGTTGACCGACTCCATGACGGCGACCCTGCGGGCGGTACGGAGGAGTTCCTCGGCGCTCGGCAGCGGCTTGCGCTGCATGGAGGCGAGGGCGCCGCGGTGCACGTGGTAGCCGGTGACGCGCTCGGCGAGGTCCGGCTGCACCGCGTACACGGGAGCCGGGACCTCGTCGATGACGTCGCGCATGACGTCGACCCACTTGGCGGACAGCAGCATCGACCGCATCTCGTACCCGGCCTGGCGGGCCCTGCGGATGACCTTCTCGCCCTCGGCGATGAACAGACCCTCCGCGGGCTCGCGTCTGCGGCGCAGCTCGACGTCGGTCAGCCCGGTGTAGTCGCGCAGACGCGGGTCGTCGGGATCGTCGATGGTGATGAGTTCGGCCACGAGGTGATACTGCCTTGTCCGGGGTGTGGTGCCAATGTGTGCAGGGGGTTCGGTCACCCCTGGTTACTTCAGGAGCTTCCCGGGACCCTCGCCGACGACCGCGCCGATGACGATGACGGCCGGCGGGCGGACCTCCTGGGCCTTGACCGTCTCCGCGACCGTGGCCAGCGTGGCGTCCACGCGGCGCTGGGCGGCCGTGGTGCCCTCCTGGACGAGGGCGAGCGGGGTCTCGGGGTCCTTGCCGTGGGCGATCAGCGCCTCGGCGATCTTCCCGATCTTGTCGACGCCCATCAGGATCACGAGCGTGCCGGTGAGCTTGGCGAGGGAGCCCCAGTCCACCAGCGAACGCGGGTCGTCGGGGGCGACATGACCGCTGACCACCGTGAACTCGTGCGCCACTCCGCGGTGGGTGACGGGGATGCCGGCCGCGCCGGGGACCGAGATCGAGCTGGAGATGCCGGGGACGACCGTGCAGGCGATGCCCTCCGCCGCCAGGGCCTGGGCCTCCTCCATGCCGCGCCCGAAGACGAAGGGGTCGCCGCCCTTGAGCCGTACGACCGACTTCCCGGCCTTGGCGTGCTCGATCAGCGCGTTGTTGATGGCCTCCTGGGCCATGAAGCGGCCGTACGGGATCTTCGCCGCGTCGATCACCTCGACGTGCGGGGGCAGTTCGTCGAGCAGGTCGCGGGGGCCCAGGCGGTCGGCGATGACCACGTCGGCCTCGGCGAGCAGTCGGCGGCCGCGCACGGTGATCAGGTCCGGGTCACCGGGACCGCCGCCCACCAGCGCGACGAAGGGGGTGCGGGAGCGGTGCTGCGGGGCCGCGATCGAACCGTCCCGCAGTCCCTCGACGATCGCGTCGCGCACGGCGGCGGAGCGGCGCGGGTCGTGTCCGGTGAGGACGGCGACGGTCACGCCCTCGCTGCGGCCGGTGGCCGGGGTCCAGGCGGTGGCCGCGTCGGCGTCGTCGGAGCGCACGCACCAGGTCTTGGTCCGCTCGGCCTCGGCGGAGGCGGCCGCGTTGGCGACGGGATCGCTGGTGGCGACGAGCGCGTACCAGGCGTCGGCGATGTCCCCGTCCTCGTAACGGCGCCTGACCCAGGTGATCTCGCCCGCCTCGGCCATCGCCTCGACGGACGGGGTCGCGGAGGGGGAGACCAGGGTGATGTCGGCGCCGGCGGCGATCAGGGCGGGGAGGCGGCGCTGGGCGACCTGGCCACCGCCGAAGACGACGACGCGGCGGCCGGAGAGGCGGAGTCCTACGGGGTAGGCGGGGTGCGCGGCGTGCTCGGCCATGGGTGTGCGGCTCCTCGGAGGGGCGGGGCGAGTGCGGGGGCCGCGTCGGCGCTGAAGCGGCTGGTGAGGCGGGCTTGGGCGCCCGCCCCCACGATATCGGTCACCGGCGGTGGGCGACCTGTGACCCATGTCCCTCCCGCTCCCGGTCACCGGGTACGGAAGATGCCGGGTACGGACGGTGCGGGGCACAAGGGGCTGCCGGGTACGGAGGGTGCGGGGCACCCGGTGGGGTGCGGAAGGTGCCGGGTACGGAAGATGCCGGGTACGGAAGATGCCGGGTACGGAAGATGCCGGGTACGGAAGATGCCGGGTACGGAAGATGCCGGGTACGGAAGATGCCGGGACCTGGGCGGCCCCGGCATCTCCTCGCGTCGCGCGGTGGAGCGCGTCGCGCTACTTCTCCGTCACGCCCGCCGAGTCGAACGTCGCCACCTCGTGCATCGCACGGGCCGCGCTCTGGACGACCGGGAGGGCGAGGAGCGCGCCCGTGCCCTCGCCGAGGCGGAGGTCGAGGTCGACCAGGGGGCGCAGGCCCAGCTTGTTGAGGGCGGCGACGTGGCCGGGCTCCGCGCTGCGGTGGCCCGCGATGCAGGCCGCCAGGGACTCGGGCGCGATCGCCCGGGCCACCAGAGCCGCCGCGCCCGTCGAGACGCCGTCCAGGATGACCGGGGTGCGCAGGGAGGCCGCGCCCAGGATCAGGCCGACGAGCGCCGCGTGCTCCAGACCGCCGATCGCCGACAGGACACCGATCGGGTCCGCCGGGTCAAGCTGGTGGAGGTCGAGGGCGCGGCGGACCACGTCCACCTTCCGCGCGTGCATCTCGTCGTTGATGCCCGTACCGCGGCCGGTGACCTCGACCGGGTCGACGCCCGTGTACACCGAGATCAGCGCCGCGGAGGCGGTGGTGTTGGCGATGCCCATCTCACCGGTCAGCAGCGCCTTGTTGCCGGCCGCCACCAGGTCCCGCGCGGTCTCGATGCCCACCTCGATCGCGGCGAGCACCTCCTCGCGGGTCATCGCGAGACCGGTCGTGAAGTCGCCCGTACCGGCGCGGACCTTGCGCGGCAACAGCCCCGGCGTGGACGGCAGGTCGGAGGCGACACCGACGTCGATGACGCAGACCTCGGCGCCGACCTGGTTCGCGAAGGCGTTGCAGACCGCTCCGCCGCCGAGGAAGTTCGCGACCATCTGGCCGGTCACCTCCTGCGGCCAGGCGGTGACGCCCTGGGCGTGCACTCCATGGTCGCCGGCGAAGATCGCGACGGCCGCGGGCTCCGGGATCGGCGGCGGGCACATCCGGGAGAGTCCGGAGAGCTGCGCCGAGATGATCTCCAGCATGCCGAGCGCCCCGGCGGGCTTCGTCATGCGCTTCTGCCGCTCCCACGCCTCGCCGAGCGCCTTGGCGTCCAGCGGACGGATGCTGGAGACGGTGTCCTGGAGCAGGTCGTGCGGCTCCTCGCCCGGCAGGGCGCGGCGGCCGTACGTCTCCTCGTGGACGACCCAGGACAGCGGGCGGCGCTTGGACCAGCCGGCCTGCATCAGTTCGGGCTCCTCGGGGAACTCGTCGACGTACCCGACGCACAGGTACGCGACGACCTCCAGGTGCTCCGGGAGGCCGAGCGCGCGGACCATCTCGCGCTCGTCGAAGAAGCTGACCCAGCCGACGCCGAGACCTTCGGCGCGGGCGGCGAGCCACAGGTTCTCGACGGCCAGCGCGGAGGAGTACGGCGCCATCTGAGGCTGCGTGTAGCGGCCCAGGGTGTGCCGGCCGCCCCGCGTGGGGTCCGCGGTGACGACGATGTTGACCGGGGTGTCGAGGATGGCCTCGATCTTCAGTTCCTTGAACTGCTTCGCCCGGGCCTTGGGCAGCGACTGGGCGTACGCCTCGCGCTGGCGCTGGGCCAGTTCGTGCATGCTCCGGCGGGTCTCGGCGGAGCGAATGACGACGAAGTCCCAGGGCTGGGAGTGGCCGACGCTGGGGGCCGTGTGGGCGGCCTCCAGAACGCGGAGCAGCACCTCGTGCGGGATGGGATCGGACCGGAAGCCGTTGCGGATGTCGCGGCGCTCGCGCATGACGCGCAGCACGGCCTCGCGCTCGGCCTCGTCGTATCCGGGCGCGGGAGCGCCGACGGGCTCCTGCCGCTGAGCCTCCTGGACGGAGTCCTCGGCGACCGGCTCCTCGGGGACCGGCTCTGCCGCCACCGGCGCGTCGGCGACGGGCTCTTCGAGGGCGGGCTGCTCGGGGGCCGGCTCTGCGGCGGCGGGCTGCTCGGCGGTGCGCTGCTCGGCGACCGCGACCGCGGGGGGCTCGGCCTGGGCCTGGGCCTCGGCCTCGGGGATCTCGGCCTGGGCCTGGGCCTCGGGCTCGGCCGCGGGGGCCTGGACCTGGGCGACCGGCGCCTCGGCCGGGGCCGGGAGCTCGGCTTCGGCCGGCAGTTCCGGCTGCTCCTGCTCGGGGGCGGTCTCGACGACGGCCTCCACGGCGACGGGCTCCACGACGGGCTCGCCCGTGGCCGGCTCGTCCACTGCCGGCGCGTCCGCAGCGGGTTCGTCCGCTACGGGCGGTTCGGCGGCGGGCGCCTCGGCCACCGGCTCCACCGCGGGCTCCGGTGCCGCCTCGACGACAGGCTCGGCGGCCGGCTCGACGACAGGCTCGGCGGCCGGCTCGACGACGGGCTCGACGACCGCCTCGGCCTCAACCTGCTGGACCGCCTCCGCCGCGACCTCGGCGACCGGCTCGGCCGGAGTCTCGGTCTTCGCGGGCGGTACGGGCACGGCGGCGGACGGACCGCCGTCGCGCGGGGCGGGGACGGCCACGGGGGCTTCCGCCACCGGCACCTCGGCCGCGACCGGAACCTCGGCCGGAAGCTCTGCCGGCACCTCGGCCGCGGGCTCCGCCGCGACGGGCTCGACGGGCGCCACGGGCTCGTCGGTCCCGAGGGCCTGCGCCTGTACCGGCTCCTGCGCGGGTCCGGTCACGGGCTCCGGTGCCGGAACCGGCTCCTCGGCGACCTCGGTGGCCTCGACGACCGGCGTCGGCGCCAGGTGCGGGGTGGTCGGGACGGTGCCCTCGACCTGGACGAACTGGCCGACCGTTTCTGCGGGCGCCATCTGCTGCGCGGGCGCCGCCACGGGACCCTGCGGCTGCGGGTCCCACGGCACCGCGCCCTGCGGCGGGACCTCGCCGAACTGAACGGCGGCCGGTGCGGCCGGCTGCTCGCGCGGGACGTCGAGGTACTCGGGGCCGGTCGTCGCCGGGCCCTGCACGCGCGCCGGCATCGGAGCGGCCGCCGCGGCGGCCATCTGCGCCTGGGCGGGCATCTGCGCGGGCGCGGCGGGCTGGGCACCACGGTCGGCGAGCGAGCGCACGACTCCCCCACCGGCCTCCGGGACGGGCGGGCCCATGTGCAGCGGACGGCGGGCGGGCGGCGGGGTCGGAGCGGTCGCCGGCGGTACGCGGACCGCGCTGAGGTCCACCGAGCCGGAGTCACGGCCGGCCGCCTCGTGGGCGCCGGTGTCCAGGATCCCGGGCTCGTACCCGTGGTCGGTGACGACCGGCTCCTGCGGGGCCGCCGGCACGCCGTGCGCGGGGGTGGAGTAGGGCTCATGCGCGGCCGGCGGAACCGGTGCCACGGGCGCCTGCGCGGCGAGGGCGTCGGCGATCGGACCCGCCAGCGGGTCGGTGAGCGGGTCGCCCTGGTGCGGCTGCCCCGGCACCGTGCCGTGAGCCGGTACGGCGACGGGCGGCGCGGGCACGGCGCCGGGCTGGTGCTCGCTCCACGCGCCCTGCGCGCCGGGCATCAGAAGAAGGTCGTCGTCCTCGGCTGCGCTCTCGGAGGGGTCCAGGAAGGTGTACGCGCCCGGAGCGGGGATGCCCGGCTGCTCGACCATGCCTGCGTTCTCCGGCAGCCCCTCGCCCGGGACCTGGCCGGTGTCCGTCATGCGTACCCCTCGCCCATCGCTTCTGCTCCTTCAGACCTTCGCCCGTCAACAACAACGAGCGTGCGCGCCGCGCGGCACGAATGACACGCGGACACCCCAGCATTGTCGCCGTCTTCGGCCATCGTGGCAGGGAGATCCGCCACGGTGCGCTGTGGACTGCGCCACGTCGCGCGGCCCCCCATCGCTCCGTACCACAGCAGGGGGCCCAAAGGGGCCCACACTTCCGGACATTGGCTGGGGGTCCCCCAGGGAAGCGAGGGGGAGAACCGCCGAAGGTTCGGGTGCGGTACGACGATCGGCCAGCCTACCTGGCCCCTCGGGGCCGCCCGCTCACGGGGCGCGGTCGATCCTGCGCGCGGAGAGCAGGAAGACGACCGATCGCTCGCGTTCCGACCAGTCCCCGGCGTCCAGGCCGACGGTCTGCAGCAGGGCGCATTCGACGGTGTAGCCGCCGTCGGCGAGGGCGGCGCCGAGGGCCTCGGCCTCGTCACGGGTGGAGGCGTGGGTGACGATCCGTTCGGGCCTGCGGTCGGTGCAGGCGGTGACGACGGGGACGCCGCCGCCCCCGATCCGTACGACATCGGGTTCGGGAAGCCGTTCCAGTACATGAGGGGCCCGGCCCTGCACCGCCTGCAGCTGGACCCCGTGGCGGCGGGCGGCGGCCTCGGTGCGGGAGCGGGCGTCCGGGTCGGCGTCGACGGCGATGACGGCGGCGCCGAAGCGGGCGGCCTCGACGGAGAAGGCTCCGCCACCGCAGCCGATGTCCCAGACGAGGTCGCCGACGCGGGGGCCGAGCCGGGCGAGCTGGGCGGCGCGCAGGGTGGGGTCCTCGCCGCTGCCGCCGGGCTCTTCGAGGGGCAGCGCCCAGCCGCGTACGGCCGGGGTCTCGTGGCCCATCAGCCAGCCGCCGCCCTGCCCGCCGGCGGATCCCCCGATGACGATCACGACGTTCGGATCGCGCCAGGCGTGGTCGGCGGCCTTGTCCGAGGTGAGGACGCTGACCTGTTCGCGGTCGGTGCCGAGCTCCTCGCAGATGACGAACGTCCGGTGCACCCCGTCGAGGAGGAGGGCGAGCTCGGCGGGTCCCGCGCCGGGAGAGGTGAGGACGGCGACCTTGGGGTGGGCGCGGCAGACGTTGACGGCGCGGCGCAGGGTGCGCTGGTGGGCGACGACGATCCGGGCGTCGTCCCACGGCATGCCGGCCCGGGCGAAGGCGGCGGCGACGGAGGAGACGGCGGGGACGACCTCGACCTCGAGGCCGTGCTCCCGGGCGCGGAGCGTGCGGACGACGCCGAAGAAGCCGGGGTCGCCGTCGGCGAGGACCACGGCGGTACCACGGTGGCCGGCGATCCTGCGGGCGGCGAGGTCGACGCTGCCGAGGCGGATGCGCTCGGCGGCCGGCGGGACCTCGGGGAGCGCGAGGTGGTGTGCGGCTCCGGCCACGAGCGTGGCGGCCGAGAGCGCGGACCGGGCCGCCGCGGTGAGGGGCGAGCCGTCCCAGCCGATCACCGTGACCCGATCGGCCATCGTCGTCTGTCTCCTGAGGTCTTGTCGCAGGTCGGGGGTTGTCGAGGGTACCCGGGATCGGTTGCGGGCTCAGCTCCAGTCGGTGAAGGAGGAGTAGCCGGCCTCCGCCATCTGGTCCGCGAGGCCCTCGAGGTCCTCGGGGAGGAGGCTCCAGACGATGAGGTCGGTGCGGATGTCGGTCCAGTCGCCGGATTCGGTCTGCGTCCGCGCTATCCACGCGTTGCGCAGGACTCCCTCGCTGATGCAGCCGATCTTCTGGGCGACCTGCTGGGAGGCGGTGTTGTCGGCGGCGGTACGCAGCTCCAGGCGCTCGAACCCGCGGTCCCGGAAGAGCCATTGGGCGACGGCGAGCACGGATTCGGTGGCGTACCCCTCGCCGCGGGCCCAGGGCGCGGTCACGTAGCCGACCTCGGTGGCCAAGGTGCGCCAGTTGGTGTTTCTGAGGTGGACGGTGCCCACGAGGCGCTGGGTGAGGAACTCGGTGACGGCGAAGACGATCCCGCGGCCTTCGGTGCGCTCAGCAGGAGCGATCCTGCGCACCCAGTCCTCGGCGTCGGAGCGGGTGTAGGGGTGCGGGATCGAGGTCCAGGCCGTGATGAGCTCGTCGTTCATCATCTCGGTGAAGGCGGGGATGTCGGCGTCGTCGTACGGGCGCAGCACCAACCGGTCCGTGTTGATGGAGATGTCCGGAAAGGTGGTAGTCATGCGCAGCTCCATGCCGAGGACCGTCCGAATCGACCGTGAACGCACAGCATGCAGCATGCAGCGGCCGGTGTGCATGGCCGGGTCCGATGTGGCGTCAGATGGCGGCGGGTGCGACGAAGACCCCGCGCACCGGACGGGATGCGGGGGCCTTCGTCACAAGAACTGTACGACGGGCCTTACTTGGCGACGGTGCCGAAGGCCGGGACGACCGAGCCGTTCTTGTAGGTGTCCTCGATGTACTTCTTCACCTCGGGCGAGTTGAGGAGCTTGGCGAGCTTCTGCACGCGGGCGTCCTTCTCGTTGCCCTCCTTGACGGCGAGGAAGTTGGCGTAGGGGTTGCCGTCCGCCTTCTCCAGGGCCAGGGAGTCGGTGGCCGGGTTGAGCTTGGCCTCGATGGCGTAGTTGCCGTTCACGACCGCGGCGTCCACGTCGTTCAGGGCGCGGGGCACGGTGGCGGCCTCCAGCTCCTTGAACTCCAGGCCCTTCTTGTCGGTGATGTCGGACAGCTTGCCGTTGGAGCCGACGCCGTCCTTGAGGGTGATCAGCCCGTTGTCGGCGAGCAGCTTGAGGGCGCGGCCGCCGTTGGTGGTGTCGTTGGGGACGGCGATGGTCTGGCCGGCCTTGATGTCCTTGAGGTCCTTGACCTTCTTGGAGTAGAGACCGAGGGGCTCCAGGTGGACGTCGACCACCGGGACGATGTGGGTCTTGTTCTTCAGGTTGAAGTCGTCGAGGTACGGCTTGTGCTGGAAGAAGTTGGCGTCGACCTGGCCGGACTCGGTGGCGGTGTTCGGCAGGACGTAGTCCGTGAACTCCTTCACCTCCAGCTTCAGGCCCTCCTTCGCGGCGAGGTTGTCCTTGACGTAGTTCAGGATGTCGGCGTGCGGCGTCGGGGACGCGGCGACGACGAGCGGCTTGTCGGCGGAGCCGGCCGTGTCCTTGGCGGAGGACGGGTCCGAGGACGTGCCGCAGGCGGTCAGGCCGAGGGCGAGCGCGGTGGTGGCGGCGAAGCCGGCGGTGAGCTTGATGTTCTTACGCACGAAGAGTGCCTCTTTCCGGTGGTGCGGTGGAAGCCTGGACAACAAGTCCGGGCTCTTCTTCGACGAGCGAAGTCTGTGGGGGCGCGTGGTGGCACGCGCCGGGGTCGCGCGGTGGGGCGCGGGGCCGACGGCGGTGCGTCAGGCGGTGCGTCCTCGGCGGGCGAGGAGGCGGACGGCCAGGTCGCCGATGAGCTGGACGACGGTGACGAGGGCGATCAGGACGACGACGGTGACCAGCATGAACGGGGTGTCGAAGCGCTGGTACCCGTAGGTGATGGCCTTGGAGCCGAGGCCCTCGCCACCGACCGCGCCGGCCATCGCGGAGTAACCGACGAGCACGATGACGGTGGTGGTGACGCCGGAGACCAGCGAGGGCAGCGCCTGCGGCAGCAGCACCTTGCGGATGATCGTGGGCACCGAGCCGCCCATCGACTGGACGGCCTCGACCAGGCCGTGGTCGACCTCGCGCACCGACGTCTCGACGAGGCGCGCGAAGAAGGGGATGGCGCCGATCGCGAGCGGCACGATCATGGCGGTCGGGCCGATGAAGGTGCCGACCACGAAGGTCGTGAAGGGGATCAGGGCGATCAGCAGGATGATGAACGGCAGCGAGCGGCCGATGTTCACGATCACGCCGACGACCTTGTTGACCACCGTGTTCTGCAGCAGGCCCCCCTTGTCCGTGAGGACGAGGAGGATGCCGAGGGGCAGGCCGCCGAGGACGGTGACGAGCGTGGCCCACAGGACCATGTAGAGGGTGTCGACCGTTCCCTGCTCCAGCAGGGGCTGCATCTCCGACCAGGTCACTTGGCACCTTCCTTGACCAGTACGGGCGCCTCCTCGGGCGCCGTGTCCTCGTCGACGACGTCGACCTGGAGGCCCTGCTCGCGCAGGAAGCCGACGGGCACGACGTTCTCCTCGTACCGTCCGGGCAGCTCGATCCGCATCCGCCCGATCTGCTTCCCGCCGACGGTGTCCATCGCCGCGCCGAGGATCGAGATGTCGATGTTGTACGTACGGGAGAGCTGCGAGATCACCGGCTGGGTGGCGGCCTCGCCGTGGAAGGTGACGTCGACGACCGTGCGGTCGGGGGCGGTGGCGGCGCCGCTGACCGGGAAGAGTTCGGCCGCCAGCTCCGAGCCGGGGGTGGCGAGCAGTCCGCTCACGGTGCCGGACTCGATGATCCGGCCCTTGCGCATCAGCGCGGCCGAGTCGCAGATCGTCTTGACGACGTCCATCTCGTGCGTGATGAGCAGGACGGTGAGGCCGAGCTGCCGGTTGAGGTCGCGCAGCAGCTGGAGGATGGAGCGGGTGGTCTCCGGGTCGAGGGCGCTGGTGGCCTCGTCGGAGAGCAGCACCTTGGGGTTCCCGGCGAGGGCGCGGGCGATGCCGACGCGCTGCTTCTGGCCGCCGGAGAGCTGGCCGGGGTAGGACTTGGCCTTGTCGGCGAGGCCGACGAGGTCGAGGAGTTCCAGGGCGCGGCGCGAGCGCTCGGTGCCGGAGACACCGAGGATCTCCAGCGGCAGCTCGATGTTGTCCTTGACGGTGCGCGAGGACAGCAGGTTGAAGTGCTGGAAGACCATGCCGATGCTGCTGCGGGCGCGGCGCAGGTCCTTGCCGGCGCGGCGGCCGTTCGCCGCGAGCGCGGTGAGGTCGACGCCGTCGACGGTCACGGTGCCGGAGGTGGGGCGCTCCAGGAGGTTGACGCAGCGGATGAGCGAGGACTTGCCAGCGCCGCTCTGGCCGATCACGCCGAACACCTCGCCCTCGCGGACGTGGAGGTCGACGCCGTCCAGAGCGGTGACCTGGCGGCCTCGCGACTCATAGACCTTGGTCAGGCCCGAAGTGGTGATCACAGGGGTTTCCGTCACTGTCGAGTGCGCGGCGCGGGGTCCGCCGGGCACGGGGCATTCGTCGTTCGGACAGTCAGGCGCGAAGTCGGCCGGCCCGGTGGGTGACCGGGAGGGGCGCGTGCGCGGGGCAGGCACGGTCCGGCGCCGCGGGGGCGGGCGGATCGGCACGGCCGTCGGGGGCTCGCTTCGGGGCGCGAGTCTCAGGCGGGGGCCCTCAGAAGGCGCACATTCGACACATACAACGAGCACCGGGCGTCGTGATCGCCTCGGTCGCAAGGGTGCGGCTGCTCGTCGTGGTCATGGCTGCAAGTAAAGCACGCACCTGTTCGACCGGATCGGGCATGTCCGAATAGCGGACGCCGTCGACACAGCATCCGGACACCGCGTCCGGGCCGTCAGGTTCCGGCCACGGCATCCGCGATCCCGTCCGCGGCCTGCGCGGACGCCTCCGCCGGTCGGGTCGGGACGCCCTCGGTGTCCGGCCCGGCAGGGCGGGGTGCTGTGGTCAAGGCCACGGTCCGCGGCCACGGCGGAAGGCGCGCGGGAGGCGGTCGGGGGCCGGACGGGGGCGAGCGGAAGGCGGGCGGGGCCGGACGGGGGCGAGCGAGAGGCGGGCGGGGCCGGGCGGGGGGCGAGCGCATCGGGCCTTTTGGCCCGTAATACCCTCGGGCCCATGCTTGACGCCCTGACGGTCGCGGTTTCGGTGGCCGCGCTCGCCCTCGCCGCCTGGTGCGGCTTCGCCTTCTTCCGCGATCAGCCGACCAAGGACTGGCACTTCATCGGCATGGCCGTGGTGTCCTTCCTCGCGCTGGCCCAGCTGATCGTGGGCATCGTGCAGCTGTCGCGCGGCGAGAAGGCCGAGGAGGGCACGACGATCTTCGTCGCGTATCTGCTGGGCGCGCTGTGCGCCGTCCCGGCGGCCGGATTCATGTCGCTCGCGGAGCGCACCCGCTGGGGCTCGGCGACGGTGGCGGCCGGCGCGGTCGTGCTGGCGGTGCTCGAGGTGCGTCTCTTCGACATCTGGACGGTGGGCTGATGACCACGACCGAGGGGACCACCCGGCTGGTCAAGGGCCCGGGCATGCTGCTCGTCTGGCTGTACGGAGTGATGTCGGTGGGCGCGGTCTCCCGCTCGATCTACCAGATCGCGACCGAGTTCGACCGGGCGCCGCTCGCGTACGCGCTGTCGGCGGTCGCGGCCGTGGTGTACGCGTTCATCACGTACACGCTGGTCAGGGGTGGTGAGACGGCCCGCAGGGCGGCGCTGGTGTGCTGCGCCGCCGAGCTGGTGGGCGTGCTGACCGTGGGGACCTGGACACTCGCGGACCCGTCCGCGTTCCCCGACGCCACGGTCTGGTCTGACTACGGCTACGGCTACATCTTCATTCCGGTCCTGCTGCCGGTGACCGGCATCTGGTGGCTCCGCCGTTCGCGGGCGAGTGACTAGGTTCTGTCTCTTTGACTTCATGTCGATCGGGCCACGTGCGAGGGTGGTGGCCATGCCGCAGCTTGGTCACCGCCTCCGGTCCTTGAGA